>DATMIW010000030.1:0-18140 GCA_035554115.1 Pseudolysinimonas sp. | reverse complement strand
GACGCGCCCAACCCCGCGGGCCCGGCCGCCGATGCCGACACCGCATCCGCCGCCCCCAACACCTACATCACCCCGGTCGACCTCGGCCTCCCCGGCAGCCTCCCCGTGGTGAACCAGACCGCCGTCGAGTACTCGATCAGCCTGGGTCTGGCGCTCGGCTGCGACATCCCGCCGCGCAGCACGTTCTCACGCAAGAACTACTTCTACCCCGACCTCGCCAAGAACTACCAGATCAGCCAGTACGACGAGCCGATCGCGATCGAGGGCACCGTCGTCATCGAGCTCGAAGACGGTACGGAAATCAAGATCCCCATCGAGCGCGCGCACATGGAGGAGGACGCCGGCAAGCTCACCCACGTCGGGGGATCGACAGGCCGCATCCAGGGCGCCGAGTACAGCCTCGTCGACTACAACCGCGCCGGTGTGCCGCTGGTCGAGATTGTCACCAAGCCGATTTACGACACCGAGCACAATGCTCCGGAGGTCGGCAAGGCGTACGTGGGAACCATCCGTGACATTGTGCGCGGCCTGGGCATCAGCGAGGCGCGCATGGAGCGCGGCAACCTGCGCTGCGACGCGAACATCTCCCTTGAGCCGCGTCGCAAGGAGGGGGAGCCATTCGCCACGAATGCATCCGGCGAACGCAAGCCCACCGGCACCCGCACCGAAACGAAGAACGTCAACTCCCTCCGCAGCGTCGAGCGCGCCGTCCGCTACGAGATCCAGCGCCAGGCGGCGATCCTCGCGAAGGGTGGAACCATCACCCAAGAGACGCGGCACTGGCACGAAGACACGGGCACGACATCCGCCGGTCGTCCTAAGAGCGATGCCGACGACTACCGCTACTTTCCGGAGCCCGACCTGCTGCCGATCGAGCCGTCACACGAGCTGATCGAGAAGCTGCGCCTGGCCCTGCCCGAGGCGCCCGCTGTGATGCGCAAGCGCCTGAAGGGGGAGTGGGGTTTCACCGATCTGGAGTTCCGCGACGTGCAGAACTCGGGACTCCTGACCGAGCTTGTCGAGACCGTCGCCGCGGGCGCATCCCCCCAGCAGGCCCGCAAATGGTGGACCGGCGAAATCGCCCGCCTCGCCAACGCACGGGATGTGGAACCCGCCTCCCTGATCAGCCCGCTTCACGTCTCCGAACTCATCGCCCTCGTCGAGACCGGTGTCATCAACGACAAACTCGCCCGCCAGGTGATCGAGGGTGTCATCGCCGGTGAAGGACGCCCGGATGAGGTGGTCGCCGCCCGCGGGCTGCAGGTCGTCAGCGACGACGGGGCTCTCATCGCCGCCATCGACGAGGCCCTGGCCGCCCAACCCGATGTGTTGGAGAAGATCCGCGACGGAAAAGTCCAGGCCGCCGGCGCAATCATCGGTGCGGTCATGAAGGCGATGAAAGGTTCCGCCGACGCGGGGCGCGTGCGCGAGCTGGTGCTGGAGCGGGCTGCGGGGTAGCGCATAACTAATCCGATGAGTCTTCGGCGGCTGAGCCATGCTTGCCAAGAGTCGCGGCGTGACCTCACGACTGAAAATCGAAAGGTCACCGGGTCGATGCCCAGTGAAACCCCGGGTAACCGGGGGTTTTCTCGTGTCAGCGGGTGATTCCGCCGGGGATTAATGTGCCATTAAGATCCGCCGGGGTCCGCCGCCTGGTTCGCTGCGATGGTTCGCCGGCTTCGCTCCTGAGCGCGTCGTTGAGGGCTGCGCCGGCATCGAACAGGATGGTCGCGAAGGTGTGCCGGAGGTCGTGGATCCGCAGGTCGGGTCGCCCGATGGCCTCGCGAAGCGTCTCCCAGTCGACACCGCGGCGCGCATTATGGTTGGTAAGCCGCCCACCGTTGACGCCGTCGAACATCAAGTCGCTCGCCCGCTTTCCGCGGCACAGCCGGTGGCAAGATCCCGGCGCAGTCGCCTCTCTCCCGGGCGGATTTAGTTACGCCACTGAGTGCTCTTGACCTTTGCGACAAGGAGGGCTGCAGCGGCGGCCTGGCCGAGCGCGTTGGGGTGGTACGCTCCGGTCGCGCCGGGGGTATCGCCGAACTTCCATCCGGTGACCCGCGGGACCCGTGCGCATGCGTCGTGGTTCTTGCTGATTGTGGACAGTTCGATGGGTTCCGCGCCAGCCTTTTGAGTGGCTTGCTTCGTGGCGGCGGCGAGCTGGCGCGCCATGTCCAGGAAGTAGGCTGCGTCGTCGGGTCCGAGGGGCGGAGAGTCCGTCGAGTTTCTGTTGGTTGGCAGCCTTGTCGACCGGAATCTGGCACAGAGCTGCGGATGGAGCTCAGCGGAATGTTCCGGCGCCGCCGGAGATGTGGATGGACTGTGCGGTGAGGTATGTGGAGTCGTCGCCGAGAAGGAAGGACACGACGGCGCCCACATCCTTTTCGGTGTCGCCGATTCGTCGCATGGGGTTTGCGGCCATGGCTCGGGCGAAGGCGTCGGGGTCGTATTTCTCCCACGCGAGTGCGCCTTCTGAGTTTGCGAATGGAAGCACCACGTTGACGCGAATGCGATCTGCGCCCCACTCGAGCGCGGCGACTTTGGTAAGCCCGCGAATGGATTCTTTCGCAGCACCGTAGGCGGCGAAACCTTCTTCGCCCGCCGCCCCGGCGCCGGATCCGAGGTTGACGATCGAGCCGCCCCCGGCGGCGACGAGATGCGGGTGAGCGGCTTTCATGAGGGCGAATGTTGCGCGGGGTCCGGTGTCGGAGATGCGGGTGAAGGTCTCGTCTGTCTGGTCGATGAATGGTGTGGGGCTGTTGATCCAAATGGCGTTGTTCACCAGGCCGTCGAGGCGACCGAAGTGGTCGATCGTAACGTCAACGATCGCTTGCGGCGCCTCGCTGTGGGTGAGGTCGGCTTGCACAGATACGACCTCTGCGCCGAAGCTGCGCATCTCGTCGGCGGCGCTGTCGAGAGCCTCGCCCACCACGTCGGTGAGCGCGAGGTGCGCGCCGTTCTTGGACAGTGCTCGGGCGATGCCCCTGCCGACTCCTCGGCTGGCACCGGTGACGATGATGACTTTGCCGGCCAGGGACTGGGGGCTTGTATAGCTCATGGTGACTTCTTCCTAGTGAATGGGTGACGAGGTCGACGTCGAGGGATCACCTGTCTGCGGGGCGGGTGCCGTCGGTTGCGCCAGCCGAGGTGTTGGCGGGGCCGACGGTGAGGTCGATGCGTGAGTGGCGTCGCTCGTCCCGGCCAGCTCGGAGAAGATGCTCACCTTGGGTCGCACGGTCCACCCGGTGTTGAACGAGCTTTTCGTCATTGCGAGATTCCTTCTGTATGCGTCAGCGCCTGGGGGCGCGGGAGGTTCGGCTGATCGGTGACCACCGGAGTGCGGGTCGGTGAGCGGTCTATCGCCCGATCTGGCTTCTGATCTGGTCGAGGATGCGGAACACGGCGATGGTGTCACCGGCCGGGTGGATCGGGTGCTGCAGTTGCTTGTCTTTGATGGCGTCGACGGTGGCTCGCAGCATCGGGACGTACCCGTTGCCCTCTTGCTCGAAGTGGACCTGCTCCGGCGTCTGGAACATGTTCTGCTGGTCGTCCGCGTGCACCGCGAATGTGGTGGAGACCCAGAACGGCGCGGGCACGGTGACCCAGCCGGTGGTGCCGCCGACAGAGGCGGAGAGTTCGTTGAACGCTGTCATGTCGCTTGCGCACTGGGCGTACCGGTCCCCGGCGAATTCGAGGGTGACGTGCTCACCGAAATCGAGCCCGTCGGGCTGACTGCGAGCAACGGCATGCACCGCGGTCGGCTCACCGAAGAACGTGTAGGCGAACGTGACGGGGTAGATGCCCTGGTCCAGCAGTGCGCCGCCACCGGCGTCGAGGTGCCATCGGCTACTGCCGTCCTGTGGGAACGCCACCCCGAATGAGGCGCGCAGGCTCCGGGGCTCGCCGATGCGACCTGATGCGATCACTTCGTGGAGCCGGCGGTGGGCGGGGTTGAATTTCATCCACATCGCTTCCATGAGGAACACCCCGTGTTCGGTGGCCACGTGGAAGAGGTCCTCGACTTCGGCTGCGGTCGCCGCCATCGGCTTCTCGACCAACACGTGCTTTCCCGCGGTGAGCGCTTGGGTGGCGAGCTGGTGATGGGTAGCGATCGGCGTGGCGAGGTAGATGACCTCGATCGTCGGATCCGCGAGCAGATCCGCGTAATCACCGGTCGAGCGGGGGATGCCCAACTCCTCGGCGAACCTGGCCGCCTTGGCCGCGTCCCGACTGTGCACGACGGCGATCTCGACATCGTCCAGACGCGCCAGGTCGTCGATAATGCTGCGCGAGATCATTCCGGTTCCGACGATCGCCCACCGCTGCGTGGGGGGTTCTGCTGCGGGCGTGCTCATCGGATCGACTCCCGAAGCCGGCGGCGGGCGGGCCTACGGCCGCGTTGTCGGTCCGGGTCTGCCGTCGGTGCGGCCAGCAGAAGGCTGCGGGTGTACTCCTCCTGGGGATTGTTCGTCACGTCTGCTGTGGAGCCGGCCTCCACGATCTCGCCGCGGTACATCACAGCCACGCGATGGCTGATGTGGCGCACGGGCGTGCTGATTTTCATGGGACTCCCTTGTCACGTGATGGCGGACAAAGCCATAGGCCTAGTCGCGACGAGAACACACCATCGCGATCTCGACCGGTAGGTAACACTACGTTACCGGTGACGCGATGTTACCCTTGCTAGAGTCAATCGTCAAACACGTGGAGGAAATGATGCTCGACTCCATCCAGACCGCGCCGACGGATCGCTGGGATGCCTTTCGCGCCCAGCAGCGTGATGACATTGCGACGGCGATCATCGAGGCGGTGGCGGCCGGCTCCACGGAACAGCTGAGCGTGTCGAACCTTGTCGACCGGGCAGGCATCAGCCGCAAGACGTTCTACAAGTACTTCGACGACGTCGGCGCTGCCCTCGTGTACACCCACGAGCGCGTGCTGCGTCACATGGGCGAGAACTGGCCCGTCACTACCGGCGATCGAGCAAACCACCGCGAGATGGTTCTGGAGATGCTGGCCAATATCGAGCTCGCCGCCCGTCGATCACCGCATGATTTCGCCTACCTGGCGTTCTTCGATTTTGTCGCCGCGGGCCGGACGCGCAGCGGTGATGAAGCAGCGTTCGACAACCTCATGCGCGCTCAGCAGCAGGGCATCATCGACACCTTCATCAGTGGCCAAGCCGAGGGATCGATCCGTCTGGATCTTGATCCGGAAACCACCATCTGGGCGATTTCGAACGCGACGTTCGGCCTCGTGCAGCGCAGTCTCGTGATCGGTCTCCACGGCGAGTTCTCCGGGGAGCTGTCGGCAGCAATGAAGCTCGTCATCCAGTCGTGGCGAGAACTGCTCACCCCCAAATCCGTCTGAGCACGCAGTCCCAAGGTGCGCTTGACACCGGCGCGATCAGCACATATTGTCAGGTAACACGGTGTTACCGGTGACAACTTGTTGCCATAACCGAAGGCCCGGAGTCAATGACGTCTCGCACCCCGACAGACAACACGCTCGCCAGCGCCGCCGAGCTGGTGAGCGACCTGTCCGTGTCCGACCGAGTGTCACTACTCTCGGGCGCCGATTACTGGCGAACTGTTGAACTCAGTTCCGCGGGCATCCCCTCGATGGCCGTCTCGGATGGTCCGCACGGTATCCGTGTGGCGCCGGAAGGCGGCAATCACAGCGCCGCGATCGCAGACAGCGCCACCTGCTTCCCGACCGCATCGGCACTCGCATGCAGCTGGGATCCGGAACTCCTCCAGCTCCAGGGCCGCGCCATCGCCGGGGAGGCGACCCGGCTCGGCATCGACGTCGTGCTCGGCCCGGGTCTGAACATCAAACGGTCGCCACTGGGTGGCCGCAACTTCGAGTACTTCTCCGAGGACCCGTACCTCGCCGGTCGCTTGTCTGCTGCGGTTGTCCGTGGCGTGCAGGAGTCGGGTGTCTCGGCGTGTGTCAAGCACTTCGCCGTCAACAACCAGGAAAGCGACCGCTTCACTGTCAGCGCGGATGTGGACCCGCGAGCTCTCCGTGAGATCTACCTCCGTGCGTTCGAGATCGCCATCCAGGAGGGCGCCCCCGCCGCGGTGATGACCGCATACAACGCCGTCAACGGCGTCCCCGCGTCGGAGAACTTCTGGCTGCTCACGCAGGTGCTGCGTGAGGAATGGGGCTGGGATGGGCTCGTGATGAGCGACTGGGGTGCCGTCGGCGACCGCGTCGCGGCCCTCCGCGCCGGCCTCGACCTGGAGATGCCCAGCAGCTTCGGCGCTGGCGCCGCCGCGATTCAATCCGCGTTGGACGCTGGCGAACTCTCCCTCGAGGACATCGACCGCGCGGCCGAACGGGTCGTACGCCTTGCGCTGCACGCCGCCGCCGTTCGTTCGTCGGGAACGGCCAACACGGACACTCTGGAATCACTGCACGAGAAGGCGCGCGAGGTCGCAGAGCAAACCATCGTGTTGTTACAGAACGACAACAGCGCTCTCCCGCTCACCAGCGACGTGCGGGTTGCAGTGGTCGGTGCATTTGCCGACACGCCCCGCTTCCAGGGCGGGGGGAGCTCAGACGTCATCACCCGCCACGTCAGCTCCGCCCGGGAAGAAATCCGCCGGTTTCTTCCCGAGGACCGATTCTCCTACGCGCCGGGGTACGACACCGAGACCCCTGACGATGACCTCCTCGCCCAGGCGGAACGCATCGCGGCCGAAGCGGATACGGCACTGGTGTTCGTCGGGTTGACGCAATCGGCCGAGTCGGAAGGCTTCGACCGTGACCACATCGACCTTCCCGCCTCGCACGTCGCCCTCATCCGCCGCGTGGCGGCGGTCAATGCTCGTACGATCGTCGTCCTTCACAAAGGATCGGTCGTCGATATCGCTTCCTGGCGCGCCGACGTCGCGGCGATCCTCGATCTGAACCTCGGCGGGGAAGCGATCGCTGCCGCAGCGATCAACATCATCTTCGGCGTGGTCAACCCGAGCGGCAAGACATCCGAGACCGTTCCGCTGCGGCTTACCGACACCCCCGCCTACCTGGACTATCCCGGCGAGCAGCGTCACGTCTACTACCGCGAAAGCATCTGGGTCGGCTACCGCTACTACGACGCTCGCAACATGGACGTCGCGTTCCCGTTCGGCCACGGCCTCAGTTACACCACCTTCACCTACTCGGACATCGACGCAGAGGCTCACGGCGACGACGTTGCGGTGTCTTTCACGGTCACCAACACCGGCGAGGTCGCCGGCAGCGAGGTGGCCCAGATCTACGTCAGCGACCTCGAATCCGCTGTCGCCCGCCCGGTGCGTGAGCTGCGCGGTTTCGACAAAGTGCACCTCGAGCCCGGCGCGAGTGCCCGGATCGAGCTGACCCTCTCGGCACGAGACTTCGCCTTCTGGGACACCCACCGTGAACGGTGGATTGTCGAAGCAGGCGACTTCCGCATCGATGTCGGCGCATCGTCCCGCGACATGCGGCTCTCGACCACCGTCGCGCTGGCGGGTGATCTCCGCACGGCGGATGTCATCGATGAGCGCTCCCCGGTGCGCCTGTTCCTGATCGACAAGGAGTTCGGACCCCGGGCGTTGCGGATCGCGCAGGCCAACCCGCTCTGGCAGGGGTACGAGCAGCTGCCCCCGGACTCTCGCCGACTGGTCGACGAGACCATCAACGCGATGCCGATCTCCACCCTGGTCGCCCTCAGCGGCGGGGAAATCTCCGACGCCGAAGTCACCGACGCCATCCACCGCCTCCGGGCCTAATCTCCACCACCCTTGCCGATACAAAGGAGTATTGCTATGACAAGCCCGATCTTGCCCGCACCGTCACCACTGGATTCCGCATCCGAGGTGATGACCAAAACACTCAAGACGCTGAAGCTGCGCGGCCTGCTCAGCACCCTGACGCTGCTCATCCTGACCCTCTCGGTCACCTGGGGTGCGATCACGGGTCTGCTGCTGGCTATTCAGGTGCAGATCATCGACCCGGAAGGGTATGTGGGGTCGTTGGCGCTGATCGTCGGCTGTGGCGCGATCGCAGCGATGCTCGCCGCCCCCATCGCTGGCGCAGTCACTGACCGCACCCGCACCCGGTGGGGTGGACGCGTGCCGTGGATGCTGGGCGCCGCGGTCGCCACCCTCGGGGTCTGCATCCTGTTCATCTTTGCCAACTCGATCGCATTCCTCCTCGTCTGCGCCGTCCTGCTGCAGATCACGACGAACTTCATCAACACCCCCGCGACCACCTACATCCCCACGAGGGTGCCCGTGGAGCGTCGCGGCATTTTCTCCTCCATGGTCGGCCTCGCCACCCTGATCGGCGCCGTCGTCGGCACCGCCCTCGGGGCCACCCTCGCCGGTGTGCTCGCCGCCGGCTACATCACCCTCGGCGTCCTCGTCGTCGTGATGACCACGATCTTCGCCCTCGTCAACCGTCGCTCCAACATCGATGACCCCAAGGAGCCATGGAACGTGGGTGCGCTGTTCAGGACTTTCTGGGTCAACCCCGTCCGGTACCCCAACTTCGCGTTCGTCTTCTCCGGCCGGTTCCTGCTGTTCGCCGGGTACTTCGCCGTCTCCACATACGGGTTCTACCTGCTGCAGAACTACATCGGACTCGGCGAAGCCGCCGTTGGCGTCGTTCCGCTCCTGGGACTCGTCGGCCTGGTCGCCATGATCATCGCCGCACCGATCGGTGGAGTCGTCCTCGACAAGATCGGGCGGGCCAAACCGCTCATCTACGTCACCACCGCCATCATGGCCGTCGGTCTTCTGGTGCCGCTGTTCATGCCAACCCTGCCGGGCATGCTCATCTACGCATTCGTGACCGGGATCGGATTCGGCGCCTACCAGTCCATCGACTTCGTGCTGGTCACCCAGGTGCTGCCGTCCCAGCATGAGGCCGGCAAAGACTTGGGCATCATCAACATGACCACCACACTGCCCCAGACCATCGGCGTCGCTGTCGCCGGAACCGTCGTCACGGTCTTCGACAACTACGCCGCTCTGTTCCCCATCGCCGCCGGCGCGGCCATCCTCGGTGCGCTGCTCCTGATCCCCGTTCGCGGAGTCCGCTGAGCCCACCCGCAACAGCGCCACCCCACCCTCGACAGACGTCGCGACCAGCACGCCGCCGCCCTCCTTGAAAGACGCACACCTCATGAGTGAGACCTTCACCGCACGGATGATCACCGCTGACATCGACCGCGGCTCCGCTCCACAGCTTCGCCGGGAATTCTCGCTCGACGAAGGCCACGGCGCAGTGTCGTCCGCGACGGTGTACGCCACCGCGCTGGGACTGTGCGAAGTGAGCATCAACGGGGATGCCGCCGCAGAAGATCTGCTCACGCCCGGCTGGTCCAGCTACGAATGGCGGGTCCGATACGCCACCTGGAGTGTCGAAGAACTGCTGGCAGCGGACAACGTCATCGGCGTGCTGGTCGGCAACGGGTGGCACACCGGGCACCTAGGTTTCGCGGGCGGTGCGGCCCTCTACGGCCCCGAACGGGCCGCGCTCGTCGAACTGCGCATCACGTTCGAAGACGGTCACACCCAGACCGTCAGCACCGACGACGCTTGGCAGTCCGGGCCCAGCCCGATCCTTGCCGACGACCTGTACAACGGCGAAACCATCGACGCCCGGGCGATCAGCAGCGACTGGACCCGCCCCCGTGCCGAACTGGCCGGGTGGGGCGGGGTCCGCGAGATCGAGTTCGACCACGCACGGCTCACCCCCTACGTGGGTCCCCCAGTTCTTAGGCAGGATCGCATCCAGCCGCAACGGATCTGGGACTCGCCGGCCGGGAAGACACTCGTCGACTTCGGGCAGAATCTCGTCGGCTGGGTGCGAGTCGTCACCCGCGGAGACGCCGGCCACACCCTCACCCTCCGACACGCAGAAGTGCTCGAACATGACGAACTCGGCACCCGCCCGCTGCGCACCGCGCAAGCGACCGACCGGTACATCCTCTCCGGCGGCGACGACACGTTCGAGCCCACGCTCACCTTCCACGGGTTCCGTTACGTGGAGGTCGACGGCTGGCAGGGAACACACGACGAGCTGCGCGCAGCCATGACCGCGATCGTGATCGGCTCTGAGCTGCGCCGGATCGGTACCTTCGAGTGCTCCAACCCAAAACTCAACCAGTTGCACGCGAACATCGTGTGGGGCATGCGCGGGAACTTCGTCGACCTCCCCACAGACTGCCCGCAGCGCGACGAGCGACTGGGCTGGACCGGCGACATCGCCGCATTCGTCAACACCGCCACCTACCTGTTCGACGTCGACCTGTTTCTCCGCGACTGGCTCCTCGACCTCGCCGCAGAACAGGCCCACGACGACGGGAACATCCCGATGGTTGTGCCGAACAACTTCAAATACGAGACGTTCGGTTTCACCCCTCCCCCCGAGGATGGAGACGACACCGTCTCACTCATCGCCCTCTGGAGCGACGCGGCCTGCTGGGTCCCCTGGGCGATCTGGGAAGCATACGGTGACGTCGATGTGCTTGCTCAGCAGTGGGAATCCATCTCCGCGTACGCCCGCCGAATCGACTCCGCCCTCACCACCACGGGGGTGATGGGCGGAGGATTTCAACTCGGAGACTGGCTGGACCCCACCGCGCCGCCGGACGCCCCGCACCAATCCAAGTCCGACGCGCACGTCGTTGCCACTGCCTGCGTCTACCGTTCTGCGGTGATCGCCGCCGACACCGCAACCCTGCTCGGACACGACGAGGAAGCCGCAGAATTCGCGGCTCTCGCTGGCCGTATCTGCCGCGGGTTCACCGAACAGTTCGTCGACACCGGCCGGATCCGCAGCGACGGCGCCGCGGTGTACGCACTCGCCATCGCTTTCGACCTTCTCGACGGCCCCGGTCTGCAGGCGGCCGGCGACCGGCTCGCGGAGCTCGTCGCCGAAGCGGACTACCGGATCACCACCGGATTCGCCGGTACCCCGTTCATCAACCTGGCCCTCACCAAGACAGGACACCTCGACACGGCGTACAAGCTGCTGCTCCAGGAGCAGAGCCCGTCCTGGCTCTACCAGGTCAACATGGGCGCCACCACGATCTGGGAACGCTGGGACTCGATGCTGCCGGACGGGACCATCAACCCGGGAGAGATGACCAGCTTCAACCACTACGCCTTCGGTGCGATCGGCCACTGGATGCACCAGACCATCGGCGGTATCGCTCCCCTCGAGCCCGGCTACTCGCAGGTGCTGATCGCCCCGCAGCCGGGCGGAAACCTCAGCTGGGCGACAGCGCACCTCGACACCCCCCACGGTCGGGTCACCTCGGCGTGGCGCATCGACGGAGACACCTTCATCCTTGAGGTCACCGTCCCCGACGCAGTGACAGCAACCCTCCGGATCCCCGGCGCCGACGAGGATGTGCTCGTTACCGGTGGACCTCACACCGTCACGGGCTGAGCGCCGAGCAAACCATCCAGGTTCGACCATGAACGAGCGTGAATCGAGCAGCAGAACGGAGTCATCGCAGATGACACACGACACCCACACTTGGCAGACCGCCTGGACTCAGGCCGTCACCGACATTCGCGGGATGGCTCCCGAGACCCACGACGTGACGCTCCGCTTCACCGTCCCTATAGCCCTCACCGGCAGCCATGTGCGCTTCACTCTGTCCAACCAGCATGGAACCACAGCCATCCGCATCGGAAGCGCGGCCGCCGTCCTCGGCGACGCCTCTGTCCAGGCGACGTTCAGCGGCGAGCTCAGCGCCGAGGTGGCGCCCGGCGGCGAACTGACCAGCGACCCGATCGACATCCATACGACGGCGGGCGACGAGCTGGCCATCGACCTCTACCTGCCTGAACCCACACCGCACGCGACAGGAAATCTGGCGGGCCTAGCCTGGGTGGTTTCCGAGCGGGGCGATCACGCCGGCGACCTCAACTTCCCTGCACCGCCGCCCGCGCTGGTGGAGGGCCCCGGCGGCACAAGCTACATGCCGCCCGCGCCCCTCCTGCGCAACATCGAAATCTCGGGCGCGAACGCTCAAACCATCGTCGCGTGCCTCGGTGACTCCATCACCGCCGCCGGATGGCCCAACAAAGCAACCGCGCTCCTGCAAGGAACCGGGGTCATCTTCCTCAACCGAGGCCTAGCCGGCAACCGGCTCCGCGAAGACGGCGCCGGATGGGCGGGAGCCTTCTTCGGGCGCGCCGGGCTCACCCGCTTCGACGACGACGTGCTGAACACATCCGGAGTCACCCACAGCATCATCGCGCTGGGCACCAACGACCTCGGACACCCCGGATCACCCTCAGCCCCCAACGACACCGTCCCGACATTCGAGGACCTCACCGCGTCCATCACGGACCTCATCCGCAGGTGCCAGTCGGCTGGCATCTCTCCAACCCTCGCGACCATCACCCCCTTCACGCCCGCCGAAGGCTACGACCCCGCACGAGAGCAGACCCGCGGCCACGTCAACGACTGGATCCGTTCCCACCCGCACGGCGCAGCAGTCCTCGACTTCGCTGAAGCCCTGCAATCCCCCACCAACCCGACCGCACTGGCAAGCCAGTACGACAGTGGCGATCACCTCCACCCCAACGACGCAGGGCAAAGCCGCCTCGCCGAAGAAGCTGCCACCGCCTTCCGGGCCTGAACGACGCCCTTCACCCACCATCTGCCGCAGAACGGAACCCCATGCGCGCCCTGAAACTCCTCGGACCCAGCACGCAGAAGTGCTCGACACCCCCCGCCCGCGCCCGTCGCCCCGACGACGGCGGAGTTCACCCACGCAACGAAGAACGACGTCACCGGGCCGGCCACTGCGGCGGCGGGCTCCACGATCTCGATCAAAGTCGGCAAGGCGAACGCCGGAAAGTCGGTTGACGTGTGGGTCTTCTCCGAGCCGACCCACCTGGGCACCTTCGTCGTCCCGGCCACCGGCGTTGTGAAGGTCACCCTGCCGGCGTCACTGTCGACCGGCGTGCACCCCATCGCCGTAGTGCGTGACGGCGGCGGGATGCTGGGCTGGTTCCACACAGTGGTGCACCGGCCCGTATCGTGGCACGGGTCGCCGTGGGGCGGCTTTGGATGGCTCTGGCAAGGTCTGTTCATTATTTGGGCATGTTCACTTAGAATGAACAACACCAAATAATGAACGGAGCGAGACGTGGATGAATCGGAACTCATCGAACTGGTAGCTGCGGCGATCCGTAACCTTGGTTTCTCTGTCGCGTTCACGTGGACTCCCGGCGAAATGGGAGATGGTGAGATCACCATCGGCCGACGGGGAAGCGTGGAAACCCGCGCGTTCGAGGTGAAGCGGCATCTCACGCTGTCGAAAATTGATGAGCGACCAGGGATTGACCCCTCGCGAACGCTCTTCATGTCCGAATACATCAATGAGAAGACCGCCGCCGCACTTCGTCGACGTGGAGTCCAATACGCGGATTCGATGGGGAACGCATATTTGGAAAGCGACAGCTGGATCGTCGACGTTCGAGGGAGGAAAACTCCCGCCCAAGGCCGTGCGAGGTCTGCCGGATACGCGACCGAGACGCTGTACAGCCCTAAGCGCGCCCAGGTCATTTTTGCGCTGCTCAACTGGCCACATCTGATGACGGCACCCTTGCGGGAGGTGAGCAGTGTCGCCGGAGTGTCTCTCGGTCTGACGCAAACGACGATTTCGGCGCTACGCAATGAATCGGGGCTCTGGCCCGACAGCGACACGCGACGGCAGCGCCTGATCGATGGGTGGGCGGCATCGTTTGGTGGGCTCCTTGGGCCGAGCCTCCGTATTCGAGAATTCCGGGCTGAACAGACGGAGAGAACGTTCGGAGATGGATACAGTCTGAGCGGAGAATCGGCTCCATCTCTGGCGATCCGCCCGGCCAGGATCGTCATGTATGTGAACGACCTTGTCCCTGAGCTGATCATGATGAACCGCTGGCGGGCCGACGGGGAGCCCAATGTCTTCGTGCGCCGCAGATTCTGGACTGTGCCGGAGGCGGCCACCGAATCCGAACGACCTGGTGAAGCTCCTGCACTGATCGTTTACGCCGATCTGCTGAGTTCCGACGACCCACGCGTCCAGGAAGCTGCGCGTGAATATCGGGCAGGCCTGTGAGCGCGCAGTATGTCATCAGCTATGAGGACCCGCTATTCGCGGTGTTGGATGAGCTCCGACCGAGGCTCGATCCACTCAAGCCCCCGATGCTCATCGGTGCGGAAGCTCGCGAGCTGATCCATCGTCGCCTCGGGCACACCTTCCCCCTGTGTGTCGACAACCGACCTAGATCTGGCAATCGCGGTTACCGATTGGCAAAGTTTTGAACGATTGACTGCGGGGCCCCGATCGGAGACTCCGGGGTGAGGTTTGACGTCGCCGGGATACACGTCGACATCATGGCGTTTGGTGGGATTGAGTCACCACCGGGAGTTCTGACGCCGCCGTGGCGTGCTAACGATCCTTTGGATGTATTTGCAATGTCTCGCGTCTACGACCTCGCGGACCTCGCGAGCGACGGAGCGGACACGCATTGTCGAGTCCCGACGATCGAAGGCTATGCCGCACTCAAGCTCAAAGCATGGGTAGATAGGTCCAGCTACGGGAATGTGAAGGACGCGTCTGACGTCGGACTTGTGCTCTATTGGTGCGTTCAACTGATTCCGCTCCAGGAGCGTCTTTGGACCAAAGATATCGACCTACTTGTCGATGCCGAATATGACGCTGAACTAGCAGCAGTGTCCGCCCTCGGCCGTGACATTCGCAGCGCTATCGGCCCGGAATTCTCACGGCGACTTAGCGAGCTCTGGACGGCGGAGAGTCGCACGAGAATGTCGACATACCTTGCTTCGAGCGTTCCGCAGTTGCGAAGCCTCGGGGACGCGGATCGCCGACGTGCCTTGATGCAGGCGGTCGTCGATCGTCTTTAGGCCCTAGAAGACAGCCACAACCACCTTGCCGCGCACTGAACCCGAGCGCAGCGCCCGCACCGCATCCGGGGCTTCGGCCAGCGGGAACGTCCGATCCACAGCCGGCGTAAGCGCACCAGCCTCGATCAAGCCCGCCAGCTCAACGAAGTCGCTCCCGCGCTCCCGCGAGATCAGCCCCTGCATGCTCTGCTTCGCGAACAACGAGACCACCCCCGCCGCAAGGTTCCGCTCCATGCCGCCAAGTACGGCGCCACCCTGTTCCCCGCCCACAATCACCACGCGACCGGTCGGCGTCAGCAGCCGCCGAAGCGACGCAAGGGATGCATTTCCCGCGATGTCGATGATCGCTTCGAACGGCCCGACCGCCGCAGAGAGCGGCTGCGTCGCGTAGTCAAGAACACGGGATGCCCCGAGCCCCGTCACAAAGTCCGCTTTCGCGGCGCGGCACACGGCTGTCACTGTCGCGCCCATCCCCACCGCGAGCTGCACCGCAAAGGAGCCGACGCCTCCCGAAGCCCCGATAATGAGCACCTGCTGGCCAGCAACGACGCGCGCAGCCCGCAGCGCCTGAAGCGCCGTCCCACCCGAGATCGGCACAGCCGCCGCAGCCTCGAACGACATCCCCGCGGGCTTATGCGCGAGCCGCCGCGGCGTCGTCACGGCGTACTCCGCGAAGGAGCCAGAGCCGCAGGTGCCGAACACCTCATCGCCGACCGCGAACTCGGTGACGCCGGATCCCAGCTGCTCGATGACACCCGCGACATCGATGCCGCGCACCTTCTGCCGAGGTCCGCGAAAGCCGAGAAACGGCCGGATCAGCAGCGGCGTGCCGGTCATGAGATGCCAGACTCCCGCATCCACACCGGCCGCATGAACGCGGATCAGCACCTCTGAATCGCGAGGCACAGGACGCGGCATGTCGCGCTCCTGCAGAACATCGGCCTCGCCGTAGATGTCGTGAACTATCGCGCGCATGGCTAGGCCTCCGGGTACTGGAACACGTCGTCGAGGGGAACCCCGAAGACTCGGGCGATCTGGAACGCAGACTCGAGCGAGGGGGAGTAGCGCCCCTGCTCGATGGCGATAACCGTCTGCCGGGTCATGCCGATCCGGTCGGCGAGCTCGGCCTGGGTCATCTCGCCATGCGCGAAACGCAGGGCGCGGATGGAGTTCGTGACGGCTGTCGGCTTCACCACTGGGGCATCCCCTTCCGGTACAGAATGACGCGCGTGATCGAATCGAGCAGGCTCGAAATGGCGAAGCCGAGGTAGAGCACGTTCGCGATCCAGAACCAGTCGATTTCGAGCATCGCGAGGATCAGCGCTGCGATGCCGCCGATCACGACGAACGAGCGGCCGACCTTCTCGCCGAAGGCTGCGATCTCGCGGTCACGCTGGTCTTTGTGGGTGACGCCGCGCGGAATGTCGAGGCCAGCGAAAATGCTGAGCAGGATGCTCGCGACGATCGCGCCGCCGATCACGCTCAAGAGCGGGATCTGGTACCCGACGTCCACAAGCGGCCTGGAGCCTGCTTGCGACAGCACGAGGACCAGGTAGGTCACGTATCCCGCAACGGTGACGATCCCGTTGATCCAGCTGCGTTTCTCTTCGTTGGGCATGTGCCGCTCCTTCGGGTCATGTCAAGAAAACTCGACATGCCAAATGTAAAGCGCACGCGACCTCGTGTCAAGTATTTATGACAATGCCCGACGACGATTTATCACGCAGAGCAACGCCAAGCGGGCAACCCCACCGCGTATGGACGCCTCAGCTACCGAACGCCTGCGAGAACACGTACCACGCTGCGCTGACCATCACGGCCGGACCCACGAGGGCCGTCAGCACCATATCGATGGTGGTCGGCTGCTTGGAGTCGCGTTGTGACAGCAGGCCAGTGCGGCCGCGAGCAGTCACAGCAATCGGAGCGGGAACATCACCGCCGGAGAGCCACTTGCGGGGATAGATTTCTTGCCGAAGTTCGCTCACACGCCCACTCTGTCGTCGATGGCGGCCGCTGCCCAGCCCGTCTTTGGGGGTAGCTGACGTAGCGTTGAACCATGCCCATCCTCACCGACACCTACACCCTCGCGAACGGCGTCCAGATTCCGAAGATCGGTTTCGGCACCTGGCAGGTTCCCGACGGACAGATCACCTATGACGCAGTGCGCGCCGCACTGGATGCCGGCTACCGCCACATCGATTCGGCCCGCGGCTATGGCAACGAGGAGAGCGTCGGCAAGGCTGTTCGCGACAGCGGGATCCCCCGCAGCGAGATCTTCGTGACCACGAAACTCCCCGCCGACGTCAAAGGCTTCGACGCCGCGAAAGCCTCATTCGCGACGTCCACAGGGCTGCTCGACCTCGGCTACGTCGACCTCTACCTCATCCACGCGCCATGGCCGTGGGAGGAGTGCGGCGCCGACTACACGGAGGGCAACATCGCCGCCTGGCGCGCCCTCATCGAGATCGCCGATGCCGGCGGAGCCCGCGCAATCGGCGTCTCCAACTTTGACGGCCCGCAGATCCAATCGCTCATCGACGCAACGGGGGTTGTGCCCCAGGCGAACCAGATCCAGTACTACGTCGGTCACACGCTGGATGATGTGGTCGCCTACTGCGCGGCGAACGGAATCCTGGTCGAGGCGTACTCGCCGCTCGCGACGGGTGAGCTGATCGGCGACGCGCGACTGCGGGAGATCGCGGACCGCTACGGCAAGACGACTGCGCAGCTCGCCATCCGGTACACGCTGCAGAAGGGGACGCTGCCCCTGCCGAAGACCACGACCCCGTCGCGGATTGTGGAGAACGCGGACGTCGACTTCGAGATTTCGGCGGAAGATGTTGCTCTGTTGGACGGGTTTGGTTCGGAGAAGTAGGCGCGGGGCTGGTCGCTACTGCGGCTTCGTCGCCTTGCCGTCGAGCCAGAGTTCGTCCGACGGGTCGCTGTGCGCCGTATCGGTGCCGACATGCTTGGAGCTGATCTTCGGCCCCTTCTGGATCACATGCACCAGCGCCATGGCATGCCCACGCCCCAGCTCGTAGTCGTCCGCCAACCAGGTGACGATCGCGCCAGCCTTCGTTCCCGGAGCATCGAGTCCGCGCTCGTGCGCGAGCTCGATGAACTGCCGCGGGGTGAGGCACGTCTTGTCTTCGATGTTGTCGAGATACGCCTGGAATGACATGGGGTCAGACTACGGAAGGCGGTTGGCCTTGGCCAGGTTGGCGACCAGC
>DATMIW010000029.1:0-247693 GCA_035554115.1 Pseudolysinimonas sp. | reverse complement strand
TTACTCCGCACCACGGTTCGACTCTTCGTCTCGGTCACGAGGCTTTCCTGCATACCGCGCTGATCGTGCGAGAAGACGAGCTGAGTCTCTTCGGATTCGCGACCACCGAAGAATTGCAGGTCTTCGACCTCTTGCGCAGTGTGTCGGGGGTCGGTCCCAAGTCTGCGCTCGGCGTTCTTGCTGCCCTTACTCCCTCGCAGATCGCTCAGGCGGTCGCCGATGAGGATGACGCTCCCTTCCGTAAAGTGTCGGGAATCGGTCCCAAGACCGCGAAGCTCATTGCCGTCTCTCTTGCGGGCAAGCTCCTCGCGCCGGCATCCCCATCGGGACTCGCTTCACCCGCACCAACGTCCATCGCAGCGAACGTTGTATCGGCTCTCATCGGACTGGGGTGGAATGCAAGCGTCGCGGCTCAAGCGGTCGATGATGCTGTTGCCTCGGCCGACGACGCTGAGCGCGGCTCGGTCCAGGCTCTTCTGAGAATGTCACTTGTTGCTCTCGGCCCGGCAGGTCGTTCATGACGGACGATGTTGGCGCAATCGCCGCGAACGAATCGGAGGCGGAACTCGCATTCGAGGGAGCCCTGCGGCCCACAAGTTTGGGCGAATTCGTCGGGCAGGTGAAGGTACGCGGTCAATTGCAGCTGTTGCTGGACGCGGCGGCGATACAGAACCGTGCTCCTGACCACATCCTGCTCGCCGGTCCGCCCGGCCTAGGCAAGACGACGCTCGCGATGATTGTGGCCCACGAATCCCGACGCCCCCTTCGTATGTCGAGCGGACCCGCGATTCAGCATGCGGGGGACCTCGCGGCTCTCCTGTCAAGCCTCGTCGCAGGAGAAGTGCTCTTCATCGACGAAATCCACCGCATGGCACGGAGCGCAGAAGAGATGCTCTATCTCGCGATGGAGGACTTCCGCATTGACATCATGGTTGGCAAAGGTGCCGGGGCCACGAGCATTCCGCTCGAGCTCGCCCCTTTCACCCTCGTCGGGGCGACAACTCGTTCGGGTCTGTTGCCGAATCCGCTGCGCGACAGATTCGGTTTCACTGCCAACCTCGAGTTTTATGCGGATGACGAACTCGACCAGGTGCTCGCGCGGGCTGCGGCGCTGCTCGGGCTCGACATTCCAGCTCCCGCTCGCCGCGAGATCGCGATGCGAAGTCGGGGCACGCCCCGTATAGCTAACCGGCTGCTGCGTCGCGTGCGCGACTTCGCGCTCGTGCGCGGCGGGGGAGCGGGCATGGATTCCGTGCAAGGTGCCCTAGAGCTGTACGACGTCGACCCCCTGGGGCTCGACCGCCTCGACCGGGCGATCCTGGAGGCGATTGTCACGCGTTTCGACGGCGGCCCGGTGGGCTTGACCACCCTCGCCTCATCAGTGGGGGAGGAACCCGAAACCATCGAGTCGGTCGTTGAGCCGTTCCTCGTGCGTATCGGCATGATCACGCGCACTCCGCGTGGCCGGGTCGCGACTCGGCAGGCGTGGCAACACCTCGGCATACGGCGTCCGGACTCAGGGACCCTGTTTGACGATGACGTATGATGCAGGAGATCCGCCTCCGGTCATGCCCGACGGGCTCCTGGCGCTGATCCACTGATCTGGAAGGCTTTCCCCCTCATGCAATTCAACGATCCGATTACCATCGGCCTCTTCGCGCTCATCGCGGTAATGATTTTCTTCATGTTCCGCAATTCGCGTAAGCGCAAGGCTGACGCAGAGGACATGCAGAAGAAGCTTGTTCCCGGCGCAGACGTCATGACGCAGAGCGGAATCTTCGGCACGCTCGTCTCCATCAACGACGACACGAATGAGGCGTTCATCGAAACGACGCCCGGCAATGTTCTGCGCGTGCACCGCCAGACTCTCGCCAAGGTCGTCGAGCCGGAGCCGATTGTCTCGGAAGAGGCCACCGAACCGGCCGGCATTGAGCTCAACACCGACTCCGCCATTCCGGCGACCGACCCCGAATTTGGGGAGCGCACGACGCCCGAAAAGCCGAAGCGCGCCCCGCGTAAAAAGACCACCGAGTAGCCATTACTCTTGGATGCTGTCCCGGTTCTCGGGGCAGCATTCGTGTGTGTGCAGCCCTAGGTCGCCCCATCCGACAGAAAGCAGAGCCGTTCTGTGGCATCGAGATCGACACCGGTCCGCAAGGCCTGGAAATCGCTGACCTGGTTGCTGGTCATCATCGTGGTGCTGCTGGGCATCCAGGGTGCCGGCATGCTCTTCGGCAAGTGGGGTGTCACTCCGAAGCTCGCCCTCGACCTTGAGGGCGGCACCCAGATCATCCTCACGCCGCAGCTTGCCAAGGGTCAGCAGGTGTCGCAGGAGCAGCTGGATCAGGCGGTCAGCATTATCCGCACCCGTGTGGATGCTGCGGGCGTCTCCGAAGCGGAAATCAGCACCCAGGGCGCTAAACAGATTGTGGTGGCGATTCCCGGTGTTCCCGATCAGGCAACGCTGAATCGCATCCAGGCCTCGGCAAAACTCGAGTTCCGTCCCGTGCTCCTGGCCGAGAATCCGACACCTCAATCGGTCGGCGGTGACTCTAGTTCGGCACCGTCACCCACGCCGACCGCACCCATCACCACCCCTACTGCGGCACCGACAGATGGCAGCGATCTCAATTACCTGACCCCGGCGCTGCAAGAACAATTCCAGACCTTCCAGTGCGACTCGCTTGACACGGCAGAGACGAACGTTGCGCCCACCGACAAGCCGCTCATCACCTGTGAGGCCGATGGCAGCGCCAAATATGTTCTCGGGCCCGTCGACGTCCCCGGTGACAAGACGCGCGGTCTGGGCGGACTTTCCGGATCGACGATTTCCGACGCAAATGCGGGGCTTGTTACGAGTAGCCAGGGCGTTTCGACCGGGCAATGGGCCGTAAATATCGTTTTCAACCCGGAAGGCACTGCGGCATTCGGCGATATCACGAAGCGCTTGATGAGCTTCAAGCAGTCCGACCCCACTCGCAATCGTTTCGCGATTGTTCTCGATGGCCGGGTCATCTCAGCACCATCCACCAATGCTCCGATCACCGACGGCAAGCCACAGATCACGGGTGGTTTCACCGAGACGACAGCTAAGACGCTGGCCGATCAGCTTAAGTACGGGGCACTGCCGATCGGATTCCAGGTGGAAAGCCGCGACACGATCTCGGCAACTCTCGGGCAGAGCCAGTTGACGAGCGGACTGCTTGCTGGCGCCATCGGCCTCATCCTCGTCGTCATCTATTCGTTCTTCCAATACCGCTTGCTCGCATCCGTGACTATTGCGTCGCTTGTCGTCGCGGCGATCCTCACCTACCTGGTCATTTCGATCTTGAGCTGGCGTGAGGGGTACCGGCTGTCCCTTGCGGGGGTTGCGGGTCTTATCGTGGCGATCGGCTTCACAGTCGATTCGTTCATCGTCTATTTCGAGCGAATACGCGACGAACTTCGAGACGGTCGAGGTCTTGTTGGCGCCGTAGAAGCCGGCTGGAAGCGGGCTCTTCGGACGGTCTACGCCGCCAAGGGCGTCAACATGCTGTCGGCGATCGTCTTGTTCATCGTTGCCGTCGGTAGCGTCAAGGGTTTTGCTTTGACCCTCGGAATCACTGTCATCATCGACGTCCTCGTCGTGGTGCTCTTCACGCATCCCGTTATGCAGTTGCTGGCTAACACGCGCTTCTTCTCGAGTGGTCACCCGGCAAGTGGTCTCGACCCGAACGCCCTGGGCGCGGTGTACCGAGGTCGCGCCGAATTCCGCATCTCTGCGGAATCCCGCAGGGCGGGAGCCAGTCGCGAGGCAGAACGTCGCCAGACGATTGCCGAGCGGAAGGCCGCGGAGCTCGAAAAGAAACCCGGTACATCGAAGAAGGGTGCGAACTGATGGCGAACCGTCTCACCACCTTCGGAAATGACCTCTACTCCGGCGAACGCTCGGTCAGTTTCATCGGCAAGCGCAAGATCTGGCTGACCATCGCCGGCGTACTTATGGTCTTGGCCATTGCCGTTCCCTTTATTCGCGGCGGTGGCAACTTCGGTAACGGGTTCAACTTCGGCATCGAGTTCCGTGGAGGCTCGCAGTTCCAGGTGTCACAAGCTTCAACCAACGGAGGGCCGCCGTTGGCCTCAGCGGCGGAAGACGCCGTGCACACTGTCGTTCCCGACGCGGTGGTGCGCAGCACCACCGTCGGTGCGGATGGCGTCCGCGTTCAGACCGACCAGCTCACCGATCCGCAGACGCAGGATGTCACCGCAGCTCTCAAAAAGGAGTATTCGACCACAACCGTCGATTCCTCCTTCGTCGGGGCGACATGGGGTGCCGACATCACCCGCCAGGCTCTCGTGGGACTTGGAGTCTTCCTCCTGCTTGCCTTCATACTGATGGCGCTGTACTTCCGCACCTGGAAGATGTCGGTTGCAGCGATGATCGCTCTTCTTCATGACCTCGTGATCACCGTCGGGGTCTATGCCGCGACGGGTTTCGAGATCACGCCGGCAGCCGTGATCGGCTTCCTGACAATCCTGGGCTTCTCGCTCTATGACACCGTGGTGGTGTTCGACAAGATTCGTGAGAACACGTCTGAGCTTGGCGACGATGCCACCCGTACCTTCGGCGAAACGGTGAACCTTGCGGTCAACCAGACCCTGGTCCGGTCGATCAACACAGGCGTTGTTGCGGCCCTTCCGGTCGCGGCCATCCTGTTCCTGGGGTCCTTCGTCCTCGGCGCCGACACGCTTCGCGATATTTCCCTGGCGCTTCTTGTCGGAACCTTGATCGGAACATACTCGACCCCGTTCGTGGCCTCTCCTCTGTATGCGCTGTTCCGTCAGGGAGAGCCGGCGATCGCGGCGCGCGACAAGCGTGCTCTCGCCCTGCGTGAGAAGAGCCGTACGCCTGCGGGCGCCACAGCGTGAGCCTCAGCGCAAAAGTAGAATGAGCTCGGAGGTGGGGACATGACCGAGGTCACAAACACGTCCTCACTGCGCTTCCTGCCGCGCCTGTTTTCTCGCGCGCAGCCGACGGGCGCCGTTGACACCCTTCTCAAAACTGTGCGGGCTCACCACCCGAAGGCGGATATCGCTCTCATCGAGCGGGCCTATGCGGCGGCAGAGAAGGCTCATCGCGGCCAGGTGAGGCGAAGCGGCGAGCCGTACATCACCCATCCCGTTGCCGTCGCCCAGATTCTTGCCGATCTCGGTATCGGGCCGAAGACTCTTGCTGCCGCACTGTTGCATGACACCGTCGAAGACACGGATTATCGGCTCGACGAGCTGCGTGCCGATTTCGGCGATGAGATAGCCATGCTCGTTGACGGCGTTACGAAACTCGACAAGCTGAAGTACGGCGATAGCGCGCAAGCGGAGACTGTTCGCAAGATGGTTGTCGCAATGTCCAAGGACATCCGCGTGTTGGTCATCAAACTGGCCGACCGCCTGCACAACGCGCGCACCTGGGGTTTTGTGCCCGCAGAATCCGCGCAACGGAAAGCGCAGGAAACCCTCGAGATCTACGCGCCTCTTGCCCATCGATTGGGTATTCAGACGATCAAGCTGGAGCTTGAAGACCTCTCCTTCGCTGTTTTGCACCCGAAGCTATACGTCGAGATCGAGAGTCTCGTCAAAGATCGCACTCCGCAGCGCGAAGAATTCGTCCAGTTTGTTATTGATGCGATCAGCAATGACCTGAAGTCCAGCAAGATCAAGGGACAGGTTGTCGGGCGCCCGAAGCAGTATTACTCGATCTACCAGAAGATGGTGCTCCGAGGGCGCGAATTCAGCGAGATCTACGACCTCGTGGGAATCCGGGTGCTCGTCAACAACATACGGGACTGCTACGCCGTGCTCGGTGCAATTCACGCACGCTGGAATCCCATCCCCGGGCGCTTCAAGGATTACATCGCGACGCCGAAGTTCAATCTGTACCAGTCCCTGCATACGACGGTGATCGGGCCCGAGGGGCGCGCGATCGAGATCCAGATTCGTACGCACGAGATGGACAACCGGGCGGAATTCGGAGTTGCGGCTCACTGGAAGTACAAGGAACGTCTCAACAACGGCGGAAAGACCGACGGGGCGGTGCCGCAGGGTCCGGATGCCGAGATGGCGTGGTTGGCGCACATCAGCGACTGGCAGTCCGAGACGGCCGATCCGAGCGAGTTCCTCGACAATCTCCGCTTCGAAATCGGGGCCAAAGAGGTTTACGTCTTCACCCCGCAGGGCAAGGTCATCGGCCTACCTGCCGGTGCGACTCCGGTCGACTTCGCGTACGCCGTCCACACGGAGATCGGTCACCGCACAATGGGTGCCAAGGTCAACGGACGTCTCGTACCCCTGGAATCCATCCTCAATTCGGGTGACTCGGTCGAGGTGTTCACCTCGAAGAATCCCGACGCAGGGCCGAGCCACGACTGGCTCAACTTCGTCAAAAGCCCGCGCGCTCGGAACAAGATTCGTGGCTGGTTCACAAAAGAGCGGCGTGAGGAGGCCGTCGAACAGGGCAAAGACGCCATCGCGCGAGCCATGCGCAAACAGAACCTTCCCTTGCAGAAACTTATGAGTCGCGATGTCGTCAGCGAAGTCGCTGCGGCAATGCGATATGACGGGGTGGAGGCGCTTTACGCGGCCGTCGGTGAAGGCCATGTCTCGACCCAATCCGTGCTCGAACGGGTCATGGCATCGGTACAGGGCGAAGCTGAAGCCGATGAGGCAGAGGTCGCCTACCTGTCAAAGGGGCGTGCGCGACGGCTGCGATCGAACGACCCGGGTGTGCTCGTGCGGGGAGCACCCGACATTCTCGTCAAGCTTGCGAAATGTTGTACACCGGTGCCCGGGGATCCGATTGTCGGGTTTGTCACGCGTGGAGCGGGCGTGTCAGTTCACCAGACCGACTGCGTGAACGTTGCCAACCTTCTCCTCGAGCCCGATCGGATGATCGACGTCGAGTGGGCGCCCACCTCGTCGAGCATCTTCTTGGTGCAGATTCAGGTTGAAGCACTCGACCGAGCGGGCCTTCTCTCAGACGTCACCCGGGTGCTCAGCGAAAACCACGTCAACATCATTTCGGCAAGTGTGTCGACGTCGAGCGATCGTCTAGCGATCAGTCGTTTTGTTTTCGAAATGGGTGACACCGTGCACCTCGACCGACTGCTGAACGCAGTGCGACGCATTGAGGGTGTGTACGACGTCTACCGCGTGAGCGCTGGCTGACCACTCGGCGCCGAATGCCTGGTCGAGGCGCTGAATGGCTCGGACCTTACCGGGCAGCTTGTGTCGTCGATTGAGGAGCTCGGTGCACATGTGCCGGGTGAATTCGCCAGCCTGTGACAGTCGCCGAGTCACGACGACTGCGAAGTCGTCGTAAACCTCACGGGTGCGGGCAATGTCAATTGTGACGCGAAGGGGATGGACGACGCCGATGCCGTCCAGAAGCACCACGTCATCGGGGTCGATAACCACTTCGCGAACCCGTGCCTGATCCGAGGGCGGCAGCCGGGCACGTCGGCCGAGAGCAACGCAGAATTCGGTGGGCGTCGGCATCACGTCGAGTGCTCCCCACACCCAGGCGGCGCTCATTCCGTCGACAATGAGCCGGTGTGACCGTGAGCCCACCAGCGCCGCAGCCCGGAGCGCGGGGGAGTCGATTTCTGCAACCGAACAGAACCCGTCAGCGAGCGGATAGACCTCCCCATCCAGGCGCATGGCGTCGAGTTCAGGGCGCGGAAATTCCGAGGAAAGGAGAACTCGAGGGAGAGTATGGGCGAGAAGGGGCATGGTTCAGGGTTACTCGGAAAGCCGGCGACCTTGGGCTTCCCGCCTCGATCGGTGGACAATCTCCCCTGGGGAAAACTTGGCGCTACGAGCCGAGTGCGTCCAGCCACAGCTTGCGAGCGGCGAGGGCTTCTTCGGCAGCGGCGATGGCTCGGCTGTCACCTGCGGCCTGCGCCTTGGCCAACTCATTTTCAAGCTTCTCAATAGCTGACGAAAGCTGCGAGGCGAGACCCTCTGATCGCGCAACCTTCTCGGGGTCCGTGCGATTCCAGTGGTCCTCATCCAACTTGCGCACATGGTTTTCGACCTTGCGCAGTCGATCTTCCACCGATTTGACCGAGTCCCGCGGGACTTTGCCGATCGCATCCCATCGGCGTTGAATACCAGCGAGAGCCGATCGAGCCGCATCGCGATCCGTCACAGTCAGAAGCTTCTCAGCGTCGTCGAGCACGGCGAGCTTCTCGGTGAGGTTGCCCGCAAACTCGGCGTTCTCCACGGCATCCACTTCAGCCTTCGCCGAGTACAAGACGTCACCAGCAGCCTTGAATCGCGCCCAGAGTGCATCGTCGGCACGCTTGCCAGCGCGTCCGGCGAGCTTCCACGAGTCGAGAAGCTGGCGGTATTCGGGGATACCCGCAGCACCCTGCGTGGCTAGTGCTTCGGCTTTGTCGACAAGCTCCTGTTTGCGGGTGCGGGCGTCTTTGTGGGTGCTGTCGAGCTCGGCGAAGAAGGACTTGCGGTGGCTCTCAATGGTGGACCGCGCGGCGCGAAAACGTTTCCAGAGGTCGTTGCTTTCCGCCTTCGGGAGGCGGGGGCCGTCTTTCTGCTCGCTCTGCCACCGTTCGAAAAGAGCGTCGAGCTGCGCGGTCACAACTTTCCACTGGGCCTTTGCGAGATCCTGAGCAGCAAGGGTCTCGACCTCGACAACAAGCGCTTCGCGCTGTGCAAGAGCCTCTTCTGTCGCGGCCTTTGCCTCGGCGCTCTGCTTCTGCGTCAGCTCGCCGACATTGCCGCCCAGCTTCTCCAGGCGGGCTGTCAGTGACGGGAGGTCGCCCACGGCATTCGCGGTTCCGACCGATTCGAGCAGCCGCGTGATGGCCTTCGCCACATCTGCGGCGGGGGCTCCACCACGTACGCGCTGTTCAAGCAGGCTCACCTGACCGGCCAACTCGGCAAACTTGCGCTCGAAGTAGGCAAGAGCCTCTTCGGGCGTGGCGTCTGGATACTGCCCCACGGCACGTTCACCGTCGCCCTCGCGGACGTATACGGTTCCGTCGTCGTCTACGCGACCCCAGGACGCCTGCTCGTTGCTTCCCACTGCTGAACTCACCTTGCCGTCACGTCGGATGCTGTCGGACCGCATTAGCCTATTGCACCGGCTATCGGCGGGTCACTGGAGTGTGAACCCTGTGATCGCTGTCGCAACAGACGGCGGCCCATCGTTGCCGCCTGCGCTGGGGTTGACGCCGGACTTCACCACGCGGTCGACCAGCGCATCAAGGCCACTGGTCACCTTTCCGACGACTGAATAACCGCCGGCTGTGTCAGCCGGGATCGTGGTGTCGGCGGTCACAATGAAGAACTGGTGACCGTTGCTGGCGGCGTCGTTACTGCCACGCGCCATGGCGATTGTGCCTGCGGGATAGAAATTGTCGGCCGGTGCATTTTCGATCGGACCGTAGCTGAACTTGGGGTCGGGGGCTCCGGTTCCGTCGATGGAGCCGCACTGCAAGAGCTGGAACGTGGGTTGGATCACCAAGCGATGGCAGGTCTTGCCGAGGTAGTAATCGTCCTGCGATGCCTGTACGAATACTGCAACGGCCTGTGGAGCCGCTGCGCCGTTCAACTCGACGCCAAGCGGGATCTTGTTATTGAGGGTGAGTGTGCCTGTCCACGTGCGGTTCTCTGAAAGCGAAGGCTTGGGCACGGAGGCGGCTGCAGCTGATGCGCTGGGTTTGGGAGTGGGGGCGCCCGGGCCCGCCTGGAAATAGAAGATCTGTGTTGTGGCAGCAAGCCCGACGATGACGATGGCGCCGGCGATGCCGATCAGATTGTCTCGGATGCGACGTCGTGATCCGCGCGCATGAACCTGTTGACGTGCGGTGTACACCTTGAGCCGGTCGCGCGCTGCGCGCTGCTCCCGTTCCTGTCGTCTGGACGCCACCAGTGCAATCTAGCCGACTGTCGGGGGAGTCGGATGCCGCGGATACGATGGCGACATGACCGGCCAACAGGGACTCCGCACCGGCTCCACGCCTCTTGCAGTCCGGATGCGGCCGACATCGCTCAGTGAAGTTGCGGGACAGGCGCATTTGTTGACGCCGGGATCGCCGTTGGTCAACCTTGCGAACGACGCGACAGGCGAATCCGGATCGGTGTCGGTCATTTTGTGGGGCCCGCCCGGTACCGGAAAGACGACACTCGCGCAGGCGATAGCGCACAGTTCGGGGCGTCGATTCGTCGAGTTATCTGCTGTCACTGCCGGGGTTAAAGACGTGCGCGAGGTGATGGAACGCGCGCGCAGTGAGCGCGACCTCTACGGGGTCTCGACGGTGCTCTTCCTCGACGAGATTCATCGCTTCAACAAGGCGCAACAGGACGCGCTTCTGCCCGGAGTGGAGAACGGGTGGGTGATCTTGGTTGCCGCGACCACCGAGAACCCATCCTTCTCTGTTGTGGCGCCGCTTCTTTCGCGATCCCTCTTGCTCACCCTCGAGCAACTTGATGACCATGATCTCGGGGTTGTGATCGACCGAGCTGTTGTCGATCCGCGCGGATTGGCCGGGGCCGTGACCCTTGACGATGATGCGCGCGCCGCAATCATCCGCCTCTCCTCGGGTGATGCTCGGCGTGCGCTGACCGCGCTCGAGGCCGCCGCGGTGTCTGCCGCCGCCGGGGGTGAGGCGTTAGACGGCATTCCGGCCACCATCACTGCAGACATCGTCTCTGCGACGGTTGATCGAGCCCTGCTGCGGTACGACCGTCAAGGCGATGAGCACTACGACGTCATCAGCGCTTTCATCAAGTCGATCCGTGGATCAGATGTCGATGCTGCGTTGCACTATCTCGCCCGCATGATCGAGGCGGGGGAGGATCCCCGGTTCATTGCGCGGCGCATCATGATCTCCGCTGCCGAAGACATAGGAATGGCCGATCCTCAGGCACTTCCATTGGCTGTTGCGGCCGCCGAGGGCGTCCAAATGATCGGGATGCCAGAGGGGAGAATCCTGTTGGCCGAGGCCGTGGTGTACCTGGCCACCGCCCCCAAGTCGAATGCGGCATATATGGCGCTCGACGCGGCAATTGCCGATGTTCGCGCGGGTAAGTCGGGGCGCATCCCGAACCCGCTTCGTGACGCGCACTATCCGGGCGCCAAGCGTCTTGGGCATGGTGTCGGCTATGTGTACAGCCACGACACGGAGTTCGGCGTCGCCACGCAGCAGTACCTGCCCGACGTTTTGAAGACGACGAACTACTACTCGCCCACGAACAACGGCAACGAACGGGATGTCGCGGCTCGCCTCGAGAAGATCCGCGCGATCCTGCGGGGCGACTAAGCCCTCAGTTCTGGCGCTGACGACATGCTTTGGCGCAACTGAAATGTCGGTGGGTGGTGCTTTGCTCACTATATGAACGAGCTCGGTGGCGGCGATGCGAAGCAGGTTCGCGCCCTCATGGACGGTCTGCTCGACCAGATCGGCGAAGCTGACAGGGCGGCTGCGGGAGTTGCCGCGTTGAAAGCCGCCCTTGTCGATCAGTTGCGTCTCGCTAGTGAGTTGCTGCGCGAAGCGGAGTCTGCAGCCGACCCAGGCAAGCGTGCGCGCCTGGGCTCCGACTTGTTCGACCGCTCCCTGCGCGCCGAATTGGCGTGCGTCCTGCGCGTTCCTGAGCCGACTGCCGAGGCGATGCTGGTCACGTCGCATACGCTGTTTCACCGATCACCGGCCACTTTCACGGCGCTCATGGGTGGTGACATCAGCGAGCGTCATGCGCGCATTCTTGTGACCCAGTTGGGTTTTGTGGCCGACGAGGCTCGAAGCGATCTCGAAGCGCGCGCTGTGGCGATTGCTGGTGAAAGTACCGTCGCGCAGTTCGAGAAGCGAATGCGGGAGCTTTGCGATGTTGAGATTGTTGAGCCACCACAGGCGCGGCGTGAGCGCGCAGAGCGGCGCCGCGGAGTGTGGGCAACTCCGGCGGCTGACGGGATGGCGTGGCTTGAGGCACTGCGACCCGCGGCCATCGCGCAGGGTATCAACGACCGACTGACGCACATGGCTGTGTCACTGTCTCATGATGATGGAGAGCAGCGTACCCGTGATCAGCTGCGCGCTGATGTGCTGGGTGACCTCCTGATCGACGGTGAATGCACAACGCTTCCGGATTCGGTGCGCGGCATTCGACCCCGCGTTTCGGTGCACGTTCCTGTGCTGACCCTGCTCGGCGGTGGCCGGCCGGCGAGACTCGAGGGATACGGACCGATCGACGCCGAAACAGCGCGTGAATTGTGCGCCGATGCGCCAGGATTTACTCGCCTGCTTACCGATCCGGAGACGGGCATCGTCCTTTCGGTCGGCCGCACGCGATATCGACCACCCGAAGAACTTCGACAGTGGGTGCGAAGCCGAGACGGAACATGTCGGTTTCCCGGGTGCCGCATTCCGGCGGTTCGCTGCGAAATCGACCATACGCAGAGCTGGGAGTCCGGTGGCAGCACCTCGGCGGGCAATTTTGCCGCACTGTGCACCGGTCATCATTCCCTCAAACATGGCGGTCGATGGCGGGTCAGGCATGCGCCTCAAAAGGATGGGACCCTGGTGTGGACCTCACCGGGCGGAACCCAGTACGAGGTCAAGCCCGAGATGAACGCGTCATTGCCACCGTTCTGATCGCGTCTGCTATGCTTGGTCAGTTCGCCTGCTTCGGCCTGATGCCGATGCCACTTGGCAGACACACCCACTCACTCAATTCCTCCGGTCAGTCGCGACGTGCGGCCGGGCAGGACGGGCGGGATGTACGTCCATGAGTTGCGATATTCGCCGCCATGTCATCGGAAGGAAATTCGTGTCGACAACGTCACGTTCACGCAGTAAGACCCGCCTGTCTCGCGCCCTGGGTATCCCGCTCACGCCGAAGGCAGCCAAATACCTCGAAAAGCGTCCCTACGCTCCGGGCGAGCACGGTCGCACGAAGCGCAAGACCGACAGCGACTATGCCGTTCGTCTGCGCGAGAAGCAGCGCCTTCGCGCCCAGTACGGCATCCGCGAGGCCCAGCTCAAGATCGTCTTCGCCGAGGCCCGCCGCGCCAAGGGCTTGACCGGTGAAAACCTCGTCGAGCTCCTCGAGATGCGTCTTGATGCCCTCATCGTGCGTGCAGCTATCGCTCGCACCACGGCTCAGGCGCGTCAGATGGTCGTGCACCGCCACATCCTGGTTGACGGCAAGCTCGTCGACCGTCCCTCGTTCCGCGTCAAGCCGGGCCAGCTCATTCACGTCAAGGAGCGCTCGGAGGGCATGGAGCCGTTCCAGGTCGCTGCTGCTGGTGGACACGTTGATGTTCTGCCCAAGACGCCGCCGTACCTCGAGGTCGAGCTCGACAAGTTGCAGGCACGCCTCGTGCGCCGCCCGTTGCGCGCCGAGGTCCCCGTGACAGCTGAAGTTCAGCTCGTCGTCGAGTACTACGCCGCACGCTAACTCTCAACGTCGAAGGCCCCGGTTTCGACCGGGGCCTTTCGCGTGGGGCCAGACCTGGATAAGCGCCTGGCCTTTTCACATAGGCTGAGACAGTTGCGTGCTCAGCCGTGGCACCGAGACATTTTAGGGAGAACGCCATGAAGGGTCTACTGCTTCTGACCGCGGGAGTCATTGCCGGTTTCGTTGTCGCACACCAGGTGGCGAAGACCCCCCAGGGTCGCCAATTCTTTGACGATGTCGACGCCAAGGCTCGCGAATTCGGCGAGGCCGTTGTCGACGGCTACAAGGCTCGCGAGGCCGAACTCCGCTCCGTCGCTGGCGACTTTCTCAAGTAGCCTTCGGTCGCGCACCGCCGCGTCCGCCCCTTTTCGATCGACCAGGAACAGCCGTGCAGACCGCAGACATCCATCGCCGCTGGCTCACCTTCTTCGGTGACCGCGGGCACACCGTCGTCCCCTCATCATCCCTCGTCAGCGAAGATCCGGCGCTGTTATTCACCGTGGCCGGCATGGTTCCGTTCATCCCCTACTTCACCGGGGTTGTCCCCGCGCCATTTCCGCGCGCGACGAGCGTTCAGAAATGTATCCGAACGCTCGACATCGAAGAAGTGGGCAAGACCACACGCCACGGCACCTTCTTCCAGATGAACGGAAATTTCAGCTTCGGGGACTATTTCAAAGAGCAGGCCATCGCCTACGCCTGGGAGCTGCTCACAACCTCAGAAACCGACGGCGGACTGGGGTTCGCTGAAAAAGACCTCTGGGTGACAGTTTTCGAGGACGACGATGAAGCCATCGCCCTGTGGCAAAAGGTCGCAGGGCTTCCTGACGCCCGCATCCAGCGTCTCGGCCGGGCAGACAACTACTGGCACACCGGCCAGCCCGGCCCCGCAGGACCATGTTCTGAGATCTACTTCGACCGCGGCCCTGAATTCGGGCCTGAGGGCGGGCCAGCCGTTGATGACACCCGGTACATCGAGATCTGGAACCTCGTGTTCATGCAGTACCTCATTGCGGATGTGCACTCCAAGGTCGATTTCCGCATTGTGAGCGAGCTGCCGAAGAAGAACATTGACACCGGCATGGGCATGGAACGTGTCGCCTTCCTCAAGCAGGGTGTCGACAACATGTATGAGATCGACCAGGTGCGTCCTGTGTTGGATGCCGCCTCCGCTTTGTCGCGCCGGGCATACGGCGCCGATCGCGACGATGACGTGCGTATGCGGGTGATCGCCGACCATGTGCGGTCGAGCCTCATGCTGATGACCGATGGCGTCACCCCCGGAAACGAAGGGCGCGGCTACATTCTGCGTCGCCTGATGCGCCGCGTTGTGCGTGCCATGCGATTGCTCGGCGTCGACGGATCGAGCTTTCCCGAACTCTTCGAGGCGTCCCGCGTCGCTATGCGCGACCAGTACCCCGACATTGAAGAGCATTGGGATCGCACCTCGAGGCTTGCGTTCGGAGAAGAAGAGACCTTCCTCAGCACCCTGGCGAGCGGCACGACGATTCTCGACACCGCAGTCGTCGAGACGAAGAAGGCCGGCCAGACGTCACTGCCGGGTGACACGACATTCCTTCTGCATGACACTTTCGGCTTCCCCATCGATCTGACCGTTGAAATCGCCGAAGAGGCAGGACTGACCGTCGATCGGGCGGCATTTGACGCGCTGATGACCGAACAGCGCACGCGCGCAAAAGCCGATGCGAAAGCCAAGAAGGGGGCACTTGCGGATCTGTCGGTGTACTCCGAGTTCCGGGCGCTGGGCGAGACAGTGTTCACCGGGTACGACGCGCTCGACACCGAGACGCGGGTTCTGGGCATCCTGGTAGGCGGCCACCCCACGCAAAAGGCCTCGGCAGGTGAGGTTGCTGAGGTGATTCTTGCCGAATCGTCGCTGTATCCCGAAGGCGGTGGTCAGGCTCCGGATCAGGGTTCCATCATTGGATCCGGATTCGATCTCGAAGTTCTCGACGTCCAGCGCCCGGTCAAGGGCCTCATCTCGCATACCGTGCAGGTGCGTTCAGGTGAGGTGGGTGTCGGAGATGCGGCCACCAGCGTTGTGGACCCTGCGTATCGCCGAGCGGCGAGCCAAGCGCACTCGGCAACCCACCTCATCCACGCGGCTTTGCGCCAGACTCTGGGCCAAGGTGCGCACCAGGCCGGGTCGTTCAACCGCGCGGGCTACATGCGGCTCGACTTCTCGTGGAATCAGGCTTTGAGCCCCGAGACTCGCAGCGAGGTCGAAGAGATCGCCAACTCCGCTGTGCGTGACAACCTGGAGGTGACCACGCGCATCCTGCCCATCGCCGAAGCAAAGGCGGCGGGGGCGATGGCGCTATTCGGAGAAAAGTACGGCGACACCGTGCGCATGGTGGACATTGGCGGGCCGTGGTCACGTGAACTGTGCGCCGGCATCCACGTGCGTTCGTCGGCTGAGGTTGGGCTGGTCAACCTCATCAGCGAGTCGTCAGTAGGGTCGAGCAACCGCCGCGTTGAGGCCCTTGTTGGCGCCGATGCGTTCCGCGAACTCACTGCTGAACGGGCGATAGTTGCGCAGCTCACGTCCGATCTCAAGACTCCACGCGAACAGCTTCCCGATCGCATCGCCTCACTCGTTGCGGATTTGAAGGCCGCCGAAAAGAAGATCGCCGCATTCGAGGCCAGCAAGCTATCGGGCCGCGTGCCCGCCCTCGTCGATACGGCCGTCCGCATCGGCCCGTATCTCGCAGTGATTGATGAGCTGGGCGAAATCGGATCGAGTGACGAGCTGCGCTCGCTTGCGACATCCGTTCGCGAACGTCTGGGCAGTGAGGCCGCGGTCGTTGCCCTTGCGGCGCAGGTATCGGGCAAGCCATCGGTCATCGTCGCAACGACGCCTGCCGCGCGTGATGCCGGTGCGAAAGCCGGCGCGTATGCGAAGCTCGCGGCGAGCATCCTGGGAGGTGGCGGCGGCGGCAAAGACGACGTGGCGCAGGGCGGTGGCAGTGATGTCGATGCCATCGGGCGAGCTCTCGAGGCAATCCGTGACGCACTGCGTGGATGAGTCCACTTGTGCCTGACATGCGACCGGGAGTGCGTCTCGGCGTCGATGTGGGAAAAGCGCGGGTGGGGGTTGCCCGCAGCGATCGGGAGGGTCTTCTCGCGACGCCAGTTGTGACTCTGGTGCGTGGTGACTCGACGATTCAGGAGCTCTTGGCCATTGTTGCGGAGCTTGAGCCTCTTGAGGTCGTAGTCGGCCTCCCGCTCTCATTGAGCGGCGGAGACACCTTGTCCACAAGCGATGCGAGGGAGTTCGCCTCCGAACTGGCAGCGACAGGCGTCACGGTACGGCTCATCGACGAACGCCTCAGTACGGTGTCGGCGCAACGGGCGCTTCGCGAGTCAGGGCGCCGCGCCAAAGGCTCGCGTCCCGTGATTGACCAAGTCGCCGCTGTTATCATCTTGCAGAACGCTCTCGACTTCGAGCGCTCGTCCGGTCGTCAGCCGGGGGAGGCCGTCGTCCCGCACGAAAGACAGTAATCCGTGGCCCACGAACCCAGCTGGGACGAGATCTTCGGAGACACAGCTCAGGCACGGGGTTCATACCCGGGGCCGTCTGTTGAACCGGTCTCGCCTGATTTTCCGACGGCCCGGCTGTCCGACCCTTTCGCCGTGGCAGCGGCAGAAGCGCAGGCGACGTCCGCGATCAAGCTGTCTCCCGTGGGAGGTTCGTCACATTCTGCGGAAACGCCGCCGACTCGCCGAGCCACGCTCCGAGCCGAGTCGTCGCGCAGGGCAGACCGGCGTGCCAATCGTGATCGTTCACGCGGAAACGGTTCTGGCAATGGACGAGGCAGGCCCCCACGGCGGCGACGCCGGTGGATTCCCTGGGTGGCATCCATTGTGGCTCTCTTGGTGATTGCCAGCGGTGTTGGTGCGTATGGCTGGGTGAACTACGAGAAGCAAATCCGCTCGGTTCTTGGGTGGGAGCTGCCCAATGACTACACGGGAACAGGCAACGGGACCGAGGTCACCGTCGTGATTCGCGCCGGTGATATCGGATCGGACGTGGCGAAGACCTTGGCCTCCGCCGACGTGACAATGACGTACGACGCGGTCTACGACTACCTGGTCGGACATCCGAATATCAGCTTTGAGCCCGGCAATTTCCGCTTGCAGAAGCATATGAGCGCCAAGTCCGCAGTCGCCGCGCTGGCGGACCCCAAGAACCGCATCATCAGCGAGGTTACGATTCCCGAAGGAATGGCGGCTCGCGACGCCCTGCCCATTCTCGCCGCAGCTCTTGAGCTTCCGGTCGCAGATCTTGAGAGCGCAGCTGCCGACTACACGTCGTTGGGGATTCCCGCGAACCCGGCCAACAGTATTGAGGGCTATCTTTTTCCGGCCCGGTATGACTTCGAGCCCGGAACGTCAGCGCATGATGCATTGCAGCGCATGGTCAATGAGACCTTCGCTCGACTCGACAAGGCGGGCGTGGCTCCCGCCGATCGCTATCGCGTTCTGACTCTTGCATCAGTCGTCCAACGCGAATCCGGTCCCAGTGTTGCCGACATGCACAAGATCGCCCGCGTGTTTCAGAACCGGATCGACCGGGGTATGAGGCTGCAGTCGGACGCCACCGTCGCGTACGGCACCGGTAATACGCACACCGTGTGGACGACCAAGGCAGAGCGCGCCGACGCGAGCAATCTCTACAACACCTACGCGAACGACGGGCTGCCTGTCGGGCCCATCGGGCTTCCGGGGGACGATGCGATCGACTCCGCATTGCATCCCACTCCGGGCGCCTGGTTGTATTTCGTGCCCATCAACCTGAAAACGGGGGAGACGGTGTTCAGCGAGACAGCCGCACAACACGAGGCGGCTGCCCAGCAATTGCGTGATTGGTGCGCCGCGAGTGCCGAGAACAAGACGTACTGCACGTGACAGAAGCATCCGACGGTCGTCGCCAGCTCGCGGTTCTCGGGTCGCCCATCTCGCATTCCCAATCGCCGGTCCTCCACAGAGCGGCCTACGCGGTATTGGGCCTGCCCTGGAGCTACGAGCCACGGGAAGTCCGTGACCGCGAACTGTCTAGCTTCCTCGGCGGTCTCGACGAATCGTGGCAGGGGCTGTCACTCACGATGCCGCTGAAGCGCGAGGTTCTGCCTCTGCTCGACACACGCTCGTCTCTTGTGGATGTTGTCGGCGGAGCGAACACGGTCCTTTTGGTCGACGGCGTCCATGGCTTCAACACCGATGTCGGCGGGATCGTCGCAGCGTTTCGCGAAGCTGGTGTCGAGACTCTCCGTGACGTCCACATTCTCGGAGCGGGCGCAACCGCGGCATCCATGCTTGCTGCTGTCTCTCAGCTCGGCGCGACCCGGGCGGTCGTATCGGCGCGTGATCCCGAGAAGGTGGCATCGTTGCGAGCAGTTGCGGATGCGGTCGGACTAGAACTGGAAGCCCGCGCGCTCGGCGTCGCGGTCGCCGTCGGCCAGGCACCGAGTGCCGTTGTCTCAACTCTGCCGGGCGGAGCGGCTGATGCACTTCCCGAATTCGCACTGGCTGTCCGACGCGAATCCGTGCTGTTCGATGTCGCTTACGCCCCCTGGCCGTCGGCGCTTGCGCGGTCATGGCACGAGGCGCACGGCACTGTCATCCAGGGCCTGAGCATGCTGCTCTACCAAGCCATAGCTCAGGTGCGAATCTTTGTGACAGGGCGAGAAGACGGCCAGCTGCCCCGCGAGGCCGAGGTCGCAGCCGCTATGCGGTCGGCCGTCGGCCTCGTGAACTGAGAGGATTGTGTCATGCTGCGTTGGTTGACGGCCGGTGAGTCGCACGGTCCCGAATTGGTGGCGATCCTCGAAGGGATGCCCGCGGGCGTTCCCGTGTCTGCTGCGAAGATTCAGGCCGATTTGGCCCGGCGCAAGCTCGGGTACGGGCGCGGTGCTCGACAGGCTTTCGAAGAAGACGCCCTTCATATCTCGGGCGGAATTCGTTTCGGCGAGACGACCGGGGGACCTGTTGCCTTGCGGATAGGCAATACGGAATGGCCTCGCTGGGTGGACGTCATGAGCGCGGCGCCTGTTGATCCCTCGACCCTTCCTGCCGGCCGAGGCGCGCCTCTCACTCGCCCCCGTCCAGGTCATGCCGACCTTGTTGGGATGCAGAAGTACGGCTTCGACGAAGCACGCAATGTGCTGGAGCGCGCGAGTGCGCGCGAGACTGCCGCTCGAGTAGCCCTGGGTGCCGTGGCGCGCGCGTTCCTCGGAGAGCTGGGCGTTTCGCTGATCGCACACACGCTATCCATCGGCTCGGTCCGCGTGCCCGAGGGATCTGTTCTCCCGGAATCCGGCGACCTTGCTGCACTTGATGCCGATCCTCTGCGGTGTTTCGACCCTGAGACGTCGCGCGCAATGGTCGCTGAAGTAGATCGCGCACATGACGATGGGGACACGCTGGGCGGCGTCGTCGAGGTCCTTGCCTATGGGCTGCCGCCGGGCCTCGGCAGCTACACCCACTGGGACAAGAGGCTGGATGCGAGGCTCGCTGCTGCCCTTATGGGCATTCAGGCGGTCAAAGGTGTCGAGGTCGGTGACGGATTCCGAACGGCCGCACGTCGCGGTTCAGAAGCCCATGATGAGCTCGTTGCCGGTTCCGACGGAATAACGCGTCTCACGGATCGCGCCGGCGGCACCGAGGGCGGTATGACAACAGGCACCGTGCTCCGAGTAAGTGCTGCGATGAAACCGATCTCAACGGTTCCCCACGCACTCCGCACAATCGACACAGCAACCGGCACAACAGCCGAAGCCCATCATCAACGCTCAGATGTCTGTGCGGTCCCCGCGGCGGGAGTCGTCGCCGAGGCAATGGTGGCGCTCGTGTTGGCCGATGCCGTGCTCGAGAAGTTCGGAGGCGACTCCGTCACCGAGACTCGCCGCAACCTCACCGGGTACCTGGCCGCCATTCCCGAATCTCAGCGCACAGCATCGGCGTCCCGCGCCGAGGCCGCGGAGTAGCCGTGCCCGATCTGGTCTTCATCGGGCCCTCCGGTGCGGGAAAGAGTCGTCTCGGCAAACGGGTGGCGAAGATTCTCGGTGTGCCTTTTGCGGACACCGACAAAATGGTGGTTGCCGAGTACGGCCCGATAGCGGGCATTTTTGCCGAATTCGGCGAAGGGCGATTCCGGGAACTGGAGCGGGCCGCCGTCATCCGGGGGCTTCAGGGCGAGGGCGTGCTGTCTCTGGGCGGTGGGGCAGTGCTGGATGCTGCAACTCGATCCGATCTTGCCCACGAGCGGGTGGTACTCCTGACCGTCTCACCCGAAGCTGTCGAGGCTCGGCTCGGTGACAAGAGGCCCCTCGTGGCCAACGGCATAGCCGAGTGGGTCGCACTCAACGACACGCGGTGGCCCCTGTACGAGAGTCTGGCCGACGCCACATTTGACACGTCTGTCGGTTCGGACGCCGATTTGGCCGAGGAGGTCGCCCGATGGGCACAGCAGACAACGTGACCGAAATCCCCGTCGTGGGCTCAGCCAAGGCGCCTGCCTATTCCGTCTTCGTGGGCCGGGGCCTCCTCGCTGACGTGTCTCGGTACTTGGGGACCAAAGTCGCAAAAGTGCTGATCGTGCACGCACCGACACTGGGCGCTCGAGCTGAGGCCCTGCGCGATCAGCTTTCTGGGGACTACCAGGTGTTTTTGGCCGAGGTTCCCGATGCCGAGCAGGCCAAGCGGGTCGAAGTTGCCGCGTTCTGTTGGCAGGTGATGGGCCAGACCGATTTCACCCGGACAGACGCGGTCATCGGCTTCGGCGGCGGCGCGACGACCGATCTTGCTGGCTTTGTTGCCGCCACCTGGCTGCGCGGAATCGATATTGTGCAGATTCCCACGACGGTGCTGGGAATGGTGGATGCGGCGGTCGGCGGCAAAACCGGCATCAACACGGCAGAGGGCAAGAATCTCGTCGGCGCTTTCCATTCGCCGCGCGCGACAGTCTGCGATCTTGAAACTCTCGACACCCTGCCGAAGAACGAGATTCTCGCGGGGTATGCCGAGATCGTGAAGGCCGGATTCATTGCCGAGCCGGAAATTCTGGACATCATCGAGGCCGATGTGGATGCGGCAACCGACCCCGCATCGCCCCAGTTCCGGCGGGCGATCGAACTCGCTATCGCGATGAAGGCCCGAGTCGTGGGGGAGGACTTCACCGAGCAGGGCCTTCGCGAGATCCTGAACTATGGCCACACTCTCGGCCACGCCATCGAACACGCCGAGCGTTATCAGTGGCGACACGGTGCCGCGATTTCAATCGGAATGGTTTTCGCCGCCGAGTTGTCGCGTCTCACGCGGTCGCTGAGCGACGATGCGGTGGATCGGCACCGACGCATCCTGGAATCCCTGAGTCTGCCGACCACCTACCCTGCTGGCCGCTGGCCGACCCTTCTCGCGACGATGAAGCGCGACAAGAAAGCACGGGGGGATCTCTTGCGGTTCATAGTGCTCGATGACATTGGGCGTCCCACGACCCTCAGCGGGCCCGATGAACAGCTTCTTTACGCCGCCTACCAAGAGGTGGCCGTGGGGCCATCGGCGTAGGGAAATAGCACTGCCTCGATAGGCTGGGCACATGTCTCGCGTGCTCGTGCTCAACGGTCCCAATCTCGGACGTCTCGGCAGCCGAGAGCCCGACGTATATGGTGCACAGGATCTGTCGGCTCTCCGCGTCCTTCTCACGGAGGAGGCACCAGAAGATACCGAAATCGACCTGCGCCAGACCGACGATGAAGTGGAGCTGATCAGCTGGCTCCATGAGGCCGTCGATGCGTCCAGCCCGGTCATTCTCAATCCTGCGGCCTTTACGCACTACAGCTACGCCCTGCGCGACGCCGCAGCTCTCGTTCCGAAGGCTGGGCTTCCGCTGATCGAGGTCCACATCTCCAACCCCCATGCGCGTGAGGAATTCCGCCACACAAGCGTCATCTCGGGGGTGGCCACGGGTGTCATCGCGGGTTTTGGCTTCGATTCCTACCTGCTCGCGCTCAGTGCGATCGGTCGTCTCGCCGCCCGATAGACTCGTCGACTATGGCTACGACGAACGACATCAAGAACGGCTCCGTCCTCAACATCGACGGACAGCTGTGGAACGTGGTGGAGTTCCAGCACGTCAAACCCGGCAAGGGCGGCGCTTTCGTGCGCACCAAAATCAAGAGCATCATGAGCGGCAAGGTCGTCGACCGCACCTTCAACGCCGGAACGAAGATCGACTTTGCGATTGTCGACCGTCGAGACTTCTCGTATCTGTACAACGACGGCGACGGATTCGTGTTCATGGACTCGACGGACTACGACCAGGTCACGGTACCCGCGTCGATTGTCGGGGATGCCGCGCACTACATGCTCGAGAACCAGACCGTCACTATCGCCACTCACGATGGCGATCCGCTGTACGTGGAGCTTCCAACCTCGGTGATCCTTGAGGTCACCTACACCGAGCCCGGTCTGCAGGGCGATCGTTCGAGCGCGGGGACCAAGCCCGCAACACTCGAGACCGGACACGAGATCCAGGTGCCGTTGTTTCTCGAGCAGAACACCAAGGTCAAAGTCGACACGCGAGATGGCAGCTATCTCGGTCGCGTGACTGACTGATCCCGGCTGATCTGTGAGCGCCCGCACCAAGTCCCGAAAACGCGCGGTCGACATCCTGTTCGGAGCCGATCTGCGCGAGCTGCCCATCTCTGAACTCCTGGCCGAGGAATCCGCGCGTGCCGACGCCGATCCGCGGCGTTCGTCCTCGTGGGGCTATGCTCGCGAAATTGTGACGGGAGTCGCCGACAACCTTGACGCCCTGGACGCGGCGATCACCGCTCATGCGCAAGGCTGGACTCTCGACAGGATGCCAGTTCTCGACCGTACAATCGCCCGCGTGGGTGCCTGGGAAATCTTGTACAACGACGGCGTCCCCGACGCTGTCGCCATCTCTGAGGCGATCGAAGCGGCAACGCTGTTGAGCACTGATGACTCCGCCGGCTTCCTCAATGGTGTCTTGGGGGCGATCGCCCACAATAAAGACCAGATCCCCCGTGACCTGGTGTGATCGGCTCAGCTGTGCGGCAAAGAATGTGGATGAGTAGAGCTAAGCGCTTCTCGGGAGCTGTCGCGGTGGCGTCGGCCGTAGCTCTTATGCTCGCAGGGTGCGGTGTGGGGGGCGGCACGCCAGAGGCGGCCAAGCCGACAGAACAGGGCTCCCACGGGTGGAGCGCCGACACACTCCGTATCGACTATGCGGCGTACAACCCTCTGAGTTTGATCATCAAGGACCAGGGCTGGCTAGAAAAGTCGCTTGGCGATGATGTAAAGGTCACCTGGGTTGAGTCGACGAGTTCCAGCCAGGCCAATCGTGCTCTGCGCTCGGGATCACTCGATGTGGGTTCAACAGCAGGATCGGCGGCTTTGCTCGCTCGTTCCACCGGTTCGAAAATCAAAGCCATCGACATCTTCAGTCAGCCGAACTGGGCGGCGATTGTCGTTCCCAAAGACTCGGCAATCAAAACGGCCAAGGATCTCGTCGGGAAGAACGTTGCTGTGGCACGGGGCACCGACCCCTACTTCTTCCTGCTGCAAACCCTTGCAAAGGCAGGGATCGGTCTCAACCAGGTGACCATCCAGGATCTGCCCCACGCGGAAGGAAGAGCGGCGCTCGAATCAGGCAAGGTTGACGCATGGTCGGGCCTCGATCCCCTGATCTCGACGAGCGTCGAAACTGCTGGATCCAAAATCGTCTACGACAATCCCGACTTTTGCAGCTACGGCTTCCTCAACGCTACCGAGAGCTTCCTCTCCGCGAGCCCCGATCTTGCTCAGTTGGTTGTCAATGCCTATGAGAAGGCGCGAGCGTGGGCAGAAGATCACACTGCCGGCGCCGTCAAGATTCTTGCGAAAGAGGCGGGTATCAGCACCGAGGTCGCCTCATCGGTACTTAACGACAGAACCGATCTCAACATCGATCCGGTGCCGGGCAAGGCTCAGACCGCGGTGCTCAAGGTGATCGGACCATTCCTGGTCGAGAGCGGAGAGGTGAAGAATCAGGCCCTCGTCGACAAGGCCGTGAAGTCGCTCTATTCGCCGTCCTATGCCGAAAAGGCCGATCCGAACGCTCTGTAGTGGCGAACACCCTGTAGTACGGTAGGAACGTTCGACATCCTTTAAATCCGTCCAGAGAGGCGGGGAAGGAGGTCACCGTGCCAGCACGAACAGTGCTTCAGCAAGCTGACATCCAACGGGCTCTCACCCGTATCGCTCACGAGATCCTCGAGAGCAATCGCGGCGGTTCCGGTCTGATCCTTCTGGGGATCCCCACCCGCGGTGTGCTGCTGGCGGATCGTATCGGTGCGATTCTTGACGGACTGGAACCCGGATCCGGTGTCACAGGCGCGCTCGACGTCACGATGTACCGCGACGACCTCGCGCATCAGCCGACTCGGACACCGAGTCCGACGCGTGTGCCAGACGTAGGAATCGACGGCGCCACGGTCGTCCTCGTCGACGACGTTCTCTTCTCAGGTCGCACGATCCGCGCCGCCCTTGACGCACTCAACGACCTAGGAAGGCCCCGAGCCGTCCGTCTTGCTGTCCTAGTCGACCGCGGTCACCGTGAGCTGCCGATCCGCGCTGATTTCGTCGGCAAGAATCTGCCCACCGCATCCGACGAGCGCATCAATGTGAAACTCAGCGAGATCGATGGCGAAGACGCCGTCGAAATTGCCGGAGGAGACGCGTGAAGCACCTGCTCTCAGTCCGCGACCTCGACCGCGATTCGGCGATCACCATTCTCGATCTGGCTGAAGACATGGCGCAGGTTGCGACGCGAGCCGTGCCGAAATTGCCGACCCTTCGCGGGCGCACTGTGGCGAATCTATTCTTCGAGGATTCGACTCGCACACGCCTGAGTTTTGAGTCCGCCGCCAAAAAGCTCAGTGCCGACGTCATCACCTTCAGCGCCAAGGGGTCGAGCGTCTCCAAGGGCGAATCTCTCAAAGACACAACGCAGACCATCGCCGCAATGGGAATCGATGCGGTCGTGCTGCGCCATTCTGCATCAGGAGCCGCACGGGTGCTTGCCGACAGCGGGTGGATCGATGCACCGGTGATCAACGCCGGAGACGGCACGCATGAGCATCCAACGCAGGGGCTTTTGGACGCCTTCACCATCCGTCAAGGACTTCACGGCGCCGCGTCACGGGGCCGCGATCTCGACGGGGTGAGGGTCACTATCGTGGGCGACATTCTCCATTCCCGCGTTGCACGATCGAATGTGTGGCTCCTCACGACTCTGGGAGCGTCGGTCCACCTCGTAGCGCCGGGAACCCTGCTCCCGACTGGGGTGGAAAATTGGCCCGTCACGGTATCCAGTGACCTGGATGCGGCGATTGCCGACTCCCCGGACGCGCTCATGATGCTTCGCATCCAGAGCGAGCGCATGCGTGACGCATTCTTCCCGCACGACCTCGAGTACGCACGGCAGTGGGGCCTGCATGACGAACGGTTCGCCCGCCTGTCGCCGGATACGATGATCTTGCACCCCGGCCCCATGAACCGCGGCCTCGAAATCTCGGCGCGAGCCGCTGATTCGCCCCGGTCGATGGTCCTGAAGCAGGTCACGAACGGAGTGTCAATCCGGATGGCGGTTCTGTACCTGGTGTTGAGCGGTGCGACGACGGAGGCCCCGGTATGACAATCCTGATTCGCGGAGCTCGCCTTCCCGACGGCACGACGACTGAGCTGGTCATCGATCACGGCGTGGTGGCCGAACGCGGCACCGGGCTGAGTGCCGCGGGCGCGATGGTCATCGACGCCGAAGGGTTGCAAGCCCTGCCGGGACTCGTCGACCTGCACACCCATCTACGCGAACCCGGATTTGAACAGAGTGAGACAGTCCTGACGGGGTCGCGCGCGGCGGCCGCCGGGGGATTCACCGCGGTGCATGCCATGGCGAACACGAGTCCCGTACAAGACACGGCGGGGGTTGTCGAGCAGGTTGCCTCCCTTGGAGATCACCACGGCTATGTCACTGTGCGTCCCGTCGGTGCGGTAACTCGCGGATTAGCAGGGGAGCAGCTGAGCGAGATCGGCGCGATGGCCCAGTCGCGGGCGGGCGTTCGTGTGTTCAGCGACGACGGGAAGTGCGTCCATGACGCCCTGCTTATGCGTCGGGCGCTCGAATACGTCAGATCATTTAACGGCGTAGTTGCCCAGCATGCGCAGGAGCCGCGCCTCACCGAAGGCGCGCAGATGAACGAGGGCGTTGTCAGCGCTGAACTCGGACTCGCCGGCTGGCCCGCGGTCGCAGAAGAGGCGATCATCGCCCGCGATGTCCTTCTCGCTCAGACCACTGGAGCGCGGCTTCACATTTGCCATCTCTCGACCGCGGGCAGCGTCGAGGTCATCCGCTGGGCCAAATCGCGGGGTATCGCGGTGACGGCCGAAGTGACGCCCCACCACCTGTTGCTCACCGACGAACTGGCGCGCAGCTATGACGCGCGCTACAAGGTCAACCCACCCCTTCGGCGGGACGAAGATGTACACGCTCTGCGCGAGGCACTGGCTGATGGCACGATTGATATCGTCGCGACAGACCACGCACCGCATCCGATCGAGTCGAAAGAGTGCGCCTGGCAGGAAGCCAGCTTCGGAATGGTCGGGCTCGAGAGTGCTCTGAACGTCGTGCAGCAGTCCGTTGTTGACACGGGTCAGCTGGGGTGGTCCGACATTGCCCGGGTTCTGTCGCGCACACCCGCCGAGATCGGGCGTCTGTCGGGATACGAACGGCCTTTTGACGTTGGCAGCCCGGCGCACCTCACCTTGTACGACCCGGCAGCGTCCAGCATCTTTTCGGTGGATCACCTGGCCGGCAAGGGCGCGAACTCCCCGTACCTGGGCCGCGAACTTCCGGGTCGCGTGGTTGCCACGATCTACGGCGGAGTCCCGACGGTCCTCGACGGATCCGTGCGCAGCGCAGAGGAGGTGGCCCGTGGATAAAGTCATTTCGACGATCATCATCGTGGCTGTTCTCGTCGTCATCTACGGCGGACTCGCGCTGGCATGGCGGGCACGGAAACGTCGCCAAGGCGGCATCGGGCCGCTAATGGTGCCGCCCTCGGAGCTCGGATCCATCCATTTCCGTGACGAACTGCTCTACGTCGCGACGACTCGCGCAGACTCACCTCTCGACCGCATCGTGGTGGCAGGCCTGGGCTTCCGGGCTCGCGCCTTCGTGACAGTTGCCGACTCTGGGGTCGTTCTCACGCTCGCTGGGGCCGATGCGCGGTTCATTCCCCGGTCCGCGATCACTGGTGCCGGTCGCGCCACGTGGACGATCGACCGGGTCGTGCCCAATGACGGGCTCGTTTTCCTTCGCTGGACACTTGACGGTACAGCCCTCGACACGTACTTCCGCTCACCCGACCCGGCCGCCCTGGTCGACGCTTTGGCCCTATTCACCCCCGCATCGAAGGATCTTCCATGACTTCCGATCCCGCCGTCCTGGTCCTTGAAGACGGCAGCCGCTACCCCGGCCGCGCGTACGGCGCCCGCGGACGTTCTCTCGGCGAAGCCGTTTTCGCAACAGGCATGACCGGCTATCAAGAGACCCTTACCGATCCCAGCTATGCCGGTCAGATCGTGGTGATGACGGCCCCCCATATCGGCATCACCGGAATGAATGACGAGGACACCGAATCCCGTCGGATCTGGGTGTCGGGTTATGTCGTCCGTGACCCCAGCCGCGTGGTCAGCAATTTTCGTTCGATTCGCAGTCTCGACGACGATCTGGTCGCCAACGGTGTCGTCGGCATCAGTGGAATCGACACGCGCGCAATAACCCGACATCTGCGCGATACCCGCACCATGCGTGCGGGTGTGTTCTCCGGCGACGATGCCGCGCTTTCTCCTGAGCAGCAGCTCGCCATCGTGCGTGCGGCACCGGAAATGTCGGGACAGAACCTCTCATCATCGGTCTCTGTAACCCAGGCGACAGTGACTCCTGCCACAGGCGAGCGGATCGGGAATCTGGCGATCCTCGATCTGGGTGTCAAACAGTCGACTGTCGACAATCTCGCGGGGCGGGGGTTCGAGGTGCATGTTCTGCCTCAGGATGTGACCCTCGAACAGCTACTGGCGGTGGATCCGGTAGCCGTCTTCTACTCGAACGGTCCCGGTGACCCGGCCGCATCCGGCGATCACGTCGAGTTGTTGCGCGGCGTTCTCGACGCGGGCCTACCGTTCTTCGGCATTTGCTTTGGCAACCAGTTGCTCGGTCGCGCCCTTGGGCTCGAGACCTACAAGCTCCCGTTCGGGCATCGCGGCATCAACCAACCCGTTCTCGACAAGTCGACCGGACGCATTGAAATCACCGCTCACAACCATGGTTTCGCCGTCCAAGCACCGCTGGAGGGCACCTTCGATAGCCCGCATGGATACGGTCGCCTCGAAGTGAGCCATATCGGTCTCAATGATCAGGTCGTTGAAGGCTTGCGGGCCCTCGACATCCCCGCGTTCTCCGTGCAGTACCACCCCGAGGCCGCAGCCGGACCTCACGATGCCAATTATCTCTTCGACCGGTTCCGAGACATGGTCGTCGCTCACCTTGAACAGAAAGCCCTCTAGTGCCCAAGCGCCCCGACATCCAGAGCGTTCTCGTCATTGGCTCCGGCCCGATCGTCATCGGACAGGCCGCCGAATTCGACTATTCCGGCACCCAGGCCTGCCGCGTGTTGCGTGCTGAAGGCGTCCGCGTCATCCTCGTCAATCCGAACCCGGCGACGATCATGACCGACCCCGATTTTGCCGACGCGACGTACATTGAGCCGATCACGATGGAGGCTCTCACCAAAATCATTGAGAAAGAGATGCCGGATGCGGTGCTCCCGACCCTGGGCGGCCAGACCGCGCTGAACGCGGCTATCGCTCTCGACGAGGCCGGGATCTTGGAGAAGTACGGAGTCGAACTCATCGGCGCCAAGGTCGAGGCGATCAAGAAGGGCGAGGACCGCCAGATCTTCAAGCAGCTCGTCCTCGATGCCGGAGCGGATGTGGCGCGCAGCCATATCGCCCACTCCGTTGGTGAGGCCATCGATTTCGCAGAAGACCTCGGCTACCCCCTGGTTATCCGGCCCAGCTTCACAATGGGCGGGCTGGGATCGGGCTTTGCCTACGATCGCGACGAGCTCATCCGGATGGTGACCGACGGACTACACCAGAGCCCCACGACCGAGGTCCTTCTCGAGGAGTCGATCCTCGGGTGGAAAGAATACGAGCTCGAGCTCATGCGTGACACGGCCGACAACACGGTCGTGGTCTGTTCGATCGAGAACGTCGATCCGGTCGGAGTGCACACAGGGGATTCGATTACCGTCGCCCCTGCGTTGACGCTGACCGACCGCGAGTATCAGAACCTCCGCGATATCGGAATCGACATCATCCGGGCTGTGGGGGTTGATACCGGTGGGTGCAACATCCAGTTCGCTGTTGAGCCCAATACCGGTCGCGTCATTGTTATCGAGATGAACCCGCGCGTCTCGCGGTCAAGCGCTCTCGCGTCGAAGGCGACGGGATTCCCGATCGCCAAAATTGCGGCGCGACTTGCGATCGGGTATCGCCTCGACGAGATTCGGAACGAAATCACGGGGGGAGCAACCCCCGCGAGCTTTGAGCCCACCCTCGACTATGTCGTTGTCAAAGTGCCTCGCTTTGCGTTCGAGAAGTTCCCGAGTGCGGATGCAACCCTCACGACGACTATGAAGAGCGTCGGCGAGGCGATGGCGATCGGCCGCAACTACGCGACAGCCCTGCAAAAAGCGCTGCGATCTCTCGAGAAGCGCGGGTCCAGCTTCCACTGGGGTCCCGAGCCCCGCTCGGCCGCCGAGCTTGTCGAGACCTCCCGCATCCCGACTGACGGCCGCATCGTGACAGTGCAGCAGGCCCTTCGCAAGGGCGCCACGATTGAGCAGCTATTCGAGGCCACGAAAATCGATCCGTGGTTCCTCGACCAGATCGTGCTGATCAACGACGTCGCCAATGACATTTCGGGATCGATGAAGCTCGACGCCGAGCTCATCCGTCACGCCAAAGATCACGGGTTCAGCGACATTCAGATCGCGCAGCTCCGTGGGCTCACGGAGGCGGAGGTGCGCAACGCGCGCTGGCAGTTCGGCGTGCGACCGGTTTTCAAGACTGTCGACACCTGCGCGGGTGAGTTTCCCGCCCTGACGCCGTATCACTACTCGAGCTATGACCTCGAGACGGAGGTCGCTCCGAGCAGCGCCACCAAGGTTGTGATCCTGGGGTCCGGTCCGAACCGCATCGGTCAGGGTGTCGAATTTGACTACTCATGTGTCCACGCGAGTTTCGCCCTGCATGACGCGGGGTACGAGACGATCATGATCAACTGCAACCCCGAGACGGTGTCGACCGACTACGACACCAGTGACCGGCTGTATTTTGAGCCGCTCACCCTGGAGGACGTGCTCGAGGTCATTAACGCCGAATCACAGTCGGGGACAATGCTCGGCGTGATCGTGCAGTTGGGCGGCCAAACCGCCCTGGGCCTTGCGGCAGGTCTCGAGGCCGCGGGAGTTCCGATTCTCGGGACCAGCCCGAGCGCCATTGACCTGGCCGAAGAGCGCGGCCTGTTCTCGGGCATCCTGGACGCCGCGGGCCTGATTTCACCAAAGAACGGCACGGCAACCGACGCGCCGACCGCCGTTGTCGTCGCCGAATCCATTGGGTACCCCGTTCTTGTGCGGCCGAGCTTCGTGCTGGGCGGCCGGGGAATGGAGATCGTCTACGACACCCCCAGCCTCGAGGACTACTTCGACCGGGTCCGTGAGCAGGCGATTATCGGGCCCGGATCCCCGCTGCTGGTGGACCGGTTCCTCGACGACGCTCTCGAAATCGACATCGATGCGCTGTATGACGGCACGGAGTTGTACGTGGGCGGCATCATGGAGCACATCGAAGAGGCCGGGGTTCACTCCGGAGACTCAGCGTGCACTCTGCCGCCCGTGACTCTCGGACGTGACGTGCAGGATCGCGTTGTCGATGCCACCCGCAAAATCGCCGCGGGCATCGGCGTGCGAGGTCTCTTGAATGTCCAGTTCGCGGTCGGAGCCGGAGTGCTCTACGTCCTCGAGGCGAACCCGAGGGCGTCGCGCACGGTGCCCTTCGTGTCGAAGGCCCTGGGCATCCCGCTCGCCAAGGCGGCAGCGCTCATCATGGCCGGGCGCAGCATCCGTTCCCTTGTGGCTGACGGGCTTCTGCCAGCCGCCGACGGCTCGAATGTTCCGCTCGATTCGCCGGTGTCGGTCAAAGAGGCGGTTCTCCCCTTCAAGCGATTCCGAACCCGCGAGGGGCAGATCGTGGATTCGGTTCTTGGTCCCGAAATGCGCTCCACCGGCGAGGTCATGGGCATCGATGTCGACTTCCCGCGCGCCTTCGCTAAAAGTCAGGATGCGGCCTACGGCGGCCTGCCCGACGCGGGCACAGTCTTCCTGTCGGTCGCCGACCGTGACAAGCGGGCGATTGTGCTTCCCGCTTTGCGTCTCGCGCAGCTCGGATTCGACATCGTCGCCACGAGTGGAACGGCCGAAGTGCTGGCCCGCAATGGCATCCGGGCACGTACTGTGCGCAAGTACTCCATGGGCCAAGAAGTGGTGCCGGGGGATCCGTCAATCGTCGAACTCATCAACGCCGGCGAGATCGATGTCGTGATCAACACCCCGTCGGGGCGCAGTGCCCGCGCAGACGGCATTGAGATTCGCACGGCAACTGTTGCCGCCGATAAGCCCTTGTTCACAACAATCGCGCAGCTCGCGGCGGCTGTCGCCTCGTTCGACGTGCATCGTCGTGACATGACAGTGCGGTCGCTGCAGGACTACGCCGCCGACCGCGCGGAACAACTGGCGGGCGCGCGTGGCTAATGTGAGACCCTTCGCGAACCGGGTCGCGGACATGATGGCGCGGTTCGGGCCCCTGTGTGTCGGGATCGACCCGCACTCCTCATTGCTGGAGTCATGGGGACTACCCGACTCGGCAGACGGGGTGCGGGAATTCGGATTGCGGGTCGTGGAGTCCTCGGTGGGTCGGGTCGGCATCCTGAAGCCTCAGATCGCGTTTTTTGAACGACACGGTTCTGCGGGGTACGCGGCCCTCGAGGATGTCATCGCGGCAGCGCGTGCCGCAGAGTTGCTGGTCATCGCCGATGTCAAGCGCGGAGACGTCGGTACCAGCGTCGATGCATATGGCGATGCGTGGCTCGCGCCCGAATCCCCGCTGGCTGTCGATGCCATGACCGCCGTCGCATATCAGGGTCTTGGATCGCTGGCGGGAGTGATGGCGAAGGCGGCTTCGTGGGGTGCTGGCGTTTTCGTGCTGGCGGCGACCTCCAATCCGGAGGCAGCTGTCACGCAGCAGGCGCGCCGTGCCGATGGTGTGTCGGTGGCCGCTGGTGTGCTGGCCGACATTCGAGAACAGGCAACGGGATCCGTCGGTGTCGTCGTCGGCGCCACGATCACCATGGACGATTTCGGATTTACCGCAGAGGATCTCGCGGGCCTTCTCATTCTGGCTCCGGGTTTCGGCGCACAGGGAGCCCAGATCGCAGATGTTCCGCGGTTATATGGGGCCGCGACTCCGCAGGTGCTGGTGTCTGTCTCACGAAGCATCCTGTCCGGGGGAGCCGGGGCCGTCGCCGACCGTATCGACTTCGCCAACTCCGAAACCGCGTCATGGCGCGCATAAGCCCCCCTGAGGTCGATCGCGTCGCCGGGGCGCGCGCCGCCATAGCCGCGAGGCGCGCCCGAGCCGCCATCAAGGCGGCAGTCGCCGCGCGCACGAGATCGGCGCTCGATGTCGCCCAAACCGCATGGGCCGGCGATCAAGCAGGTCCCGAGGCATCCCTGAGGGTGCGCGATCTGCTCCTCAGCATTCCGGGCCTCGGACCCACGCGTGTGGACCGCGTCATGACTGATCTGGAAATCTCACCCTCAAAGCGGGTCGGGGGCCTGGGAACTCGACAGCGCGCACGCCTCAAAGCCTGGTTGGAAACACGTGGTGACCACGGGGGCCAGCACAGTCGTCTGGTGGTGTTGGCGGGCCCGACGGCTGTCGGCAAGGGCACCGTCTCGCGCTATATCCATCAGCACTATCCGGATGTCCTGCTCAGCGTCTCGGCAACAACTCGCGCGCCCCGGCCGGGAGAGGTCGAGGGCGAGCACTACTACTTCGTGTCCGATGACGAATTCGACGCGATGATTGCACGGGGCGAGTTTCTCGAACATGCGACAGTGCACAATGCCTACCGCTACGGCACGCCACGCCCGCCCATTGATGCCGCTCTCGCCGACGGCCGAAGTGTGCTCCTCGAGATCGATCTGCAGGGGGCGCGCGCCGTGCGCGCGGCGATGCCCGAGGCTCTTCTTGTGTTCCTGCTTCCCCCCACCTGGGAGGAACTCGTGCGTCGGCTGGTTGGGCGGGGGACCGAGGAGGCGGCTGAGCAGGCGCGGAGATTGCGGACCGCCAAGATGGAATTGAAGGCCCAGAACGAGTTCGATGTGCGAATTGTCAACGCAGAAGTCGGTCAAGCGGCCAAAGAAGTCGTAGAATTGCTCGCAGTGCCCACGACCTGATGGTTGTTTCTATACGGATCCCCGTATGCACGCCGACCTCCCATTGCACCGCGACGTAAGGAATACACCCATGGCCGACAAGAACTCCGGCATTATCGACCCGCCCATCGACGAACTGCTGTCGAAGGTCGACTCGAAGTACCAGCTGGTCATCTTTGCGTCCAAGCGCGCGCGTCAGATCAACGACTACTACGCGGATCTGCACGAAGGGTCGCTCTTCGACAATGTGGGCCCGCTCGTCGATTCGACCATTGACGACAAGCCTCTCTCAGTAGCTTTGCGCGAGATCAACGACGACAAGCTCGTCCTGACGCCGCTGCCCGACCCGCAGGTCTAACCGCGCCGCATATGAATATCGTCGTCGGGGTCACCGGCGGGATCGCCGCCTATAAGGCGGTCCAGGTGATTCGTCTGCTGGTTCTGGCCGGTCACGATGTCCACGTGATCGCGACGGAGGCGGCGCTTCGTTTCGTCGGCAAACCGACATTCGAGGCGATAAGTCGCAATCCGGTCCATTCGGACCTCTACGACGGTGTTTCTGAAGTGCGGCATGTTGCACTCGGTCAAAATGCCGAGCTGATCGTTATCGCTCCGGCGACAGCTCATACGCTCGCCGCTTTGGCTCATGGTCTGTCTGACGATCTGCTCGGCACGACGGTTCTCGCCTCGTCGGCACCGATTCTGGTGGCACCCGCCATGCACACTGAAATGTGGATGAATCCGGCCACGGTGGCGAATGTGGAGTTGCTCAGATCTCGTGGAGTGAACTTCATCGGCCCGAACTCTGGTGAACTGACCGGCCTCGATGCCGGGCCGGGCCGCATGGCGGAACCTAGCGATATCGTGTCTGCCGCGATCGGCGCTGTGACGCCACGGGACCTCGCCGGAAAGCGTGTGCTGATAACAGCGGGCGGCACCCGAGAACCCCTTGATCCGGTGCGCTTTATCGGCAACAGATCGAGTGGCAAGCAGGGCGTGGCGCTTGCGCGCGCGGCGGCATGGCGTGGGGCAGATGTCACGCTCGTGGTCGCCAACATCGACGCCGGAGTCCTGACCGATGAAATCTCCGGCGTTACCGTGCACCATGTTTCGTCAACTCTTGAACTGCGCGAACTCGTTCAGGCAGAGGCTCCCACCGCCGACGTCATCATCATGGCGGCCGCGGTCGCGGATTACCGCCCCGAGAGCGTCGCCGACACGAAGATCAGCAAAGAGAGTCAGGGCGACTCTTTTGTCGTCCACCTGGTCAAGAATCCCGACATTCTGCAGGAGCTCGCTCTCGCTCGTCGTCCGCGACAGCTCATCATCGGGTTCGCCGCGGAGACAGAAGTCGACGATGAGGCGCTGCTCCGACGTGGGGTGGCCAAAATCGCACGCAAAGGCGTCGACTATCTCGTCATCAACAGGGTGGGTTGGAACGAGGGCTTCGGCACAGACAGTAACGTCGTCCTGGTACTGGGTGCGGGCGGGGATATAGTTGCCCAGGCATCTGGGCCGAAGAGCCTGATTGCCGACCGAATCCTCGACCTAGCTGTCTGATCCTGGAGGCCGAAATGCCCGCCCCTCTCCGCCTGTTCACCTCTGAATCTGTCACAGAAGGCCACCCCGACAAGATCTCTGACCAGATCAGCGACACAATTCTTGACGCGATCCTCGCGCAAGATCCGACAGCCCGTGTTGCTGTTGAAACTCTCGTCACAACTGGCCTGGTTCACGTCGCCGGCGAGGTCACGACCTCCGCCTATGTCGACATTCCCGGCATTGTCCGCAAGCGAATCACCGAGATCGGGTACAACTCGTCCGACGTCTGGTTCGATGGCCGATCCTGCGGTGTATCGATCTCGATCGGTGGTCAGTCGCCCGACATCGCTCAGGGTGTCGACGACGCATACGAGTCCCGCGAGGGCGCGAGCTCCGATCCCCTCGACGGCCAGGGTGCGGGCGACCAGGGACTGATGTTCGGCTATGCCACGCGTGAGACTCCCGAACTCATGCCGCTGCCGATCTGGCTCGCGCACCGGATGTCCGAGCGCCTCGCCGAGGTGCGTCACGCGGGAGAGGTCGACTGGCTTCGCCCCGACGGCAAGACTCAGGTCACCGTCGGATACGACGGTACGACCCCCGCGAGTATCGAGACCGTGGTCCTGTCGACACAGCACTCTCCGCTTATCGCCACGGCTGATTTGCGAGCAGAGATCGAGCGACTGGTGATCCGCCCCGTGCTTGAGCGGGTCGATCTGCCGTCCTCCGACGCCCGCATCCTCATCAACCCGACCGGCCGTTTTGAAATTGGCGGGCCGCAGGGCGATGCCGGGCTGACCGGACGCAAGATCATCGTCGACACCTATGGCGGCGCGTCCCGCCACGGTGGGGGAGCATTCTCGGGCAAGGACCCGTCGAAGGTCGACCGATCTGCGGCCTATGCGATGCGCTGGGTGGCGAAAAACGCCGTCGCGGCCGGTCTCGCCGATCGGCTTGAGGTGCAGGTTGCCTACGCGATTGGCTCATCATCGCCTGTCGGGCTCTATGTCGAAACATTCGGCACAGGCCGCGTTTCGGACGCGACGATCACCGAGGCAATCCAATCGGTGTTCGACCTTCGCCCGGCGGCAATCGTTCGTGATCTCAACCTTCTGCGTCCGATTTACGCGGCAACCGCCGCATACGGTCACTTTGGACGCGAGCTGCCCGATTTCACCTGGGAGGCCACCGACCGCGTCGATGACCTCCGGGCCGCAGCTGGGATCTGACCTTCGGATGGGTGCATGACAGGCGCCTCAATCGCGCGGGTGTTGGTTGATTCCCCGCTTCCGCAGCTCGACCGGCTCCTTGACTACCGGATCCCCGACCATCTCACGGGCATCGTGCCCGGGGTGCGTGTCACAGTGCCGCTTCGCAGCGCGCGAAGGCTCGCCACCGCCTATGTGATTGAACTCGGGTCTCAGCAGGATTACCCGGGGCCTCTGAGCGACATTGAGGCGTTGGTTTCGCCGGTGCCGGTATTACGTCCCGAGGTGTGGCGTTTGGCGCGGGCGATGGCCGACAGGGCCGCCGGATCCGCGGCCGACATTGTGAGGCTTGCGGTCCCTCCCCGCCAGGTTCGAGTGGAGAAGGCATGGCTCGCGAGATCCGAGGCCGATAGCGCGAACTCGCATCCGGCAGTCGAAGCCCGTGCGATCACGGACTACGACTCAACCCTTACCGAAGCGCTTGTCGCCAACGGGAGGATTGCACTGAAAGTACGTCCCGGAATGTCCCAGCTCGATCCGGAAATCGGTATCGGTCGGTGGGCGCAGACCCTCGCGGAACTCGCCGTGGATACTCTGGCCAAGGGACGAACGGCCATTGTGGTGCTCCCCGATCATCGTGACCAGGATCAGCTTGCGGCGGCTCTCGCCACAATGGTGCCGTCCGAATGTGTGGTGCGTGTCGATGCGCGACAGCCGAACCCGGATCGCTACAAAAGCCTTCTTCGTGCCAGTGACGGACCGGTTGTCGTGCTGGGCAACCGGTCGGCGGTATACGCCCCGGCATCCAAGCTCGGTCTTCTCGTCGTCTGGAACGACGGGGACCCGCTCCTTGCCGAACCCCTATCGCCCTATGTTCACGCCCGCGACGCGGCCCTTGTGAGGCATGAACAGCAGGGAGGCGCGCTCGTGATTGCCGGGCACACATGCTCAACCGAAGTTCAGCGCCTGGTCGAGATGAATTGGCTCACCCGCATCTCGCCGCTCGGAAAACGACGTCACCCCCGAGTCATCCCGACGGCCAATTTGATGTCGCAGGATCGTCTCGCGGCGCAGGCCCGGATTCCGCCATCGGCGTGGCGCGCGGCGAGAGATGGCGCGGCCGAGGGACCCGTGCTCATACAGGTTGCTCGACCGGGCTTCGCACCAGGTCTGCGCTGCACGGAATGCGGCGATGCGGCCCGCTGCCGGCGGTGTGCGGGACCGCTCCGACAGCGTCGCTCCGGAGCAGCCCCGAGCTGCGCGTGGTGCGGAGCTATAGAAACCTCCTGGGCATGCACCAACTGCGCGGGCACCACACTGCGTACAGCAGGTTCCGGATCGCAGCGAACCGCAGATGAGCTCGGTCGTGCCTTCCCCGGTGCTCGGGTCATCGTGTCCGACGGCGAGAGACAGCTCCTGCAGGTCGATGACCGTCCGGCGCTTGTGATTGCCACCCGAGGCGCGGAACCCGTTGCGCGATCCGGATATCGAGCCGTGCTGCTGCTTGACGGCGAACGGATGGCCGCTCGGGAAACCCTTCGTGTGGGCGAGGACGTTTTGCGCTGGTGGTCGGATGCTGCAGCATTGGCCGCGGACGATGCGCCTGTAGTTGTCGTCGGGGTTGGTGGCGCCCTAGCGTCGGCGCTCGTGACATGGCAGCAAAGCGAGTACGCCCGACGCGAGCTTGAAGGACGACGCGCGCTGCGTTTCCCACCGGCGGTTCGCATGGCAACGCTGCTTGGTGCACCCGGCGCGGTTTCGGAGGCACTTCACGCGCTTCCCGACTCTGTTGGGGTGATCGGCACCACCGAGGTCGAGGGGCGTATTCGCGCGCTGCTGCGCTTTGATTACGCCCATGGTGCTGAAGTTGCGACGGTCATTCGTCGGGAGATTGTGAGACAGGCGACGGCTAAGCGAAAGCCGGTGCCGGGTTCGCCTCCACGCGGTCGGCAACCGCTCCCATTACGCGCACACTTCGACGACCCGGCGCCGTTCGACGAATAGCAGGCGTCAACCTTCACGCGATCAACACGGCAGGATGGACGCGTGACCTCCCTTCGCATCCTGTTCGCGGGTAGTCCCGCTGCGGCGGTGCCCAGCCTGAAAAGGCTGGTTTCGAGCTCCCATGAGGTGATCTCCGCCGTCACACGGGAGGATTCACCGCAGGGACGTCGCCGGGTTCTCACCCCGACTCCCGTTGCCCAAGCCGCCGATGATGCGGGAGTTCCGATAATCCGCGCAAACCGACTCGCTCCAGTGACGGACGCGATCGCCGAGCTTGCCCCCGATCTCGGCGTTGTTGTCGCGTATGGCGGACTTATCCGACGTCCTCTGCTCGAGCTGCCCCGTCTCGGCTGGATCAATCTGCATTTCTCGCTTCTTCCGGCCTGGCGCGGTGCAGCGCCTGTGCAACGTGCGCTCATGGCGGGTGATACGTACACCGGTGCCGCAGTGTTTCAGCTCGTTGACGAACTTGATGCGGGACCCGTTTATGCCACTCTCACGGTGCCGATCGGAGCGAACGACACAGCAGGGGTCCTGCTGGAGTCGTTATCGGAGCAGGGGGCGGAATTGCTTTCGACGGTGGTAGACGCCCTCGCCGATGGCACGGCGGTCGCTACACCCCAGGAGGGGACGGCAACATCGGCTCCGAAGCTGACCCTGGAAGACGGCAAATTGCAGCTCACACGCGCAGCCATGGAGCTTGCGGCACAGATTCGCGGGGTGACCCCCGAGCCCGGGGCCTTCGTGATTGTCGACGGCGAACGTTTCAAGATCCTCGAGGCCACAGCGCTTCCCCCTCAGGAAAGCCCGGAGGCACTGGCAAGCGGCGTTTTTGGGCTGGTAGGAGGTCGCGTGGTGCTGGGTACCGCCTCCGGAGTCCTGGAACTTCGCCGCGTCCAAGCTGCAGGCAAGCGGGCTATGGATGCCGCCGACTGGTGGCGCGGACGTCCTTCCGATCGACACACGGTTGCCGAATGACCGAACGAGTCGCTCAGACAGGTCCCGGAGCACCTCGCGTTCAGCCGGCCCGTCGCATCGCATTCGAGGTACTCCGAGCAGTTCGCGAGGACGATGCATACGCGAATCTGCTTCTGCCGTCGCTCATAGCTGAGGCACGCCTTAGCCCCATTGATGCGGCTCTGGCGACCGAGCTGACGTACGGCACACTGCGCCGCAGCGGCTACTACGACAGGGTCCTGGGGCTCATCATCGACCGCGACCTCAGCAAAGTGGATGCTGTAGTCCTTGATTCCCTGCGTCTTGGAGCCCATCAACTGCTCAGCATGCGCACAGCGGCACATGCGGCAGTCGGAGAATCGGTGGAGCTTGTTGCCTCAGCAGGCAAGGGCTCGGCGAAGGGGTTCGCCAACGGGGTGCTGCGCACTCTTACGCGCTCCACTCCTGAGGAATGGCGTGATCGTGCCCTCGCTGGTCTCAGCGGAGATGCCCGGCTTGCTGCTGAGCACGCGCATCCGTCCTGGGTTATCGCTGCCTTCCGCGACGCTCTCAGCGCGGATGGCGCGGCCGCCGACACGATCGAAGATGAGCTCGTGGCGCTCCTGATCGCCGACAACCTCGCCCCCGAGGTCAGTCTCGTGGCCTTACCGGGACTCGCGACAGTTTCCGAGGTCGGCGATCCGGGAGAGGTGTCGCCGGTAGGGGCGCGGTCATCAGGCGGGGATCCCGCCCATCAGCCCGCGGTTGCCAGCGGCCGATCCCGCGTGCAAGACGAGGGATCGCAACTTGCTGCTTTGGCCCTAAGTCGTGCCCGCCCCATTCGCTCGGGGGAGCAGTGGCTCGACATGTGCGCTGGACCGGGCGGAAAGGCAGCTCTCCTGGCCGCAGAGGCTCGGATTGCCGGCGCCGAACTCGTGGCCAATGAGCTGGTCCCGGCACGAGCCGGCCTGGTGCGAGCGGCGCTTTCGGTCTTCGACCCGCCTCCTCAGGTCGTGGAAGGAGACGCCACACGATTTGGCACAACCCATGCCGGCCGCTTCGACAGGATCCTGCTCGACGCGCCATGCTCCGGCCTCGGCGCCCTGCGTCGACGGCCCGAGGCACGCTGGCGCAAAACGCAGGCCGATGTACGACAGCTCGCGGGCCTGCAGGCCGATCTGCTGGATGCCGCTGTCGCCGCGCTCGCACCCGGCGGGGTCCTCGCCTATGTCACGTGCTCCCCGCACACTGCTGAGACTCGCGACATAGTGGATGCGGCCCTCCTTCGCCACAGGCGACTGCGCGCTATCGATACCCCGGCGGTTCTTGACGGAATTTCCACGAGCGACCTCGGCTTGGCGCCTGGCTCTGCTGCGCAGCTGTGGCCGCACCGCCATGGCACCGACGCGATGTTTATCCAGCTCCTGACTGTCGAGTGACGCTGCCTTTCCGGTGACTCAGTAGGGTGGCCGGGTGAGCGTCCGTATCAACCCCAGCATCCTGTCTGCCGACTTCGTCAATCTCGAGTCCGAGCTGGGCCGCATTTCAACGGCCGATGCTGTGCACGTTGACGTTATGGACAACCATTTCGTCCCTAACCTCACCTTCGGGCCTCAGATGGTGGGGCGACTGCAGGCGGTGTCGGCGCTTCCTCTCGACGTACATTTGATGATCGACAACGTCGACCGATGGGCCCCCGGCTATGCCGAACTGGGGGCATTTTCGGTCACCTTTCACGCCGAAGCGACCCAGAACCCCGTGGATCTCGCTCGACGACTGCGGAGTATCGGGGCGCGGGCTGGGCTCGCCATCAAACCCGGGACTCCGGTCGAGCCCTACCTTGAACTCCTTCCGGAGTTCGATCAATTTCTCGTCATGACTGTCGAACCCGGATTCGGCGGCCAGTCGTTCATTGACACTGTCCTCCCCAAGGTCCGCGCCGTCCGCAACGCTGCAGACTCTCGGGACGACATTCAGCTTTGGCTCCAAGTGGACGGCGGAGTCACCGAGACCACGATTGTTCGTGCCGCCGAGGCGGGCGCCGACACCTTCGTCGCCGGGTCAAGCGTCTACGCGACCGAGGACCCGGCCGCGTCGATCGAGCGGCTGCGGGAGGCGGCGATGGGGCATAGCCACTCGGCCCATCGTGATTGACTTGTGCCATGACTGACAAGACCAAGCCCGAGATCGAACCGACCCTCGGCCCTGCCCCGACCGAACTCGTTATCACCGACATTGAGCTTGGTGACGGAGCCGAAGCGACTGCTGGCGCAACAGTCGACGTGCACTACCTCGGCGTCGACTTCGAGACCGGTGAACAGTTCGACGCCAGCTGGGATCGCGGTGCGTCCATCCAATTCCCGCTGTCTGGCCTTATCAAGGGCTGGCAAGACGGCATTCCCGGCATGAAGGTCGGCGGTCGACGCCAGCTCGTGTGCCCGCCGGAACTCGCCTACGGACCTGCAGGGGGAGGGCACCGACTCTCGGGCCGCACCCTGGTATTCGTCATCGACCTGCTCGGCGTTCGCTGAGCCGAAGCTATGCGGGCCTAATGGGCCCAGGGGAGCGGGATCGTTTCGGCGATTTCGCCCTCACGAAGTCCGTCCGGGGGCACGATCACAACTCCGGCGGCCTCCGCGAGGCCACGCATCATTCCGGCTCCATGCCAGCCCGCGTCTTCCGCTCGACCATCGGCGGCGACTCGGAAAGTAACAAGCCGGGTGGAGCCGGGTCGCCCCGCAAACTCGTGGGCGGTCGTGATTTCACCAAGCTGCGGTAGCGCCTGCCCGCCCAAGGCTGCGAGAAGCGGCCCGAGAAGCGTGAAGGCGCCCATCATTGCGGCCAGAGGATTGCCCGGCAATCCGACGACATAGCGGCCGTCGGGCAGACGAGCCAGCATGCTGGGGCCCCCCGGTCGCATTCGCACGCCTTCGACAACGATCTCTGCGGCGTTTGCTTCGAGGGCCCGTCGCAGATAATCGACCGACGAGTGTCCGGTCCCGCCTGTTGTCACGACCACATCCGCATCGCCCGTTGTCGCCAAGGCAGTGGTGGATGCATTCAAATTGTCTGGCAGGCGCCGGCTGCTCACCGTGACACCCCCGAAAAGGCCAAGCAGAGCGGGTAGCTGTGGGCCGAAGCTGTCGCGCACCTGACCGGCATTCGGCAGTCCGGATTCGACCACCTCGTCTCCTGTGAGCAGAAGGGCGATTCGTGGCCGACGAATCACGGACACCTCATCCAGTCCACAGGCGGCAATGACCGCGAGATGGGCGGGATTCAGAAGCTGTCCTTCGTGGATTAGAACGGTTCCGGCCTCTGCCTCTTCGCCGGCGGGCCGAATATGACGACCGAGGGGCGGCATGACGGAGGCCGTTAGCAGTCCGTGTGCCTCCGTTCCGTCTTCCTGGCGCAGGATCGCCGTCGTCCCCGAGGGAATTGCGCCCCCGGTGACTATTAGTTGAGCCTGTCCCGCTTCGAGAGACGCACCGGTTGCGCCGACCAGCGTCCAGGGACCACCCCCGGAAATGGCCCAGCCATCCATCGCTGACGATGCGTAATGGGGGATTGGCTGCAGCGCAGCAACATCGGTGGCGAGCGTCCGCACGAAGGCGGCGGACAGCGAAACAGTTTCCGCCTGCAGTGCTGCGGCGGAGCCAGCTCGGTCGCGGGCAGTGCGCCAGTCGGCGGACGTCACGCCTGGGCGCCCGAAGACGTATCCCCGTGCGCCGCAGCAGTTTCACGGGCGATTCGAATCACGGCAGCGGCAGCATCAGCATGTGGTCCACCGGCCGCCGCGAGACCAGCGGCGTAGCCCGCCAGATAGGTCGTCAGAGGCGCAGCGGGGCGCAGAATTGCATGGGCGGCAACTCCCGCCAGATCGAGAACCGCGTCGATATCGACTTTCACATCGGACACATTGAGCGCGGAACTCAATTCCGCCGTCCATGCTTCCATTCGCGCGGTGAACTCCTGGTCGTCGGTTCCTGCCATCAGAGGCTCCTTAGCGTTGGTGATGGGGCGTCGTTATGAAACGAGAGCTCAGCGCCCAGTTCGCGCGCGTCCTCCCAGGTGTCGATGTCGCGGGTACTGCCGAGCGGAACAGCGGCAGACTTCCATCCGATCGAGCTCCACAGCTGACGGACTGATGCGTCGATGAGACCACCACGCTCGGTCGCAAGATGCGCGAGTGCCGCTTTCAGAGCGGGTCGATCAACGAGGGCGACGAGGTACTGATCCCGATCCCCATCGTGGGCGAGGAGTGCTTGAGCACCAGCATCTTCTGCGAGGAGTACGGCAACGGCGGCCGAGACTCGCGGCATGTCGCATGCGAGAACCATGACGCGTACATCAGTGTCCTCCGTGCCCTCAAGTTCCCGCAGGCCTGCGGCGATGCCTGCGACCGGTCCGCTGTACGGAGGATTCTCACGGACAACACGCGTCTTTTCCGGGATCTTGATTCCCGCCACGTCCCCGACGACAGCGATGTGGCGCGCCGTCTCGACGGCATCGAGTGTCACGGCAAGCACCGCACGACCGGATATCTGCAACGCTGCCTTCGCATATCCATCGAGCCGAGAGGACCTGCCCCCGGCGAGCACGATGGCGTCATAGATCATGGCATTCAGCCTACGGCGACTGCACAGCCAGGCACGGGCCGGAAAGGGTGGTAAGCATGTCTAGTGGGCAGAATCACCGCACGTCGTCGCGTCACCCGGATCACCGTCGGGTCTGCGGCAATTCGCCGTGAAGACAATCTCGCCGTCGAAGAGCCGCTGGAAATTCGTGTCGCCGGATCCGCGCTCACAATCACCATGCGCACCCCCGGTCATGATTTCGAGTTGGCCACCGGATTCCTGGTGAGTGAAGGCGTTATTGCCCACGATCATCAAGTGCAGGCGATTCGATACTGCGCAGGTGGTCCGGTCGATGGAGAGAACACCTACAACGTTCTCGATGTTGCCCTTGCACCGGGTGTGGCTTTGCCCGACCCGAGCCTTGAACGCAACTTCTATATGACGAGCTCCTGTGGTCTCTGTGGCAAGGCGAGCATCGACGCGGTGCGCACCCTGTCGGAGCATCCCGTTGCGAGCGATGAGCTTCGCGTCCCTGCCGCCCTGCTGGCCACGTTCCCCGATCTGCTGCGCGCCGGGCAGGATGCTTTCGACAAAACCGGCGGATTGCACGCGGCCGCCCTGTTCAACGGGGTGACGGGCGAGATGCTCGTCCTGCGCGAAGATGTCGGTCGCCACAATGCCGTGGACAAGGTCGTGGGATGGGCTCTCGGAGAACGGCTGCTTCCGCTCCGAAATATGGTTCTCATGGTGTCCGGTCGCGCCAGTTTTGAACTGACTCAAAAGGCGTCGATGGCAGGTATTCCGGTTCTCGCCGCGGTCTCTGCACCGTCATCGCTCGCCGTCGATCTCGCCTCCGAAGTCGGCCTCACAGTCGTCGGGTTCCTTCGCGGGCAATCGATGGTGGTCTACAGCTCTCCCGAACGGATCGTGGCATCCGTAGATGATGTGCCGGCGGACGCCGCCCGGCAGAAAGTGATATCAGCATGAGCAAGAACGTTCCCCCCCACGCGGAGTATCCCGATCTGAAGGTCGAGCACAAGAAGGAGTGGGCCGTGGGTATGCCCGCGATCCTTCACTCCATGGAGCCTGCGGTTAAGCAGCTCGGGGTCCGCAATGCCACGAAGCTGATGCTCACCCTCAACCAAAAAGAGGGATTCGACTGCATGAGCTGTGCGTGGCCGGACCCCTCGCACCGCAGTCCCTTCGAGTTCTGTGAGAACGGCGCGAAGGCTGTTACCTGGGAGGCGACTCCTCTCCGGGTCGAGAGCAGCTTCTGGGCCGAGAACTCGCTCACCTCGCTTCTCGACAAGACCGAATACTGGTTGGGACAGCAGGGTCGTCTCATCGAGCCCGTATACAAGCCGTCAGGTTCAGACCACTACGAGCCGATCAGCTGGCAGCGCGCCTTCGACCTCATCGGTACCAAGCTGGCGTCGATCTCGCCCGATCAGGCGACGTTCTACACCTCCGGTCGCACAGCCAATGAGACGGCGTTCCTTTACCAGCTGTTCGTCCGTGCATACGGCACCAACAATCTGCCCGACTGCTCAAACATGTGCCACGAATCCACCGGAACCGCACTCGGCGAGACGATCGGTATCGGCAAATCGACAATCGCCTACGACGACTTCGGCAAGTCTGAGCTGATCATCGTGATCGGCCAGAACCCCGGAACCAACCACCCCCGCATGCTCAGCGCGCTCGAAGAGGCGAAGCGCAAGGGCGCCAAAATCATTTCGGTCAACCCGCTGCCCGAAGCAGGATTGCTGAGATACAAGAACCCGCAGAAGGTTCGCGGCATCATTGGTAGCGGTACGGATATTTCGGATCGTTTCCTGCAGATCCGCTCCGGCGGCGACATGGCCCTTTTGCAGGCCGTCTCCAAGCGCGTCCTCGACGCCGAGGCTGCGGCTCCCGGTACGGTGCTCGACCATGAGTTCCTCGCCGAGCACACAATCGGCCTTGAAGACCTCACGGCACACCTGGCCAACCTTGACGAGAATGAGGTTCTCGAGGCTACGGGGCTCACCGTTGCGGATATCGACGACTTGGCGAACGCCTATCTCGCCGCCGACAAGGTCATCATCACCTGGGCAATGGGCGTCACGCAGCAGCGCAAGGCCGTCGACACCATCAAAGAGATCGTCAACCTGCTGCTACTGCGCGGCAACATCGGTAAGCCGGGCGCGGGAGCTTCCCCCATCCGCGGGCACAGCAATGTGCAGGGTGACCGCACGATGGGGGTGTGGGAACAGATGCCCGACACCTTCCTCGACGCTCTCGGAGCCGAGTTCGGCTTCGAACCGCCCCGCCATCATGGCCTGGATGCGATCAACTCCGTCCGTGCGCTGCAGCGGAACGAGATCAAGGCGTTCATTGCTCTGGGCGGCAACTTCGTCGGGGCGATCTCCGATACGGAAGCGGCGGAAGCGGCAATGCGTGGCGCCGATCTGACGGTTCAGATCTCGACCAAGCTCAATCGCTCACATGTCGTTACAGGCGATGAGGCACTCATCCTCCCGGCCTTGGGCCGCACCGAGATTGACCTCCAGAAAACCGGCTCACAGTTTGTGTCCGTCGAGGACTCGGTGTGCGCTGTTCACGCGTCGCACGGGCAGCTTGCTCCGGCTTCCGCCGAAATCAAGTCCGAGATCGCGATCGTCGCGGGGATTGCCCGTGCAACCCTGGGCGAGTCGTCCCCGATTGACTGGCAGGGCATGGAAGACGACTACGACGTCATCCGCGATCACATCAGCCGTGTCGTCACCGGATTCGACAACTTCAACGAGGTCATCCGCCGCCGCGACGGATTCATCTTGCCCAACGGGCCGCGCGATTCGCGTTCCTTCGCCACGGCGACCGGCAAAGCGATGATCACGGTGAACCACCTCGAGCCGCTGGTGTGCCCACCGGGCCGCCTCATCCTGCAAACGATGCGTTCGCACGACCAGTTCAACACGACGATCTACAGCCTCAACGACCGCTACCGCGGTATCAAGAAGGGCCGCGACGTGATTTTCGTCAATGGCGAAGACATGGTCGATCTCGGCATCGTCGACGGGCAGCGCGTGGACATTTTCAGCGAGTGGCCGGGTCAACCTGATCGCGTGCTGCGCAACTATCGCGTCGTGCAATATCCGACAGCTCGGCACTGTGCCGCGGCCTACTATCCCGAGGCGAACGTGCTGGTGCCTCTCGATAGTGCGTCGATCGAGAGCAACACCCCGGTCTCGAAAGCTGTGATCGTGCGGCTTGAGCCGACGGTAGCCTTGCAGGCGTGAAGACCTTTGACTCCCTCTTCTCCGAGCTGACCGAAAAGGCCCGCACCCGGCCGAGCGATTCACGCACCGTTGCCGAGCTTGACGCGGGCGTGCATGCCATCGGCAAGAAGATTGTCGAAGAGGCAGCCGAGGTGTGGATGGCAGCCGAATATCAAACGGACGTCGAGACCGCAGAAGAGATTTCGCAGCTTCTTTATCACCTTCAAGTTCTGATGGTCGCGAAGGGGCTGACTACCGACGACGTGTACCGACACCTCTGATCGGGAGTCCCGTGACCGCGATGACTGAAAGACTGTGACTATGCTGCGAATTGCCGTGCCGAATAAGGGCACTCTTTCTGAGACCACCGTGCAGATGCTGCACGAGGCCGGCTATGCGACCCGACGCGATCAAAAAGAACTCATCGTCGTCGACACCCGTAACGATGTCGAATTCTTCTACCTGCGTCCGCGCGATATTGCGACGTATGTGGGGTCGGGGGCGCTCGACGTTGGAGTGACCGGGCGCGATCTGCTTCTAGATTCACACTCCGCCGCGACAGAGATCGATGAACTCGATTTTGGCGCCTCGACGTTCAGGTTCGCCGGTCCCATCGGTCAGTTCTCTGAGCTGTCGGACCTCCAGGGTCTGCGCGTCGCCACGAGCTATGACGCGCTTGTCGGAGATTTTCTTGCGCGCGAGGGAATCGATGCCTCTGTTGTGCGTCTTGACGGTGCCGTCGAATCTGCTGTGCGCCTGGGCGTCGCGGATGCTGTAGCCGACGTCGTCGAGACGGGCACCACCTTGCGTAAGCAGGGCCTTGAGATCTTCGGCCCGGTGATCCTGCAGTCGACTGCTGTGCTGATCTCACGATCGGCCGATACCGCGGGTCTGGAGACTCTCCGCCGACGTCTCCACGGCGTCATGGTCGCGCGCCGCTATGTGCTGATGGACTACGACCTGCCTGCCGAGCTCATCGACCAGGCGTCGGCCATAACTCCCGGTCTCGAATCCCCGACGGTCTCGCCGCTCCGTGACTCGTCGTGGGTTGCCGTTCGCGTCATGGTTCCGCGGGCGGAAACCAACCACGTGATGGATGAGCTCTACGCACTGGGCGCCCGCGCGATCCTGGTTGGATCGATTCTCGCCGCACGGATATGAGCGTCGCCGTACGGGTCATCCCGTGCCTCGATGTGGCCGCTGGTCGGGTCGTCAAAGGCGTGAATTTTATTGATCTGCGTGATGCGGGCGACCCGGTAGAACTGGCGCGCCGCTATTACGAGCAGGGTGCCGACGAGGTGACCTTCCTCGACGTCACCGCGACCGTCGAAGACCGCGCAACGATGTACGAGACGGTCACCAAGACCGCGGAACAGGTCTTCATTCCGCTCACTGTCGGCGGGGGAGTCCGCAGCACCGATGATGTGGCACGCCTTCTGGCGAGCGGAGCCGACAAGGTCGGGGTGAACAGCGCCGCGATTGCGCGTCCTGCTTTGATCGACGAAATCGCCGATCGCTTCGGAGCGCAGGTGGTGGTGCTGAGCCTGGATATCAAGCGTGGAAGAGGCACCCCCTCAGGTTTTGTGGTCACGACCCACGGCGGCCGCACAGAAACCACCTTGGATGCTCTCGAATGGGCCCGCGAGGCGATTGAACGTGGAGCGGGCGAACTGCTCGTCAACTCCATTGACGCGGACGGTACCAAGCAGGGGTTCGATCTTGAGCTTGTCCACGCTATGCGCGAGCTCAGCACCGTGCCGGTCATTGCGAGCGGGGGAGCCGGAGCGCTCGAGCACTTCGCCCCGGCGGTCGCCGCGGGCGCCGACGCAGTTCTTGCGGCATCGGTTTTCCATTTGGGTGAGCTGACAGTTGGCGATGTTAAGGGCGCGCTGCGCGCCGAAGGGGTGGTGGTGAGATGACGACTCTCGACGAAACGTCCGTGGCAGAGGTTATTGCACGCGTGAATTTCTCGGATCACGGTCTCATTCCCGCGATTATCCAGCAGCACGATACCGGCGAAGTTCTCATGCTCGGATACATGGATGCGGAAGCTCTCCGACGCACTCTGACCCAGGGCCGCGTGACGTTCTGGTCCCGTAGCCGTCAGGAATACTGGCGCAAGGGAGACACGAGCGGCAATCGGCAGTATGTGAAGACGGCAGCTCTCGACTGCGACGGTGACACCCTGTTGGTACGGGTTGAACAACTGGGGCCCGCCTGTCACACGGGAGCCCACGCGTGCTTCGACGTCGATCCGCTCGAGCCGGTTGTCGGTTCGTCTCATGAGGTGACCGCATGACGACAAGCCGCGCAGATTTCGACGCGGCCGTCGCGGCCGGTCACCGGGTTGTGCCGGTACTTCGCGAACTTTTCGCTGATGGCGAGACGCCCATCGGGGTCTATCGCAAGCTCGCCCTGGGCAAACCCGGAACTTTTCTTCTCGAGTCCGCCGAGCAGGGGGGAATCTGGTCGCGGTGGTCGTTCATAGGGGTCGGATCTCGCGGAGTTCTGACTCAATCAGGAGATACAGCTGCCTGGATCGATTACGGGCTTTCGGAGGAGCGGGCTCTCGGCCCGGATGCTCCCGAGGCACCCCTCGACGCCCTTGCGCACCTGTACTCCCGGTGGCGAACGCCCCAGGTTCCGGGTCACCCGCCTCTGACGGGTGGGCTCGTGGGGTTCATTGGGTGGGAGGCCGTGCGGCAACTCGAACACCTTCCCGACATTCCGCCTGCGGACTTCGACATTCCGGGGCAAGCATTTAGCTTCGTCTCAGACCTGGTCGTCCTTGATCACCGCACCGGTACCGCGATCCTCATCGCCAGTGTGCTCAACGACGGAGTCGACAGTCCGGATGCGCTCTGGGATTCCGCGCAACAGCAGCTCGACCGACTTCAGTCGGGCCTCGCCGCGCCGTCAGAGACCTGGTTGGCCGAGATAGACCTCGGCGTGCCGCCCGCACCCATTCCGCGCGTACCCGCCGAGAGCTACCGACGTGCGGTCGAGGTGTCGAAGGACTACATCCGCGACGGAGATGTGTTCCAGGTGGTCATATCGCAGCGCTTCGACCATGAGATCACAGCCGAGCCGATTGACGTCTATCGCGTGCTGCGCGCGCTCAATCCCAGCCCCTATATGTACCTGCTCACTCTCGACAGCCCGCAAGGTTCTACCTATTCCATCGTGGGCTCCTCGCCCGAAGCGCTGGTGAAGGTCCAGGACGGCCGAGTGTTCACACATCCAATCGCCGGATCCCGCCCCCGCGGTGAATCGCCCGAGCGCGATATCGAGATGGCTGACGAGTTGCTGGCCGACCCGAAAGAGGGCGCTGAGCATCTGATGCTCGTCGACCTCGCTCGCAACGACCTTTCGAAGGTGTGCGTCGCGGGAACCGTCGAGGTGACGGAGTTCATGCAGGTGGAGAGATTCAGCCACATCATGCACCTGGTGTCGAGCGTTGAAGGCGATCTGCGATCCGATGCGACGCCGATTGATGTGTTTCGGGCGACTTTCCCGGCGGGCACTCTGTCGGGCGCGCCCAAGCCTCGAGCTCTCGAGATTATCGACGAACTCGAGGTAGCCCAGCGCGGGGTGTACGGCGGAGTCGTGGGCTATTTCGGGCTGGCAGGTGACGCAGATCTCGCGATCGCAATCCGCACGGCCACGATTGTCGATGGCATGGCTCGTGTTCAGGCCGGAGCCGGTCTCGTAGCGGATTCCGACCCCGAAACCGAACATATCGAGGCCCAGAACAAGGCTGCGGCACCCCTGCGGGCAATAGCCATCGCTAACGCCATGAAGCGTGTGAAATGACCCCCTCGCGGCTCCGACTGCTCAGCTTGCTGAGCATTGTCGCGGTGAATGCAGTGCTGCTTCTAGCCTGGTCCCAACTCTGGTTCACCCTGACCACTGACTCGCTCACGCTCGCGGTTGGCGGGGAGGTTGCGGGAGGTGCTCTCGTAGCACTGGTCCTTGCCTCTTTTGCTCTGGTGGCTGCGCTGGCACTTGCTGGTCGGGTTTTTCGGGTGATCCTGGGCTTGCTCCAGGCTCTTCTCGGTTTCTGCGCGGTTGCGGTGTCTGTGTTTGCCCTTTCCGACCCTGTCGCCGCCTCGTCAACCGCGATCAGTGCTCGTACCGGGATCAGCGGACTAGGACCCCAGCACCAACTGGTCAGCACCGTCGCATCCACGGGCTGGCCGGTGGTTGCTGTGTGCGCGGGATCCCTGGTGCTCGCGCTCGGGCTCCTTGTCGTCGGGACGAGCGGCCGCTGGCCGGTCTCTGGGCGTCGCTTCGACCGCACACGGGCGGCGACCGCCGACACACGAAACGACTCGACCGAGGCAGATGCCGTCGACACATGGGACGCCCTCAGTGACGGAGGAGACCCCACTGCTTCGCGCTAGACTGGGGCGTTCCCTCGATTTCAAGGAGATGTAGTGACCGACGAGACCGACCCCGGAGAGGGCCACTCGCCAGCGGCCTGGACCGCCGTGATCATCATGCTGGTGGCATTTGCGGGCGGCACCTTCGCGTTTTGGTTTGACATCCCTTGGCTGGTGTGGGCGTTTGCCGCCCTTCTCATCGTTGGGGCCCTCGCGGGGCTCATTCTCAAGAAGCTTGGGTACGGCGTGGGCGGTGCTCGGTACGTTCCCAAGGCGCACAACTGACAGTGCTTGACGACCTGGTCGCTGGTGCGGTGGCGGATGCTGCCGAACGGCGCCTGAGTAGCTCACTTGCCGAAGTGGAGGCTGCGGCACTCGCCCGGGAACCCGCCCTCGATGCCGTCGCGGCGTTGAGTCCCGCCGACGGCGTGAAGATCATCGCCGAGGTGAAGCGATCGAGCCCGTCACGGGGGAACCTCGCCGAGATTCGTGATCCTGCGGCACTCGCCGTCTCGTATCAGACAGGCGGCGCGAGTGCGATAAGCGTGCTGACCGAGGCGCGCAAGTTCGGCGGCTCCCTCGCCGACCTTGAGCAGGTGCGGTCGGCCGTGGACATTCCGGTGTTGCGTAAGGACTTCATTGCCGAGCCCTATCAGGTGTTCGAGGCGCGCGCGGCGGGGGCGGACCTTGTCCTGCTCATTGTCGCCGCTCTTGACCAACGACTTCTTGCCGAATTGCACACGCTGATCGGTGCGCTCGGCATGACGGCTTTGGTCGAGACCCACTCTGCCGACGAGGTCGAGCGCGCGCTCGATGTAGGTGCGGCAGTGGTCGGGGTCAACGCGCGCAACCTCAGCACTTTCGAACTGGATCGCGACCTCTTCGGAAGCCTTGCTGATCGCATTCCGTCGGGGGTGATTCGTATTGCCGAATCCGCAGTTCTCGAACCGGCGGACGTCACCCACTACCGCTCTGCGGGGGCGGATGTCGTGCTGATAGGTGAGGCCCTCGTGCGCGGCGATGACGCCGTCGCCACTTTGGAATCTTTTCTCGCGGCAGGAGCATCGACGGTGAGCCGACATGAGTAACGAGAGCTTGCGCAACGCACCGGGACCGTTCTTTGGCGAGTACGGCGGGCGGTTCATGCCCGAGTCTCTGATTCGAGCGATCGACGAGCTCGCTGCCGCCTACGAGAGTGCAAAGGCAGATCCCACCTTCCACGCCGAGCTTGCTGAACTTCATCGCACGTACAGCGGTCGACCGTCGATCATCACCGAGGTACCGCGGTTCGGGGTTCACGCAGGTGGCGCACGGGTGATCCTCAAGCGTGAAGACCTCAACCACACCGGCTCACACAAGATCAATAACGTTCTCGGGCAGGCTTTGCTCACCCGTCGTCTTGGCAAGTCCCGCGTTATCGCCGAAACGGGCGCAGGTCAGCACGGTGTAGCTACGGCGACTGCCGCCGCACTTTTCGGGCTCGACTGCACCATCTATATGGGCGAAGTCGACACCGAGAGACAGGCACTCAATGTGGCCCGCATGCGCCTGCTCGGCGCAGAGGTCATCCCTGTCACGACCGGCTCGCGCACCCTCAAAGATGCGATTAACGAGGCCTATCGGGAATGGGTCACGAGTGTCGAGACAACCAACTACATTTTCGGAACCGCAGCAGGCCCGCACCCCTTTCCCACAATGGTGCGAGATTTCCAGAAGATCATCGGCGAAGAGGCCCGGCAGCAGGTTCTCGATTTCACGGGACAACTGCCGGATGCGGTTGTCGCCTGCGTTGGCGGCGGCTCGAACGCGATTGGCATTTTCCACGCCTTTTTGGATGATGCCAATGTGCGCCTCATCGGCATCGAAGCAGCCGGCGACGGTATCGATACTCCACGTAACGCGGCGTCAATCGAACGTGGTCGTCCTGGCATTCTGCACGGCGCACGGAGCTACCTCTTGCAGGACGAAGACGGCCAGACCATTGAGTCCCATTCGATCTCGGCAGGTCTGGACTACCCCGGTGTCGGCCCGGAGCACGCGTATTTGCACGACATTGGGCGCGCAAGCTATCTGCCCGCGACCGACACCGAAGCGATGGAAGCCCTACGCTTGCTCAGTCGCACCGAGGGAATCATCCCGGCCATCGAATCTGCCCATGCCCTCGCAGGTGCCCTAACACTGGGCCGAGAATTGGGCCCCGAAGGGTTGATCCTCGTGAACCTCAGCGGTCGCGGTGACAAGGATGTCGCGACGGCGGGAGCCTGGTTTGGTCTGTTCGACGAAGGTGCGGTGCAGTCGTGACGGTAGCCATAAGTTCGGCGACGGCCATCGATGCCCAAAAGACAGCGGGGTCCGGTGCCCTCATCGGCTACCTGCCCGTCGGTTTCCCCGATCTCGAGACAAGCATCGACGCGGCCGTCGCATTGGTCGACAACGGGGTAGATGTCCTGGAGCTCGGGTTGCCCTACTCGGATCCGGTGATGGACGGCCTCGCGATCCAGAAAGCCACCGAGCAGGCACTGGCCAACGGTTTTCGCGTCCGCGATGTGTTCACGGCCGTGGAGAAGGTACGTGCGCGAGTAACAGTACCGGTGCTGGTGATGACCTATTGGAATCCGGTTGTGCAGTTCGGGGTCGATCGTTTCGCCGACACCCTGCGTGACGCGGGCGGCGCAGGCCTCATTACTCCTGATATCGCACCGGATTCCGGTGCCGACTGGCTCGAGGCAAGTGAACGAACCGGTCTCGATCGGGTATTCCTCGCCGCTCCGAGCTCGACGGATGAACGTCTTACCGCAACTGTGGCTGCCAGTCGAGGCTTCGTATACGCGGTGTCAACAATGGGCATTACCGGAGCGCGCGGCGACGTGGATGCGGCGGCCCGAAAGCTCGTAGCTCGCCTCCGGGCCGCGGGGGCCACCCGCGCGTGTGTGGGAATCGGTATCTCGACGGGCGACCAGGTCGCAGAAGTTCTTGCCTATGCCGATGGCGCTATCGTCGGCTCGGCCCTGGTCACCTCGCTCGCAGATGGCGGCGTTGCCGGGCTGAGTCGCACTGCCGCTGCTCTGGCGCGCGGCAAGTAGCACCGTCGCAAGTAGCATGGTCGAGTGATACCGCTGAGCATCCCGAGCCCACCGTCTGAGTGGTCGTCATTCACGATTCCCCTCGGTGCTTGGCTCCACGGTCTCTTCCCCGGAATCGCCGAGAGCTATGGTGTGACGGTTCACGTGTACGCCCTGGCCATCCTGCTGGGCATCATCGTGGCCCTCCTCATCACCAACGTTCGGCTGACCCGGCGCGGCGGAGAGCCATGGATCATCATCGACCTCACCTTCTGGGGTCTGATCCTCGGCATTATCGGCGCCCGCCTGTGGCATGTGTTCACGCATGTGGACGACTACTTCGGCCCCGGTAAAGACCTCACCAAAATCTTGTATGTGTGGGAGGGCGGCCTCGCCATTTTCGGCGGCCTGCTGGCCGGTTCCCTGGGGTTCTTTATCGGCGCACGGATTCACGGGCTGCGCTTTCTGAGCGTTGCCGACGCCATTGCACCAACGGTGCTCCTCGCGCAGGCTCTCGGTCGCTTCGGAAACTACTTCAACCAGGAGCTTTTCGGCCTTCCCACCGACCTTCCGTGGGGTCTCAAGATCGACAGGCCGAACGCCGCGATCCCCACGGGGCTGGGCGACAATGTCCTGTTCCATCCCACATTCCTCTACGAAATGATCTGGAATGTGGCGGGAGCTCTCCTCATTATTTTCGTGATCGAGAATGTTGTGACTCTGTCTAAGTCGGGCCGGATGCCACGCATCGAGTTGACTCGCCGCCCGTTCTGGCAGTGGGGAAAAGTCCTCGGCCTCTATCTCATCTGGTACGGGATCGGACGTAGCTGGTTCGAGTCGATTCGCCTCGACCCGTCTGAGACGTTCTTGGGGATCCGCTCCAATGTGTGGGGTGCCCTCGCGGCTATCGTGCTCGGAATCGTGATCATCGCGGTTCAGACGCGCCGGCATCCGGGTCTTGAACCGAGTGTGTATCTTCCTGGTAGGCAGTGGATCGATCCGTCTGCGGTAGAGTCGTCAGATACCTACTCGGACACCGATGACGGCGATGATGCCGCGGCCGAGGACGGGTCGAACAAACCCACGATCTCCGCCACAAGCGGCACATCCTCTACTTCCTAAATCTGCGAATTATCGCCGACACCTCGTTGGGCCAGCGACGTCCCACCCCCAGCTCCATCGTGAGGACGGTACTCATGGCGCAACCCAGCCCCTTCCAGAACTTCAGCAGCGTTCCCGCGGCTCAAGGTCTCTACGATCCTGCGCGCGAAAAAGACGCCTGCGGTCTCGCTATGGTCGCCACCCTGCGTGGCACGGCGGGCCACGACATCGTCGAGACGGCACTCGAGGCGCTGCGGCACCTCGAACACCGCGGAGCTGTGGGATCGGATGCGGGAACGGGCGACGGCGCCGGAATCATCACCCAAATCCCCGACGCATTCCTGCGTGCTGTCGTTGATTTCCCTCTGCCACCGGTGGGCCGATATGCCGTGGGAATGGCGTTCCTGCCGGTTGATGCGGCCGCGCGTCAGGAGATGAAGACGGGAATCGAGCAGCTCGCCGCTGGTGAAGGACTCACCGTCCTTGGCTGGCGTCTGGTTCCGACCGAGCCCGACAATCTCGGCAAGCTTGCACGCAAAGCGGCTCCTGCTTTCGAGCAGTTGTTCGTTGCGGGACACGACGCGGGCGACCCCGTCGTGGGAATCGCCCTCGATCGTCTGACGTTCCGCCTGCGCAAGCGCGCGGAACGCGAACTCGGCGCCTACTTCCCGTCGCTGTCTTCTCGCACCCTTGTCTACAAGGGAATGGTCACGACTCTGCAGCTCGAGCCGTTCTATCCGGATCTGAGCGATGAACGTTTCGCGTCGAAGCTCGCGCTCGTGCACTCGCGCTACTCCACGAACACCTTCCCGTCGTGGCCGCTCGCTCAGCCGTTCCGCACAATTGCGCACAACGGCGAGATCAACACCGTTCAGGGCAATCGCAACTGGATGCGCGCGCGCCAGTCCCAGCTCGAGTCCGAGCTGCTTGGCGACCTGCGTCCACTGTTCCCGATCGTCAGTGAGGGCGCCAGCGACTCCGCGTCATTCGACGAGGTGGCGGAACTGTTGCAGCTCTCGGGCCGCAGCCTGCCGCACTCGATCATGATGATGGTGCCGGAGGCGTGGGAGAACCAGGCCGACCTCGATCCCTCGCGTCGTGCGTTCTACGAATTCCATTCGATGCTTATGGAGCCCTGGGACGGGCCCGCTGCGCTGGTGTTCACCGACGGATCGCTCGTAGGTGCCACCCTTGACCGCAATGGTCTGCGCCCCGGTCGATTCGTCGTGACCGATGACGGTCTCGTCGTTCTCGCGAGCGAAATCGGCGTTCTGGAATTCGCCGCCGACCGTGTGGTGCGGAAGGGCCGTCTGCGTCCGGGCAAGATGTTCCTCGTCGACACGGCCCAAGGCCGGATCGTCGAAGACGACGAGATCAAAGCCGAGCTGGCGGGCGCACAGCCCTGGCAGGACTGGCTTGATGCCGGCCGCATCCATCTCGCCGACCTCCCGGAGCGGGAACACATCACTCACACGCCGGCGTCTGTCGTTCGCCGTCAACGCACTTTCGGCTACACAGAAGAAGAAGTTCGCATTCTCGTCATGCCTATGGCCGTGAATGCGGCGGAACCGCTTGGTGCCATGGGATCGGACACGCCGATCGCCATCCTCAGTGAGCGACCGCGGCTGCTTTTCGACTACTTCACCCAGCAGTTCGCCCAGGTGACGAATCCGCCGCTTGACTCGATCCGCGAAGAGGTTGTGACGTCGATGAGCCTCGGCCTCGGGCCGGAGCGGAACCTTCTTTCGGCGACCCCTGAGCACGCGAAGCAGATAGTGCTCGGATTCCCCGTGATCGACAACGATCAGCTCGCGAAGGTTCAGCATTTCGAGACGCAGAGCGGCCGCAAGCCTGCTCATGTGATCCGGGGCCTGTACCGGGTTGCCGACGGCACAGCGGCCCTTGAGAAGCGACTCGCCGAGATGTGCCGTGAAGCCGACGAGGCGATAGTCGCGGGTGCCGAGTTCCTCGTGCTCAGCGACCGCGATTCGAACTCCGAATTGGCACCGATTCCCTCGCTGCTTATGCTCGCTGCTGTCCACCACCACCTGATTCGTACCGAAACGCGAATGAAGGTAGGCATTGTCGTCGAGGCTGGCGATGTGCGTGAGGTGCATCAGGTTGCGCTCCTTATCGGCTACGGCGCATCGGCAATCAACCCCTATCTGGCGATGGAAACTGCCGAACAGCTCGTCCGTTCCGGCATGATCACCGGCATCGCGCCCGAAATGGCTGTGGCCAACCTGATCAAGGCGCTCGGCAAAGGCGTGCTCAAGATCATGTCCAAGATGGGCATATCTGTTGTCAGCTCATACGCCGGCGCCCAGGCCTTTGAGGCTGTCGGGCTCAGCCAAGAGTTCGTCGACAAGTACTTCACGGGCACAACCAGCCTGTTGGGCGGTGTCGGCCTCGACGTCATTGCTGCCGAGAATGCGGCGCGTCACGCTTCGGCCTATCCCGAAGATGGCGCCACCTTGTCGCATGAGCGTCTGCAGATCGGCGGTGAATATCAGTGGCGTCGCGAGGGACCGCCCCATCTTTTCAACCCGGACACGGTCTTCCGCCTGCAGCACTCGACACGCGCACGCCGATACGACATCTTCCGTGACTACACGAAGCTTGTTGACGAACAAGCCGAAAAGCTCATGACGCTGCGCGGCCTCTTCAGCTTCCGCGAAGGAGTCCGCCAGCCGGTTCCCCTCTCCGAGGTCGAATCCGCCGCGTCGATTATCTCGCGATTCAACACGGGCGCCATGAGCTACGGATCGATCAGCAAAGAAGCTCATGAGACTCTCGCTATCGCCATGAACCACATCGGCGGCCGTTCAAACACGGGCGAGGGCGGAGAAGACGTGGATCGTCTTCTCGACCCGGAACGTCGGAGCGCGATCAAGCAGGTCGCGAGCGGACGGTTCGGCGTGACGAGCATGTATCTCACCCATGCGACAGACATTCAGATCAAGATGGCGCAGGGTGCCAAGCCCGGCGAAGGCGGCCAGCTGCCGCCGAGCAAGGTGTATCCGTGGGTCGCGCGCACACGCAACGCGACTGCCGGCGTCGGCCTCATTTCGCCTCCGCCGCACCACGACATCTATTCGATTGAAGACCTCAAGCAGCTCATCTTCGACGTGAAGCGCGCCAACCCGGCGTCGCGAGTGCACGTGAAGCTGGTGTCGCAGTCCGGCATCGGAGCTGTCGCAGCGGGCGTCACGAAGGCCCTCGCCGACGTCGTGCTCGTCTCCGGACACGATGGCGGGACCGGCGCCAGCCCGTTGAACTCGCTCAAGCACGCCGGCACTCCCTGGGAGATCGGACTCGCTGAGACACAGCAGACCCTCATGCTCAATGGCATGCGCGATCGTGTCATCGTGCAGGTTGACGGTCAGATGAAGACAGGACGCGACGTGATTGTTGCGGCCCTGCTCGGTGCAGAAGAATACGGCTTCGCAACGGCTCCGCTGGTGGTCAGCGGGTGCATCATGATGCGCGTGTGTCACCTCGACACCTGCCCTGTCGGTGTCGCAACCCAGAACCCCGAGCTTCGCGCTCGCTACACCGGCAAGCCGGAATTCGTCGAGACCTTCTTCGAATATCTGGCCGAAGAAGTGCGCGAATACCTTGCCGAACTCGGGTTCCGTTCGCTCGACGAGGCGATCGGCCGGAGCGATGTTCTGGATGTCGACCGCGCCATCCACCACTGGAAGGCCGACGGGCTCGATCTGACACCGGTTCTCGTGGGCCCGGAGTTCAGCGACGATGAGCCTCGTCGTAACCGCGTGGGTCAAAAACATGACCTCGACAAGCATTTCGATGTCGGGCTCATCGCGTCCTGCGCCCCGGCGCTGGAGCGCGGCGAGAAAGTTCAGCTCGAGCTGCCCATCCAGAACACCGAGCGCGCCGTCGGCACGATGCTGGGTCATGAGGTGACGAAGCGTCATGGTGAGCACGGTCTTCCGACTGGCACCATCGAAATCCTCCTGAACGGTTCCGCAGGTCAGTCACTCGGTGCATTCCTGCCGAACGGGATCACCCTGCGTCTCGAAGGTGACAGCAACGACTACGTGGGCAAGGGCCTATCCGGCGGCCAGATCGTGGTCAGGCCGCCGCGAGGTGCGCTGTTCGCAGCGGAGCGCAATGTGATCGCCGGCAATGTGATCGGCTACGGGGCCACGCAGGGCAGTATGTTCATCCGCGGCGTTGTGGGGGAGCGATTCCTGGTCCGCAACTCCGGTGCGACAGCAGTTGTCGAAGGGGTGGGAGACCACGCTCTTGAGTACATGACGGGAGGCCTGGCGGTCATCCTCGGGCTGACCGGACGCAACCTCGGAGCGGGCATGTCCGGCGGCACGGCCTACGTCTACGATTTGAAAAAAGAGCGCGTGAACCGCGACTCGCTCGCCAACGGTGAGTTGTCGCTCCTCCCGCTCGACAGTGCCGATGTCGAGATCCTCACAGATCTTCTTCGTCGCCACGTTGCCGAAACCGATTCCGCATTGGCGACCAAAATGCTCGACGACATGGATGCGACAATCGCAGCCTTCGTCAAAGTGCTTCCGCGTGACTACGCAGCAGTTCTCAAGACCCGGCAGGATGCCGTCGACGAAGGTCTCGACCCCGATGGTGATGTGGTGTGGGGCAGGATCATGGAGGTAACAGGTGGGTGACCCGAAGGGATTTCTCAAGGTTCAGGAGCGTGAGCTTCCGGCCCGCCGACCCGTTCCCGTGCGCATCATGGACTGGAAAGAGGTCTATGAAAGCCAGGAGTCCGGGCAGCTCCGTCGACAGGCGGGTCGCTGCATGGACTGCGGCGTACCGTTCTGCCATCACGGCTGCCCTCTGGGCAATCTGATTCCCGAGTGGAACGACCTGACCTGGCGCAATGAGGGCCGTCAAGCAATCGAACGGCTTCACGCGACGAACAACTTCCCGGAGTTCACGGGCCGCCTCTGCCCTGCTCCGTGCGAAGCAAGCTGCGTGCTCGGCATCAACCAGCCCCCGGTCACGATCAAGCAGGTTGAGGTCTCCATCATCGACCAGGCCTTTGCGAATGGATGGGTCACTCCTCACCCGCCTGAGCGGCTGACAGGCAAGACCGTTGCCGTGGTCGGCTCCGGACCGGCGGGTCTCGCCGCTGCACAGCAGCTGACGCGCGCCGGTCACACCGTGGCCGTTTACGAGCGAGATGACCGAATCGGCGGCCTGCTGCGCTACGGCATCCCCGACTTCAAGATGGAAAAGAAGCAGATCGAACTGCGCCTCGCCCAGATGCAGGCGGAGGGCACGCGCTTCCGTGCGGGTGTCGAAATCGGTCGGGACATCACCTGGGACGATCTGAAGTCGCGGTATGACGCGGTTGTGGTTGCAACCGGTGCCACTGTTCCGCGCGATCTCGCAATTCCGGGCCGCGATTTGCTCGGCGTCCACTACGCGATGGATTACCTCGTGCAGCAGAACAAGGTAGTCGCCGGCGACACGGTGTCCGACCAGATCACCGCCGAAGGCAAGCATGTCATCGTCATTGGCGGCGGCGACACAGGGGCCGACTGCATCGGCACCGCTCATCGCCAGGGGGCGCTCAGCGTCACCAACCTTGCGATCGGACTCCAGCCTCCGAGTGAGCGTCCCGAGCACCAGCCCTGGCCCACTATCCCGACTCTTTTCGAGGTGTCGAGCGCCCACGAAGAGGGCGGCGAGCGGATGTATCTCGCCTCGACTGTTGAATTCCTCGCCAACGAGGCGGGTGAACTCCGCGCCCTCCGTGTCGCCGAAACCGAATATGTTGACGGACGCAGGGTTCCGAAGTCGGGAACCGAGCGGGAAATCCCCGCCGACCTCGTGCTCATCGCCATGGGTTTCACCGGTGCCGAGTCCGATGCGCTTGACAGCCAGCTTCAGCTGCCCTTCACCGTGTCAGGTACCGTGGCTCGCGACGAGGACTATGCGACTAGCGAGGCCGGCGTATTCGTGGCGGGCGACGCGGGTCGTGGTCAGTCCTTGATCGTCTGGGCGATCGCAGAGGGGCGTGCTGCCGCCTCCGCTGTCGACAGCTTCCTTGAGGGGGAGACGTCGCTGCCGTTCCCTGTTCGGCCGAGCGATCGGTCCATCTCCATCTGAGTTCTCCTGCTATCGACACGACGAAAGAAGCTATGAGACGCGCAAAGATTGTGGCCACTCTGGGGCCGGCAACTTCGAGCTACGAAGACATCCGAGCCGTTATCGAGGCGGGTGTCGATGTTGCGCGGATGAACCTGAGCCACGGCACATACGACGTCCACAATGAGGTGTACGCAAATGTTCGCAAGGCGGCCGAAGATGCGGGATCGCCCGTGGCCGTGCTCGTTGATCTCCAGGGTCCGAAAATCCGACTAGGCAAATTTGCAGCCGGACCGCACGAACTCGAGGTCGGTGACATCTTCACCATCACCACTGAAGACGTTGTCGGCACGAAAGATCTGGTGGGAACCACTTACGCCGGCCTGCCGCAGGATGTCAAGCCGGGGGATCCGCTGCTCATCGACGATGGCAAGGTCAAAGTCGAAGTTGTTGAGACCGACGGTGTTCGTGTCACGACGCGTGTCGTCGTGGCGGGCGCCGTCTCCAACAACAAGGGGATCAATCTCCCGGGCGTGGCTGTCAACGTCCCGGCGCTGTCCGAAAAGGACGAAGCCGACCTTCGATGGGGCCTCCAGCTCGGCGCCGACTACATTGCACTGTCATTTGTTCGCAGTGCGGCAGATGTCGACCGAGTCCTCGAGATCATGTCCGAAGAGGGTCGCAAGATTCCCGTGATCGCCAAGATCGAGAAGCCGCAGGCAGTTGACGCACTCGAAGAGATCATCGACGCGTTCGACGGAATCATGGTGGCCCGGGGGGACCTGGGCGTCGAGCTTCCTCTCGAAGCGGTGCCGATCGTGCAGAAGCATGCGATTGAACTCGCGCGCCGTGCCGCTAAACCCGTGATCGTCGCGACACAGATGCTCGAATCGATGATTTCGAGTCCTGTTCCCACGCGCGCGGAGACGTCAGACGTCGCCAATGCCGTCCTCGACGGAGCCGATGCCGTCATGCTGTCGGGGGAGACCAGCGTTGGCGAGTACCCGGTCGTCACAGTGCAGACGATGGCTCGGATTATCACCTCGACAGAAGACCATGGTCTGGAGCGCATTCCCCCGCTCGGCACCAAGCCCCGTACGCAGGGCGGCGCCATCACGCTGGCCGCCGCCGAGGTCGCGGACTTCGTCAATGCGAAATATGTCTGCGTCTTCACGGAGTCGGGAGATTCCGCGCGCCGTATGTCCCGGTTACGGTTCCGGATCCCGATGAAGGCGTTCACACCGAACCCCGCCATCCAACGTCGCATGTCGCTGACCTGGGGCATTCAGTCGTTTCTTGTCGAGACCGTGACCCACACTGACGCTATGTATCACCAGGTCGATGAGCTCCTCATCCACAACGGTCTCGCTTCAGTCGGCGACAAAGTTGTCGTGATTTCCGGATCGCCCCCCGGAATTCCCGGATCGACGAATGACCTCCGGGTGCACGTAATTGGTGACGCCTTGAACGCAGTGGCGCCAGCCTGGGAGCGAAAGGCCTAGTACACCAGGGCTCCCGTCAGCGCCCCTCTCATGAGGGGTCGCCTGCCACAGGAAGTTCGGGCACAATAGGCCCCTGAATAGCATTGGGGGAACCATGACAGATGTTCATGCATCGTCCGCAACGGCGCCCCCCGCGGGGTGGTACCCGGATCCTTCCGGCGAACACGAACAACGCTGGTGGACCGGGCAAGAATGGACCTCCTACGTCGACGACCCGGAGTCGCCTCCCCTCGAGACGAATGTGTCGGCCGGTCCCGTAGCTGATCTGGCGCCGCCCGCCGATGTCGGAGCCGCAGTCGGTGCCCCCCGTCTCACGGAGACTCCCGAGCAGTCACAGTGGCACGCGAAAGCCACTGTCCCGGTCCGCCGGGGTGAATTCGCGTCGCCCAGTCTCAGCTCCCCAGCTGTCGCACGCAGCCTTGCAGAGTCCCGTCGACGTAATCCCTACGACCGCAACTGGATCGCGATCCTCGCGGCCTTCGTGGCCGTTCTGAGCGTTCCTGCGCTGGCGGCACGCGTGATGTGGGACCTTCCGCCGCTCACCCAGAGCATCTTTGCGGGGGCGCCGCTCGGTATCTCGCTCCTCGCCCTCGCCGGAGCCGTCCGCGGTCGCTCCGGGCTCATCACCTCGCTCGCTGCCACCGTTCTCTCGGGCGCGATGGTGGCCATCGGGTATTTTGTCGATCCCGAGGTTCTGCGCGGAATCGTCTCGTCTGTTCTCGCCCTCGTCGGTCTGTAAATAACTTCACCGGTCACGCGCGACACCCGGATGCGGGGGAGCGGATTATCTGCGGATGCCGCACACTGAAGAGGTGCTTACCCGAGCCAAAACCCCCGTATTCGTTGCGCCCGAAACATCGCGATCCTCTTTTCCGGACACGTCTTCCGCCGACGGAGCCTCGGTTGAGCACGCAGCAGGTTGGTACATCGACCCTCTCGACGGCAATGCCCGCCGGTGGTGGAACGGTCAGGGCTGGACAGAGCATGTCGCAGTGCCGACGTCGACAGCTGATGCTCCTGCACCGGGGTCTTCTTCGCTACTTCGTCGATAGGTGCCGGATGAGGGACTCGAACCCTCACGCCCTCACGGACAACCGATTTTGAGTCGGTCGCGTCTGCCATTCCGCCAATCCGGCGCGTGCGGCCCACTGTGATGTCGAGACGCAGCACTCAGACGATACCGTAGGCTTTCCCTCGTGAGTGACGAGCAAGAAAACCCCATAGCGCCACGCCGAGTCGTAGTCGCCGAAGATGAGTCGCTCATCCGACTCGACATCGTCGAAATTCTACGAGACAACGGATTCGACGTCGTTGGAGAAGCCGGAGACGGCGAGACCGCGGTGGCTCTTGCTACCGAATTGCGACCGGATCTCGTCATCATGGACGTGAAGATGCCCAAGCTCGACGGAATTTCGGCTGCGGAGCGTCTTGCCAAGAACCACATAGCTCCCGTCGTCCTCCTCACGGCATTTAGTCAGAAGGAACTCGTCGAGCGCGCGAGCGAAGCCGGCGCTCTTGCCTACGTGGTGAAGCCTTTCACCCCGAATGATCTGCTCCCTGCTATCGAAATCGCCCTGAGCCGCTACCAACAGATCGTGACCCTCGAGGCCGAGGTCGCCGACATGGTTGAGCGGTTTGAGACGCGCAAGCTTGTCGACCGCGCGAAGGGCCTACTCAACGAGAAAATGGGCCTCAGCGAGCCCGAGGCGTTCCGTTGGATTCAGAAAGCGTCGATGGATCGCCGACTCACCATGCACGACGTGGCGCAGGCGATCATCGATCAGCTGGCCGCGAAGAAGTAGCTCCTACTTCTTTGGCCGGATGATGTTGGTCATCCGGACAGTCGAGAGTCGCCGTCCCTGCTCGTCAGTTATTGCGATTTCGTGCGTGCAGAGCGTGCGGCCCAGGACTATCGAGCGGCAGGTTCCGGTCACAAATCCTGAGTCCACCGAACGGCTGTGTGTGGCGTTGATCTCGATGCCCATGGCGATGTAACCGGGTCCCGCGTGCAGCGCTGAGGAGAGCGACCCCAGGGATTCGCCGAGCACGACGTGCGCTCCGCCGTGCAGGATGCCGACTACCTGGGTGTTTCCCTCGACCGGCATTCTCGCGACCGAGTATTCGGCGCTCAATTCGAGAAATTCGATCCCCATGCGCTGGGGAAGGCCTCCGCCCCCGTGGCCGAGCCGCTCGATGAGTTCTTCGGGAGTGTTCGGGGGGAAGAGGGTCATCAACTCGCCTTCGGGCCGTGTCAGAACCGGCGGATAGGCTGGAGCCGTGCCGGACACCGAAAAGCCTACCCTTCTGCTCATCGATGGCCATTCGCTCGCCTTTCGCGCGTTCTATGCCCTCCCGGTTGATAGCTTCGTCACCCGCGATGGGCAGCATACGAATGCGATCCATGGCTTCATCTCCATGCTTCTGAACCTTCTCCAGCAGCAGAAGCCGACGCATCTCGCCGTGGCATTCGATATTTCGCGGTTCTCATTTCGCAACCGCGAATACCCGGAATACAAGGGCACTCGAAGCGAGACACCGGCCGAGTTCAAAGGGCAGATCCCGCTTCTCGAAGAAGCACTGCACGCGATGAACATCCGCACTTTGAGCAAAGAGGATTACGAAGCCGACGACATCCTCGCCACTCTCGCGAGCCGTGGTGCGGCCGAGGGCTATCGGGTCTTTGTCACCTCGGGAGATCGCGACGCCATCCAAATGGTCACCGATGAGGTGACCTTGCTGTACCCGAATGCTCGGGGAGTCTCCGAGCTGAAGGTGTACGACCCGGATGCGGTGCGTGAAAGGTACGGCATCGAGCCCGTGCAATATCCCGAGATCGCGGCGCTGGTGGGCGAAGCGAGTGACAATCTGATCGGTATCGACAAGGTCGGTGAAAAGACGGCTGTCAAGTGGATCCAGAAGTACGGAACCGTCGACAACGTTCTCGAGCACGCTCACGAGATCACAGGCGTCGTGGGACAGAACCTCCGGGACCAACAAGATCGGGCCCTCCGTAACCGCAAGCTCAACCGACTTCTCACCGATGTTGATCTGCCATTCGGCCCTGCTGATCTGGCTCGCGAACCGATCAACGGACAGAAGGTTCGCGAAGTCTTCGATCGTTTGCAGTTCCGGACACTTCTTGATCGCGTTTTCAAGATCGAGGGCACGGCCGAAGATCTCGGACTAGTGGACGAAGCAGCCGTGACATCCACCGCGATTCCCGCCGTACGCACGATGGTCGATGAAGAGCTCGCGAAATGGCTGGATGTTCAATCAGCCCACGGCACGGTTCCTTTGGGGCTGCGGGTCGCCTCGGTCAACGGACGGGTCGAAGGACTCGGAATTGCGAGCGCCACAGAGAGTGCGTGGGTTCCCTGGGCTCCCGACCGGCCGGACTACGCTGCGCTGGAGAGTTGGTTGGCCGGTCCCGCGCCCAAATATCTCCACGACGCGAAACGGCAGCTCAAGACGCTGCGTGAGGCGGGTCTCGTCCTCGAAGGGATTGCTTCCGACACGGCTCTCAGCGCATGGTTGTTGCGACCTGGCGGCAAGGCTGACACCCTGTCGGGCCTTGTATATTACTTCCTGGGAGAGACCCTTCCCGAGCCCGACCCCAATCAGCTCGTACCGGTCACGGAGGCTGTTAGCCCGGCAAGCGAAGCCTGGTATGTCCTTCGACTTGCCGACGACCTCGCGTCGCGGCTCGATGCGGGGTCCCTCGCAGTGGCGCGTGACATCGAAGTGCCTCTTATCCAGGTTCTCGCCCGGATGGAAGCACACGGCGTCGCCGTCGACTCTGCTGTGCTGGCTGAACTCAACTCGCGGCTCGGTGCGACCGCTGCCGACATTGCGCAGCAGGCCTATTCCGAAATAGGACACGAGGTCAACCTCGGTTCCCCCAAACAGCTGCAAGAAGTTCTCTTCACCGAATTGAACATGCCGAAGACCCGTGCCAATAAGACGGGGTACTCGACCGACGCTCAGGCCCTGGCAGATCTGCAGGAGCAGCACCCGCATCCCTTCCTTGCCCTTTTGCTCAAGCACCGAGATGCCACCAAAATTCGTCAAATCGTGGAGACTCTCGAACGAGGTATCGGCCCCGACGGCCGCATCCACACGACGTATGAGCAGACCGGATCGGCCACCGGACGCGTGTCATCGAACGACCCGAATCTGCAGAACATCCCGATCAAGTCCGAAGTCGGGCGTGAGGTGCGCTCCGCCTTCATCGCGGCCGAAGGCTATGAAACTCTTCTCACGGCTGACTATTCGCAGATCGAGATGCGCATCATGGCGCATCTCTCAGAAGACGAGGGCCTGATCGAGGCCTTCCGTTCGGGCGAAGACCTGCACCGCTTCGTCGGGTCCCGCATCTTCGGAGTCGACCCGGCCGATGTCACCCCGGCCATGCGGACGAAGGTCAAGGCCATGTCCTACGGACTTGCCTATGGGCTGAGCGCGTTCGGTCTGTCCAAGCAGTTGCGCATTGAGGTGTCGGAGGCCAAGGAGTTGATGGCCGACTACTTTGCGCGCTTTGGGGCCGTTCGCGACTACCTTCGGGGCGTCGTTGTACAGGCGAAAGAAGACGGTTACACCACGACCATCTTCGGGCGCCGTCGTCCGTTCGCCGATCTGACGTCGACAAACCGCGTCCTGCGCGAAAATGCCGAACGGCAGGCCCTCAATTCACCGATTCAGGGTTCCGCCGCCGACATCATCAAGCGCGCCATGCTTGGAATCGATAGCGACATTCGTGAACGCAAGCTTGACTCCCGCATGCTGCTTCAGGTTCATGACGAACTCGTGCTCGAGGTTGCGCCGGGAGAGCTGGACGAGCTCAGCGCCATCGTCACGGATCGTATGTCTCACGCAGCAGATCTGAAGGTGCCCCTCGACGTCCAGATCGGTTCCGGCCCCAACTGGGACGCCGCGGCTCACTGAGTGCGTTAGCGTATTTGGCGGGAGCACGGCATCGAACCACGCCCCGTTCGGCAGAGGAGGATTCCATGACAGAACGCAGTGTGAAAGTTGCGTCGAGCGTTGGATTGCACGCGCGCCCGGCATCGCTGTTCAGCCAAGCCGCGGCACAGACCGGGTTCCCGATTACCCTGACCTCTGCGTCGGGATCGTCAGTGAATGCGGCGAGCATCCTCGGAGTGCTATCACTCGGCGTCGGCCCAGGAGACACGGTGACATTGGCGTCAGACGCCGACGGCGCCGACGCGGCAATTGACGACCTCGTTGCCCTGCTCGAACGCGACCTCGACAAGGAATAGTCAGCCCTAGGCTGAGCCCATGTCGACTGAGCCTCGTGTGCCCTCTGCCCGTAGCGCGACAGCTGTCGACGCGATTGCCGAGGACTGGGTTACAACACTTATCGACCTCAGTCCAGACATTGCGACCTGGATAGGCGTCGACGGTCGTCTCGGCGAATATGGCGACTATTCGCCTGACGGTCATGAGCGTTTCCGTGATGAAGCGGCCCGGGCGTATCGCGAGCTCAGTGCGGCGCACGCTGTCGATGCTGTCGACGAGGTCACCCGCACCGATCTCCTTGCCGAACTCCAGCTCATTGGAGAATCCCACGATGCGGGACTTCATCTGCGAGATCTCAATGTGATCCAGTCGCCGGTCCAGGAGATCCGCGAAATGTTTGATCTCATGCCCACGTCGACCGAGTCGGACTGGGCGATCATTTCCGAGAAGCTCGCCAATGTCCCGCAGGCCATGGCCGGATACATCGAAACGCTTCGGGCGGGGATGGTGTCTGGGATCGTGCCGGCACGCCGCCAGGTTGTCGAAGTTGCCGCGCAGGCTCGACGTCACGCAGATCCCCACGGCTTCTTCTCGTCTTTCGCGGGCTCTGCCCGTCGGGACGACGGCGCGGAGATTCCCGCATCTCTCGACGAGGAGCTCCGTTCCGGGGCCCGTGTCGCCACGCGTGCCTACGCGCGACTCGTAGATTTTCTCGAGACCGAACTCGCGCCGGTCGCCTCCGAACAAGACGGAGTGGGACGGGACATCTATTCGCTGCAGTCGCGGCATTTCCTCGGCGCGACCATCGATCTCGACGAGACCTACGAATGGGGGCTCGACGAGCTTCAGCGTATGGTCAGCGAACAAGAGCGGGTCGCTTCCGAGATATTGCCCGGTGGAACCGTTGAGGAGACTAGCGCCTATCTGGACGCGGATCCCTCGCGCATTCTTCACGGTACTGCCGCGTTGCAGAGGTGGATGCAGAAACTCAGCGACACCGCCGTATCCGAACTGGGCCGCGAACATTTCGACATCCCTGAGCCTCTTCGTCAGCTCGAGTGCCTCATCGCGCCGACGCAAGATGGCGGCATCTACTACACGAGCCCCAGCGATGACTTTTCCCGACCGGGTCGGATGTGGTGGAGCGTACCCGAGGGGCAAACCGAATTCTCGACCTGGCGCGAGACGACGACGGTCTATCACGAGGGCGTGCCGGGACACCATTTGCAATTGGGCCAGGCGGTGTTCAATCGCGAGCAACTCAATACCTGGCGACGCATGTTGGCTGGCACGAGTGGCCACGCCGAAGGATGGGCCCTCTATGCCGAAAGGTTGATGCACGAGCTGGGCTATCTTGACGACCCCGCGGATCGATTTGGGATGCTCGACGGGCAGCGAATGCGCGCCGCCCGCGTCGTCCTCGACATCGGCGTCCATCTCGGCAAGCCGAATCTCGCCGGAACCGGACCCTGGACGGCCCACGATGCCCTCGAATTCATGCGGGCGAATGTGTCGATGAACGACGCCGTCATCCGCTTCGAGGTCAATCGATACCTCGGGTGGCCGGGTCAGGCTCCGTCCTACAAAGTCGGTCAGCGGATCTGGGAGCAGATTCGGGACGCGGCACGGGCATCCGAGGGCGCCGCCTTCTCGATGAAGCGCTTTCACCAGCGCGCACTCGACCTTGGGGGAGTAGGGCTCGACACGCTCAAGGTGAGCCTGACGGAACCTTCGGCGGCACAGGGCTCTGCGCTCATGTCCTAATGCCGTGCGTGCGTGCGCATAGTCGCTTGTTGGCGACAAACGCTAGCGTGGCGGCACGTGTGATTCCCGATTGACGCTCACAGTGACGTGGGCAGTTAGGCGGCACTGATGTCCAACGCCGATCAGCTATCTCCCCAAACGGCACCTCGGTCCCGGCGCCGACTGGGGGTGCCCTCGGTAGTCTTCATGATCATCGCGGCGTCCGCACCCCTCACCGTGGCGGCCGGAGGTTTCCCGACCTCGCTCGCCGTCACTCAAAACCAGGGGATTCCGCTTGCCTACCTTCTCGTCGGCCTCGTATTGGTCGTGTGGTCGGTTGGCTATGCCGCGATGAGCCGCCACATCACCAACGCCGGCGCGTTCTACTCGTATATCTCGCAGGGGATCGGCCGACCGATCGGAGTCGGCGCGTCGGTCGTGGCCCTCATCGCCTACAACTCATTCGTGGTCGGCATTTACGGGCTGTTCGGATTCCAGATTTCCTCTCTTCTTTCTCAATGGCTGGGGTGGCAGCTTGCGTGGTGGATTCCGGTGCTGATCGGAATCGCCCTCGTGGCGATTCTCGGGGTCAACCAGGTCGACCTGTCGGCGAAGGTGCTCGGTGTTCTGCTCTGCCTCGAATTCGTCATTGTCGTCATATTCGACGTCACAAGCTTTGCTGTGGCTCCCGAGGGAGTGAGTGCGGCGCCATTCGCGCCAAGCACGCTTTTCGTGGCGGGATTCGGGGCAGTCCTCGCATTCTCCATAGCGGCCTTCGCGGGGTTCGAAGGGGCAGCCATATATGGCGAAGAGTCCAAGGACCCTAAGCACACGGTCGCCCGAGCCACCTACATCGCTGTCGGAATCATCGCGCTGTTCTACTCCCTCTCGGCATGGGCGATGATCGTCGGGTTCGGTCCCAGTTCGATCATCGACAACGCGACGTCAGAAGGCGCGGGCCTGCTCTTCGGATTCCTCGGCTCCCACTTGGGCGTCGTCGTGACCGACCTTGCGAACGTGCTCTTCGTCACTAGCCTTTTTGCCGCTCTCACAAGCTTTCACAATGCGGTCGCAAGGTACTTCTTTTCGCTGGGACGGGAGGGAGTCCTTCCCAGCAGTCTCGCGAAGGTCAACCGCCGCGGCGCACCCTATGTTGGTTCGCTCCTCCAGACCGGCATTGCGATTGTCGTCACGGTCATCTTCGCGATCATCGGCGCAAACTGGGTGCCGCCGGAAGGACTCCCGGCCGAACTGTTCCCTGTGGTCACGATGTTCTCCTGGCTGACCAACAACGGCGGCCTGGGCCTGGTGCTCCTCATGGCTATCGTGTCGATAGCCGTGGTGGGATTCTTCGCGAAGAACCAGCGGGATGCGACCCTATGGCAGCGCGCCATCGCGCCGATAATCGCTGCAGTGGCGCTGCTCGGAATATTCGTGTTCGTCATCGCGAACTTCAACGTTCTGCTCACCAGCGATCCCACCGCGCCCCCGACGGCCGCCACATTCGTCTTGCCGGCTATTGCCATCGTTCCGGGCATCATTGCAGCGATCTGGGGGCTCTACCTTCGGAATGCACGTCCCCAGGTGTACTCCCAGATCGGGCATGGAACCGAAGGAGCCGGTGCGCCACAGTTGGCCGCGACGGAGGACTAGTCGCAGCGAATCAGGCGCATCTGCCGTGGACAAAGATTGTGGCTCGCGGCAGTTTCCCGAAGGCGCTAAGCTGGACTGTCGCATTTCTGTGACGTTCTATCCGCATGCCTTCGCGGAAATCACCTTGTTCTTCATCCGCGATGGCCCGAACTTATGCCCGCTGGAGCTATAACTACATGACAACCGCAACGACCGCCACGGCTACCAAGCAGGTCGCCATCAACGACATCGGATCTGCTGAAGACTTTCTGGCCGCGGTCGAACTGACCCTCAAGTTCTTCAACGACGGTGACCTCATCGAAGGCACAGTCGTCAAGATCGACCGCGACGAGGTGCTCCTCGACGTCGGCTACAAGACCGAGGGTGTTATCCCCTCGCGTGAGCTCTCGATCAAGCACGATGTCGACCCGTCTGAGGTCGTCAACGTCGGCGACACCGTTGAAGCTCTTGTCCTCCAAAAAGAAGACAAAGAGGGTCGCCTCATCCTGTCCAAGAAGCGTGCGCAGTACGAGCGCGCGTGGGGCGATGTCGAGAAGATCAAAGAGTCGGATGGCGTTGTCACCGGTTCGGTCATCGAGGTTGTCAAGGGTGGGCTCATCGTCGACATCGGCCTCCGCGGATTCCTCCCCGCGTCGCTCATCGAGCTGCGCCGCGTTCGTGACCTCACGCCGTACCTCGGCCAAGAGATCGAGGCCAAGATCCTTGAACTCGACAAGAACCGCAACAACGTTGTCCTGAGCCGCCGCGCGCTGCTTGAGCAGACGCAGAGCGAATCGCGTTCGACCTTCCTCAACAACCTCCAGAAGGGCCAGGTCCGCAAGGGCGTCGTGTCCTCGATCGTCAACTTCGGCGCATTCGTCGACTTGGGCGGCGTGGACGGCCTCGTGCACGTTTCAGAGCTGTCCTGGAAGCACATCGAGCACGCCAGCGAGGTCGTCGAGGTGGGCCAGGAGGTCACCGTCGAGATCCTCGAAGTCGATCTCGAGCGCGAGCGTGTATCACTGTCGCTCAAGGCGACGCAGGAAGACCCGTGGCAGTTGTTCGCACGCACCCACGCGATCGGTCAGATTGCTCCTGGAAAGGTCACCAAGTTGGTGCCGTTCGGTGCGTTCGTCCGCGTTGCCGAGGGCATCGAGGGTCTCGTGCACATCTCCGAGCTTTCGGGCAAGCATGTTGAGCTCGCCGAACAGGTTGTGTCGGTCGGCGACGAGGTGTTCGTCAAGGTCATCGACATCGACCTCGAGCGTCGCCGTATCTCGCTGAGCCTCAAGCAGGCCAACGAGGGTATCGACCCCAACAACGCCGAGTTCGATTCGGGCCTCGCCGCGCTGTACGGCATGGTCACCGAGTACGACGAGTCGGGCAACTACAAGTTCCCCGATGGCTTCGACGCGACAAGCGGTGAATGGCTTGAGGGCTTCGACACTCAGCGCGAGGCGTGGGAGGCAGAGTATGCCGCCGCTCAGTTGCGCTGGGAGGACCACAAGAAGCAGATCCTCGCTGCCGACGAAGCAGAGAGCCAGATCGACGAGACGCGTCCGGCTGCCGGTTCGGCATCCAGCTCATTCTCGAGTGACTCGGCTTCGGCTGGGACGCTCGCCGATGACGAGTCGCTTGCTGCTCTGCGCGAAAAGCTCAGCGCCAGCAACTGAGATTACGCAGAAGGGGCCGGACGCGGTGCGTCCGGCCCCTTCTGCCGTTTCGAGCGCGGTTAGCATGCTGCTATGACGCTTCTGGGCCTGACATGACGCTTGTAGGCCTGACATGACCCTCGTGGGGTTAACCGGCGGAATTGCCTCGGGCAAATCTCTTGTCGCCGCGCGTTTCGCCGAGCTGGGCGCCGTTGTTGTCGATGCGGATGCCGTGGCCCGCGAGGTTGTCGAGCCCGGACAGCCCGCCTTGGCCGCTATTTCCGAGCGATTCGGACCGGGCGTCTTAGCATCCGATGGCCGACTCGATCGTGCGGCCCTTGGATCTCTCGTCTTCGCTGATGACGACGCCCGGCTCGCTCTTAACGCCATCACTCATCCCGCCGTCAAGGCACGGTCGCACGAGTTGTTCGAACAGGCCTGGGCGGACGATCCGGCAGCGATTGTCGTCTACGACGTCCCGCTTTTGGTCGAGGGGCGGGTGCGCGGCGGCGAATTCGACACAATCGTCGTCGTTGAAGCCGATGACGAGGTCCGGGTGCGCCGGATGATCGATGAACGAGGAATGTCCGAAGACGATGCGCGGCGGCGGATTGCGGCGCAGGCTGACAATGCGACTCGACGGTCGATCGCCGACTTCGTGATAGATACGAATGGGACGATTGCCGAGACATTGGCTCGCACCGACGAAGTGTGGGCCCAGCTGTCCGCGGCCGCCTGACGCCTGCGCGTTGTCAGGAGGTCGCCGTACGCTTGACGAATGCAGCCAACCCGCACCGTGAGGCCCTTCGAGGTCATCAGCGAATATTCGCCCAGCGGAGACCAGCCGACCGCCATTGCCGAACTGGCGCAGCGGGTCACAGCGGGCGAAACCGATGTCGTTCTCCTGGGCGCCACAGGAACGGGTAAGTCGGCAACAACGGCGTGGCTCGTCGAACAGGTGCAGCGTCCCACGCTCGTGCTCGCACATAACAAGACCCTCGCGGCTCAGCTCGCCACAGAGTTCCGCGAGCTGCTGCCCAATAACGCAGTCGAGTACTTCGTCAGCTACTACGACTACTACCAGCCCGAGGCGTACGTTCCTCAGACCGATACCTTCATTGAGAAGGACTCCTCAATCAACGCGGAGGTCGAGAGGCTTCGACACTCCACGACGAACGCACTGCTCAGCCGTCGCGACGTCATTGTGGTCTCAACGGTGTCGTGCATCTACGGTCTTGGGGCGGCCGAAGAGTATTTGGGTGCCATGACCTCACTGCACGTGGGGGACCATATTTCGCGCGACACGCTCATTCGCGGCTTCCTGAATATGCAATACGAACGCAATGACATTGACTTCTCCCGCGGCAAGTTCCGTGTTCGCGGAGACACCATCGAAATCATTCCGGTACACGAAGAACACGCGATTCGCATCGAAATGTTCGGTGACGAGATCGAGGCTCTCTATTCGCTCCACCCGCTCACGGGCGACGTTCTCCAGAAGATGGATGCCGTTGCGGTGTTCCCGGCGACGCACTACGCCGCGAGCCCCGAGGCGATGCATCGTGCCATTGGCACGATCAAGGTCGAGCTTGCGGAGCGACTGGCGGAGTTCGAACAGCAGGGCAAGCTCCTTGAGGCTCAGCGTCTCCGTATGCGCACAAGCTTCGACCTCGAGATGATGGAGCAGATTGGTTTCTGCAACGGGATTGAGAACTACTCCCGCCATATCGACGGACGCTCGCCCGGCCAACCACCGAACACTTTGCTCGACTATTTCCCCGATGACTTCCTCGTGGTTATCGATGAATCACATGTGACAGTGCCCCAAATCGGCGCGATGTACGAGGGGGACGCCAGCCGCAAACGCACTCTCGTCGACCACGGCTTCCGCCTGCCGAGCGCGATGGACAACCGCCCCCTCCGGTGGGAAGAGTTCTTGAATCGCGTGGGACAGAAGGTCTATTTGTCGGCAACGCCGGGACGCTACGAAATGGGTGTGAGCGACGGCGTGGTCGAGCAGATCATCCGACCAACGGGTCTCGTTGATCCACAAATCGTCGTCAAACCGTCCAAAGGCCAGATCGACGATCTGCTTCACGAGATCCGTGTGCGCGCGGAACGCAACGAGCGGGTACTCGTCACGACGCTCACAAAGAAGATGGCTGAAGAGCTCACCGACTACCTCGAGGAAGCAGGCGTCCGTGTGCGTTATTTGCACTCGGATGTCGACACCCTGCGGCGGGTAGAGCTTCTCAGCGAACTGCGTTCGGGCATCTACGACGTGCTCGTCGGCATCAATCTGCTGCGCGAGGGACTCGACCTTCCCGAAGTTTCCCTGGTTGCGATTCTCGACGCAGATAAAGAAGGCTTTCTGCGGTCGTCCACATCCCTTATCCAGACCATCGGTCGCGCCGCACGAAATGTCTCGGGTGAGGTCCATATGTACGCGGACAATGTGACCGATTCGATGGCGCGTGCGATCGAAGAGACGACGCGTCGCCGCGAAAAGCAGGTCGCGTACAACCTGGAGCGCGGAGTCGACCCCCAGCCACTGCGCAAGAAGATCGCCGACATCACGGATTCGCTGGCACGGGAAGGTGCTGACACCGCAGCTCTGCTTTCCGGTCGAGACGGAAAGAAGCAATCTCCCACACCGAATCTGCGCCGCGAGGGGCGCGGCGCTGCTGGTGCCAACGAGCTCGAGTCGATCATCGCCGACCTCAACGAGCAGATGCTCCAGGCTGCGGCGGAACTCAAATTCGAGCTTGCGGGTCGTTTGCGCGATGAACTTGGGGACCTCAAGCGGGATCTACGGCAGATGCAGATAGCTGGTCATGTTCGCTAGCTTCTGATGCCCGAGACGGGCATCAGCCAGCGAATGTCGGTGGCCTCCGTACAATTGATTCAGTGTCGATCACCCCTATTCCTGGCCCCCACAAAATCAGCGTCCGTGGCGCTCGGATGCACAATCTTCGGGACATCGACCTAGAGATTCCCCGCGACTCTCTCGTGGTCTTCACGGGTCTCTCCGGTTCCGGCAAATCGAGTCTCGCGTTCGACACGATTTTTGCGGAAGGGCAGCGCCGCTACGTCGAATCACTGTCCGCCTACGCGCGCCAGTTCCTCGGCCAGGTCGACAGACCCGATGTGGATTTCATCGAAGGACTGAGTCCTGCCGTCTCGATCGACCAGAAGTCCACGAACCGCAACCCTCGGTCCACGGTCGGCACAATCACTGAGATCTACGACTACATGCGTTTGCTATGGGCGCGCATCGGCATTCCGCACTGTGCGGTCTGTGGTGAGCGCATCCAACGCCAAACTGTGCAACAGATTGCCGACCAGCTCATGGAGCTGGAAAGCGGCACGCGCTATCAAGTCGTCGCCCCTGTCGTCTCCCAAAAAAAGGGGGAGTTCGTCGACTATTTCAAAGAGCTCGCGGCCGGAGGTTACTCGCGTGCGATAGTCGACGGCGAGGTGATTCAACTCACGGATCCGCCCATTCTCAAGAAGCAGATCAAGCACGACATTGCCGTTGTCGTCGACCGGCTCGTCGCATCCGACGACCTCCTCACCCGACTTACCGACTCGATCGAGACCGCCCTCAACCTCAGCAAAGGTCTCGTCACGATCGACTTCGTCGATGTGGAAGGTGCCGCAGGCACTCGCACCTTCAGCGAGAAGCTCAGCTGCCCGAACAACCATCCCGTGCAGCTGACCGAAATCGAGCCGCGCACCTTCTCGTTCAATGCCCCATTCGGTGCCTGCCCCGAATGTTCCGGTCTGGGCATCAAAATGGCCGTCGACGGTGATCTGTTGATCGGCGACTCGGACTTGAGCCTCAACGAAGGCGTCGTATTGCCCTGGAAGCAGCAGGGCAAAGGCATGTATGGCTACTTTCAGCGCCTTCTGCAGGGTCTGGCGCATGAGCTCGACTTCTCGCTCGACACCCCATGGAAGAAGCTGCCGACAAGCGTCCAAGACGCCATCCTGCGCGGCAACGACTTTGAGGTACAGGTGCAGTGGCGCAACCGCTTCGGCCGCACCGTCAAGTACACCACCGGCTTTGAGGGCGTGATGCCTTATATCGAGCGCAAGTACCACGAGGCTGAAAGCGACAGCTCTCAGCAACGCTACGGCGAGTATCTGCGAGAGATCCCGTGCCCTGTGTGCGACGGCCAGCGCCTCAAGCCCGAGGTCCTTGCCGTCCACGTGAATGGGCACAGTATTTCGGCCATTGGCGAACTCAGCCTCGAGAACGCCTATGCCTTCATGAACGAGATCCAATTAACCCAGCGCGAAGCAACTATCGCCGCGCAGGTCCTCCGAGAGATCAGGCTTCGGCTCGAGTTCCTGCTCGAAGTCGGTCTCAGCTACCTGACCATGGCGCGCGCAGCGGCCACGCTCTCGGGCGGCGAAGCCCAGCGCATCCGCCTCGCCACACAGATCGGCTCCGGACTCACCGGGGTCCTATATGTGCTCGACGAGCCGTCAATCGGCCTTCACCAACGCGACAATCGTCGCCTCATCGACACTCTCGTGAAGCTGCGAGATCTGGGCAACACCCTCATCGTCGTCGAGCACGATGAGGACACGATTCGCACGGCCGACTGGGTCGTCGACATCGGTCCGGGAGCGGGGGAGCACGGGGGCGAGGTTGTGCATTCCGGGTCGTATTCGGGCCTTCTTGAAAACCATCGCTCAATGACCGGGGATTATCTGTCCGGTCGCCGCTCGATCGAGACTCCGAACACGCGGCGCAAAGTTGACAGCTCACGCCAGGTTGTTGTCGAGGGGGCTCAGTCCAACAATCTGCAAAACATTACGGTGAAGTTCCCCCTGGGTGCCTTCGTCGCCGTCACAGGAGTGAGCGGGTCGGGCAAGTCGAGTCTGATCAACGAGATCCTCTATAAGGTCTTGGCCAATCAACTCAACGGTGCACGGCAGGTGCCCGGCAAGCACAAGCGCGTCACAGGCCTCGAACATCTCGACAAGGTCGTTCATGTGGATCAAGCGCCCATCGGTCGCACACCGCGGTCCAACCCGGCGACCTACACGGGCGTCTTCGATCGCATCCGTACTCTCTTCGCGGAGACCATGGAAGCCAAGGCCCGCGGATATCAGCCGGGCAGGTTCAGTTTCAACGTCAAGGGCGGCCGCTGCGAGAACTGTTCGGGCGACGGCACGATCAAGATCGAGATGAACTTCCTCCCCGACGTATACGTCGCATGCGAGGTCTGCGACGGGGCGCGATACAACCGCGACACCCTGCAGGTGCACTACAAAGGCAAGAACATTGCCCAGGTATTGGACATGCCCATCGCGGTCGCCGCCGAATTCTTCGAGCCGATCACGTCGATTCATAGATATCTGAAAACGCTCGTAGAGGTGGGCCTCGGGTATGTGCGTCTGGGTCAGAGTGCCACCACCCTCTCCGGCGGTGAAGCCCAGCGCGTGAAGCTGGCGACCGAGCTGCAGAAGCGCTCCAACGGCCGGAGCATTTACGTGCTCGACGAGCCGACAACGGGGCTTCACTTCGAAGACGTGCGCAAGCTCCTTCTTGTGTTGAACGGCCTTGTCGACAAGGGCAACACGGTTATCGTCATCGAACACAGCCTCGACGTGATCAAGAGCGCCGACTGGGTCATCGATCTCGGCCCCGAGGGTGGGTCGGGAGGCGGTCAGGTCCTTGCCGTGGGCACGCCGGAGAAGATCGCCAAGGTGGAGGCCAGTCACACCGGGCATTTCCTGCGCGAACTATTTGAGGCAGAAGACGCCGGTCAGGGTCGTCGCAAGGCGAGTTGATGGCGAGACCCGAGCGAACCGATGCCCTGAGCTGGAAACCGCGCGCGGGAGAGATCCCGACCGATCCCGGCGTCTATCGTTTCTCCGATTCGACAGGGCGGGTGCTCTATGTCGGTAAGGCGATCAACCTTCGGCAACGGCTGAGCAACTATTTTCAACCGCTGCGTAGTTTGCACGAACGCACCCGCCACATGGTGCTTGCGGCGTCGGCCGTTGAATGGACGACAGTCGGGAGCGACCTCGAGGCACTGCAGCTCGAGTACACCTGGATCAAGGAGTTCACGCCTCCCTACAACGTCAAGTTCCGCGACGACAAGAGCTATCCGTTCATGGCCCTGACGATGGCCGACGAGGCTCCGCGTGTCATGGTGACCCGCAACCGCAAGATTCCCGGCGCGCGCTATTTCGGTCCGTATCCGAAAGTGTGGGCCGTACGCGAAACCATGGAATTGATGGTCAAGGCCTTCCCCATCCGCACCTGCTCGGATTCGAGCTACGCAAAGGCGATGGCCACGGGCCGCGCCTGTTTTCCTGGTCAAATCGGTCGCTGCGGTGGGCCCTGTTCTCAGAAAGTCACTATCGCTGAACACCGAGCGATGGTCGACCAGTTTGTGGCGTTCATGACCAGCCACGACCGGAGCATCATCACGGGACTTCAGCGTCAGATGAAAGAGGCCTCGGCCGCCCTGGACTTCGAGCGGGCAGCCGTTCTGCGCGACCGGGTTTCCGCGCTCGAGAACGTCCTTGAAAAGAGCGCGGTAGTGCTATCCGACGGAGTCGACGCGGATGTCTTTGGCATCGACCAAGACGAGCTCGCGGCTGCGGTCCAACAGTTTGTTGTTCGAGGAGGTCGGATCCGGGGTGTCCGCAGCTGGGTTGTCGATACCGAACTCGATGTCAGCCTCGGCGAGCTCGTCGAGTCGGTCATCGAAACTGCCTACGAAAACGAACCACCGCCACGGGAGATCATCGTCCCGGCGCGACCTGACGACGCGACCGCCCTTGAAGCCTGGTTGGCCGGGATGCGGCCGCGCGGTGGAGGGGTCGAACTGCGCACGGCGCAGCGCGGCGACAAGGCCAAGGTTCTCGAAATGGCCACCCTGAACGCTCGGCAATCGCTCATGCTCTACAAGACCCGTCGTGCGAGCGACTATGTTTCTCGGTCCCAGGCCCTCACCGATCTGCAGGACGCACTCGATCTTGACGACGCCCCTCTTCGCATGGAGTGCTACGACATTTCCCACCTGTCTGGCACCAACATCGTGGCGTCCATGGTGGTCTTCGAAGATGGCATGCCCGTCAAGAACGCGTACCGCAAGTTCGCGATCGCCGAATACGCGGATGACACCGAAGCTCTCTACCAGGTCCTGACCCGACGTCTGGCCCACCTCGACCGCGACGACGCTCCGGTAGACAGCGGCGCGGGCGACGGCGACAATCCTGACGAACCCGTTGTGGCTCCCAAGCGTCGTCGCTTCGCCTACCGACCAGGGCTCATCATCGTGGATGGTGGTCAGCCTCAGGTGGCGGCGGCACAACGCGCCCTAAGGGATGCCGGTGTTGACATTCCCGTATGTGGACTGGCCAAGCGTCTCGAAGAGATCTGGTTGCCTGATGCGGACTTCCCGGTGATCCTCGCCCGCAACAGTGAGGCGTTGTTCCTCATGCAGCGGATCCGCGACGAAGCACACCGTTTTGCCATCACGTTCCAGCGGCAGAAGCGCAAGGCCGATATCTCATCGGTGCTGTCCGAAGTTCCGGGTCTGGGGCCGAAACGCGTCAAACTGTTGCTCACTCATTTCGGCTCGGTCGCACGACTTCGGGCCGCAGAAGCTGCTGATATCGGGGGAGTAGCGGGAATCGGACCGGCTCTCGCCCAGGCCATCGTCGCTAAGCTGAACCCCACGACCGCCGATGTGGAGACGGCCGACGACCCGCCCACCGAGGAGCCAGCGACCCCATGAGCGCAGTCGAGGCAGCACCGCAGGATTCCGCTCCGCCAGACCGTGAGGTGCTCATCGTCACGGGCATGTCAGGAGCCGGACGATCAACTGTCGGTAACGCTCTCGAAGATCTCGGCTGGTACGTCGTCGATAATCTCCCTCCGCAAATGCTGCGACCGCTTGTGGACCTGGCGGGGCATTCCGGAGACGCCTTTCCGAAAGTCGCCGCCATGGTCGATGTCCGAGGCGGCAAGCTTTTTGCTGACCTCGAGAAAGAACTCGATTCCGTCCGCACAAACGCCACGGTGCGCATCCTGTTTCTCGATGCCACCGACGCAGTATTGGTGCGGCGTTTCGAGCAGGTACGGCGCCCACATCCACTTCAGGGCGACGGTACGCTCCTCGACGGGATCTCTGCCGAACGCTCGCGGATCTCGCTTCTGCGCGAGCAGAGTGACATGGTCATCGACACCTCTGATCTCAACATTCACCAGCTTGCCACTGCTGTGCAGGAGCTGTTCGCCGAGGAATCAGAGACCGCCACACGCGTGACGGTCATGAGCTTCGGCTTCAAGTTCGGCCTCCCGTCTGACGCCGACCTTGTTGTCGACTGCCGGTTCGTACCGAACCCGTTCTGGATACCGGAACTCAGCGGCCAGAACGGCCTCGACGACGCTGTGCGCAGCTATGTGCTCTCACAAGAAGGTGTCGAGGAGTTCGTCTCCGGATACACCTCGGCGCTAGCGCCCGTCTTCGCCGGGTACGGTCGCGAGAACAAGCGGCACGCTACGATCGCTGTGGGCTGCACAGGGGGAAAGCATCGCTCGGTCGCCATTGCCGAAGAATTGGGGCACCACATCAGCTCGCTTCCCGGCGTTACCGTCCATGTGAAACACCGCGATCTCGGTCGCGAATGACCTCGAGGAGCACTGCGTGTCATTGACCGCTGACGTCAAAGAAGAACTGGCTTCGGTCGAGATCGGCAAGACGACAGTACGAGCCGCAGAATTGGCGACGCTCCTGCGCTTTTCGGGTGGCCTGCACATCATTTCGCACCGGATCGCCGTCGAAGCCGAGCTGGAGTCACCGCAGATCGCGCGTCGGCTTCGCAAAGATCTTGCCGAGATCTATGGGGTCCGCAGCGAGGTATCGGTTATTTCCGGCAGCAACGTCCGCCGCTCCAGTACCTACCTCGTACGCGTTATGGAGGGTGGTGAAACCCTCGCGCGCCAAACCGGTCTGCTCGATGCTCGCCGCCGCCCCGTTCGAGGCCTCCCCAATCGGCTCACCACCGGATCCCGTGAAGAACTCGCCGCCGTGTGGCGAGGTGCCTTCCTTGCTCACGGCTCATTGACGGACCCTGGGCGATCCGCCGCCCTCGAAGTCACCTGTCCCGGCAATGAGGCCGCCATGGCTCTTGTCGGAGCTGCCGGCCGATTGAAGATCGTGGCCAAAGCACGCGAGGTCCGCGGGGTCCACCGCGTCGTGATCCGCGATGGTGACGCCATTGCGGGCATGCTGCGCCTGATGGGCGCTGTGACGAGCGTCTCGGCGTGGGAGGACATGCGTCAGCGCCGCGAGGTGCGCGCAACAGCAAATCGCTTGGTCAACTTCGACGACGCGAACCTGCGGCGTAGCGCCCAGGCCGCCGTGGCAGCGTGTGCGCGCGTCGAGCGAGCGCTCGAGATTCTTGGCGATGAGGTGCCCGAACACCTTCGATACGCGGGTCGCCTCCGCCTCGATCACCGCGACGCGAGCCTCGACGAACTCGGCCATCACGCCGATCCGCCCATGACAAAGGACGCCGTGGCGGGGCGCATTCGCCGGTTGCTCGCGATGGCCGACAAGGCCGCCTCTGACGCCGGAATTCCCGGCACCGACGCGGGACTGCCGCCGGGGTTCGACGAATAGCAAGCTGACGGGAAGCTCCAAGCTCCTCGTGCGGTTGTCGCAAATAGACTGAACATGTCGCCCGCCCGACCTTCAAGGTGCGGGATCCAAATGCAAGGAGAAGAGAGACCGATGGCTGTTTACACTCTGCCGGAACTGAAATACGACTTTGCCGCCCTCGAACCGCACATCAGCGCACGCATTATGGAGCTGCACCACGACAAGCATCACGCCGCGTATGTCGCCGGCGCGAACACCGCTCTCGACAAGCTCGCCGAAGCACGCGAGACCGGCGATTTCAGCAAGGTTAACCAGTTCTCGAAGGACCTTGCCTTCCACCTGGGCGGCCACGTGAACCACTCCATCTTCTGGGAGAACCTCAGCCCCGACGGTGGCGACAAGCCCGAGGGAGAGCTGGCGGCCGCGATCGACGACAGCTTCGGATCCTTCGACAAGTTCCAGGCGCACTTCAGCGCCGCGTCCCTTGGCCTACAGGGCTCGGGATGGGGAGTCCTCGCATGGGATTCCGTCGGCGGGCAGCTCATCATCGAGCAGCTGTACGACCAGCAGGCCAACACCCCGCAGACCACGACACCGATCCTCCAGCTGGATATGTGGGAGCACGCGTTCTACCTCGACTATGTCAACGTCAAGGCCGATTATGTGAAGGCCTTCTGGAACATCGCCAACTGGGCCAACGCCGCCGAGCGCTTCGCCGCCGCGCGCGGCTAGACCGCTCCGCCGGGTACGGCCCGGCTGATAACGTTGATGAGGCTTGCGGCCGGGTGTGAATCCCGGCCGCCGCCTCGTCAGTATCTGACTCCGACTTCATACACCCCCACAATCGGCGCGCAGAGCGCCATCATCCAAGGAGAAACGTGCCCGTCAAGATCGGCATCAACGGATTCGGCCGCATCGGTCGCAACTTCTTTCGCGCGGCGCTTGCCAAGGGCAGCGAGCTGGAGATCGTGGCGGTCAACGACCTCACAGACACCAAGACCCTCGCGCACCTTTTGAAGTACGACTCCATCACGGGCCGCCTCAACGCCGAGGTCAGCTACGACGACACCCAGATCATCGTCGATGGTGTGGCAATCAAGGTGCTTGCTGAGCGCGACCCTGCCGATCTGCCCTGGGGCGAGCTGGGCGTCGACATCGTGATCGAGTCCACCGGTCGCTTCACCAAATCCGTGGATGCCAACAAGCACATCACGGCGGGCGCCAAAAAGGTCGTCATCTCCGCTCCGGCAACAGGCGATGATGTCGCGACACTCGTGCTCGGCGTCAACGAGGGCACCTACGACCCCGCCATTCACACGATCATCTCGAATGCCTCATGCACGACCAACTGCCTCGCGCCTCTCGCAAAGGTCTTCCTCGAGACCTTCGGCATTGAGCGCGGTCTCATGACCACTGTCCACGCGTACACCGCCGACCAGAACCTGCAGGATGGCCCGCACAGCGACCTTCGTCGCGCCCGCGCCGCCGCCGCCAACATCATCCCCACCTCGACCGGTGCGGCCAAGGCGCTCGGACTGGTCATCCCCGAACTCGTCGGGAAGCTCGACGGCTACGCCTTGCGCGTTCCCGTGATCACCGGCTCCATAACCGACCTCACGGTCACGGCGACCAAGCACGTCACCGTTGAGTCGGTTAACGCCGCATACAAGGCAGCAGCTGAGGGCCCGCTGAAGGGCATTCTCAAGTACACCGAAGACGAGATCGTGTCGAGCGACATCGTCGGCGACCCGCACTCGTCGATCTTTGATGCGAAGCTCACGAAGGTGATTGGCGACCAGGTGAAAGTTGCCTCGTGGTACGACAACGAGTGGGGTTACTCGAACCGTCTCGTCGATGTGACCGAGTACGTCGGCGCGCGCCTCTAGCGCCGTCGGGACTGCACTATGCCTCTGCGTACCATCGAAAGCCTCGGCGAGCTCTCGGGGTTGACGGTTCTGCTTCGCGCCGACCTCAATGTTCCGCTCGACGGTGCGTCAATCACCGATGACGGTCGGATTCGCGCTGCGGTTCCGACAATCAGGGCGCTTCTCGGTGCCGGGGCAAAGGTTGTCGTGCTGTCGCACCTCGGGCGTCCAGCAGCTTCACCAGATCCCGCCGCAAGCCTCGCTCCTGTGGCAACGCGACTAGAAGAGCTTCTCGGCCAACACGTCACATTCGCTGGCGACTGTGTCGGTCCGGTGGCGCGTGCTGCGGTGGACTCAATTGACGGACCGGGCGTTGTCCTGCTTGAGAATCTGAGATTCCACGCGGAGGAGACATCCAAATCCGCGGCTGATCGCGCAACGTTCGCAGCCCAGCTCGCCGAACTCGGCGACGTGGTGGTGTCTGACGGATTCGGTGTTGTGCATCGGGTGCAGGCAAGCGTCGTCGAGCTTGAACAGACGCTGCCCAGCGCCGCGGGCTTGGTGGTCGCTGATGAGCTCGCCGTCCTTGATCGCCTGACGAATTCCCCTGTGCGCCCGTACACGGTCGTGCTCGGGGGGTCCAAAGTCAGCGACAAACTTGGCGTCATAGGACACCTGCTGTCACGCGTTGACACCCTGCTTATCGGTGGCGGGATGCTTTTCACCTTCCTTGCGGCCCAGGGTCACCGTGTCGGATCCAGCCTGCTCGAAGAAGACCAGATCGAGACAGTCCGCGGCTACCTCGCGGAGGCCGATCGCCTCGGCGTCCGCATCGTGGTGCCTACCGACGTTGTCGTGGCCTCGAAATTTGGTGCCGATGCTGAATACCAGGTCGCTCGCGCCGACGCCATCGAAGACACTCCGTGGGGATCCGCGGGTCTGGGCCTCGACATCGGTCCCGAGACCGCGGCCCATTTTGCGTCGATCATCGAAGAGTCTTCGACAGTGTTCTGGAACGGACCCATGGGCGTCTTCGAGCTCGCACCTTTTGCCGGGGGAACACGTACCGTCGCTGAAGCGCTCACCAAGGTGTCTGGCCTCGCGGTTGTGGGTGGCGGCGACTCGGCTGCCGCCGTGCGCCAGCTCGGATTCACCGACGACCAGTTCGGTCATATTTCAACAGGCGGGGGAGCGAGCCTCGAATTCCTTGAGGGCGCCCGCCTGCCCGGCCTGGAGGCTCTCGGATGGCAGTAGCAGCACGCACCCCCCTCATCGCCGGCAACTGGAAGATGAACCTCGACCACTTGCAGTCGATTGCTTTTGTGCAAAAGCTCGCCTGGACGCTCAAAGACGCCGGCCACGACACGTCCTCAGTCGAGGTGGCGATCTTTCCGCCGTTTACCGACCTCCGCAGCGTGCAAACCCTGATAAATGCCGACGAGCTCCCGCTCGTGTACGGCGCACAGGATGTGTCGGCCCACGACTCCGGGGCGTACACCGGTGAGGTGTCGGGCAGCTTTCTTGCCGCGCTCGACGCGCGCTATGTGATCGTCGGACATTCGGAGCGACGTCAGTATCACGCCGAGTCGAATAGCGATATCGCCGCAAAGGTCGCCGCAGCGCACCGCCATGGTCTTGTGCCGGTGATTTGTGTCGGTGAGACCGCAGCAGACCTGGAGGAGCGCGGCCCGAGCGCCGTCCCGGTTGAACAGCTTGGTGCCGCTCTTGAGGGCGCCGTCCGCGGGCAGGAAATTGTTGTCGCCTACGAACCGGTCTGGGCGATAGGATCCGGCAAGGCCGCGACCTCTGACCAGGCGCAACAGGTTTGTGCCGCCCTCCGGCGCACCATTGCCGAAGTTCTCGGCGACGAGGCCGCGGCTGCATCCCGCATTCTCTACGGCGGTTCCGTCGCATCGGGCAACATCGCCGGGTTCATGCGCGAGTCAGACATCGATGGCGCGCTCGTCGGCGGTGCCAGCCTCAAGACCGATGAGTTCGCGAGCATCGTCAGGTACCAAAAGCACGTCGGCACCTAAACGCTCGCCTATACTGAACGATGGCCGTCGGCCAGACGAAAGGGTTCGGTACCGTGGATATCCTCCAGGTCATCGTGCAGGTTGTTCTCGGCATCACGAGTCTCCTGCTGACGCTTCTGATCCTGCTTCATCGGGGACGAGGCGGAGGTCTTTCTGACATGTTCGGCGGTGGCGTAACCTCCAACCTTGGTGCATCAGGAGTCGCGGAGCGCAATCTCAATCGCATCACCGTCATCTTGGGCCTCGTCTGGGTCGCGTGCATCATTGTGCTCGGCCTTCTTATCAAATTCAGCTCCGGCGCGTAGCGCCGCATTCCACGTCACAGCAGACAGCAGGAGGACACCGATGGCTTCAGGCGGCAGCGCGATCCGAGGTTCACGGGTCGGATCCGGCCCCATGGGCGAACAGGACCGTGGGTACCACGCCGATCGCATCTCGGTGTCGTACTGGGATGCCCTCGGCAACGAAACGGTCCGCTACTTCGCAGCGAACCTTCCGGACGAAGAAATACCCGAGACCATCGACAGCCCGAACTCGGGCTTGCCCGCTGGGCGCGACAAGGAAAATCCGCCTCAGCTTGCCAAGATGGAGCCGTACAAGACGCACCTCGCCTATGTGAAAGAGCGTCGGAGCGAAGAAGAGGGCCAGCAGCTGCTCGCCGAGGCCCTCGACCAGCTCAGGGCACGCCGAGGCACCCTTACTCGGTAGCTAGGGCCTCTGCGGCCGCGTTGTCAGCGAAGAAGACGGTTTCGAGTCGAGCACGAACGCCCGCAGCCGGGGTTTCGTCAACGTCCCCTCCGGACAGAGCACTCTGTAGCGCATGAGCCTTGTCGGCCCCTGTCAGCACGCACCAGATGCGATCGGCGGAGTTGATGACCGGCAGCGTCAGAGTGATCCGCGCGCTCGGCGGCTTCGGAGAATCAGCCTCGGCCAGCACAATGTGCTCGGTGTCGTGAAGCAATGCATGACCGGGGAAGAGCGAAGCAATGTGGCCGTCGCCTCCCACCCCGAGCAGCAGGATGTCGAAGCGCGGCCAGGCGTGATCCTTGACTGAGAAGACCGCGAGTTCGTCCCGGTAGCTGTGGGCTGCATCCTCAAGTGACGGATCAGCACCGAGCGCGGGCATCCCATGGATCTGGGCCTCGCTGAGCCGCAGCTCGTCGAGAAGCGCCTCCCTCGACTGAGTTTCGTTGCGGTCCGGATCGCCGAGAAGGAGATAACGCTCGTCACTCCACCAGAAGTGCACGCGAGACCAGTCGATGTCGCTCCGTCGCGATGATTCTGCGACCTCTCGCAAGACCTTGCCCCCCATAGTTCCCCCGGTGAGGGAAATATGAGCCACGGAGTCGGATCCCTCGGCGAGAACCGAGGTTAGTACGTCGAAGAACTGGTCGGCGACCGCAGTGGCGACCTCTGCAGAATCGCGATAGACGCGAAGGATGGGTAGCGGTGTCACGCGTGTTCCGCGGATTTCCGCGCACGCGGCGCACTCCCTGTGATCGGTGTGCCGAGTGCCTTCAGCCCGATCTTCACCACTTCTCCAAAAAGGTCATCGGGGTCGAGGCGGCGCAGCTCTTCAGCAAGACAGTCGCGCAGGCTGCGCCGGGGAAGCGAAATATCGTGCCGTGGCTGATTCGGTTGGGTAAGGGTCGCGATTGCCGGTTGATGACGCTCGAGATCGATCACCCCCGACGCGCGGTGAAGCCGAACGCCATGGATGCCGCTCACGCTTCCCGGAGCCGTGATCTCGAGATCCACTTTGACCTGCAACTGGTGCTGCAACCATGCAGCGAGCAGTTCTGTCGACGGAGAATCTGAGGAACCGCTGACCTCGACCGCGGTGACCGGCTCGAAGGGTGGCTGATCGAGGACGGCAGCGAGTTGAGCTCGCCAGAGCGTCAGCCGAGTCCAGGCGAAGTCCGTATCTCCCGGTGCATAGTGGGCGCCCAGGCTTTGGAGCGCCTGCAGCGGGTTTGCGGCCGCCGCGGCATCTGTGATCCGCCGCTGCGCTATTTTGCCCAAAGGCGAGGTACTCGGGCTCGACGGCGCGAATTTGGGCCACCAGACCACAACAGGTGCGTCAGGAAGTAAAAGCCCCGTGACGAGGCCTTCCTCATCGGTGCCCGTGTCGCCATATGCCCGCAGCAGGATGACTTCGCTCGCCCCCGCGTCACCGCCAACTCGGATCTGCGCATCAAGGCGGGCAGCTTCGCGCTTCGGACCATCGGGATGCTTCGACAACACGATGACGCGCATCGGATGCTCGCGCGACGCGTCGTTGGCGGCCTCAATCGCTTCCTCTTCATCACCGAGTGGGGCGGCGATGACAAGCGTGAGCACGCGTCCGAGAGCAACGGCTCCACCCTCTTCGCGAATCTTGACCAGCGCCTTCGATACAGCGCTCGTCGTGGTTTCGGGGAGATCAACGATCATGGGGTGCCTCTCTTAGGGCCGTCGCCACGTGCGGCCGTCGCGCGCCAAAAGTTGGTCGGCCGATGCCGGCCCCCAGGTGCCCGGTCGATACTGCTCGGGCCGGCCCAGAGTCTCCCAGTAGTTCTCGATCGGGTCGAGAATTTTCCAACTCAGCTCCACCTCTTCATGGCGGGGAAAAAGCGGGGGATCCCCGAGCAGCACGTCGAGAATCAGCCGTTCATATGCCTCGGGGCTGGCTTCTGTGAAGGCGTGACCATAGCCGAAGTCCATCGTCACGTCACGCACCTGCATACCGGCGCCGGGCACTTTAGAACCAAAGCGAATCGTCACGCCCTCATCGGGCTGCACCCGAATGACCAAAGCGTTCTGGCCCAGCGTAGACATCTGGCTTTCGGCGAACAGATACTGCGGAGCTCGCTTGAACACGACGGCAATTTCCGTCACCCGCCGGCCCAGGCGCTTTCCCGCGCGCAGATAGAAGGGCACTCCGGCCCATCGGCGGGTATTGATGTTGAGTCGCAGCGCGGCGTAGGTCTCGGTATGCGAGGCGGGGTTCATCCCCTCTTCTTCGAGAAAGCCCAAAACGGCCTCGCCACCCTGCCACCCACCGGAATACTGCCCGCGTGCCGACGCTTCGGATAGATCGTCGGGGACCTTCACGGCCGACAAAACCTTCTCCTTTTCGGCGCGCAGATCAGCGGCCTCAAACGAGACGGGCTCTTCCATCGCGGTGAGGGCGAGAAGCTGCAGCAGGTGATTCTGGATCACATCGCGTGCGGCGCCGATCCCGTCGTAGTAGCCGGCCCGGCCGCCCACACCGATGTCTTCGGCCATCGTGATCTGGACGTGATCCACGTAGTTGGCATTCCAGATCGGCTCATAGAGCTGGTTGGCGAAGCGCAGCGCCAGAATGTTCTGTACCGTCTCTTTGCCCAGGTAGTGGTCGATGCGGAACACGCTGTCGGGCGGAAACACCGATTCGACAACATCGTTGAGCTTGCGCGCCGAAGCGAGGTCGGAACCAAACGGCTTCTCGATGACAACGCGGCGCCACTGGCCGTCGGCCGGTTCGGCAAGGCCGGAACGGCGAAGCTGCTCGGTGACTTGGGGAAAGGATTTGGGGGGAATCGACAGGTAGAAGGCGTGGTTGCCCATGGTGCCGCGTTCCCGGTCCAAGTCGGCGAGGGTCTTCTTCAGCGTGTCGAACGCCGCGTCGTCGTCGAACTCTCCCTGAACGAAACGGATTCCGGCTTTGAGCTGCCGCCAGACGTCCTCGTGGAACTCGGTGCGCGCGTTCTCTTTGATGGCGTCATAGACAACCTTCTCGAAGTCCTGATCATCCCAGTCACGTCGGGCGAAGCCGATCAGACCGAAACCCGGCGGCAGCAGCCCGCGGTTGGCGAGGTCGTACACAGCCGGCATCAGCTTCTTGCGTGACAGGTCACCAGTGACGCCGAAAATGATGAGCCCGCTGGGGCCGGCGATCCGGTTGAGTCGCCGGTCGCTGGGCGAGCGAAGGGGATTGGACTCCGCGGTGATTTCGACGGGCACGGTCAGCCGATCGCACGCCGGATCGCAGCGAGCCCCGAAGTCGGATCGTGGAGCGTCAGCGTCAGCACCGGCCGCCCGTGCTCGGCGAGAACTGAGGCGTCTCCCGCCGCTTGGGCTGCAAGGAGCTGTCCGAAGGTGAAGGGGCGGTCGGGAATCTCGAGATCCTCGGCGCCCGCATCGACGAGCTGAAGGAACACGCCTGTTGCAGGCCCGCCCTTATGGAACTGGCCGGTGGAGTGCAGGAAGCGTGGGCCCCATCCAAATGTGACGGGTCGCCGCGCCGCGGAGGCCAGAACATTGCGCAGTTCGGCCGCCTGAGGTGTGCCGACTCGATCGAGATAGGCCTGGATCGCAAGGTAGCCGTCGTCCGGAAGGGCCGCGAGAAGAGCCTTCAGCGCACTCTCCAGTGTCGGCTCTGGGACGCTGAGGGGTCCCGTAATGCGTACGTCGATTCCGTCAACAGTGAAATCCGGTGCCGCCGGATCAGGGCGGTCGTCGAGAAGTCCGCGAGTTGCGATCTTGGCGGATTCGACGTCTGGCTGGTTGAAGGGGTCGATCCCCAGCAGATAGCCGGCAATCGCCGTCGCATATTCCCATACGAGAAGCTGCCCCCCGAGGGAACCCGACACCTCGATCTCGTCGGCGCCGACCTCATGCGTAGCCCGTTCGTTCTTGACGATGCGCGCGACTTGCAGGTCGGGAAGATCGAGGTCGAGCTCGGGCGCATCGACGTCGAGCACGACGGGAAGGAGGCCTTTGCCGCTCTTACCTGTCGATTCGGCAATAAGCTGCTCAGCCCAGTCGGCGAAGCCGACAATATGCGTGCCGTCGGCAACTATCGCAAGCTTGTCGCGCAGCGGCCGCGTGCCTGCAATGGCGGCCCCGAGAATGAGACCGGGATTGTGCGCGGTATCGAGCGCCAGTTCAAGCGAGACCGCTTCGGCTTCATCTAGCAGCTCACGGATGTCGACGCCTGCCAAGCCGCTCGGCACCAGGCCAAAGGCGGTGAGTGCCGAATAGCGTCCCCCCACATTCGGGTCGGCGTTGAACACCCGATATCCCTCTGCACGAGCTGCGGTATCGAGTGGCGACCCGGGATCGGTGACAACGATTATCCGTTCGGTCGGCTCAATGCCCGCCTCGCGGAAGGCCTTTTCGTAGACGCGCTTCTGGCTGTCCGTTTCGACGGTGCTGCCCGATTTCGATGAGATCACGACGGCCGTCTGAGACAGTCGGTCAGCGATCGCCGCCCGCACCTGTGCGGGGTCGGTCGCGTCCAAAACCGTGAGTCGCACGCCATAGGTGCGGGTGATGACCTCGGGTGCGAGCGATGAGCCGCCCATACCGCCGAGAACAATATGCGTGACACCGCCCTCGCGCAGCTCATCACGCAAGGTCAGGATGTCGTCCACCAGCCCGTCGCTGATCGCGACCGCCTCGGTCCAGCCCAGGCGAATGGCCGCCTCGGCCTCGGCTTCGGGCCCCCACACGGACGGGTCCTGGGAGGTAATGCGACCGGCAATTCCGTCATTGATCAGCTGGGGGACCAGACGCTCAACGGCCTCGGCGGCAGCGCCGCGAACCGCGACAGTGACGGTCATTTTGCGGCCTCGAGTGCTGCTGTGACCGTCTCCAGGAGTTCGTCCCATGAGGCGATGAACTTCTCAACGCCCTCCCGTTCGAGAAGCGCAGTCACATCGTCATAATCGACCCCCACTGCGGCAAGGTCATCGAGCACCTGCTGTGCTGCTGCGTATGACCCGCGAACGGCGTCTCCGTGAAGCGGGGCATGGTCTGCTGTCGCCTCGAGCGTCTTCTCGGGCATGGTGTTGACGACTCCAGAAACCGCGAGCTCGGTCACGTAAAGCGTGTCAGGAAGAGACGGATCCTTCACACCGGTCGACGCCCAGAGCGGCCGCTGCAGCGTCGCACCTGCCGCGAGCAGGGCCTGTGCGCGGGGCGTTGCGAATTCCTTTTCGAACAGCTCATAGGCAAGCTGTGCGTTTGCCACACCCGCCTTGCTCTTCAGGGCCAATGCCTCGGGCGTGCCGATCGCGACAAGGCGCTTGTCGATTTCGCTGTCGACGCGCGACACGAAGAATGACGCGACCGAGGAGATCGTCGACAGGTCGATCCCAGCAGCCTGAGCCTTCTCGAGTCCGGCGAGGTACGCATTGATGACCCCGCGATGACGGTCAAGACTGAAGATCAGGGTGACATTGACGCTAATACCGGCCGCAATGGTTTCGGTAATCGCCTCAAGTCCCTCAACTGTGGCAGGGATCTTGATCATGGCGTTCGGGCTGTCAACCTTTGCCCACAGTCGTTTCGCCTCTTCCACGGTCCCGGCCGCGTCGTTGGCGAGGCTCGGCTCGACCTCGATCGAGACCCGCCCGTCGACGTGCCCCGACGCTTCGTAGACGGGGCGGAAGATCGCGCTGGCGTTACGCACATCGTCAGTGGTGATTTCGAAAACCGCGTCGACGACCCCGGTGCCCGCGGCCGCAAGGGTGGCTACCTGTGCGTTATATGCATCGCCGTTCGCCAACGCTCCCGCGAAGATCGTCGGATTGGTCGTGACCCCCACGACATTCCGCTCATCGATGAGACGCTGAAGGTCACCCGACTCAATTCGCGTGCGTGACAGGTCGTCGAGCCAAATGCTGACTCCGAGGTCGGAGAGTTCCTGTGTCTTGCTGGCCATGAGTGATGTCCTTCGTTGCTGAGGGTTAGGCCGCGACCGCGGCGAGAGAGTCGTGGGCGGCGCGTACGGCAGCCTCGGTTGTCATTCCGAATTCGCGGTAAAGAGTCTTGTAATCGGCGGACGCTCCGAAGTGTTCGATCGACACGCTGCGACCGTGTCCGCCGAGGTAGGGCGCCCAGGTGAGGGCGAGGCCCGCCTCGATGGAGACACGCGCTGCCACGGACGCGGGGAGCACCGATTCGCGGTAGGCGGCATCCTGCTCGTCGAACCACTCCTGGCACGGTACGGACACCACCCGCGCCTGCACGCCTTCGCCCGCCAGGACCGTACGTGCCTCGAGAGCTATCTGCACCTCCGACCCGGACGCCAGCAGGATCACATCGGGGCTTCCTGATTCCGCCTCGGCGAGGATATAGGCGCCCTTCGATACGTAAGACGCAGCGGCGAGAGTGTCACCTTCTGCTGCGCCGGTTCCGCGCGCGAAGACCGGCAGGTTCTGCCTGCTGAGTGCAATACCCGCGGGGCCGTTCCGGCGTTCGAGGATGGTCTTCCAGGCCTGAGATACCTCATTGGCATCGGCAGGACGCACGATGTCGAGCCCGGGGATTGCCCGCAGGACCGTGAGGTGTTCGACGGGCTGATGGGTGGGACCGTCTTCGCCCAGAGCGACCGAGTCGTGAGTCCAGACGTAGATGGCCGGAGCCTTCATCAGCGCTGCGAGCCGGACTGCGGGGCGCATGTAGTCGCTGAAGATCAGGAACGTTCCCCCATACGCACGCGTATTGCCGTGCAGGACGATGCCGTTGAGGATCGCGCCCATCGCGTGCTCGCGAATTCCGAAGTGTAGGGTGCGGCCGTATTCATTGCCCGACCATTCGTGCGTGGAATGTTCGGCCGGAATGAACGACGGCACGCCCGCAATAGTGGTGTTGTTCGATTCGGCGAGGTCGGCCGAACCGCCCCACAGTTCCGGGATGACCGGGCCGAGCGCACTCAACACTTTGCCGCTTGCAGCACGGGTCGACACATCGGTACCGGCCTCGAATGTCGGGAGCGCGGCATCCACACCCTCCGGCAGTGCACCGCTGAGGACACGATCGAGAAGGGTCTTGCGCTCGGGGTTTGCTACAGCCCAGGCGTCGAAATCGGCTTGCCAGGCGGCGTGAGCCTCGGCTCCTCGTTCAATGGCGAGGCGGGTGTGGGCGAGAACCTCGTCGGCGACGACGAACGACTCGGCGGGATCGAAGCCCAGCACCTCTTTGACAGCCGCGAGTTCCTCGGCGCCCAGGGCCGATCCATGAATCTTGCCGGTGTTCTGCTTCTTCGGGCTCGGCCATCCGATGATTGTCCGCAGGATGATGAGCGACGGCTTATCGTTCACGCCCTGCGCCGCCTCGATAGCGGCATGCAACTCGTGGACGTCTTCGAGGTATTCGCCGGTCTTCTTCCAGTCGACGGTCTGCACATGCCAGCCGTAGGCCTCGTACCGGGTGCGCACGTCTTCGCTGAGGGCGACGTTGGTGTCGTCTTCGATCGAGATCTGGTTGCTGTCGTAGAACGCGATCAGATTGCCGAGCTGTTGGTGACCCGCGAGCGAACCTGCCTCGCTCGTCACACCTTCTTGGATGTCGCCGTCGCCGGCAATTGTGTAGATGAAGTGATCGAAGGGGCTCGTGCCGGCCGCGGCATCCGGGTCAAAAAGCCCTCGCTCATAGCGAGCTGCATAGGCGAAACCAACAGCTGCGGCGAGGCCCTGACCCAGGGGACCGGTTGTGATCTCGACCCCGTCAGTGTGTCCGTATTCCGGATGACCGGGAGTCTTCGACCCCCAGGTGCGCAGCGCCTTCAGGTCGTCGAGTTCGAGTCCGTACCCACCAAAGAAGAGCTGGACATACTGGGTGAGCGAACTGTGCCCTGCCGAGAGAATGAAGCGGTCGCGACCGATCCATTCGTTGTCGCTCGGATCGCGGCGCATGACCTTCTGGAACAGCAAATAGGCCAGGGGAGCGAGGCTCATCGCAGTACCGGGGTGGCCGTTACCGACTTTCTCCACCGCATCTGCGGCGAGAATCCTCGCCGTATCCACAGCTCGATTGTCGAGGTCATCCCAGGAGAGTTGTGCCACGTGCGTATGGACCTTTCGTTCGGCGAACCGCAGGCCACTCACGATTCGGTAGGAGGCGACCGGGGGAATATCACCCACACCCGATACGAATGTCCATCCTAGCGAATCACGTACACTGGCTTGCGATCCGCCACCGATATCGAGGAGCTATGCAGGGAGCCGTCGCGACCCCCACCGTGCCCGTTCAGAAACGGCTCGGGCTCCGCCGCAAAATCGGGGCTTATGTCGCATTAACTAAGCCGCGCGTTATCGAGCTTCTGCTTGTCACCACCGCTCCCGTCATGGTGCTCGCCGAGCGGGGCATCCCGAATATCTGGCTGGTGTTGGCGACACTCGTCGGCGGCACACTGTCGGCCGGTTCCGCCAACGCTTTCAACTGCTACATCGATCGCGACATTGACCGCGTCATGTCCCGCACGCAGAACCGCCCCCTCGTCACGGGCGCCTTGAGCGATCGAGAAGCTCTTGTCTTCGCGTGGATCGTGGGTGCGGCGTCAATCGCCTGGCTGGCAATCTTCACGACGCCACTTGCAGCGGTGCTCTCACTTGTCGCGATTCTCTTCTACGTGTTGATCTACACGCTAATTCTCAAACGCCGTACCCCGCAGAACATCGTGTGGGGAGGAGCAGCTGGCTGCATGCCCGTGCTCATCGGATGGGCGGCCGTCACCAATAGCCTCGACTGGGCACCGATCATCCTCTTCGGCATTGTCTTCCTGTGGACGCCGCCGCACTACTGGCCGCTGTCGATGAAGTACCGCGAAGACTACGCAGCGGTGCACGTGCCGATGTTGGGCGTTGTGCGCGGCGGCACCACTGTCGGGTTGCAGATCATCCTCTACACCTGGGCGACGATCGCCTGCTCGCTGTTGCTGATCCCGCTCGCTTCGATGGGGGTGCTGTACGCGGTCGTGGCAACTCTGAGCGGCGCCTGGTTCTTGCTTGAGGGACATCGCCTGTACGCCACCGCGATCCGTGGTGAAGTTGTCAAACCCATGCGGGTTTTCCATGTCAGCATCACTTACCTCACTTTGGTCTTCCTCGCCGTGGGTCTTGACCCACTGCTGCACCTCCCGATCCCGTTCTAATGCGCACTCCTCTCGGATGGGCCGCCTCACGGTGGCAGATCGGCACGCGCGGCCTGCGTTGGGCAACCCAGGCGGCACTCATCATGAGCGTCCTGATCGTCCTCGGCGGTGGAATCGTCCGCGTCACCGGATCAGGTCTCGGATGCCCCACCTGGCCCACCTGCGACGGAACGTCCGTGATCGTCCCGATTCCCGACTCCATTCACCTGCTGATCGAGCAGACGAACCGCATGTTCACGGGCTTGCTCGTGATCGCTGTCGGCTGGGCGATCGTGGCTGCGCGCCTTCAGCGCCCGCGGGACCGGATGCTCACCCGCCTAGCCTGGTCGCAGTTCTGGCTCGTAGTGGCAAACGCCGTCGCCGGGGGAATCACAGTGCTCGCGGGCCTCAATCCGTGGGTCGTGGCGCTGCATTTCGTTATGGCCGTGGCTTTGCTCGCAACGGCGACCCTGACGTGGCATAAAGCGCGATCGACAAGCACCGTGGCGGCGGCGCCCGCTCCTGCGGGGCGTCGCCTTGCCTGGGCATTGACCGCAACGACGCTGCTTCTCGTCGTCGTCGGGACAATCGTGTCGGGCTCCGGTCCGCACTCCGGCGACAGCAGCAAGGTTCCGCGCATGAGCGTGGGCGGGCAGCTCATCAATTGGCACCTTGTCGTGTGGGTTCATGCGAGCCTGGCGATCGTCGTGATCGTGCTCGCCGTCATCCTTCTCCTAGTCCTTCGCCGCCAGCAGGGCACCGCGGTCGGACAGCGACGCACTGTCTTTTTCCTCGCAATCCTGCTCGGCCAGGGGCTTATCGGGGGAGTGCAGTCTCTGATTGGCCTGCCCGAGCTCCTCGTTGCCCTTCATTTGCTCGGTGCGGCACTCGTGTGGGTGGGCGCGCTTCGGGTTCTGCTCGACGTCGACACGACACTTTTCCGCACTCGCGCGACGGCATCTCCTGACCATTCGCTCCCATACCCCGTGGACGCTGCCAACACCCTGTAGCATTGGAGGGTTCAGGCGGTTGCTGTTCTGAGGTCGATGGGGCCCTTATGGATACATCGCCGAACCTGGAATGCCGTCACGAGCGGAATGGTTCGATTCGGCAGGAGAAGAGGTAAGCCCCATGTCTGATGTGCTCATCGACCGACCCGAGCTTTCTGGCCTTGGTCAGTATGAATTCGGCTGGTCCGACTCCGACGTCGCCGGCTCCACTGCGCGCCGCGGTATCAACGAAGACGTCGTGCGTAACATTTCGACGCTCAAGAACGAGCCGGAATGGATGCTGCAGATGCGCCTCAAGGCGCTCAAGCTCTTCGGCATGAAGCCCATGCCCTCGTGGGGGGCCGACCTCAGCGGCATCGACTTCGACAACATCAAATACTTCGTCCGGTCTACCGAGAAGCAGGCGACAAGCTGGGAAGAGCTGCCGGAAGACATTAAGGCGACGTACGAGAAGCTCGGTATTCCCGAGGCAGAGCGCCAGCGTCTGGTCGCCGGCGTCGCCGCGCAGTACGAGTCCGAGGTGGTCTACCACCAGATCCGCGAAGACCTCGAAGAGCAGGGTGTCATCTTCCTCGACACCGATACGGCTATGCGAGAGCACCCCGAGATCTTCCGTGAGCACTTCGGCACGGTGATCCCGTCCGGCGACAACAAGTTTGCCGCCCTCAACTCTGCTGTGTGGTCGGGCGGCTCCTTCGTCTACGTGCCCAAGGGCGTCCATGTCGAGATCCCTCTGCAGGCTTACTTCCGCATCAACACGGAGAACATGGGCCAGTTCGAGCGCACGCTGATCATCGCCGACGAGGGCTCGTACGTTCACTACATCGAGGGCTGCACGGCACCTATCTACAAGAGCGACTCGCTGCATTCTGCCGTCGTCGAGATCATCGTCAAGAAGAACGCCCGAGTGCGGTACACGACGATCCAGAACTGGTCGAACAACGTCTACAACCTGGTCACCAAGCGTGCGATCGCACACGAGGGAGCGACCATGGAGTGGATCGACGGCAACATCGGCTCCAAGGTGACGATGAAGTACCCGTCCATCTATCTCGCGGGCGAGCACGCCAAGGGCGAGACTCTGTCGGTGGCATTTGCCGGACCCGGCCAGCACCAGGACGCCGGCGCCAAGATGATCCACATGGCGCCGTACACAACCTCGTCGATCGTGTCCAAGTCGATCGCACGCGGGGGAGGCCGTGCCGGCTATCGCGGTGAGGTCCGCGTTGACGCAAACGCCCACCACTCCGCCAACACCGTTCGTTGTGACGCGCTTTTGGTCGACACGATCTCGCGGTCTGACACCTACCCGGCCATCGACATTCGCGTCGACGACGTTCAGCTCGGCCACGAAGCCACTGTTTCGCGGGTCAGTGAAGAACAGCTGTTCTATCTGCAGTCGCGTGGCATGCCCGAAGACGAGGCCATGGCCATGATCGTCCGCGGATTCATTGAACCCATTTCGCGCGAACTGCCGATGGAGTACGCCCTCGAGCTGAACAAGCTGATCGAGATGAGCATGGAAGGCAGTGTCGGTTAGAGCATGACCGCTGTTCTCTCGAAGTCCCCGGCCCCGGTCCCCGTCCAGACCCGATCCGCGCGCTTCACCTCAGACATCCACGCCGATTTTCCGGAGGTGACCGGTCGCGAGGTCAACTGGAAGTTCACCCCGGTGGACAAGATCCGCGACCTCATCGACGGAGAGCTCGACGGCTCACCGTATGCCGTTCTCTACCCCGAGGTCGCGGGCACCGACGTCGAATGGATCGATCGCACGCACCCCCTCGTCGGCACGGCTGGAACGCCGGAGGATCGGGCCTCGGCAAATGCCCGCTCGTCGTTTGAGAAGGCGCTTCTAGTGACGGTCTCAGGCGAGGCCACGAGCTCGCTCACCATCACCCGCAGCACTCTCGGCACAGCAGCCCGCGGGGCGCACACGATCGTGCATGCGAAGGCGAACAGCCGCGGCCTCGTGGTCCTCGACAGCCGAGGTTCAGCCCGCCTGGCCGAAAATGTCGAGGTCATCGTTGACCAAGGCGCGCACCTCACCGTCGTGAGCCTGCAGGAATGGGATGCCGACGGTGTCCATCTTGCGAGTCATTTCGCGCGTGTTGACCGCGACGCATTCCTCAAGCACATTGTCATTTCGCTCGGCGGAAGCATCGTGCGCGTGAACCCCTCCACGCGTCTTGCCGGAGAGGGGTCCGACGTCGAGATGCTCGGCGTGTACTTTGCCGACGCCGGTCAGCACCTGGAACAGCAGGTCTTTGTGCACCATGACGCTCCGGATTCGAAGAGCCGCGTGACCTACAAGGGCGCGCTCAACGGCGCGGGCGCGCACACAGTCTGGATCGGCGATGTGCTGATCGGGCAAACCGCACCCGGCACGGACAGCTACGAACAGAACCGCAACCTCGTGCTCAGCGAGGGAACGCGCGCCGACTCGATCCCCAACCTCGAGATTGAGACAGGCGATATCGCAGGCGCCGGTCACGCGAGTGCCACCGGTCGTTTTGATGACGAGCACCTGTTCTATCTGCAAGCTCGCGGCATTCCCGAAGACGAGGCCCGTCGTCTGGTCGTCTTGGGCTTTCTGACCGAGGTCGTGCAGAAGATCGGTGAACCCGAACTCGAGGCGCGTCTGCTGGGGGCGTTAGAAGCCGAGCTCGGAGCCGTCGCGTGAGCGGCGTCCAGGTCTGCACTCTTGCAGAGCTTTCACCCTCGACTGCCGTGAAGGTGATGGTCGACGGGATAGCCGTTGCCGTCGTCATGGACTCTGCAGGCGCTGTTCACGCGCTCGGAGACACCTGCACCCACGGCGATATCTCACTGAGTGAGGGCTTCGTCGAAGACGACACTCTCGAATGCTGGGCACATGGCTCGAAGTTCGAGCTCACGAGCGGTAAGCCGCTCACCCTGCCGGCCTATGAGCCGGTCCCTGTTTTCGCCGTCGAGGTTATCGATGGCGCCGTCTACGTCGACCCGGCTACCCGCCTGGTTGTGTGAAAGGCACTGCGAACACCATGTCCACACTGGAAATCAAAGACCTCAAAGTCTCGATTGAGACCGATCAGGGCACGAAGCAGATCCTCAAGGGCGTCGACCTGACGATCAACGAGGGCGAGATTCATGCCGTTATGGGCCCCAACGGCTCAGGTAAATCGACACTGGCCTACACGATCGCCGGCCACCCGCGCTACAAGGTCGACGGCGGATCGATAACCCTCGACGGAGCCGATGTTCTCGACATGAGCGTCGACGAGCGGGCTCGCGCCGGGTTGTTCCTGGCCATGCAGTACCCGGTCGAGATCCCCGGCGTCACAGTGTCGAACTTCCTTCGCACCGCGAAGACCGCGATCGACGGTGAGGCCCCCGCAATCCGCGGCTGGACGACAACTGTCCGTGAGGCGATGAAGAATCTGCGCATGGACCCTGAGTTCGCGGCACGCAACGTGAACGAAGGATTCTCGGGCGGTGAGAAGAAGCGCCACGAGATCCTGCAGCTTGAGCTTCTGCAGCCCAAGTTTGCTGTGCTCGACGAGACCGACTCGGGTCTTGACGTCGACGCGCTCAAGATCGTTTCTGAGGGTGTGAACCGCGCCCACAGCACTCTGGGTCTTGGGGTGCTTCTCATCACCCACTACACGCGGATCCTCCGCTACATCTCGCCGGACTTCGTTCACGTGTTTGTCGATGGGCGAATCGCCGAAGAGGGCGGCCGTGAGCTGGCCGATCGTCTCGAAGACGAAGGCTACGACCGCTATGTGAGCGCCTCGGCGTAAGCCGGGCCGACCGCGTACCCTGGTTTTATGCCCACCGCACTCGACCCAAAGGTCTTCGACTCGATCGAAGATGGCCTGAAGGACGTTATCGACCCCGAACTCGGCGTCAATATTGTCGATCTCGGCCTGATCTACGACCTGGCGTGGGACGACGAAAACGACGCACTCATCATTTCGATGACTCTCACCTCAGCCGGCTGCCCTCTCACCGACGTGATCGAAGAGCAGACCGGTCAAGCTCTTGACGGACTTGTGGAACGGTTCCGCATCAACTGGGTGTGGATGCCGCCGTGGGGCCCCGAGCGCATAACCGACGACGGTCGCGACATGATGCGCGCGATTGGCTTCAGCATCTAACGAAGTAACTACTCGCGTTCCTTCAGCCTGTTCGCGCCCATCCAGGCAAGCGGCAACAGAACTGCGGCAATAGCGGCCTTGACCACGCCTCCCAGGAGAAACGGGAGAAGGCCTGCACCCATCGTGGCGGCGAACACGGAGTCGTAATGGAGTTCATCACGCCACATTGACGGCCCCGCCGCCTTCAATACGGCATAGAGCCATGACACACCGACGAGAAATGTCACAACCGTCCCGCCGGCACAAGTGGCGAGGGCTTTGAAAATCTTCCGGTCCCACTGACGTTCGGACAGCCAGCCGACGAGCGCGACCGACAGAATAAACCCGATGATGTACCCGCCTTTCGGGCCGGTAATCACGCTGAACCCGACACTGTGGGAGCCGTCGGCGTTGGGGGAGAAGACGGGCAGCCCGGCAATACCCGCCGCCGCGTACAGCCCCAGCGCCATTACGCCGCGTGCCCAGCCAAGGCTGGCACCGACGAGAAGCACGGCAAGGGTCTGGCCGGTTATCGGCACAGGGTTGAGCGGAATCGCTATCTGCGCGAAAAGTGCGACGAGCGCTGTGCCTGAGAACACGAGCGCCACATCAACGGCGAGATGACGCGGAAATACTCGATCAGCCAGAACAAGGCCTGAGGAGGAATCGACTGTCGTCATTGCGGTCACAATACTCGACAACGACTCATCGTCCAAGTGGTTCGATCTAACGCGGTCCGACCCCGTCGCGGCCTGTTAGTGCACCTTTTTCGAGGCCGCTCAGCAGAAGGTCGACACCGAGACGGAATGCCGCAGCGCTGTCTGAACTATCTCCCGAATCCAAGCTGACTGCGGGAGTGACGACACCGAGACTGTCCGCCTGTAGACGCTGCTGAACAAGGGCTGCGTCGCCCAAGACAAGGTGCAAAAGTGCGGTGGCCGCGAGCTCCGCGATTGCGGCATCGTGACCACGACGCAATGCTCCAGTGAGGCGTCGGTGCGCTTCCTCGGCACCGAGTCCGAGAGCGCGGGTGCTCAGAACAACTTCTGCTCCGTCGCGATACGCGAGCAGAGCGTCCCGGATCGCTGCGGCCTCGGCGGCAGCCGCGGTGCGCCAGTCAACGTCTTCTGCGGGGGAGGGCCGGGCATGACCGAGTATGCGATCTGCAAGTGCCGCAAGAAGGGTCTGTTTGTTGGTGACGTGCCAATACAGGGCACTGGGTTGCACATCGAGAGCGGCCGCCAGTCGGCGCATGGTGAGTTCCGCCAGCCCGTGCTCATCGAGCAGAGCGAGTGCAGCAGTAATCACCGATTCCCGGTCGCGACGAGGTGTGGTGCGTTCGCCGGGCATACACGTCACTATACTGAACACCGTTCAGGACCACTTCCTCCCGGTACCAAGGAGCCCTAATGACCGCTGTATCCGCGACTCGAGATGAGCCCGTTAGCGTCCGAGAGAAGTCGGTTGCTCCCATTCTTGAGATCGCCCGGGAGCAGGTGTTGGATCGGGGAGTTGGACTCACCGAGCAACAACTCGTCGAGATCCTGCGCATTTCTGACGACGACCTTGTCGAGGCACTGGAACTTGCCCACCAGGTGCGCCTGAAATACTGCGGCGACGACGTCGAGGTCGAGGGCATCGTCTCGATCAAAACCGGCGGCTGCCCCGAGGACTGTCATTTCTGCAGCCAATCCGGAGTCTTCGACTCGCCGGTGCGCTCGGTCTGGCTCGACATCCCCGCGCTGGTTCAGGCCGCCAAAGAAACAGCCGCAACGGGCGCCACCGAGTTCTGCATCGTTGCCGCGGTGCGCGGTCCGGACATCAAGCTCATGAACCAAATCAAGTTCGCGATCGACCGCATCAACAAAGAGGTCGACATCAACATCGCGTGCTCGCTCGGCATGCTCACCCAGCGTCAGGTCGACCAGCTCGCCGAGTGGGGCGTGCATCGCTACAACCACAACCTCGAGACCGCTCGCAGCTTCTTCTCTGAGGTGGTGACGACGCACAGCTACGAGGAGCGACTCGAAACCTGCGAGATGGTTCGGGCAGCCGGGATGGAGCTGTGCTGCGGCGCGCTCATCGGAATGGGCGAATCGATCGAGCAGCGGGCAGAACTCGCCGCCCAGCTGGCGGCGCTAGAGCCCCATGAGGTGCCCCTCAACTTCCTCAACCCGCGGCCGGGAACCCCCCTCGCCGACCAGCAGATCATGGATGGCAAAGACGCCCTGCGCGCAATTGTCGCCTTCCGCCTCGCGATGCCGCACACCGTGCTCCGGTACGCAGGTGGGCGCGAGTTGACGCTCGGCGACCTGGGCACTCGTGACGGCCTCCTCGGTGGCATCAATGCCATCATCGTGGGCAACTACCTCACGACTCTCGGGCGTCCGGCCGATGCCGACGTCAAGCTGCTGGTCGACTTGAACATGCCCATCAAGGAACTCCAGAAGACGCTGTGACCCCCACGGAGTTGCCGGCCGGCACGGTCTACTGCGGTCACTGCGGGCGTCCTGTCGTCTCGGGTGACGACTCGAACACCTCTCACCCCGGGTGCGAGCAGCGCCTCCTCATGGAACCGCCACGGTATTGCGTGGACTGCGGACGTCGCCTCAAGGTGCAGGTGACACCCACCGGCTGGACCGCCGAGTGTTCGCGGCACGGCCAGACCATCTCATGAAGCTGATTGAACGGGATCGGGCCGTACTGTGGCATCCCTACTCCTCCGTGGGCGACAACGCTCCGCTATGGCAGGTCGACGCCGCCACGGGTGTGCGTTTGCACCTCACGAGCGAAAGCGGACAGCAGGCCGAAGCAATCGACGCAATGGCGTCGTGGTGGTGCATGATCCACGGATACCGGAATCCTGTTCTTGATGCCGCCGCAGCCGAGCAACTCGCACGATTTAGTCACGTGATGTTTGGCGGGTTGACCCACGAACCCGCTGTTCGGCTCGCCGAACGACTTGTCGCCATGACACCCGACGGGCTTGATCGTGTCTTCTTTGCTGACTCCGGCTCGGTGTCGGTGGAAGTCGCGCTCAAGATCGCGGTGCAGTATCAAACGGCGGCCGGTCGTCCGGCTCGCCAGCGTTTTCTCGGGTTTCACGGCAGCTATCATGGCGACACCTTCGCGGCAATGGGCATCGGCGACCCGGTTGGCGGAATGCACTCCGACTTCCCCGGACTCCTTGCCGACAACTTTTTTGCCCCCCGACCACCGGCAGCCGCTGAGGCTACGCCCGAGACAATCGCCGCGTGGGCGAGCAACGTTAAGTCCCTTGCCCTTGCGCATAGTGACGAACTCGCCGCCATCGTTATCGAGCCTGTCCTCCAGGGAACAGGTGGCATGCATGTCTATCCGGCCGAGTGTCTAACCGCCCTGCGCGCCATCGCCGACAGGCACGGCCTGCTTCTGATTTTTGACGAAATCGCCACGGGGCTCGGACGCACCGGCGCGCTGTTCGCCGCCGATCACGCGGGCGTCTCGCCCGACATTATGTGTGTCGGCAAAGCTCTGACAGGGGGCTACCTGAGCCTTGCTGCGATGCTGTGTTCTGAGCGTGTTGCCATGACTGTCTCAGCCGGTCGTGCCGGCGCCTTGCTGCACGGACCGACCTTCATGGCAAACCCTCTTGCCTGCGCTCTGGCAAACGCGAGTCTTGACCTTCTCGAGACCGGTGAGTGGCAGGCACATGTCGCTCGCATCAACGCTGAACTCACCTCGGGACTCGCGCCGGCTGCGCAGCTAGCGGCTGTGAAGGATGTGCGCACCATTGGGGCCGTTGGCGTCATCCAGCTGGCGTCGCCGGTTGATGTTGCGGCGGTGACTCGCGTTGGCATCCGGCACGGAGTCTGGCTTCGGCCATTCCGTGACCTGGTGTACACGATGCCTCCGTTTATCTGCGACAGCTCGGAGACGGAAATCATCACCGCAGGAATGGTCTCGGCCGTCGCTGAAGTCCATGGGGACACCACCGGGTCGACAGCGCCGTGAACGAGTCCATGGATCGTTGGCTCGATCAGCAGGCCGCGGTTCGCTCTAAACGCGGTCTCGAACGAGCGCTGATTATGCGAACCCCTCACGACACGGGAGTGGATCTTGCGAGCAATGACTACCTCGGCCTTGCGCGCGACCCCCGACTCGCTGCGGCCGCGCGGGACGCCGTGGATACCTGGGGCACCGGATCGACCTCTTCGGCTCTCGTCGCGGGCACCACGGAACTGCACACGGAACTGGAAGCCGCCCTCGCACACCTTGTCTCCATGGAGTCGGCACTGGTCTACTCTTCGGGCTACCTGGCTAATCTCGGCGTAATCACGGCCCTGGGAGGCCCCGCCACCTTCATCGTTGCCGATAGCCACTGCCATGCCTCAATCGTCGACGGTGTGCGGCTTAGCCGTTCGCCGCATGCGATGTTTGAACACAATTCCCTCGACGAAGCAGAACAATTGCTTGCTGGGCGCACCGAGCCTCGTGCCCTCCTTGTGGTGGAGTCGATCTACAGCGTGCTTGGCGATGCGGCGCCGTTAGCAGAACTCCTGGCTCTCGCGGTTCGGTACGACGCCGTGTTGCTCGTCGATGAGGCGCACGGAATCGGTGTTGTCGGCGCCGGTCGCGGCGCGGTGTCGGCGAGCGAGCTTGCCGGGCATCCCAACGTCATCGTCACCGCGACCCTGTCCAAAGCACTCGGCAGCCAGGGAGGCGCGGTGCTTTCCTCGAAACGGGTACGTGAACACCTGATCAACCGCTCGCGCAGCTTCATATTTGACACAGCACTCGCGCCCGCCGCGGCGGCAGCCGCGCACACCGCGATCGAGATCATTCGTGCCGAACCGTCGCTGGCATCAGAGGTCGGCCGTCGGGCTACACGGCTGATGGATGGCATCGCCCTACGCCAGCCAGCGATGGCCGAGCGCTTCGATCGGGGCGTGGGAGCGGTGCAGTCGATCCGGATGCCGAATGCGGCAGCAGCGCTCTCTGCCATGCAGTCCGCACGCTCTGCCGGGGTCATGGTGGGGTGCTTTCGTCCGCCCTCGGTGCCCGACGGCATCTCTCGGCTGCGATTGGTCGCGCGGGCGACCCTCACGGAGGCAGAGCTCGACCGAGCAACATCGGTGCTGAGTTCGGTGCTGGGGGATGAGACATGACCCTGTCGAGAATCCTGCTTGTCACAGGTACTGACACTGGAGTCGGCAAGACCATCGCGACCGCAGCCCTTGCCTCCATGCTCCTCGAGCATGGCAAGACAGTTGCGGTGTACAAGCCCTGCCAGAGTGGTGCCGCCGAAGGTGACTCCGATATCGCAGAGATACAAAGGCTTTCGGGGGTGGAGCAGGCTGAGGCGGGAGTCGTTCTCAGCCTCCCGATGGCTCCTGTGCCGGCGGCCGAACTCGACGGAGTGACTTTGCCGACCGTCCACGCGCATGCAGAGCGGATTCTCGCCTACGCCGAACGTTTCGACTACGTGCTGGTCGAGGGGGCAGGTGGGCTCCTCGTCGAGCTCGATGGCGAACGCAACACTCTTGCGGAGCTCGCGATCGCCGTCGGACCGGAGGCCGCCATGGTGGTTGTGGCTCGCGCTGCTCTGGGAACGCTCAACCACACGGCGCTCACCCTAGAGGCCCTCGCACGGCGAGAGATCGCTGTGCAGGCGCTGGTTCTCGGTTCGTGGCCCCAGGACCCCGGACTCATCGAGACCACCAATCACGAGCACTTTGCCGCGCGCGACATCCCTCTCTGTGACATCCCCGAGGATGCTGCGCTGTTGACACCGGTCCAATTCCGGTCCGCAGCCAGCGGATGGTTGGATGGACTCGTATGAATTACCACGTCATTCGTGATCCCCGCGTCGTGCGCGAGGTATTCAACCGACCCGTGGAATTCAGCTCCGCCAATGCCCTGCTCGCCGTGACACCGCTGACGGCCGCCAGCCTGCGGGTGCTCGAGAGGGTCGATTTTGCCCTGCCCGCCGTGCTTGCGAGCAACGACGGGGAGTCGCATCACGGTATCCGGCGCGTCGTCTCGGCATATTTCACCCCGGCCGTTGTCGCGGGTCTGGAAGGTCGCATCCGAGAGCTGGTGCGGGCGGCTCTCACCACTGCAAGGGAACGGCTGGCAGCTGACGGCAGCGTCGACTTGGTCAGCGCGGTGGCGGCAGAGCCCCCCGTCGTCCTCATGTTCGAGATGCTCGGCCTGCCCGTGCGCGACATCCAGCAGCTCAAGGTGTGGAGCCGGGAGTCCCTTGAGCTTTTCTGGGGGTGGCCCGACGACGACCGCCAACTGCACCTGGCACGCGATGCCGCGGAGTTCTACCTCTGGCTGCGCGCCTTCGTCGCGGAGTCGATTGCCTCGCCCCAACGGAACCTGTTCGCATCGCTTGCCGAACACGGTCTGAGTGATGCCCAGATGTGCTCCCTGGGATATTTCTTGCTCATCGCCGGCCAGGAGACAACCTCGCAGTTGATCAGCACCACGATGTTCCGTGTGCTCGACGGGAGCGTCGGCACCCCGTGGGCCGAACTGGAATCACGTCAGGCGGCAACAGCTGCCGTGCGCCACGTACTCGCGACGAATTCGCCCGGGCCGACGGCGAGACGGGTGGCGGCGGTCGACGTGACAGTTGGTGGCGAGACGATACCGGCTGGAGCCGAGGTACTGCTGGAGCTCACCGGAAACCACGCGCCCGGAGCCAACGGGACCGCCTACAGCATCGCCTTCGGCTCCGGGATCCACCGGTGTCTGGGTGCCCGTCTTTCGGAACTTGAGGCGACAGTCACCGTGCAGGAGGCGGCTCGGGTACTCCCCGACATTCAGCTCCTTGACAGGGCGCCGATCTGGACGGAGCTCCTGTCCTTCCGCTCGCCGCAATCTGTGACGGTCGGGGCTCGTCGAGAGCAGGAGTTCGCCGGCGCAGCCAGGCGGCACAGCGCTCACGTAGACTAGGGGGCTGGCCCCTCGGCCACCCTCCACCTCTCGACGGAACGGACTTCCGCTGTGCTCGCCGTTCACGACCTTGAAATCCGGGTCGGCGCACGCCTTCTCATGGAGGACGTGAACTTCCGCGTCGATACCGGCGACAAGATCGGTCTCGTTGGCCGCAACGGAGCCGGCAAGACCACCCTCACGAAGACCCTGGCGGGGGAGTCCCAGCCCAACGGCGGCACCATCACCCGCACGGGTGAAATCGGTTATCTGCCTCAGGACCCGCGCACAGGCAACCCGGAAGACTCGGCGCGCACGCGCATCCTCGATGCTCGAGGACTCGGGCAGCTGGTGTTGCAGATGCAGCAATCGACTGTAGACATGGCGAGTACCGACCCGGCGGTCAGTCAGGCGGGCATGGATGCCTACGGCCGTCTCGAAGACCGCTTTCTGGCCCTCGGTGGGTACGCCGCAGAGGCCGAGGCGGCATCCATCGCCTCCAATCTCGCGCTGCCGGATCGGATCCTCGACCAGCCCTTGAAGACGCTGTCCGGCGGTCAACGGCGACGTATCGAGCTCGCGCGCATCCTGTTCTCGGGTGCCGACACCATGATCCTCGACGAACCGACCAACCACCTCGACGCCGACAGCGTCGTATGGCTGCGGGAGTTCCTCAAGACCTATTCGGGCGGCGTCATCGTGATCAGCCACGATGTGCATCTCGTCGAAGAAGTCGTTAACAAGGTGTTCTACCTCGACGGCAATCGCCAGGTCATCGACATCTACAACATGGGCTGGAAGCACTATTTGCGCCAGCGCGCCGCCGACGAGGAGCGACGCAAAAAAGAGCGGGTCAACGTCGAGAAGAAGGCCACGACCCTGCAATTGCAGGCGGCAAAGTTCGGGGCGAAGGCATCTAAAGCGGCTGCCGCCCACCAGATGGTTGCGCGCGCCGAAAAGATGCTTGCGGGGCTCGACGAGGTGCGGGTCGCGGATCGCGTGGCAAAGCTGCGCTTCCCGGATCCAGTCGCCTGCGGGCGGACGCCGCTTGCCGCATCTGACCTGTCGAAAAGCTACGGATCGCTGGAAATCTTTACGGCAGTCGACCTCGCCATCGACCGCGGTTCGAAAGTTGTCGTGCTGGGGCTCAACGGTGCCGGTAAGACGACCCTGCTGCGCATCCTGGCCGGAGTCGATAAGCCTGACACCGGTCAGATCGAGCCTGGACACGGCTTGCGCGTGGGCTATTACGCGCAGGAACACGAGACCATCGATGTGAAGCGCACGGTGCTCGAGAACATGGTGTCGTCGTCACCCCAACTCACCGAAACCGAGGCACGCAAGGTGCTCGGCTCGTTCCTCTTCACGGGAGATGACGGGCACAAGCTGGCCGGAGTACTCTCCGGCGGAGAAAAAACGAGGCTTGCCCTCGCGATGATCGTCGTGTCGGGTGCCAATGTTCTGCTGCTCGATGAGCCAACCAACAACCTCGACCCGGCCTCGCGCGAAGAGATCCTCGGCGCGCTGGCCGGATACTCGGGTGCCGTTGTTCTCGTGTCGCACGATGAGGGCGCTGTCGAGGCACTCAACCCCGAGCGCGTGCTGATCCTGCCGGACGGTGTCGAAGACCACTGGAACCCGGACTACGCCGAGCTAATAAGTTTGGCTTAGTGCGCCGCCGCTACCAGGCGCCGGGGGAGTAGTCCTTGAGGAAGACGCCGAAGAGGTCCTCACCGGCTTCACCGCGCACGATCGGGTCGTAGACGCGGGCCGCGCCGTCGACGAGGTCCAACGGCGCATGGAAGCCCTCCTCGGCCAGACGTACCTTCGTGGGATGCGGCCGCTCATCGGTGATCCACCCGGTGTCGACACTCGTCATCAGGATGCCGTCGCTTTCGAACATTTCCCGGGCACTCGTGCGCGTCAGCATGTTGACGGCGGCCTTCGCCATATTCGTGTGGGGATGCCCCGGTCCCTTGTAGCCGCGACCGAAAACGCCCTCCATCGCTGAGACATTTACGACATACGTCCGCGCGGCGGGAGAAGCCGCGAGCGAGGGACGCAACTTCGAAATCAGAATGAACGGCGCCGTGGTGTTGGCGAGCTGAACTTCAAGCATTTCGAGCGGGTCGACCTGTTCAACTCTCTGCGTCCAGGAATTCACATCGTGAAGATCGGGAATGAGACCGCCGGCATCGATGGCGGTGCCGGCGTGGAGCCGTTCGAGCGAGCTCGACCCGGCCTCCATTGCCTGTTCACTGAGTCGCTCGGCCCGCGCAACGGCAGCTGACAGAAGCGGATGCGATTCCACCGACTGCGCGAGGGCGAGCGGGTGCGCGTCATGGGTGTGACCGAACGACACCACCTCGGGGACCGGACCGTCGGGAAGCGGCGCGAGCTCCGCATCCACAAGCGGTTGATAGGCGCCGGGGGAGCGGCGTACCGTCTGCGTGGCGTTGTTGATGAGAATGTCCAGGGGCCCGGCTTCGGCGACCGATTCGGTGAGACCGATCACCTGCGCGGGATCACGCAGATCGATTCCGACGATGCGGAGCCTGTCGATCCACTCCGCCGAGTCGGGCAAGCGGGAGAAGCGGCGCACAGCATCCCGCGGGAACCGCGTTGTGATGGTGGTGTGGGCGCCATCACGCAACAGGCGAAGGGCAATGTACATGCCGATCTTCGCGCGACCGCCGGTCAGCAGGGCACGTCGTCCCGTCAGATCGGTGCGTGCCTCGCGCTTGGCATGACTCATGGCCGCGCAGTCGGGGCAGAGCTGGTGATAGAACGCGTCAACCCGCGTATACGGCTGCTTGCAGATATAGCAATTGCGTGCCTTGAGCAGGGTTCCCGCCGTCGGTGCCGTAGTCGTTGACGAGATCGGGATGCCACGGGTCTCGTCATCGATGCGATCCGGCGCCCCTGTTGCTGTCGCCGCAATAACAGATTTGTCAGCCTCGGCGATCTGCGCGCGAATCGCCAGCCGACGCACCTTCTTCACCGACTTGAACATCTGGGCGGTCGCTCGCCTGAGTTGCACATAATCGGGATGCGTTTCGTCGACCGTGACCATCTGCTGCAGCACGCGGAGAGTTGTCTCGAGGTCGATCGGGTCGATACCGCTCGGCTCGGTATTTCGTGGCTCGGGCGGCTCGGCCTCGGCTGTCATCTCTGGTCCATTCGATCGAGAATGTCGTCTTCGACGTCGGAATCAATGGACCGACGCTTCGGATTACGTGCGGCTGCCTGTTCGGCGACCGGTAGCGCCGCAATGCGCCGCTCGCGACGGAATGCCCACGCCAGTCCAATGAAGGCCAGGATGCCGAAGGCGATCCACTGCAGGGCATACGACAAATGTGGTCCCTCATCGGCGTCGGGCTTGAGCGCAGGAAGACCGGCGGCGGTCGCGGGGTCTTCAGTGTCCAACAGCCCGTACGCACCGGTGTAGCTCGGGCGGTCGACCTCGTGAGCAACAGTCGGGAGGTTGATCGTTGCAATCTGACCATGGGGTGCTCCGCGACCGGGGATAACGGGCTCGCCGGGTTTGAGGCGGGCGACGATCGTCACGGTGCCGGACGGGGGAGACGGAACCGAATCCGGTTTGTCGATGTTGTCGCCAGAGGGGATCCACCCGCGGTCGACGACGAAAACAGTTCCGTCGTCGAGCAGCACCGGAACGAGTTGCTCGTATCCGGGATTGCCGTTGTAGGGCCGATTTCGCACCAATAGCTGCTCGTCGACGAGATAGCGACCGCGCAGCTCAACGGGGCGCCATTCCTCGTCCTCGTCCCACGCCGCGAGCGACGGGAGCGCCGTCGCCAGAGGCATAGGGCGGGCATCGAAGTTGACCGCGACCCGGTGGATCTCTGTCACGGCCTCGGTTCGCCGTGCCCACTGCCACCAGGACAGCAATCCGCACACCACGGCGAACACGACAACAAGCGCGACATACCCTCCCCAGCGGCGCACACCTCGCGGCGCGGTCGTGCCGCGCTCGTCTGTCACACCTGCTCCGGGACGACATCAACGGGGGTGTCCCGAGGCGAGACGATGACAGGGAATCCGCGCGTCGCTAAGTAGGACTCGAGATGGTCACGGTGGTCCTCGCAGGCCAGCCATACTTTGACGCGCTCGGGACCATGGATGCGCGGATTGCGCCAGTTGACCCGCCACACCGCCGCCTTCGAGCAGCCTGCCGCCGAGCACTCCACACCGAGCGCGCCCGCGGGGCGCTCACCGAATCCGATCACAGTCCGGGCCGGTCTTTCACCGGGACGACAGCGCCGGGTCGCCCGACAGCTGCCACGGGCGCCGACCGCGAGTTGTTGGCAATCACCACCGCGAAATACGGAAGCACCACCGCGCCGACTGCGGGGATCAGCAACCACCATCCCGGAACCACGAGACATAGCCCGATGCAGACCATCCGAATCGCCATGGCGATCGAGTATTTGATCATGCGGGAGTGCCGCTCCGCGTCAGGAGACGGGGGCAGTTCAGTGATGGGTGTCGAGGTGCTGCGCATGGGCTTGAGTACAGCCTACGTCCGGGTGAACGAGAGAGCGCCGATAGTCTGGAGGCATGACAGCTCGCACCGTCCTGGTCACCGGTGGCAACCGAGGAATCGGATATGCCATTGCAGAAGAATTTGTGGCAGGCGGGCACCGTGTCGCTGTCACGGCACGTTCCGGATCCGGCCCCGAGGGCACTCTGACCGTCCGCGCAGACGTCACCGACGGTGACGCGCTGGATGCCGCATTCGTCGAGATCGAGGCCGCCCTCGGTCCGGTGGAGGTCGTTGTCGCGAACGCGGGAATCACGCGCGACATGCTGCTTATGCGCATGTCGGACGAGGACTTCGATGTGGTTGTTGACACGAACCTGGGGGGAGCCTTCCGAGTCGTCAAACGCGCCACCAAAGGGATGGTCAAAGCGCGATTCGGGCGAGTGATTCTGGTGTCGAGCGTCGTGGGGCTCTACGGCGGCGCCGGGCAGGCCAACTATTCCTCGTCGAAGGCCGGCATGGTTGGACTCGCTCGATCCATAACCCGCGAGCTCGGAAGCCGGGGAATCACCGCAAACGTTGTTGCGCCGGGATTCATCGAAACGGATATGACCGCCGAGTTGCCGGAGGCGCAGCAGGCCGAGTACCGCAAGGCGATTCCGGCCGGTCGCTATGCAGCGCCCAGCGAGGTCGCGAAAGTCATCGCCTGGATCGCCTCCGACGACGCGTCCTACATCTCTGGAGCCGTGATCCCCGTCGACGGCGGCCTCGGAATGGGCCACTAAGCGTCCCGAGTCGTTTAGCGGGGAAGTCCGAGAAGCGGCAGTACCTGGGATAGATCGCGCTCGTCGAGGACGACATCGGCCCGTTCGCGAACGGGAGCCTTCGCATCGAAAGCCACAGACAATCCGCTGATCGCCATCATCGGAAGATCGTTCGCCCCATCTCCGACGGCCACGGTCTGCCGGAGCGGGATTCCCGCCTCCTCCGCCCATTCGATGAGGGTCGCTGCCTTAGCCGCAGCATCGATGACCGGCGGAGTCACCTGGCCCGTCAGACGACCATCGGCGACCTCAAGACGGTTGGCACGCCAGCTGTCGAGACCCAGCCTTGCCGCTATCGGATCGAGGATCTCGTGGAAGCCGCCCGACACAACACCAACCAGGCCTCCCGCAGCATGCACGCCGGCAATGAGCTCGGGGACGCCGTCGGTGACGGTAATCCGCGAAGCTACGGTTTCGAAAACCGAGACCGGAAGCCCCGCAAGGGAACGGACCCGATGGCGCAGGCTCTCTTCGAAATCGATCTCACCATTCATCGCTCGAAATGTGGTGGCAGCGACGGCCGCCGCCGCCTCGGTCCCAGCCTCTTCGGCCAGTAGTTCAATGACCTCGTTCTCGATAAGCGTCGAGTCCACGTCGAGGACGACGAGGAAGCGCGTCATTACGTGCCTTCCTCGTGCGAATGTGCCATCAAGTGACGTGGATGCCTTTACCGACAACGGTGATCCCACTTTCGGTGACCGTGAATCCGCGGGCTCTGTCCGCGTCGTGATCGACCCCGACAGCTGCTCCGGGCGCCACCACCACGTCCTTGTCGAGAATAGCGCGCTGAACACGGGCGTTCGCGCCGATCTCGGTGCGTTCAAAGATGACCGAATCGGAAACCATGGCACCGGATGCCAGGGTTGCCCACGGCCCGAGCACGCTGCGCTCGAGGTGTCCACCCGATATCACGCAGCCGAGGGACACAATCGAATCGATGGCCGTCCCGACGTTGTTCGTGCCATCGCGCACAAATTTGGCTGGCGGCGAATTGAGCTGCTGGCTGAAGATCGGCCAATCACGGTTGTAGAGGTTGAACACCGGAAGCGCCGAAATGAGGTCTTGGTGCGCGTCGAAGAAGGAGTCGATACTTCCGACGTCCCGCCAGTAGTACCTGTCGCGTTCCGTCGAACCCGGCACCTGGTTGTTCTTCAGGTCATAGACGGAAGCCTGGCCACGGGCGACGAAGTCGGGAACGATATCGCCTCCCATATCGTGGTGAGAGTCGGGACGCTCTCCGTCGCGCTGCACGGCGTCGATCAGAACTTCCGCGTCGAACACATAGTTGCCCATTGAGGCCAGGACTTCGTTCGGCGAGTCGGCCAGACCCACGGCATCTGTCGGCTTCTCGCGGAACGCCGCGATCCGCGACGGGTCATCCGCATCCAATTCGATGACCCCGAATTGGTCGGCCAGCGAAATCGGCTGCCGGATCGCTGCGACCGTCACCCCCGAACCCGACGCAATATGCGCCTCGATCATCTGGTCGAAATCCATTCGATACACGTGATCGGCACCAACGACCACCACGATGTCGGGGTTCTCGTCGCGCAACAGGTTGAGGCTTTGCAGGATCGCATCGGCCGATCCGCTGAACCACCGTTTTCCGAGCCGCTGCTGGGCGGGAACAGACGCGATATACGAGCCGGTGAGTCCGGTCATCCGCCAGGTCTGCGAAATATGCCGATCGAGAGAGTGCGATTTGTATTGGGTGAGCACGACGATCTGTTGCAGCCCCGAGTTCACAAGGTTGGACAGGGCGAAATCGATCAGGCGATACCCTCCGGCGAAGGGCACAGCAGGCTTGGCGCGGTCGACAGTCAGCGGCATGAGCCGCTTGCCTTCTCCGCCTGCGAGAACGATTCCGAAAATCTTCTTGCCTGCCATGCCTTCACAGTAGGCGAGGGATGTTCCCTGTACTAGCGTCGGTGAGATGCGAGTCGACGTACTTAGCCGTGAATATCCGCCCGAAGTGTATGGCGGGGCAGGGGTCCACGTCACGGAGCTCGTGGCCGCCTTGCGTCCTGATGTCGAGGTCGAGGTGCGCTGTTTCGGGCACGCGCGCACAGATCCGCACGTCACGTCCTATCTGGTGCCGCCCCAGTTGACGGCCGCCAACCCGGCTGTCGCGACTCTCGGGGTCGATCTCCAGATGGCCGATGACGTCGCGGGAGCAGACCTTGTGCATTCGCACACCTGGTACGCGAACGGCGCCGGACATATTGCACAGCTCCTGCACGGCATTCCGCACATCGTGACGGCCCACAGCCTGGAGCCCCTCCGCCCATGGAAGGCCGAACAGTTGGGCGGCGGCTACCGGCTGTCGAGCTGGATTGAGAAAGGCGCCTTCGAATCAGCGGATGCGGTGATCGCCGTCTCTGCCGGCATGCGTGCCGACATCCTGCGCTGCTATCCCGCGATCGACCCGGAGCGCGTGCATGTCGTCCATAACGGCATCGACCTCTCTCGGTGGACGCGCACAGAAGCACCGGAGACAGTGCGACAGTTCGGCATCGATCCCGATCGACCCAGCGTGGTCTTTGTCGGTCGTATCACCCGGCAGAAGGGCTTGCCGTATCTTCTCGAGGCCGCACGTCTGCTACCACCGGAGGTTCAGCTGGTCCTTATCGCGGGGGCACCTGATACCCCGGAGATCCTCGCCGAGGTCCAGGCGGGTGTCGACGCTCTGCAGGCTGAACGGTCCGGCGTTGTGTGGATCAACGAACTGCTCGCCCAGCCCGACCTGGCCGCCATTTTGTCGTCCGCGACGACATTCGTATGCCCATCGGTGTATGAACCGCTCGGGATCGTCAATCTGGAGGCCATGGCCTGTGGCGCCCCGGTCGTCGGCACTGCGACAGGCGGCATCCCCGAAGTCGTCGCAGACGGCCTCACCGGACGTCTCGTGCCGATAAACCAGGTCGATGATGGCACCGGCATCCCCGTTGACCCGGAGGTGTTTGTCGCCGATCTCGCTCGCATTCTCACCGAGGTCGTCGCCGACCCCGTCGCCGCGCGCCTGATGGGCGAAGCGGGCCGAATGCGCGCCGAACAAGAGTTCAGTTGGGCCACCATCGCGCAGCGCACACGGGGCATCTATGCATCAGTACTTTCGACTGCCGGTGGGTAGTCTGGGAACATCATGGCTCCGGTGCTCGAAATCTCTGATCTGACCGTCGTACGAGACGGAAATCGCATCCTCGATGTTCCGAGCTGGAGCGTAACCGCCGACCAGCGCTGGGTGGTTCTTGGTGCGAACGGTGCGGGCAAGACGACTCTCCTGCAGGTGGTGTCCGCGACAATTCACCCCACCTCGGGAACCGTGAGCCTGCTCGGTGACGAACTGGGCTCCGTCGACGTGTTTGAATTGCGTCCACGCATCGGATTTGCATCGTCAGCTCTTGCGCGCCGGATCCCCGCCAACGAACTCGTTGTGGACGTCGTCATGACCGCCGCATATTCGGTCACCGGGCGCTGGAACGAAAAATACGACGACGTCGATGTGCGTCGTGCGCGTCGGGTACTGCGCGAGTGGAAGCTCGATCATCTGGAGGACCGCCAGTTCGGCACCCTCAGCGACGGCGAGCAGAAGCGCGTGCAGATCGCACGATCGGTTATGACCGATCCGGAACTTCTGCTGCTCGACGAGCCGGCCGCATCGCTCGACCTCGGCGCACGCGAAGAATTGCTGCAGCTGCTCGGTGCCTACGCCAGTTCTCCGGAATCACCGGCGATGGTTTTGGTGACCCACCACGTCGAAGAGATCCCGCCAGGTTTCACCCACGCGCTGCTCCTCGCGAAGGGCGGCGTGCATGTTTCGGGGCTCATCGATGACGTAATGACCGGCGAGAACCTCAGCGCGGCATTCGGGCTCGAACTGATCGTCTCGCGCAGCGAAGACGGACGTTTCGGAGCACGCGCCGCCTCGTGATGATTCGGGCCCGAATCTGACGATCCGGCTGGTATAGTCGGTGGTTGGCCCTTCGGCCCGCACGCTTTCTCTTACACTTCCTCTAGTTTTCACGGAGCACAGCCATGAAGTCCGACATCCACCCCGAGTACGCGCCGATCGTCTTCCGCGACCTCGCGAGCGGCGAGACCTTCCTCACCCGTTCGACCGTCACCAGCGAAAAGACCATCGAGCTCGACGGCACCACGTACCCGGTGATTGACGTCGAAATCTCCTCGGCTTCGCACCCGTTCTACACCGGCAAGCAGCGGATCATGGACTCGGCCGGTCGCGTCGAGAAGTTCAACTCGCGCTACAAGGGCTTCAGCAAGTAACAGCAACTTCGTGCAAAGGGCGATCGGCTTCGGCCGGTCGCCCTGTGTCGTTCCTGCCTGGGAGGCCTGAAATGGGCAGTGCGCCTAGAAGAACCAATGCCTAGAAGGGCGAGGTGCGGCGCTGTTCCCAGAGGGGGAGCAGCTCGTCGCGCGAGAGAGGCGCGAGATCCACCTCCACCCCGTCGATGCTGTCGATCCACAGCAGTTCGGCGATTTCGGCCTGCGCCACCGGGTCAACGCGCGTACGGAACGAGAACACTTCGGCGCGGACGATCGTGTTTGCCTCATTCGCGGCATCGGCGCGGAAGCTCCCGATGTACTCGGTCTCGTCGGGGTCAACAACGAGGCCCAGCTCTTCATTGAGTTCGCGAGTGAGAGCTGACAGGGCGCTCTCGCCGCGCTCGATCTTTCCGCCGGGCTGCATGTACATGCTGGTGCCCGTCTTTCGCACAAGAAGCGCGCGACCGTTCTCGTCTGTCACTATCGCTGCAGCGATACGAAGCACAGCGGGCTTGCCGGCGGGTGCACCAGCGTCGTTCGCGTCTCCGCTGGTCGAGCCTTCGCCGGTCGAGACCCCGCCGGTCGAGCCTGTCGAGACCTCCGAGTCCGAAGGGTCAACAATTGTCGTAATTGACCCTGTCGCGATGACGGTGATGGTCTCGGAGGGGGTCGGCTCGATCCGGGGCACGGAGAACGATGCCGCGGCTTCGAAGAGATCATCTTCGGCGATCAACTCGACGACAGATTCCTCTTCGAGGCGGTTCTTTGCGCGGGACGCCGACAACTCGCGCGGTCGGAACTGAGAGAAGTCGAGCACCGGAACGTTGCCGCTCGGGCGGGGAGGCGGGACGGGGATCGGCTGCGTGTCTTCGAAAGCCATCGGGTCATCCAAAGGCCGCAGCGGCCAGGACGCATCGGCGACGTAGGTGGCGTCGCCTTTTTTCTCGCGAATGTAGCTCTGGAAGCTTTCGGCCTGCTGCCGATACCAGATCTCTTGTCGGCCGTGGAGATCTGCGGGCTCAACGTCGAGCTCATCGGGGAAGGCACGGGCCATCGCTTGGGCGACCCGGCCCGCGGCCAGCGCATCGGCGGCAGCATCGTGCGCGTCCTCGTGACTCACCTTGTATCGCTCGGCGGCAGCGACCAGAGTGCGTTTTCCCGAGCGGTAGCGGTCGACAGCCTTATCGATTACCAGCGGATCGATGACCGGGCTCGGAAGCTCGATCGGAACGAGCTTGTTACGGCGACATTCCCGATCCAACAGCGTCAGGTCGTAGGGCGCGTTGTAGACGACGAGCGGGATGCCGAGGCCGAAGAGGGTACGTAGCGTCTGCGTCACCTCGGCCACGACGACCGCAGAAGGACTGCCATCTGCACGCGCTCGTTCGGTCGTGATGCCGTGAACGTCACTGGCGCCCTCGGGAATCTCAATTCCCGGATCCGCCAACCAGTCCCAACGCGTCACGGGCGAGCCGTCGGGGTCAATCACAGCAATGCAGGCGGAGACGATGCGGCTGTGCTCCACATCGACACCGGTCGTCTCGAGGTCGAAGACCGCGAGCCGGCCGTCCCAGATGCTCATTACTTCAGAGTAGATGCGCGAACCGACATGCCCGAATCGGCGGCGCGGCGGGTCGCGTTACGCGTGCCTGGCTACAGGCGGGGCGGTTGGTACCGAACTTCTCCGACGTGCAGCCAATAGAAGCTCTGGGTCGCCAAGGTCAAGGTCACCGAGCCGTCATCGGCGATCGTGGGGAATTCGCCCCCGCCGAACAGGTCGTATACGGGCGCACCAGCGAGGTCCTGACCCACCTCGACGCGCACCGACACCGGATTGTGCGAGAAGGAGAAGACGCACAGGATCCGCTCCGGCGCGTCCCCGAACTGACGCGGCGACCCCGCATAGTCGCGCTCGAAAGCGAGAACCGAGTCGTGGCTTGTGGGAAGCACCCGGATGCCACCCAGACCGAAGGCAGGGTGCCCTTTGCGCACGTGGATGACGTTGCGAACCCAGTGCAGGAGCGAGCGCGACTGCGCAAGCTGCGACTCGACGTTGACGAGTGTGTAGTTGTAGACGAGCGATTGGACGACGGGCAGGTAGAGCTTGCCAGGATCCGCTGTCGAAAACCCGGCATTGCGGTCGGGGGTCCACTGCATAGGAGTACGCGAGGCATCGCGGTCGGGCAGCCAAATGTTGTCGCCCATTCCGATTTCGTCGCCGTAATACAGGAACGGTGAACCGGGCAGGGAGAACAACAACGCGTGGGCGAGCTCGAGCTCGGCGCGCGAGTTGTCGAGCAGGGGAGCGAGCCGGCGTCTGATCCCCACGTTCACTCGCATCCGCGGGTCGTAGGCGTACCAGCCGTACATTGCCTGCCGGTATTCCTCGCTCACCATTTCCAGGGTGAGCTCGTCATGGTTGCGCAAGAAGACGCCCCAGCCTGCTCCCTCGGGGATGTCTGTGGTCTCAGCGAGCACGCGGGTCAGTTCGGCGGCGGACTGCGAGCGCAGGGAATAGAAGATGCGCGGCATAACCGGGAAGTCGAAGGCCATATGGCATTCCGGCTGCTCGTCGGTTCCCATGAACTCGACAACCTCAGACGGCCATTGGTTCGCTTCTGCAATCATGACCCGTCCGGGGTACTCGAGATCCATCATCGTGCGTACCGTGCGAATGAACTCGTGAGTCTCCGGTTCACCCTCGCCGCCACCCTCTTCCGATTCGTAGAGGTAGGGAATCGCGTCGAGCCGGAACCCGTCTACGCCCAGATCCATCCAGAACCTGATGACCTCGAAGAGCGCGCTATGAACCGCCGGATTCTCGAAGTTCAGATCGGGCTGATGTGAGAAGAAACGGTGGAAGTAGAACTGCCGACGTACCGGGTCGAAGGCCCAATTGGAGTCTTCATAGTCCGTGAAAATGATGCGGATGTCGGAATACTTCTCGTCGCTGTCACTCCACACGTAGAAGTCGCCATAGGGCCCGTCAGGATCGCTGCGCGACTGCTGGAACCATTCGTGCTGGTCAGAGGTGTGATTGAGCGGAAGGTCGATGATGATGCGCATATTGCGCTCATGCGCTTTGGTCACGAGTTCACGGAACTCATCGACGGTGCCGAACTCCGGGAGGATCGACAGGTAGTCGGCCACGTCGTACCCGCCGTCTCGAAGGGGGGACGTGAAGATCGGCGGGATCCAGAGGGCGTCAACGCCGAGCCACTGCAGATAGTCGAGTTTCGAAATGAGACCGCCGAGGTCACCGGAGCCGTCGCCATTGCTGTCGACGAACGACCTCACCATGACCTGGTAAAAGACCGACCGACGGTACCAGTGCGGGTCGAGGGTGAGTCCGGGCAACGTGATGGGCGCGGTGAAGGTCACAGATCGAGTCTATGGCTGGCCGAGAATGGGACGCCGCCTAGAATCGCCAGCGTGACAGTACCGACCCCTCATGCCGCGGCCCTCGCCGAAATTCCCATCCGCGAGGACGCCGTCGAGGTGCTCGGGAGCACCACCCGCTACTGGGAATACGGCCCGAAAGACGCACGACATACCCTCGTGATCGCCCACGGATACCGGGGTGATCATCATGGGCTCGAGCCGGTTATCGCACTTCTGCCAGATGTTCACATCATCAGCCCCGATCTTCCGGGGTTCGGGGTGTCGTCAGCGATGACCGAGGCTCCGCACACGATCGCGGGGTATGGCCTGTGGCTCAACGCGTTCCTCAGCGCGCTGGGAGTGCGTGGTCAGGCGATTATCGTGGGGCACTCATTCGGCTCGATGGTCACCTCGCACGCGGTGGCCGACGGACTGCCAACGCCCGGCCTGATCCTCATCAACCCGATCTCGACGGATCCGGAGCGCGGTGCGGGAAAGTTCATCACCGCCCTGACTCGCGCGTTTTATGGGCTGGCACGACGCCTGCCACAGGGCATGGGTCGTGCGCTGCTGGGCAATTGGCTGATCGTGCAGTTTATGAGCCAATCGATTGCGACGACCCCCGACCCCGTTCTGCGCAAATGGATTCATGAAGAGCACCACCGATACTTCAATGGATTTAGTGATCCGATAACCGTGGCCGATGCTTTTGATGCCTCGCTCAGCACCGAGGTCGGCAAGGCCGCCTCGCGGATCACGGTTCCGACGGTCATGATTGCCGGCGACATCGACCGGATTACACCCGTCGATGGTCAGTACGCCACAGTCGCACTGTTCCCGGCCGAGGCACAGGCAGAACTGGTGGTGCTTCCGAAGGTCGGCCACCTCATCCACTATGAAGCGGCAGAGGGTGCGGCCTCGGCAATTCGCGCGTTCCTCGCTCGCCTGCCGTAAAGCCGTCGGCCATGAAGATTTTCGTGGATTGCCGCTACACGCGGCTGGAGCATCATGACGGAATCAGTCGCTTCGGCTCGCGACTGACGGCCTGCCTTGCGCCTCTCGCCGTCGCGGCCGGACATACCGTGACGATGCTCATAAGCGATGAGCGCCAGCTGGCGCTGCTGCCCGATTTGCCGTGGCAGCTGATTTCGGGGCCAACAGATGTGCGTGAGCTCGTTGTCGCTCGACAGATCAACGCGCTCGGCCCCGACGTGGTTTTCACCCCCATGCAGACCATGGGAGCGGCCGGCCGCCGTTACGCACTGGTGAAAACCGTCCACGACCTCATCTATTACTCGAACCGGACACCTCCGCGCGACCTCAACCCTGTCATCCGTCTGATCTGGCGGCTGTACCACCTGGCTTGGTGGCCGCAGCGCATTTTGCTCAACCAGGCGGATGAGGTTGTCGCCATTTCGGAGACCACCCGTGCGCTGATCGAAACCCACGCACTCACGCGTCGACCGGTTTCGATTGTGCGCAACGGCGTCGACCAGGCGCCTGCGTCCCCGCCCGCGCGTGCCATGCCCGAGACCCGTGACCTGCTCTATATGGGCTCCTTCATGCCCTACAAGAACGTCGAGACTCTAGCCCGGGCCCTTCATCACCTGCCGGGGTATCGTCTGCACCTTTTGAGTCGGATCACAGAGGCCGACAGAGCACGCCTAACGGCTCTCGCGCCGGACGGCGGCCTCGTCATTCACAACGGCGTCCGCGACGACGAGTACGAGGCGCTCCTCGCGCAGGCCTTCGCCCTCGTGCATGCCTCGCTCAACGAGGGATTCGGCATTCCGGTCATCGAAGCGATGGTCGCGGGGACGCCGGTGGTGCTGAGCGATATCCCGATCTTTCGCGAGGTGGGCAGCGGCGGAGCCACGTTCTTCGCGGCGCAGGATCCGCAGGCGGCGGCCGACGCGATCCGGTCGCTCAGTGAGCCTGAACTATGGAGCAGGATGTCGGAGGCCGGGCGCAAGATCGCGACCCGGTACAGCTGGGAAGCCAGCGCCGCCGAGCTGTTGCGGGTGTTGGAAAGTGCTGCCTCCGCGCCACGGGCTAGGTGACTCGGCTAGGACGCCGCTTCGACGGCGTTCTGCTCGTCGAGATCGTCGCCCGTCGCGGCCGCGCGCGAATCCAGCTCGATGGGGTCATCGAAGGCGATAAGCCGCAGCGTGTCGTCATCCATCCGGAAACTGTGAATCGATCCGTTCGTGATCATGCCGTGTGACGCCTCGGGCTCGGCTTCATTGAGAAGGGCCCGGATCGCACCCCCGTGCGACACGACAACGAGCGATTCCCCGGGGTGCGCGGCAGCCAGAGCAGTGAGCGCGGGCAGAACGCGCGCGACGACCTCGGCCCGCGTCTCCTGTCCGGGCACGCTGTCTCGGTCGGGGTAGCGTGCCTCGATTTCGGTGAACACCATGCCCTCGGCCTCGCCGTAATTGCGTTCGCTCAGCTCGGGCACAACAGTGGGCAGAGAAAGTCCCAGCTGCGAGGAGATGATTCGCGCCGACTCGTGCGCGCGATCCAAAGGGCTTGTGTACACGGCATCCCATGAGCGGCGTGCGAGGAGTTCTCCTGTGCGCCGAGCCTGCTCGCGACCGGTCTCATTCAGCGGAATATCTGTAACGCCCTGAATGCGACGCTGGCGGTTCCAATCGGTCTCCCCGTGACGCACCAGAAAAAGCTCGGTCACGCGGTCTCCCCATGGATTATTCAGCCGGGTTGTCGATCGCCAGAATGCTGGCGAGTTCGCTGAGCACCTCAGAGGCGCCCGCATCGATCTTAAGGTGTGCTCGGGCATCGCCCTTTGTTGTGCCGCGATTGACGATCACGATCGGGATCCGGCGTTTGGCCGCCTGATCAAGCAGGCGGATCCCAGAATTGACGGCCAGCGATGATCCGGCGATGAGCAGCGCCTCGGCCTGACGCACGAGCGCTGACGCTTCTGCGAATTTCTCGGTGGGCACGAACTCGCCGAAAAAGACGACATCCGGCTTGAGGATGCCGCCGCAGACCGTGCAATCTGGCACGACCATCTCATCGACGGCCTCAATCACGACGTCGCCGTCAGGCGCGATGACAGACGCATCGACGGTGTCGAGCCACGGGTTGTCGGCCGTCAGCCGCTCGGCGATCGCCGCTCGTGCGAAAGTCTGACCGCAAACAAGGCAGGTCACGGTCTCGAGCGAACCGTGGATGTCGACGACGCGACGCGACCCGGCGCGCAGGTGCAGCCCATCCACATTCTGGGTGATCACGCCGTTGGCGTGGCCCGAGAGCTCGAGATCGGCGACGGCTCGGTGCCCCTCATTCGGTTGCGCCGCCGCGAATCGGCGCCAGCCCAGATGGCTTCCTGCCCAATACCGTCGCCGCGCCGATTCTTCTTTGAGGAAGGTCTGGACAGTCATGGGGGAGCGCACCGGCGCTCCTGCGCCGCGATAGTCGGGGATCCCGGAATCCGTGCTGATACCCGCTCCGGTCAGGACCGCGAACTGCCGGCCGCTCAATAGCGCCGCAGCCTGCCCGACGAGGTCGGCAGACTCTGCGACGCCGCGCGGCGCGGGATAAGCGGATGTCACTGCGGCTCCTGTCTGCAAAGCTCATCTCCAGAGTAGGCCGCGCCGTCATAGGAAATGTCCGGGCAGATGAAAGGAGGGAGAACTGTGCACATCGTTCGAATCGATGATCCGGCCGACCCGCGCCTCCGGGACTATGTTTCCCTGACCGACGTCGTTCTGCGTCGCCTGCAGGAGCCCGAAAACGGTCTGTACCTCGCCGAATCGGCGAAGGTGATCGAGCGTGCACTTGCCGCAGGCCATCGACCGCGCTCGGTGCTTCTGCAACAGAAATGGATCGCCGACCTCGCGCCCATATTGGATGCTCACGATGTTCCGGTGTACCTGGCGGAACCCGAGGTACTTGAGCAGGTCACCGGATTCGTCATGCACCGAGGCGCCCTGGCCTCGATGCACCGGCCAGCCCTCCCTTCCGTTGCCCAGGTTCTCGAGGGCGCACACCGGGTTGTCGTCCTCGAAGACCTGGTGGACCACACCAACGTCGGCGCGATTTTCCGTGCGGTCGCAGGGATGGGCGCCGACGCAGTGCTGATCACGCCGCGTTGCGCAGACCCGCTGTACCGCCGCAGTGTGCGGGTGAGCATGGGGAGTGTGCTGCAGATTCCGTGGACCCGGCTGGACGAATGGCCACATGGCGCCGATCAACTGCATGAGGCCGGATTCGAGATCGCTGCTTTAGCCCTCGACGAGGGAGCCGTCGATCTCGCCGACTATGCGGCGCAACCACCTGAACGCGTTGCCCTGGTGCTCGGCACAGAAGGCGACGGGCTGAGCACAGCTGCCATCGCCTCTGCGGACGCAATAGTCACGATCCCCATGGATCGCGGCGTTGATTCGCTCAATGTCGCGGCGGCGAGCGCCGTGGCCCTGTGGGCTCTGCGCCGCCGCCTCGCATAGCATTCTGCGGTGCCCACCCAACGCCAGGTCTATCGACGCCGCCGCGTCGTCGTGGGAATCCTGGCTACCGCCTTACTCGGGGTTTCGACATATCTGCCGATGACTCTTCTCGCCCCGGTGGGCGATTTGCAGCCGACACTCGCGCTGCACGATGAAGCGCCCGGTGACGCCGCGACCCTCGCCTTTCCCGGCTACGGTGCGACCGCCGTCGGAGCGGTCGGCTTTCCCGGCACACTCGCGACGAGCGGATCAACCGCGGCTCTGCCGATGGCGAGCATCACCAAAGTGGTTACCGTGCTGACCGTCCTTGAAGCGCACCCCCTCGGGGTCGACGAAGCCGGGCCGTCGGTCACAATGTCGCGAAGCGATGTCAGCTATTACCCGATAGCTCTCGCACAAAACGGCACGGTGGTTCCCGTGCATGCCGGCGAGGTGTACACCCAGCGAGAGTTGCTCGACCTGACCCTCGTGAAGTCCGCCAATAACTACGCCCGCTCGTTGGCAGTGTGGGCGTTCGGCTCAGACGAGGCATACCTCACGGCCGCACGGGCGTGGGTGGCCGCGCACAATCTGCCGAGTGTGGTGATTGCCGACTCGACAGGCTTGGATCCCGCGAATGTCGGCACGGCGTCCGATCTGATTGAACTGGGCAAACTCGCGCTTGCGAATCCGACAGTGGCGGCGATCGTGGGCACCACGAGCATCACCCTTCACAACGTGGGCACGCTCGAGAACACCAACAAATTGCTCGGCACCATTGGGGTAACCGGTATCAAGACGGGCACCCTGGACAGTTTCGGATCGAATCTGCTGTTCTCGGCGGTGTATCCGGTGGGCTCACGATCTGTCACGGTGATCGGCGTCATGCTGGGCGGCTCGGACCACGAGGTACTAGACGCCTCGATTACGACCCTGCTCGGCACCGTGGAGGCAGGCTTCCACGAGCTCACGGTCAGCGAAAAGGGTGAGAAATACGGCACTTTTCGAACCCCCTGGGGACAATCAGCGCATGCGGTCACCCAGAAGGATGCGACGCTGCTGACCTGGGGTGACACGCCGGTGAGCAGCACCGTCACGGTCCGTAAAGTGGGGCTCGCACAGGCGGGGACGCGCGTCGGAGAAGTGGTGTACACGGCGGGGGCTGCGACAGTAACCGTGCCGCTGGTCCTGTCTGCGAGTCTTAGCGATCCCGGTGCCGAATGGCGCCTCACGCATCCCGGCCAGCTCGGCTGACCACAGCTCGGCCATAGCCGATTCCCCAGGCGAATACCACCCCCTACCCGCGCGCCCACGGGAGGACTTCACTGGGGTGGCCCCCGACAGCCGGGTGGCGAACATGCACACTGGGAGCGACACAATGGGAATCATCGGATGGATCGTCCTCGGACTCATCGCCGGGGCAATTGCGAAGCTCATCCTGCCGGGACGACAGGGTGGTGGGTGGGTCATCACCCTCATTCTCGGAATCGTCGGTGCGCTTCTCGGCGGATTCCTCGGCAAGCTTTTGTTCAACGCGCCACTGGAGGACTTCTTCTCCATTCAGACGTGGCTGCTCGCAATCGGCGGCGCGATTATCGTGCTGCTGATCTACGGCCTCGCCACGCGGGGGAGCCGCACCCGCGCATAACACGACTGTTTCTCGAGGGCGTCGACCTGTCTGGTCGGCGCCCTCTGTCGTGATTGACTGTCGCCCGCGCGATTTCCGCGCCGCATCAGGAGGTACAGCACATGTGGTTCATCCCGTTCATCATTCTTGGGTTTCTCGCCGGCATCATCGCGCGGATCATCCTGCCCGGTAAGCAGCGCGGCGGCTGGCTGCTGACGCTGATCCTCGGTGCATTGGGTGCGGCCCTCGCCGGCTGGGTTGTCGCCTCGATCTCGGGCGAGGACATCTATTCCGGAAGCTTTGGCAGCTGGCAGTCGTGGGTTGCCGCAATCGTCGGCGCCTTCGTCGTCACGCTCGTCTTCAATCTGATCTTCCGCCGCCGCAGCCGCCGCCGGTAATCAGGACGAGCTCGGGGGTGTCGATCATGGGATCGGCGCCCCCGTCTCCTTTACTCGCCGCCCGTCGGTGGGCAGTGTCAGGATGACGGGGTGAGCAAACAGGACGGGAGCAGTCGGCAGATCACCGCCGACCCGTCTGACGACATCAGCGCTCACGTCATGCATCTCGATATGGATGCGTTCTTCGCGTCCGTTGAGCTACTCGAGCACCCCGAGCTGGCCGGCCAACCGGTGATCGTCGGTCATCGATCGCCCCGTTCGGTCGTCACAGCGGCTACCTACGAGGCGCGCAAATACGGAGTCAATTCGGCCATGCCGATGGCTCAGGCGCTACGCCGGTGCCCTCATGCCGTCGTTCTCGAACCCCATTTCGAGCGCTACACCCACTATTCGCGCCGAGTCATGCAGCTGATTGGTGACGTCACACCTCAGGTTGAACCGCTGTCGATCGACGAGGCATTCTTCGATGTCGCTGGCGCCCGTCGTCTACTGGGCACTCCGTGGCAGATTGGCACGGCTCTGCGAGAACGGGTGTTTCGCGAGACCGGACTTCACGCATCCATTGGGGCCGCTGCCAGCAAATTTGTCGCCAAGCTCGCGTCTTCGCGTGCCAAGCCCGACGGACTCCTCGTCGTTCCCGAAGCAGACACCCTCGCCTTCCTGCATCCCCTTCCTCTCTCTACCCTCTGGGGAGTCGGCGCCAAGGCCGAAGAGCAATTGACGCGCTTGGGGCTTCGCACGGTCCGCGATGTGGCAGATGTGCCACTCGACACGCTCAGTCGGGCCGTCGGAGTCGCTCAGGCAACGAGGCTGCATGAGCTCTCCTGGGGAAGAGACGTGCGCGGCATCGAGCTAGAGCGCACAGAAAAGAGCATGGGGCACGAGACGACCTTTGACAGCGACGTTGTCGACTCCGCCGTCATCTACCGTGCGCTGCTCGGTCTCGCCGACGGGGTTGCCGTGCGCCTGCGACAGGCCTCCGTGCAGGCGCGCACCGTGTCGATCAAGCTGCGGTTCGAAGACTTCACAACGATCACCCGCTCGCGCACGCTCGCCGAGCCGACGAACCTGGCTCGTCGCATCTACGAGGAATCGCGTTCGCTATACGACGCCGCCTCGCAGAACGGACGGGCGGTGCGTCTCATCGGGGTGCGCGGCGAACAACTCGTCGCCGCCACGGCGGCACAGGGGCTGTGGGACGACGACGAGGCCTGGCGTGACGCCGAACACACAGTCGACGCAGTCTCCTCTCGATTCGGTGTGGGCTCGGTCACCCCGGCCGCGCTGCTCGGTGGAGGACAGCGCCGCCGTTTCGGCCACGGCGACGACTAGGCGCGACGACGTCGGTACTGTCGCGTATCGTTCCATCACGTGAACAGCCCGAGTGAACCCGCGCCCTTCCGCGCGACCGCCGCGGCTGAGCACCTGTCACCAGCCTTCCCCGAGCGTGCTGCGCGAGGCACCGCCGACAAACTGCGGGCGTGGCAAGAAGAGGCAATCACCGCGTATTTTGCCCACGATCATCGCGACTATCTGGTCGCCGCGACGCCCGGCGCCGGAAAGACGGTGTTCGCCCTACGACTGGCGAGTGAACTCCTCCAACGTCGCATTGTCGATCGCATCACCGTCGTGGCACCAACCGAGCATTTGAAAACGCAATGGGCAGACGCGGCGCACCGGGCCGGCATCCGTCTCGATCCGCGCTTCACCAACCGGCACTCGCGCGAATCCCGACAGTTCCACGGCGTGGTTGTCACCTATGCGCAGGTCGCCGTGAGGTCGACTCTGCACCGCGCGCTTACCGAATCGGCCCGCACGCTGGTGATCCTGGACGAGGTTCACCATGGCGGCGATGCGCTCAGCTGGGGGGACGCCATTCGTGACGCCTTCGATCCCGCCGTACGGCGTCTCTCGCTCACCGGCACCCCGTTCAGGTCTGATACCGCGCCCATTCCCTTCGTGAGTTATCTGCGCGACGGTCGCGGCATCCGGATGTCGCAGACCGACTATTCCTACGGATACGGCCGCGCCCTGGCCGACGGTGTCGTGCGTCCCGTGGTGTTCCTGTCCTATGCGGGCACAATGCGCTGGCGCACGCGCCAGGGCGAAGAGTGGGAGGCCACCCTCGGGCAGGACGACACGAAAGATGTGACGGCTCAGGCGTGGCGCGCCGCGCTCGACCCGGACGGTGAATGGATTCCGGCGGTGCTCTCCGCGGCAGACCGGCGGCTCAGTGAGGTCCGTCAAAGCGTGCCCGACGCCGGGGGACTGGTCATTGCGAGCGATCAAACGATGGCTCGCGCCTACGCCGAGATTCTGTTCACGCTCACCGGGCAAAAGCCTGTTGTCGTCCTCTCTGACGAAGCAGGGTCGAGCGAACGCATCCAGACCTTCGCCGACGGGGATCAGCGGTGGATGGTCGCCGTGCGCATGGTGTCAGAGGGGGTGGACGTGCCGCGTCTGTCTGTCGGCGTGTATGCAACGAGTGCCTCGACACCGCTGTTCTTCGCGCAGGCGATCGGGCGCTTCGTGCGAGCACGCCGGCGCGGCGAACTGGCCTCGATCTTCGTGCCGAGCGTGCCGATATTGCTGGCTCTCGCATCCGAACTCGAACGGGAACGTGACCACGCTCTTGATCGGGAACAGACAGATGACCTGCTCGACGATTCCCTGCTCGAGCGCGCTGAACAACAGGATTCAGCGTCTGCCGAGCTCCTCGACGAATACGAATGGACAGCCCTTGGCTCGGTCGCGACATTCGAAAAAGTGCTGTTCGACGGCGAAGAGTACGGCTCCTTGGCAGAGCCGGGAAGCGCGGAGGAGTGGGACTTCATCGGCATCCCGGGCATCCTCGAGCCGGATGAGGTGTCCCGCCTTCTGAAGTCGCGGCACTCTCGACAGGCCCGACGCGCATCCGAACGCCCCGGTGACGGCACGACGGGGGCGCCTGCCCCGGTCGTGCCTGCACCCCTGCATCGCACTCTCGCCGAGCAGCGCAAGCTGCTCAACAGCCTGGTGTCGCTGTGGTCGCGATCATCGGGGTCGACCCATGCGCAGGTGCACGCCGAAGTACGTCGCCTATGCGGGGGGCCCGAGGTCGCTCGGGCGACAGTCACCCAGCTTCAGGCGCGCATCGATCTGCTGCGATCACGACTGACGTCGTAGACAAGAGTGACCCGAGACGATGCCGTCTACTCCGTGAAGACGACGGGCTGTCCGACAGGTGCTGGATGCGTTCGCGCAGCGGGAATCGGCTCGTCACCGTTCTCATATCCGCGCAAGATCTCCTGCGCTTCTCCGGCGATCTGACGAAGCAGGTCGAGGGCGATCACCGACTGCTTGCGTCGCTTGGACCCCTGAAGACAGAACGAACCGATGACACGTCCGTCGCTGGCTCTGAGCGGATACCCGGCATAGAAGCGGATGAACGACACATCGACCAGCGGATTGTCGACGAAGCGTGGATCCCGTCCCGTATCGGGAATCACAAGAGGCTCGCCACTTTCGACGGTGTACTGGCAGAACGAGAGTTCGAGGGGAACCGATTCGGGAACCAGATCGGTGTTCGTGCAGTGGAACAGCCGGTCTCCGTCAACGAGTGACACAACGGCGAGTTCGACGCCAAATGACTTCTGGGCCTTTTCTGCAAGGCGACGAAGCTCGGCTTCGCCGCCTTCTCGGGCGAGCTCGACGATCGCTGGTGTTCCGCTCCAGTCCCACACCTTGTCGGGTTGAGCTGCCCGGTCGATGGGTTTCGGACGTGCAGCCATGAGCCGAGGCGCAACGTCGTCGGCAATCCGGGCAGCAAAATCGCTGTAGCTCATCTCCATTCGTTGTGCGTCCGTACCGCGTTGCCCGTCAGCCCTTGGGGATGCGCGTGGCGCGTTCTCGGGTGTCAGCTCGACATAACTGACACCCCGCTCGACAGCCAGAGCACGGGTTGCGGAATTGAGAGCGGAACGGTGCCGTTCGGTGAGGCGTGCCACGACCCCGGAATAGGCTCCAAAGCTGCGATGCGGTGGGATTCCCACGACTGTGACAACAGCGTGCGGGGCGAGTCGTGAGGCTAGGGCGTCGAGCAGTTCGCCGAGCTTATGAGTCCAGGTGGTGCGGGGCGTGAGACGGAGCGCATCGTTGGCACCGACGACGATGACGATGCTGTCGATGGCGCTCAGCTCGCGGTCGCCGATCCAGGCGAGAACCGATCTGATGTTCATTGCCTCGGCGCCCACCAGGTCGATGTCGCAGTCACGGTCTGTGCGGCTGGCGAGTGCCGCGGCCAGTTGACCGGTCATAGCAAGCTGATGGGTCAGGACTCCCCATCCGTGAACGGGACCGTTGCCGATAACGAGCACGCGGTCGGCAGCGCGGTTTCCGCTGCGAACGGCGGGGACATCTGCAGGCTGTGGTGTGTCGCGTAGGCGGAGCAGGCGAAAGGCATACCAGGCGCGAAGCACGAAAACGACAGGAGCTGCAGGCACGTAAGACCTCATATTTCACTGATCGCTTGAGGGTATGGGGAACAGGTTTCGTGGCGCCGCTCCCATTTCTAGGGTCAGGCGGGTGGAGGCGATTACTGAAAATCCCGGGAACTATGCGGCACAGCTAGCTGAAGTGGCTCGAATCTGTCGGCCAGCAGATTAGTGACCCCTTCGAAGGACCGTTCCAGAATTCCTCGGACGATCAACGCCGGTGATTCCCGTGCAATGCGGCGATAGCGCTTCCATACCCCCATCGAACAGATCACATTCACGAGACCGTGCTCATCTTCGAGATTGAGAAAAGTGATGCCGGACGCGGTGGCCGGCCGCTGTCTGTGCGTCACCAGTCCCGCCACCTCGATGCGGCGTCCGGTTTCGGCCGTGCGCATGGCGTGGGAGGACAGAGCACCTCGCTCGTTGAGCCCGGCACGGAAATGGGCGATCGGATGGTCTGTCACCGAAATCCCGGTCGCCCACAAGTCAGAGACGAGGGTCTCGAATGCGCTGGGGTCAGAGAACAGGGGCGGATGCACGGCGACCATCGAACCGGCGAGAAACTCTGCGCGATCGTGGGAGGCCGACCCCGCGCGCCACAGCGCTTCCCGGCGCGAGAGACCGAATCCATCGAACGCGCCAGCAGTCGCGAGAGCCTCCAATTGGGACGTGGTCAGACCGACCCGTCGCACCAGATCCTCCATCGAGGTAAAAGGACCGCGGTCACCGTCCCGTTCCGCCACAATCGCCTCGGCGAGGGATCTGCCGATGCGTGTGACGCCAGCAAGACCGAGGCGCACAGCGAATGCGCCATCACGTCGATGATCGGTAGAAACGTCGGGGGCCCCTCGGTCGAATTCTGCAACGGGAGCTTGCACGCGATCGCAACAGGAGTCGAGTCCGGTCGGAGGGGCGTCAGAGCCATGGGTCTCGACAAGTTCCATCTCCGCGTCGACCCCCGACAGCACGAGATCGGGGCGCCGCACCTCGACTCCGTGCCGGCGCGCATCGGCCGTAAGCGTCGCCGCCGAATAGAACCCCATCGGCTGTGCCCGCAAAAGCCCCGCAAGGAACACCCCCGGGTAGTGCAGCTTGATCCATGACGACGCATAGACGAGAAGTCCGAAGCTCAGTGCGTGGCTCTCGGCAAATCCGAAGTTCGCAAACGCTTGGATGCGGCCGTACAGCTCATCGGCAACCTCACCCACGAGCCCATTCGCCGCCATTCCCGCATAGAGCTTCAGGCGCAGTGATTCGATTCGCTCGAGGCCGCGCTTAGAGCCCATGGCACGTCGGAGCAGGTCTGCGTCTTCGCCTGTGCACTCTCCGATCGCCATCGCCATCTGCATGAGCTGCTCTTGAAAGATCGGCACTCCGAGGGTGCGTTCGAGAACCGGAACGAGTTTGGGGTGCGCATACGTCACCGGTTCGTGGCCCAGTTTGCGACGGACGAATGGGTGCACGGCCCCGCCCTGAATCGGCCCGGGGCGCACAAGAGCAATTTGCACGACGAGGTCGTAGAAGCTCCGCGGCTGCAGGCGGGGCAGCAGCCCCATCTGGGCACGAGATTCCACCTGGAACACACCGATCGAGTCGGCACGACAGAGCATGTCGAAGACTGCCGCCTCCTCTTTGGGGAGCGTCGCCAGTTCCCAGCGCTCACCGGTTGAGGACGCGATCAGATCGAAGCAGTGCTGCAGCGCCGCAAGCATGCCGAGGCCCAACAGATCGAACTTGACCAGGCCCATCCAGGCCGCATCGTCTTTGTCCCATTGGATGACGGTGCGACCAGGCATGCGCGCATGTTCGATCGGCACCACCTCACCCACCGGGCGATCTGTTAGCACCATGCCGCCCGAGTGGATACCCAAATGTCTCGGCGCCTTCAACAGATGTGTTGCCAAATCGACAACAGCGGGCGGAATGTCGCTGTCGTCGGCCGACGACAGTTCGGCCCCCCACCGTTCCACCTGCTTCGACCAGGCATCTTGTTGGCCGGGGGAGTGGCCGAGAGCCTTAGCCATATCGCGTACCGCGTTCTTCGGGCGGTACTGAATCACATTGGCCACCTGCGCCGCGTTACGCCGCCCGTACTTCTCGAACACCCATTGGATGACTTCCTCACGCCGATCGGAATCGAAGTCGACATCGATGTCGGGTTCTTCATCACGCAGGCTCGACAGAAACCTCTCGAAGGGGAGCTTGTAGGCGATCGAGTCGACGGCGGTGATGCGCAGCAGGTAACACACCGCCGAATTGGCCGCGGATCCGCGACCCTGGCAGAGAATTCCGCGGCTGCGCGCGAAAGCGACAATGTCGTGAACGATCAAGAAGTAGCCGGGAAAGTCTTTCGCTTCGATAACGGCGAGTTCGCTCTCGATACGCGCGCGATCGGCATCGCTCAGCTCGGGGTAGAGATCGGGGACAGCATCCCAGACGAGAGCGCGCAGATAGGACATCGGAGTGTGCCCCGCAGGCACCTCCTGTTTCGGCAGCGCCGGCTTCGCCCTGCGGAGCGGGAACGCCAGCTCATCCGCCAGCTCTACGGTGCGGGAGACGGCTCCCGGATACCGCGCGAACCGCGCCTGCATCTCGCGCCCCGAGCGCAGATGAGCAACCCCCGCTGCCGGGAGCCACCCGTCGAGTTCGTCGAGACTGCGGCCCGCGCGAACCGCCGCGACGGCAGTGGCCAGATGGTGCTGCTGAGGGGTGGCGTAATGCACATTGCCCGTGGCGATAACGGGCACCCCGCGTTCAGCGGCCAGAGCAGCCAGAGCGTCGTTATGAGTGCTGTCGAGTGGGGCACCGTGGTCGATGAGTTCGACGTACACATTTGTGCGGCCGAATAGCAGAATGAGCTGATCTAATTCAGCGCCTGCCGCCACCATTCCCTCATGCACGAGAGCGTGACGTACCCGCCCTTTGCGGCATCCGCTAAGAACGACCCAATGTCCGTCAGCGATATGTGCAAGTTCATCGAGATCGTAGAGGGGTCGGCCCTTCTCGGCCCCGCGCAGCTGCGCCTCGGTTATTGCCTTCGCGAGACGGTGATAGCCCTCTTCGTGACGCGCGAGCACGAGCAGATGATGGCCTTCCGGGTCTGCCTCACCGTTCTGGGGACTGCTCAACCCGAGTGACAGCTCGGCCCCGAAAACCGTTTTCACCGAGGTGGTTTCGGCGGCTTCTGCAAAGCGCACAATGCCGTAGAACCCGTCATGGTCGGTAATCGCGAGAGCGTGCAACCCCAAACGCTCGGCCTCTTCGAGAAGTTCCTCCGGAGCAGAGGCCCCGTCGAGAAAGCTGAAGCTCGAATGCGCGTGCAGCTCGGCATAGGGCAGCGCATCGGGATCACGCACCACCCCCGGGGACACATAGGGACCGCGCCGCAACGACCAGGCTGGGCTGTCGCCTCCGTCGACGTTCTTCGGCATTTGTCGAGGTCGACGCGCATCGCCGAGAGCGCGCTCGAATTCCGACCAGGGGATCGGCGGGTTACTCCACCCCATGAGTTTCTCCGTCAGTCATAGCGCCCCTCCACCCACCAGCCCTCCGCGTCGAGGACGAGAAGCCACCCCATGCCCTCGGCATCCACCACCTGAAATCGGGAGACTGCCCGCGCGGCTGCCGGATCCCACCACCTCTCGTCAATGGGCCAGGGACCTGCCCACGCGGTGAGACGCCGAGGTGCACCCGTGTTCGACACCATGGCAACCGGTGAACCGCTCAGCTGGCCGCGCGCGTCGATCTGCACGAGACGGCCATGAGCATCGTGAACGGATACCGCACGAGGAAGCGCATAGACGGTCGCCGGCGCGGGTGAGGGCAGGGCACCCGGCCACGGCTGGGAGCGCATCCGAGCGAGCTGCTGACGTTCTCCCCACGGCACGAAACTCTGACGATCGGCGAGGCCGCGCCCTCCGCTGAGCGTTGCCGTCATCACGCCCCGGTGCCCCACCATGCCCTGCAGACGTGACAGCCCGGAATGCACGCCGTCATCAGGCCCGGTGCCCCATAAACCGCGCTCATGGGCACTGACCGGGTCGACCGAATCCGGGCTCAGTCGCACGCGGAGGACGGCCGAATTCACGGTCGAGCTTGCCCCCGTCTCACGGGCGCCGTCGAGCTGCCATCGCACGCGATCGACGAGCTCAGGAGGGGAGAACGATCGGGGATGCAGCCACACCCTCTCGCTCAGCTCACCGTTCTCTCCCCACAGCTCGACCCGGAGGGCTGTGCAGACCAGATGCTGGGCGAGAAGCCCGTTCACGAGCTCATCAGAGGCCGTTCGCACCGCGAAGGCCACCTGATCGACCCGATCGAGAGGGGGTTCGAAATGGCGCTCCACATCGCAATCTCGCGGCGGGATGCGCGGGGTCGCCGGCCGCGAATCCCGCCCGCCCGCCAGTGCATGTAGCCGCACCCCGCCAGGACCGAATCGGGCCGCCACATCGTCGGCGCGAAGAGCAGCGAAATCGCCAAGGGTACGGATGCCCAGCCGGGGGAGAAGTCCTGTCAGCTCGGGCTGTTCGAGCAGAGCAACAGGCAGAGGAGCGAGAAACGCCGCCGCCGCGCCCTGCGGAACGATCGTCACCGACTCGGTGGTGACCCAGCGCGCCGCACGCTCTGCGGCAAACAGTCCATCGGCCACTCCGACGCGGGCCGTGCTGGCCTCACGCTCGGCGAGAATCCCCTGATGCTGGGCGAGCTGGTCGCGCACCAGCCCGAGAACCGTCAGAGCCGCAGCCTTCTCGCCGCCGTAATACCGAGCCGGCCCTCGTGAACGAGTCGCGACCATCCCGGGACGAATGGGATGCCACCCCGGCACCGACTGCTCAAGCACCGTCAGGACCGGCTCAAACACCCGCGCATCGAGTGCCGGGTCGTAGCGCATGAGCTGAAGACCGGGACAGCGCGCCTGGGCTTCGCGCTGTCGTAAGCCCTTCTGCACCCCGGCTTCCCGCGCAGCTGTCGAACAGGCGAAGATCTGGCCCTTCTCGACAAGAGCAAAAGGGGTAGCAGCTGCGATCTTGTGCGAAAAGGCATGTGCCACAACCGGCCAGTCCGGCACCCACAGCACCATCAGCCGTGAGCTGAGAGCACCGCCAGTATCGAACATACCTTCGAGTCTGACACAGCCTACTGACAGCCGCCAGCCGGGTACGCTCATCTCATGCCATCCCGAATGACACTTCTCGTGGCCGCCGGCGTTGCGGCCCTGACCGTTCTCACCGGATGCTCGTCACCGTCGGCGCCAACCGTCACCGCGTCGACGACACCAGCCCCATATCTCACACCGGCGAATGACGAAAGCCCCAAGATTCCCGAGAAGCAGATCACCGAGCTCAAGCTCGACGCCTCGACAGTGCGTTACCAGGGGGCCTGGCAGGGCCGCTCAGCATTCTTGGCGAAGTCGACCCAAGACCCGATGAACACCTGCATCGTCGTCGGACTCGAGGGCGGCAGTGAGCCCTGGCAATCAGAATGCGGCCGCGATGCCTTTGCCATCGCTCTCCCGCCCTTCGGCACGTTCCGCTACAACGCGCACGGCTTCCCGAATGGCACGAACGGCTATACCCCCCTCAGCACATGGCTACTCGCCGCCAACGGCACACCCCCCGCCTGATCCACGAACCCTTCAGACGACATCAGCAATCGGCGCGAGCGCGAGCGACCACCCCAGCGAATCGACGAGGAATCCACGGTGAGGCGACGGGTCGCCAGGTAGCCGAACCCTGATCCGATCCCGCCCCAATCGCTTGCGGTCACCCGCATTCGGGCCTCGTGCCGCGGCCAGTCGCCCAGGCTCACCAGCACCCCCTCTCGTTGACGCAGCCGCGCCGCAATCCGACTCGCCACGGCATCCGACACCCGCGTGTGCCCTCGCCTCAGCGGCATCCGCACCAGCACGACAGAAACAACGTCGATAAGAGCCGAAAGCACTGCGAGCGCGTCATCACCCGGATGCGGCACGAGAACCAGTCGCTCGAGATCAATACCCATCGCCGCCGCCGCCTCCACACCGAGATCGGGAACCCCGACCACCGCACACCACGATCCTGCTGCGCTCGGGGCCTGCAGCAAGCCCAGGGCCAGACTCGTGGAGCCGTCGATCACATAGACGCTTCCCGCCGCAAGGGCACCCTGGGGCAGAAGCCCGGCGAGAGCCGGATGCGTCGGAACAGCGCGCGCATCGAGAGTCGTGCGCTGCATGCTCCGGATGCGCGACTGCAGCTCATGCACGGTCTCACGATCATGCAGAATCGCCGCTTTCGCCGGGGGAGCCATGCCCCATGATCGAACATATGTTCGATAGCTGTCAACCCCGCTAAGCGACCGAGCTAGCCGAAAAGGTCGACGATGGCGAAACCCACCCCGGGTGCGCTGAGGACGGCGAACACGAAAACGTTGATCAGAACGCTTACCCAGAACACGGCACGGAAGCTGCGCTTGGCCGTCTTATGACGGAACACCTGCTGCCCGATGATTGCACCCGGCCACCCGCCCAACAGGCCAAGCAGGATCAAAGTCGTCTCGGCGATCCGTCGCTTGCTCGAACGTGCCGCGTCTTTATCGGCCCCGTAGGCAAAGAACGCAATGATGCTGAGGCCGACATAGAGCGCGAGAACCCAGAGGGGAAGCTGCGTCCAAAACACCTCTACGAGAACGTAGATGGCGGCGAAGGCAACGATGGCAAGCAGTCCGATCGCCGGGGAGGTAGGTCGCAGCGGGGCGATGAACGGAACGCCTGAGGGCGCTGCGTGGGCAGCACGAAGCTTGCCATCGGGTCCTGCCTCGACCTCAAAGGTGATGACGTCTCCCGGTACTGGGGCGGCGGTTCCACGAGGAAAGGCCTTGATGTGCACAAAAAGATCGGGTTCTCCGGCACGGGCGGCGAAACCGAATCCGCGATCCACGTTCCATGCTGTGACCGTTCCAGTGTGACGAGAACGGGAAGACATGTAGTCGAGCCTCTCACACCACCTCTGAGGTGCGCGCGGCTTTCGGTGCCACGCGGTGGCGTCCATCCGAGTGGAGCGCAATCGGCTCGCTCGCCTCACCCTCGTGGGCGAGTACCTCGAGATCCGCATAGAGCAGATGTCCGCCGACATCGTGACGATGGATGCGCTGGATCATCCGTTCCAGATATTCGGCATCCATCGACACCCGACTTCCATCAGGCGTCACAAGCTGGATCGCGTCGGCGCCTGTTCCGGCGAAATGTCCGAACGCGGCTTCTGCGAAAAGGCGAGTGCGTGCTTCGAGCAGGATGCGAGTTCCCGATACCCAGGCCGTCACGTCATCAGCCAGGGATGCCTCGATGCCCAGTGTGCGTCGCTTCAGCCTCACACCGATCTGATCGAGCATCGCGTCGACCGTAAGGCCTTCGATCTCGGCCCCGAGTCGCACAGCAATAGCGCGTGTCAACACCTCGAGCCGCGAGCTGGCGATGACAAGTCTGCCCAGCTCACGCACATAGGGATGACTTGCGGATTCGAGCTGAGCCGTGGGCAGGAGGCGGGGAAAATTCGACATAACTGCATCCTGACAGCGGGCGGTGATTCCGCCCAGACGGTTGCGGAACAGCCGAATCTGCGGTACAAGAAAGGCCCGAGACCGTGATCCCGGGCCCTTCAACTCGCGTGCGCGAGGGGGGACTTGAACCCCCACGCCCTTTCGGGCACTAGCACCTCAAGCTAGCGCGTCTGCCATTTCCGCCACCCGCGCGAGTCCGGCCACCGCAAGGGCGACCGAGGATAGACATTATCACTCCGGGGGAGCCTCGCTGTACCGCACCATCCGGATCGCGGCCCCGCTAGCGTGGCTGTATGACGGATGAGCTCGAGGCGACAGCCCGGATCGCGCGCGACCTCATCCGCTTTCCCACGGTCAACTGGGGCGAGGGTCGCAGTTCGGGCGAGACAGAAGCCGCCGAATACGTCGCCGCAGAGCTGACGCGCATGGGCCTCACGCCACAGCTCATCGACTCCGCACCCGGCCGCACCTCAGTTGTTGCCCGCGTACCGGGAGCAGACCCCGAACGAGCTGCCCTCGTGCTGCATGGCCACCTGGATGTGGTCCCCGCCGTGGCCGAGGACTGGAGCGTCGATCCCTTCGCGGGCGAGATCCGCGACGGGTTGCTCTGGGGTCGCGGCGCTGTGGATATGAAGGACATGGATGCCATGATCCTCACCGCACTGGACGACATCTTGGGTGCGGGCCAGCTGCCGTCACGCGAACTGGTCGTTGCCTTCTTCGCCGACGAAGAGGACGGCGGACTGTTCGGCTCGCACTACCTCGTCGACCGGCATCCGGAATTCTTCGCGGGCGCCACCGAGGCTGTGAGCGAGGTCGGCGGATACTCGATCGATGTGAACGGGCGCCGGGCCTACCTGTTGCAGACGGGGGAGAAGGCGCTGGTGTGGATCCGGCTTATTGCGCGCGGCACGGCAGCTCACGGCTCCCGCGTCATCCGCGACAACGCCGTGACGAAGCTCGCGCGGGCGGCTCTCGCCATCGGTGAGCTCGAATGGCCGCTACAGCTCACGACCACAACCACCGCACTGGTGGCCGAACTTCGCAGCCTCCTCGGCCTTCCCGACGACCACGACCCGGATGCGACGGTCCTCGCCACCGGCACGCCCGCCGGCTTCCTCAGCGCCACCCTGCGCGTCACCTCTAACCCCACGGTTCTGCAGGCCGGTTATAAGCACAATGTGATTCCGGATCGCGCGGAGGCTTTGATCGACCTACGCCCTTTCGCCGGCCAAGAGGATGAGGTACTGGCGCGCATCCGCGAAACCGTCGGACCCGATATCGAGATCGAGATCGTGCACCACGACATCGGCCTCGAAACGCCCTTCGGCGGGTCTCTGGTCGAACAGATGATCGCGGCCCTCGACCGTGCCGATCCCGGTGCACCCGTTTTGCCTTACCTGATGAGCGGCGGCACCGACAATAAGGCTCTGGCCAAACTCGGGATCACCGGATACGGCTTCGCACCGCTGCAGCTGACCCCCGACCTCGACTTCCCGGCCATGTTCCACGGCGTCGACGAACGCGTGCCGCTCTCGGCTCTCTCATTTGGGCGTCGCGTGCTCGGTGACTTCCTGCAGAACTGCTAGCTTCGACCTTCGTGAGTTTTCTCGAAGCGATCATCCTCGGCCTCGTACAGGGACTGACGGAATTCCTCCCCATCTCCTCGAGCGCACATTTGCGCATTGTGGGCGAACTGGCCGGCTGGGGCGACCCGGGCGCTACCTTTACGGCGATCACCCAGATCGGTACCGAGCTCGCCGTCATCATCTACTTTCGCCGGGACATCGGCCGCATTATTTCGGCGTGGTTCCGGTCGTTGGGGGCGAAAGGCGGCAAACGGTCAGCGGGCGTGCAAAAGGGCGACCCCGATGTCCGGATGGGGTGGCTGATCATCATCGGCACAGTTCCCATCGTGATCGCCGGCTTCCTTCTGCAGGATGCGATCCGCACCTCCTTCCGGTCGCTCTGGATCGTGGCCATCGTGCTGATCGTCTTCGGCATCCTGCTCGGCCTCGCCGATCGCCTGGGCCACAAAACTCGGGCGCAGTCTGACATCACCTACCGCAGTGGTCTTCTGATCGGGCTTGCCCAGATGCTGGCTCTTGTGCCCGGTGTCTCGCGGTCGGGAGCATCCACTTCGGCCGGGCTCGCGCTGGGATACACCCGGCCCGCTGCCGCCCAGTTCTCATTCCTGTTGGCCGTTCCGGCGGTGTTCGGCGCTGGCCTGTACGAGACCTACACGGCACTCAGCTGCGATCCGATCGCCGACAGGGCAGACGGATGCGGAATCGGCTACGGCATGCCCGAAACGATCGCTGCAACAGTCGTCGCATTCGGGGTGGGCCTCGCGGTCATCGCGTTCCTGATGAACTACATCAAGAGGCGGTCGTTCGCACCGTTCGTGATCTACCGCATCCTGCTCGGCGGGGGCCTTATCGTGCTGCTCTCGACCGGCGTCCTGCAGGCCGGTTAGCGACCAGTCGGAGGGCCGCCTGCGCGACCGTCGCGGCCATCCCGCCCGTCACGGCGGCGTAGGTAACGCTCGAACTCTTCGGCAATAGCTTCACCACTTGCTTCGGGGGAGTCGACGGTGTCGCGCGCCTGCTCGAGCTGTGAGATGTACGCCGCCATGTCGTCGTCGTCGCCCGCGAGCGCATCAATGCCACTCTCCCAGGCGACGGAGTCTTCGACGAGCGAGCCCCGCGCAATGTCGATGTCGACGAACTCCTCGAGTCGTTCGATCAGTGCGAGAACAGCTTTGGGGCTCGGGGCGTTGTGCACATAATGCGGCACAGATGCCCAGATCGCGAGGGTCGGGATTCCGGCGCGTTCGACGGCGGAGGCGAGCACGGTGATGATGCCGACCGGCCCCTCATAGCTGCTGCGGTCAAGTTCGAATCTGGCGCGGACATCCGCGTTCTCACTGCTGGCGAACACCGAGATCGGGCGGGTGTGCGGCACATCGGCGAGCATCGCCCCGAGGAATACGACAGCCGTCACGTCATGGGCTTCGATCGCCTGGATGATTTCGGTGGCAAAGGTCTTCCACCCGCGCGACGGTTCGGTGCCGAGAAGAACATGCACAGCGACCCCGGAGTCGGTGGTGCCGGTGGGCTGCGCCGCAAGTGGATCTGGCCCGAAAAATGTCACCTGCGGCCAAGACAGCACGCGGTCGCCATTCTCATCGAGCGCGACGGTGGGGCGGTTGAACTGGTAGTCGAAGTAGTCCTCCGGCTCGAGCTCGACCAGGGGAACGAGCTCCAATTGGTCACGCAGAGCGGTCGCCGCTCCGCTCGCGGCCTCACCGGCGTCGTTCCAGCCCTCGAAGGCGACAACGAGCAGCGACCCTCCTGAGAAGGTCTCCTGCTCGGCACCGGGCTCGGCCTTGTCCGTCATCTCCCCAGAATAGGTCCCCTGTCGCTACGGCGTCGGGCGGGGCGAGGTGATGCCTAGACTTGGGCCCCGTGACCGCGACCTCTTCCACTCGCCGTGTCCCCGCCGCTGTGCTGTGGGATATGGATGGCACACTCGTCGACACCGAGCCGTATTGGCTTCGGGCCGAAACGGAGCTCGTTGAGGCCTGGGGAGGCGTCTGGTCTGCCGCCGACGGCCTCCAACTCGTCGGATCCTCGCTCGAAGGGTCGGCTCGGGTGCTGCACTCTCGAGGGGTCGATCTGCCCATTGCCGACATCATTCAGGTGATGACAGACCGGGTGCTCGAACAAATCCGCATCGAACTTCCGTGGCGGCCGGGGGCCCGCGAGTTGCTGACCGAGATTCGTCAGGCCGGTATCCCCACCGCTCTTGTCACAATGTCCATTCGGCGAATGGCTGATCACATTGCCGAATCGCTGAGTTTCACGGGATTCGACGTCATAGTTGCGGGCGACGAGGTGGAGAACGGTAAGCCCGATCCCGAGCCGTATCTGCGAGCCGCCGCAGCATTAGGTGTGACAGCAGACGATTGCGTGGTTCTCGAAGACTCCGAATTCGGAGTCGCGGCCGGTGTCGCCTCCGGAGCCACAACGATCGCCGTCCCGCTGCATGTTCCCCTGCCCCTGAGCCCGGCATATACCCGCTGGTCGACGCTCGAGGGCAGGTCCCTCGCCGATCTCATTGACGCCGCAATAACGAGGACCACATGAACACTCCCACCGGACCCTTCGTCGCGGGCGACCGGGTGCAACTCACCGGCCCCAAAGGTCGGATGCACACCATCAATCTGGTGCCCGGCGCGGTCTTTCACACCCATCGCGGCATGCTCAACCACGACCTGTTGATCGGCTCTCCCGACGGCAGCGTTGTACAGGCGACGAACGGCGATACCTACCTCGCGCTGCGTCCGCTGCTCTCCGACTTTGTCATGTCGATGCCCCGTGGAGCCGCGATCATTTACCCGAAGGACGCCGCACAAATCCTGGGCCTGGCCGACATTTTTCCGGGCGCGACAGTCGTCGAAGCGGGTGTGGGGTCCGGAGCGCTTTCCCTGTGGCTGCTCCGCGCCATCGGTGAAAAGGGACGCCTCGTATCGTTCGAACGCCGCGAAGAGTTTGCCGAGGTGGCGCGTGCCAATGTCGCCTCCTTCAGCGGCCTGGCCATCGATGATCTCCCCGAGAACTGGACCGTCGAATTAGGAGACCTGCAGGAGGCTCTTCCCCGCAGCTGCGCTCCGGGAAGTGTTGATCGGGTCGTTCTCGACATGCTCGCCCCCTGGGAGTGTCTCGATGCCGTCGCCGACGCGCTCGCACCCGGGGGAGTGCTGCTCTGCTATGTCGCGACCGTGACACAGCTTTCGCGGGTGGCCGAGGCGATCCGCAGCACCGGACTGTTCACCGAGCCGAGTCCGAGCGAGACGATTGTTCGTGGCTGGCATGTTGAAGGCCTCGCTGTCCGTCCCGACCATCGCATGGTCGCGCACACCGCGTTCCTCATGACAGCGCGTCGGCTCGCCCCTGGAGCCGTTCTGCCCGCACCCGCGCGTCGGGCATCGAAGACCGAATACGGCGATGACGATGTCGAACTCTGGACTCCCGGAGCAGTCGGGGAACGAGAAAAGACGGATAAGCGCCTGCGCCGCGTGGTGCGGGATGCTCGGGCCGTGGCCAAGCGCGGAGCATCAGACGATCCATCGAGCAGCAAGTAGGCTTGTGCCGCTCATCCCGACCATCTGAAGGAAGTCTCGTGCGCAGAATCCCCGCGCTGATCGGCGTCGTTGCGATCGTATCGGCAGCATTGGCTGGATGCGCAGGAGCGCCCGACCTCGGCGGCTGCACACCTGTTCACGGAAGCGGCGACGCATCCTCGACGGTCACGGCCGCGGGAAAGGTCGGGTCGCAGCCGAGCGTGGACTTCCCGACTCCGCTGATCGCTGAATCTGCTCAGGTGAGCACCATTCATGCCGGATCGGGTAGTCGGATTCAGGCCGGTCAGCAGGTCGACTTCGAATTCACCGCTTACGACGGTCGCGACGGCCAGAAGCTGTCCGCAACCGGCACAAACTATGACGGGGTCACTCCCGCACGGGCCGAGGCGGGTCAGGACGACTCCGCCATAACCGAGGCCCTGACGTGCGCCCAGGTGGGTGAGCGTCTCGCCGTGGTCACGACTGCCGCTGATGCCCTCGGGGAGAGCGGTGCGTCCAGCAACAATGTCTCACCGAAGTCGACTGTCGTCATCGTCGTGGATATTGTCGCCGCTTATCTCGGAAAAGCAGACGGGATCAACCAGCTTCCCCTCGACGGAATGCCCAATGTCGTCACCGCTGTCGACGGGCAGCCGGCCGTATCGGTGCTGTTGCAGTCCCCACCACAGACCACGCGTTTCTCCACCATCAAGGCGGGCGGCGGCACAGTACTCAAGGCGGGTGACCGCGCAGTCGTGCATTTCAGCGGCTGGAGCTGGGCAGCCGGAGCTTCTCCTGCACTGAGCGATTTTGCGTCGACTTGGACCTCTCACAGTGCGCGAACCCTGCCGTTGGAGAAGCTGCGGGACACCAACTTCGACGGCGTTCCTGACGCCGGTATTCCTGCAGGCATCGTGGATGGTCTTGTCGGACAGAAGGTCGGCAGCCAGGTATTGATTGTGATTCCGCCGGGCAAGGACGGCTTCCCCCAGGGAACGCAGGGACTTCCCGACGGTACGACCGTCATCTTCGTCATCGACATCCTCGGAATTCAGAAGTAGTCGGTTTCGATGTCTCCCTCGTCTGCCGGAATGCGCATCCCGGTTGAGGAGCGCCTGTTTAGCCTCGTGCTTGCACTTCTCGCAACTGAAGCGGGTTTGACGAAGAACGAGATCCTGTCGACAGTGCAGGGATATCGGCAGCGCTTCCGCTCCGGTGGCGATAATGCCAACCTCGAGCGGCAGTTCGAGCGCGATAAGGACGACATCCGCGACCTCGGGGTCCCGCTTGAGACGCTCGAGTCACCGGGCGATGCCGGCAACAACCAGAACCTGCGCTATCGCATTCCGCGTGGAGCATATGAGTTGCCGCATGACATTTCGTTCTCGCATCAGGAGACGGTGCTGCTCAACCTTGCCGCACGGGTGTGGCGCGAAGGATCGTTGTCCGGCGAATCCCGTCGCGCGCTCCTCAAGTTGCGCTCGCTCGGTATGACAGCCGACGAGCCGATGCTCGGCTATGCGCCTCGGGTACGACTGCGCGATGCTTCTTTCGATCCGCTGTCCAGCGCTCTCGACCGCCACTTGCTTGTGAAATTCCCCTATCTCAAACCGGGGGAGGGCGAGGCTCGAGAGCGGGAGGTGATCCCGCTCGCCCTTGTGCAATACCAGGGCCGCTGGCATCTCTGCGCCGAAGAGACCGGATTCGGTGCTCAGCTCGCCGGGGAACGCAAAATGTTTCTGCTCAGACGGATCGTGGGGGCGGTTCGTACCGGGGCCGCGGCCCCGGATCGACCGGGAGACCACGCGGCCGAGGCTCTCGACGATTTAGAGAAGATCTGGCAGCACAGCGTTGCAGAGATCGAAGTCAATGTGGCCACCGATGCTGCTACCCGGCTCGCCAATCGTCGCGGCACAGAAGAGCTGTCCCGCTCGGCCGATGGAGTAACAGCACACCTTCGACTGCATTTTGTCGATGTGGCGATCCTCGCCGACGAACTCGCCGGTTTCGGCCCCGAGGTTTTTGTCCTGTCGCCGAAAGAGTTGCGCACCGCAGTCGTCGACCGACTCACCCGGACTGCGAGCGATCATGGCTGAGGCATTCCAGGCCCGCGACAAACTGGCCTTCCTTCTCTCTCTCGTGCCGTGGCTGATGGAACACGACGGAGCCAGTGTTCAGTCGGCCGCCGAGCATTTCGGTGTCAGCGTCGATCAGATCCGCGACGCGGTCCAACTGATCGCGGTCAGCGGAGTTCCGGGTGAGACCGATTCGTATCAACACGAAGACCTTTTCGACATCAACTGGGACGCCTTCGAAGAGCGCGACGAAATCGTCCTCACCAATCTGGTGGCAATCGACGATTCGCCGCGATTTTCGGCGCGGGAAGCAGCGGCATTGATTGCCGGCCTGCAGTATCTGTCCTCGCTGCCGGAAAATGCCGATCGGGCATCCATCTCGACGCTGATGAGCAAACTGAGCCGCGGTGCCTCCGCGGAGCCGAGCCAGATGGCGGTCGAGGGGGGTCAGACGGATGCGGCCCTCGCCTCCACTCTCGCCCTGATCCGTCAGTCGGTAGACACCGGTGTGCAGCTCGAACTCGACTACCTCACCTCCGCGGGCGACCGGGAACGTCGCCGAGTCGATCCGCTGCGGGTGGAATCGTTCGACGATGACTGGTATTTGCGGGGCTGGTGCCACCTGCGCGAGGCCGTGCGCACCTTCCGACTCGACCGTATTTCGAACGCCGTCATCACCGACGCGCCGATCGAGCACCACGCCGATGATGTACGTCTTCCCGATCGTCTGTTCGAAGCCTCGCCTGACGATCTGGAGGTGACGATCGAGGTAGCTGTCGCGGCCATGCCGCTGATCGCCGATTACATCCCCGATGGCGCCGTGTCAGAGACCCACGGGGATCGCATCCGCACCACCCTGCGCGTGTCCCATTTCCACGGTCTGAAGCGACTTCTCGCATCCATGGCGGGAATGGCGACAGTCGTCGCACCGCCGAGCGCCCGTGCGGCCGTTGCCGCCTGGGCGGAGGCCGGTGCCGCGCGTTATCGCTGAGCTGCCAACTGATCCCAGCTTGGTCCGGTTACACTGAGCACGGGCCTGTCGGGGCCCCAGACTCAAGGACGGATCTCATGGGCAACCTCTTCGCAGGCCCGCATATCTGGATCGTGTTGGCGATCGTCATTCTGCTTTTCGGTGCCACACGTCTTCCCGCTCTCGCAAAGAGCCTGGGCCAGTCCACCAAGATCTTCAAGAACGAAATCAAAAGCGACAAGGACGACACGACCGCCGAGTCCCGCTCCGCCGACACAACGTCAGCCGCGGAGACCAAGGCCTCCGACAAGAAGTAGGCACGATGGCCCCGCGCACCCCGCGGAGGAACCCTGAAGGCCGGATGTCTCTCGGCCAGCATCTGGTCGAACTCCGCAAACGGCTTATGCTCGGCGCCCTGGGCATTCTCGCGGGTGGCGTTGCTGGCTGGTTTCTTTATGGTCCTGTATGGGATGCGATGCGGCAGCCGATCGCCCAGTTGGCGCGTGCTCGTCATGACAATGTCGAGCGCATTGCCCTCAACTACACGAGCATCACCGGTGGTTTTGACGTTCAACTGCAGGTGGCTCTGACAATCGGCATCGTGGTGTCGAGCCCGGTGTGGCTTTACCAAATCTTTGCCTTCCTGGTCCCCGGACTCACTCGCCGTGAGAAGCGGTTCACCTTCGGCTTCTTCTTCAGCGCTGTGCCCCTGTTTCTGGCCGGATGCGCAGCCGGATGGTGGGTCCTCCCGCACATCGTTGACGTGATGTACACCTTCGTGCCTGCTGGGTCGACGACGTTCTTCGAGACGAAGTACTACCTTGATTTCGTTCTCAAGCTCGTGCTGGCGACCGGGATTGCTTTCGTGCTGCCGGTGTTCCTCGTCCTCTTGAACTTCATCGGAATCCTGTCGGGACGCACCATCCTGCGTGGATGGCGATGGGCGGTTCTGGCGATCGCGATCTTCACGGCCATAGCGACGCCCGCCGCTGACCTGATCTCGATGTTCCTGCTCGCCATCCCGATGATCGTGCTGTATTTCTTGGCCGTCGGGATCGCGCTGCTTCATGACCGCAGAGCCGCTAAGAAGACCGCAGCGTTCGAGGCCGAGGCAGGGCTGACGGTATGACGACGGCGGAACCATCGGCCGCCGAACGGTATGCCGCTGCCAAGGCGCGCAACGCCAGCACCGCGAAGACACCCCAGCTCGAAGCCTTCCGCCAGAAGCAGGACTTCCCGCTAGACGACTACCAGCTTGCGGCGTGCACCTCTCTTGAGGCGGGCGACAGCGTGCTGGTCGCCGCTCCCACCGGGGCGGGGAAGACGATAGTTGCCGAGTTCGCCGTGCATTTGGCGTTAGCCGGACCGCGCGCCAAGGTCTTCTATACGACGCCTATGAAGGCACTCAGCAACCAGAAATATGCGGAGTTGGCTGCTGAACACGGCGCTGAGCAGGTGGGGCTTCTCACCGGTGACAGCAATGTGAACAGCTCGGCGCGCATCGTCATCATGACCACCGAAGTGCTGCGCAACATGCTGTACGCGGATTCACCCCTGCTGCGCGATCTCGCATTCGTCGTCATGGACGAGGTGCACTATCTGGCCGACAGGTTCCGCGGCGCCGTGTGGGAGGAGGTCATCATCCATCTCCCGCAGACTGTGCGGCTCGTATCCCTCAGCGCCACGGTGTCAAACGCCGAGGAATTCGGCGACTGGCTGCATGCCGTGCGCGGCAACACCCAGGTAATCGTCTCTGAGCAGCGGCCCGTTCCTCTCGAACAGCATGTGCTCGTGCGCACCAAATTGCTCGACCTCTTCGACTCGTCGGGCCGCGCCACGACGAATCGCGTCAACCCCGAGCTCGCGCGATTGGCGGGTGCCGCAAGCGGTCGCGCCGACTACGGATCGGCTCGCACCCACCGGGGTCGCGGCCAGGACCGCAGAGCGCCACGTTCATCCGAGCGGATGGATCGCGCTGCAGTCGCACGCATGCTCGATGAGCAAAACCTGCTGCCCGCTATCTTCTTCGTGTTCAGCCGTGTCGGCTGCGACGCCGCTGTCAGCCAGGTCGTGAACAGCGGCATTGCTCTCACAGAAAAGTGGGAGCGCGACGAGATCCGCGCGATAGTCGAAGAGCGCACCCGTGAAATCCCGGACTCCGACCTCAGTGTTCTCGGCTATTGGGGGTGGCTCGACGGGCTGCAGCGGGGAGTGGCGGCCCACCACGCCGGCATGCTGCCCGCCTTCAAAGAGATTGTCGAAGAGCTCTTCCAGCGCAAGCTTCTGCGCGTCGTCTTCGCGACCGAGACCCTAGCTCTCGGGGTCAATATGCCGGCACGAACCGTCGTTCTTGAGAAGCTCGAGAAGTTCAACGGCGAATCTCGCGTACCAATCACGCCGGGGGAGTACACCCAACTCACGGGGCGCGCGGGCCGTCGAGGGATCGATATCGAAGGCCACGCCGTCATCCAATGGGTGTCCGGGCTCGACCCGCAGGCCGTTGCCTCCCTCGCCTCCCGACGCAGCTACCCGCTCAATTCGAGCTTCCGACCCACCTACAACATGGCCGTCAACCTGATCGAGCAATTCGGTCGGGAGCGCACCCGCGAGATTCTCGAGAGCTCGTTCGCTCAGTTCCAGGCGGATCGCGCCGTCGTCGACCTCGCCCGTCGCGTCCGCGAGCAGCAGGCCTCCCTCGCGGGCTACGCCGACGCCATGCGGTGCCACCTGGGTGATTTTGCGGAGTACTCGGGATTGCGTCGCGAGCTCGCCGACCTGGAACGCAAAAACGCACGCGCCTCCCATGACTCCCGTGCCGAGCGGGAGCGGCGGCAGCGTCAGATTGGTGAGCTGCGCAAGCGGATGCGCCAGCATCCCTGCCATTCCTGCAACGACCGCGAAGCTCATGCCCGCTGGGCCGAGAGATGGTGGCGGCTTAAGCGCGAGAACGACCAGCTGAGTTCGCAAATTCGGGGACGAACCGGAGCTGTCGCTCAGGTATTCGATCGCGTCACCGATGTGTTGCTCGAGCTCGGATACTTGGACCAGACGGACGGTGTCCTCGGTGTCGCCGCTCCCGGTCGCACCCTCCGTCGCATCTATGGCGATCGCGATCTCCTGGTCGCGGAATGTCTGCGTCGAGGGGTATGGGATTCCCTTGACGCTCCCGGCCTTGCCGCGCTCGCCAGCTGCCTGGTTTTCGAACCGCGCCGCGAGAACTCCGACCCGCAGGAGTTCCGGATGCCGCGCGGAGCCTTCCGCTCGGCACTCGAGGCGACAGGCACCGTGTGGTCGCAGTTGACCGACATCGAAGAGGAACATCGCCTGCCCGAGAGCACGCCTCCCTCGGCAGGACTCGCTCTTGCGACTCACAACTGGGCGTCCGGAGGAGCGCTCGACAGCGTCCTGCGCGATGCTGACCTTGCCGCCGGTGACTTCGTTCGATGGATGAAACAGGCCGTCGACCTGCTAGACCAGATCTCGGTCGTGGCTGACGGTCCTCTCGGCCGCACGGCACGCGCATCGATCGACGGCATCCGTCGGGGCATCGTCGCCTACAGCTCGGTCGTCTCGTGACGCGCAGGCTCTCGCTTCCTGTCGACGCACCGGGCCCCACATTCGTTCTGCCGACGATTCCCGCGCTCCTGACTGCCGCGATCGCCGGCCCCATTCTGGATGCGGCATTCCCGGGGCTCGCCTGGTGGCCTCTCGCTTTCCCGGCAATCGCTCTCGTGCTTCTGGCGGCGCGCGGGAGACGTGCCGGCGGAGGGTTCGCTGTCGGGGTCGTGTTCGGTGCCGCCTTCTTCTTTCCCCATATTGAGTGGGCCGTCGAATTCTTGGATGTCGTTCCCTGGATCGCTCTCGCCGGGCTCATGGCTCTGTGGTGCGGCCTCGGCACGATGCTGATCACTCATGCGTACCGCTGGCTCGGCGAGAGATGGCACTCACCGGTGGCTCGTCTCGTTGCGATTCCCGCTGTCGTCGCCGGACTGTGGACCGCCCGCGAAGGAGTTTCGGCAGTCTGGCCGTACGGCGGGTTCTCCTGGGGACGCCTGGGCTTCTCTCAATCGGACAGCCCCCTCTCGCCGCTGTTTGCCTGGATAGGTGTTTCCGGCGTGACCTTCACCATGGTCGTGCTCGTGGCAGTTGCGGTTCAGGCTGTGGAAGAGCCGCGTCTTCGCCGCCTTCCACGCGCGATCGTGGTTGCAGGCATCGCCTTCGCGATGGTCGCCGTACCGGCCTGGTCCAGCCTTCCCGGCGTCACCGGCCACGAGACCCTGCGGGTCGGCGCCGTTCAGGGCGACACGAAGGCTGGATATTTCGACCCACCCGAGAGAGTGGGGGACAACCTGGAACGCCAGGTGAAAATGACCACCCCGCTCTACAACGACAAAGTGGATGTCGTGGTCTGGCCCGAAGGGGCCTCCGACCTGGACCCGCTCCTCGACCCCTACGCGGCGCAGCGCTTCGACGATGTCTCCCTGCTCGCCGACGCACCCCTGGTCGCTGGCGCGATCACCACGCGGACGGTGGGAACGAAATCCGGCGCGCCGGTCTCCGAGTACTTCAACACATCGATCCTCTGGCACGCCGGAGACGGTGAGGTCGACTACTACGACAAGAAGCATCCCGTGCCGTTTGGGGAATATGTTCCCGACCGGGCATTCTGGCGCATGTTCGCACCGAACCTCATCGACATGATCGGCCGGGACTACACCCCGGGGACCACAGACTCGGTGCTGGATGTCGGGAGCGCCAAAACCGACGGACGCCCCGTGCTCGCAGGAATTGCGATTTGCTTCGACATCGTCGACGACAGCCTCCTGCGCAGCATGTCGGACGAGGGCGCCCAGATCATCTTCGCCCAGACGAACAATGCCGACTTCGGCCGCACCGACGAGAGTGTTCAGCAGTTGGCAATCGCCCGGATCCGTGCCATCGAAACGGGGCGATCCGTCGTCAACATCTCAACGGTGGGAACGAGCGCCATCATCTATCCAGATGGGTCAATGCATCATCGCCTGCCGACGTATACGCCCGGCGTCATGGTCGACAATGTTCCCCTGGAAACGACGAAGACGCCCGCCACGGTGGGCGGGCGTCAGCTCGAATTGCTGCTAGCAGGGGGAGCGCTGGGGCTGCTTGTCGGGGCCGGTCTGACCCGGATCCGACCTCGAACGGCCTAGGCGCTCTTCTTCGAGGACTTCACTCCGCGGCGCGCGCGAAGGTACTCGAGTCGCTCCTGAAGGACCTCTTCGAGCTCGGCACGCGTCCGGCGCTCAAGCAGCATGTCCCAGTGCGTACGGGCCGGTTTCACATCGACCTCTTCGGCTTCTGTCCGCACACCGTCGTCGCCAACGAGACGTCCCTCGAGACCACTACGCGGCGACGACCAGACCTCGGGAATCTCCGCGTCCGCGGCGAAGGTCACCTCGAAGTCGACACCGTCCTCGGTGCGGTACACGCTCTTCTTCCGGGACGCGAATTCGACCCCGACTTCGCTCTGCAAGCTCTGGGATCCGAGGCGCATTCCGCGCAAACTACGATCTGCCATCAGGTGGCCTCCTTATGCGCATGAATTCGACGGAGTCAGTCCCGTCGTCACAGGTATAACGACAGGGTCCTCTCGCATATGCCCACCTCCCGTCGTTAACAGAGCTTTCACAGCACTTTCAACCCAGACCGGCAGGCGTCCCACGGCCAGCGCCTACGCACGACCGCCGGAACGGGATCGCAAGAGACTCAGCGCCACATCGGATCGATCGGTGATGAGGCCATCGACTCCGAGGTCGAGAAGTCGCGTCATCTCATCCGGGTCGTTGATGGTCCATGCGTGCACCTCGACTCCCACCTCATGGAATGCCGCGAGAGCGCGAGGGGTGAAGGGGTCAAGGCGAGCCACGCGCGTGGGAAGCTGCACCGCATCCACGCCGGTCAGGATGCGGCGGAGAGCCGGAATCGCTCCCGAGCGTGCCGCAAGAACGGCGGGAACTGCGGCCGCCGCCGACAGCGAAGTTGCGACCCCGGGGAGCCTCTGCACCGCTGCCTGACGCCGTCGTCCGCTGAACGAACCGATGAGCACACGCTGTGTCGCCCGAGCCGAAACGACTGCCACGACGGTGGGATCGACTGCGTGAGGGTCCTTGATGTCGATGTTGACCCGCGCCTCCGGAAAGCCGTCGAGCATTTCAGCGAGTGACACAAAACCCTGACCATGCCCCAGAGGAATACGGCGGAGCTCATGCGAGGTCAGCTGCTCGATCCTCACGTTGCGACCGACCATCCGGACGAGATCGGGGTCGTGGCTGACCATTGCAACACCGTCCGCCGACGCGTGCACGTCCGTCTCCAGGTGGGTCACGCCGAGCGCCAACGCACGGGCAAACGCCAACATGGTGTTCTCGGGTGCGTCAATCGCCAGCCCGCGGTGGGCGATTATGCGTGGGGGAGCGGGGGAGAAATATCCGGCGGCGGAGCCGGTGGGGTCAGTTGGACGGCGGCGTGGCACGTGGCGCAAAGAACCCTTCGCCGATGCCCTTGAGGGCCTCGGTCAGCTCGGACGGGATGATCCACAGCTTGTTGGCGTCGCCCTCCGCCAGTTTCGGCAGAGTCTGCAGATATTGATACGCCAGCAGTTTGCTATCGGGGTTGCCCGCATGGATTGCCGAGAAGACCGTCTGGATAGCCTCCGCCTCACCCTGCGCGCGCAGCACTTGAGCCTTGGCGCTTCCTTCGGCCTCCAGAATTGCGGCCTGACGCGACCCTTCGGCTTGCAGAATTGCGGCCTGTTTGGTGCCCTCGGCGGTGAGAATCTGCGCGCGTCGGTCACGCTCGGCGCGCATCTGCTTCTCCATCGAATCCTGAATCGACAGGGGCGGATCGATGGCCTTGAGCTCGACCCGTCCGACACGGATTCCCCATTTGCCGGTTGCTTCATCGAGCACGATGCGCAGCTGCCCGTTGATGTTGTCGCGGCTCGTCAGGGCCTCTTCCAGATTGAGGCCACCCACGACGTTACGAAGCGTGGTTGTCGTCAACTGCTCAACAGCTCCGAGATAGTTGGCGATCTCATAGGTGGCCGCTCGCGCATCCGTCACCTGGAAATACACGACAGTGTCGATCGACACGACGAGGTTGTCTTCTGTGATGACGGGCTGCGGCGGGAATGACACCACCTGCTCGCGCATATCGACGAGCGGACGCACCCGGTCGATGAAGGGAACCAGGAGGTTGAGGCCGGGCATCAGAGTCTTGTGATACTTCCCGAGTCGCTCGACTACCCCCGCGTAGGCCTGCGGAATGATCCGAATAGAGCGAAACAGAATGCTCAGAACGAAGATCGCGACGATACCGGCGACAATCCACAGCACAATATTTCCGAAAACCTGCAGGTCAGACACGTCGTGACTTTCTCTCGGAGGGGATGGGGAAATCAGGAGGCGTGGTCGACGACGGCTGTCGAGCCGTCAATCCCGATCACGATGACGCGGTCGCCCGTTGTCAGGGAACGGCCATCGGCGCCGGCAGACAAACGCGATGTCCACGTCTCACCGTTCGCCAGCTTGACCTGCGCGGGACCGTTCTCGTCGCCGATCACAACAGTTCCGGCCAGGCCATGCAAGGCCTCGATATTGCTCCGGGTCGGATCTCCACCTTTGCGCAGACTTCGCAAGAGAGCGGGTCGGATGAGGAACAGAAGGAGAAGCGCGGCGACCGCCGCGACTATCGCTTGTCCCCACCAGGGAACGCCGATCAAACCGGAGATCAGGCCCGCGAGACTTCCGAGAGCGAGCATCAGGAAGGTGAACTCGAGAGTCACCACCTCAATGATGATGAACACGAGAATCAGCGCGAGCCAGAGAACCCACGCCCACTGGGTGAGGAAATCCCCGGACATGATCTGAAACTAGCAGACCGGGTAGTCTCGGGAACCGTGAATGCCGCATCTGATACCTCGTCCGCACCCGTCCTTCCTGCTGGTTCTTTGACCGGCCGCCGCGCCCTCGTCACAGGGTCATCGCGCGGTATCGGTGCCGATACGGCAGGGTTCCTCGCCGCCGCCGGTGCGAAGGTGGCGATCAACTACCGCAACAAAGAGGCACGCGCGCTGAAGGTCGTCGCGGGCATCGTTGACGCCGGGGGAGAGGCGATCGCCGTCGGCGGTGACCTGACCGATCCGGATTCGGTATCGCAGGTGTTCGCGACGATCCAAGAAACATGGGGAGGTCTGGACCTTCTCGTCTTGAATGCCTCCGGGGGCATGGAGAGCGGCATGGGCGAGGACTACGCCATGAAGCTCAACCGTGATTCCCAGGTCAACGTGCTCGAAACCGCCCTGCCGCTTCTGTCGGCGGGCAGCCGCGTCGTCTTCGTCACCAGCCACCAGGCGCATTTCGTCCGCGAGGCAAGCGACACAATGCCCGAGTACCAGGCTGTCGCGCTGAGCAAACGCGCCGGCGAGGATGCGCTGCGCGCCAAGCTCCCCGAACTCGCCGAGCGAGGCATCGACTTCGTCGTCGTCTCAGGCGACATGATCGAGGGCACCATCACGGCTACGTTGCTCGAGCGCGCTCGTCCCGGCGCCATCGACGCTCGCCGTGAAGACGCCGGGCGCCTCTATACGGTCAACGAGTTTGCCGCCGAAGTGGCTCAGGCCGCAGTGGATCCCATCCCGGCAGACAACACCCGTTACGTCGGCGACATCAGCGGTTTCACCGCCCGGTGACGTTCCGCGCCACCTCCCGCGTCCTTCTCACGGACCCGCACGACCGCGTCCTCCTGTTCCTCCAATACGGGAAGAACCGGGATATCCCGCCCCGATGGATCACACCGGGTGGCGGTGTAGATCCGGGGGAGTCGCATGACGAGGCTGCGATCCGCGAACTGCGCGAAGAGACCGGCTTGATTGTTTCGTCACTGCCGCCCTCCTTCTTGGCCGAGGATTTCGAGCCCGATCAGCGGTGGCATCCCTATGAATCCGGTCATTGGGAGTGGTATCACCTTCAGGTCGATGCCTTCTCGCCCGACCCAGCGGGGTGGACGGATCAAGAATTGACTGATGTAGTCGAGTGGCGCTGGTTCACCGTGGCTGAACTTGACTCACTTGACCTCGAGGTAGAACCCGCGGGATTGGCGGAGCTCATTCGCTCGCGTCTGACCGGCCAGCACAAGGAGTAGAGGAGCCATCATGACGCACCCCGTGCCTTCGTATACGATCCAAGAACTTGAAAAATGGCGGGATATCGAGTTCCCGTCTTTCAGCAACGACGACGCGCTGAATCTCGGCCTGGTGGCCGCCGGGGTGATTCGCGATCATGAACTCGAACTCGCCGTCGACATCGTTGTGCGCGGAGATTTGGTATTTCGCGCGATGCGTTCGGGCACCGGCGCCGGGAACTTCGAATGGCTTGCAGGCAAGGCTGCAGCCGTCCTCATGCACGGCGAGCCGTCGCTGCTCGACAAGCTGCGCCGTATTGAAGCCGGAACGGATAATGATCCCGAGCCGGATGGCGTCAAGTTTTTTGGCGGATCAGTTCCGATCCGCGTGGCTGGCGAAATCATCGGGACACTGACGATGTCGGGCCAGCCCGATGCGATCGACCACGAGATGGCCACGGAGGCGGTTACGCGGTATCTGGCGGCCTACAGTGCCTGAATCCTTTATCCGATAAGCACCATTATGTCAGCGAGCCCTTGGAGCCCGAGATCCCGCCGCGGGACGCTGTTCTGGCCATGAGACACCTCAGGAAGCTCGCTAAGACACGTTCGTTCGTCCGGGAGGTCCAGGTCGAACGATGGAGTGTCGATGAGCGTACAGGTGTTGTGAAGATCCGCAAGCGCACCGTGAAGCGGAAGATCGCGTACCTGAAGGGTCGGCAGCGCGGCTTCCTGTCGGTTAACGACGGTCCGTCGACGGCGATCGACATCGCGCGGATCATCGCCCGCGACGCGGGCCGTGATCTTCGCGACGGCTACGAACTCGTCAGTTGACGACCGGCGTGAGGTGCGCTGAGCCGTACCACAAGAAGTCGCCCGTCGAGAGCTTGACCAGCCACTGAGGCACGCTCCCCCGCAGCCGTTTGTCCACGATGCGACCTCTCCCCCGCCCGCTCGTGGTGACGTACAGGCCAATAGATAGCTGGGTTTTCGTGCTTACGAGCAGCCCTCGCACTCGGTGGCGATCGCTGGGTCTTCGGGCACGTAGTACTCGTCCGCTCGGGGCGCGGGAACCGGCTTGTCCATCGTCGTAATCCTCTCGTCGTTGTCGGCTTGCCGAATGGCTTGCCATTCGGTGATACCTGCTCCCGGTGTACGCAGCGGAGGCCGGGTCAAGGGGCGGGCTCGCCCGCTCCCGCAGGGACGCGGAGCCGTAGGCGGAGCGCCCTTGACGCGGCTGTAGCGGAGTGCAACGCCCACGCTGGGACGTTCGAACATAGGTCCAGTTTTCGCGTCGAGCTCGCGCGCCGGCTTTCTCTCGAGAGCCCGTCGACGGCCGAAAATCGAACAGACTTTCGAATGTTGGCCTTATCGATCGATGACCCTCGACAGACCGTTCCGGCGCGGCCTGTTGACAACGCTTGTTAAGTACCCCATAGTTCTTTTCAAACGGGGCACCACACTTGCCGGTCCCCTCGACTTAGAACGGAGCCCCGTCGTGGCTATCAAGCGAAATCGAACGAACCCGGTTATCCAGATCGACTGCGTTGTCTCAGATGTGCAGCGCGACATGAAGAAGGTTTACAAGGACGACAAGCCCACGGGCGAAGTCACCGACAACGGACGCCTGCTCGCGGTCGTCACGGCCCCGGACGCACCTGACCTCGAAGTCAAGGTGCCCGTCGATTGGGACGAATTCGAAATCGAACCCGGCCAGCATCTGCTGATCAACGTCGAATACACCGAGTGGTCCATGAACAGTGGCCGCTCCGGCTCCACGATGCGATTCCACTCGCTCGTGTCAGCGGGCCAGATCGACGCCTGGAAGGGTGTCGTCAACACGCAGACTCGTGCGGCGGCGTCCGCCTAGCGCGGACCCCACCTCTCGCAGAGAACTTGCCGGTTCCTCATGCCTGATCCAATTTTTCTCATCTCACTCGTGCTGTACGTCGCCGTAGCGGCGATCCCGCTCGTCCACGTGTTCGGACGCCGCTGATGGTCGGCCTGACGGATGACCGCTGGCTTGTCGTCGTCACATTTCTGATCGTGGCGTCTTTCACGCTTGGTATCTCGGTGCTGAAACGATGAACCTCTTTTTCGTGCTGGTCATTGTGCTGACATTCGGCTATGGCGTGCTCATCTTCTTCACGTTTTTCAGCCCGAAGATGGAGCCCCGCGGGACTTTCTCCCGACCGCTAGCAGTCGCGTCCGGCGTCGTCGGGGTCGGTGTTGCAGGTAGTTACCTGTTGGCGGTCTTCGCATGAGGCAGCGCGGTTATGGGCTGCTCGGGGTCGGCTTTTTCCTGGTCGCCGTGGCGACTCTGATCTGGCGGGTGACGTCGTGAGGCGGTGGGAAACAGCTCTCGTAGCGCTGCTGGTTCACGTCGGATTCCTGGCCGGACTAGCCCTCGTGCTGATCGGTCGAGACCGCTGATGGATGCCACGTACACGATCATCGGCGCTCTCGCATCGCCCGTGATTTTCCTGCTGGTCGCTATCGGCCTGGTGCAGTTGTTCAAGGACTTGTCGCGCGGATGAACGAGATGGTTTTCGCCATTGCGGCGGCATGGTTTGCAGGGCTCCTAGTGGGCCTGGTGGCACGTGTAATAACGCGGTAGATCCCGCAGAAAGGAGGAAACGAACATGCCGGTAGACGTCAGTCCCCTCGACCCCGTGGTCACCGCGCTCACAGCGAACGCAGCGACCCTGACGGCCGCAGCGCCCGCCGTGATCGCCATTGGTCTCGGAATCGGTCTTCTCTTCTGGGGAGGCCCGAAGCTCGTGCGACTTCTGAAGAACTTCGCCAAATAGCACCACCAGGGGGCGGGACGCGATCCCCCCGACACGTCCCGCCCCCTCCCCCACTCCCCCAGGATGGACACCCCGTGAGAATGCCCCGCATCGCAGGCCTGGCCGCAGCCGCCGCGATTGTCGCCGCAACAGGCGTAGTTCTCATCCCGGCGGCTCCCGCCTTCGCCTTGTGCGATTCCTCGATCAGTGTCGAGTGCCAGCCAGCGAATCTCCCGATCCTGATCGAGGCCGGTGTGGTCGACGTGACAGCTGGTGGCTCGGTCGTGACGGGAGCAATGGCCGGATCAACGCTCGCGACCGGTGCGGTTGCTGCAGCGACAATGACGCCAGCTGCGACGTCGGCGGGCTTTCTCGGGATGACAATGGCTGTTGCAGGCGCGGGAGCAGTAGCAGCGGGAGCGGTCACGATCGCTGGTGCGTTCACGGCCCACGATGTGAGCGGTTTGCAGATTTTGACCAGTCCGAGCGCGGGTGGTGTGGCGGATAGCACTCTCACTGCCGTGAACGGATCGTTCACGCTGCGGTTGAAGCACCCGGGTGTGTACGCCGGGAACGACTACTTTTGCGCCAACGTGATGCCCGCGGGTTCGAACTACAACGGAAAGTTCGTCGCCACCTTCACGGACGGGACGACGTTTTCGATATCGACTGCGTATCCCGGGATTGCATACGGTGGCAACGGGCTTGGGTGCGTCTACAGTGCGACACCGTCCGAGAACTGGGTGATGGCGCTGTTCCTCCCGGCTGGGAAGCATTTGGCGGGCGTCAACGGCCAGCCGCTGGTAAATAGCGTGGCTGGTCGGATTACGGGTCAGGTGCGGTCGGTGGTGTCGTGCGCTGATGGTACGGGCACTACGTCGCACACTTCGGATGTGCGGTCGGTGGATGTGAAGGCGGGCGATCCTATCCCGGTGCCCGAGGTGAGCTGCGGCAAGGCGCTGCTGGTGGACGCATACGTTGAATGGTTGCCAGCTGGTGCGACGAGCTGGATTCGGGTAACGAACCCGCTCGATCTGCCGAACTCGTATCTGCAAATGCCGACGCTCTATCCGGAATGCTTCGGCCCGCAAGCCCAGAGCTGCGCTCTCACGTTGTGGAAGGTGAACCCCGACGGCACTCTCGCGACGTGCGGTCAGACCGGAACGTTCTGCGAAGGATGGGCGGCAGACCCGAACGTTTCGCTCAACTACAAATGCAAGTACGGCGATCACTCGATCGACATCAAATACTGCTCGGCTTACCGGGCACCAGGCGTCGGCGTTCTTCCGAACTTCGGGCCAGACCCCGATCACCCGAATGAAATGATCCCGCTCGAGGTCACCGCACCAATCCCCACAACGCTGCAGAAGCCGGTGGACCCGGTCACAGGACTGCCCGTTACGTCGGATGATCCGGGAACCGTCAGTGAGCAATGCTTCCCGACAGGTTGGGGTGTCGTGAACCCCTTGTCCTGGGTCTTCATGCCCGTCGGGTGTGCGCTGCGCGCAGCCTTCATCCCTTCACCGACCGTGCTCACGAAAGTGCAGACAGAGATGGCAGACGCAGCGGAGGGAACGTCGGTCAAACAGGTCTCCGATCTGGTGATCAGCATCCCGACGATGATTCCCAGCGGTCCGGCGCAGTGTGAGGGCCCCGCCGTGACGTTCGGCTCGGAATTTGCGGTCTTCAAAATGTCGGGCACGTATCACCCGTTCCAGGTGTGCACGGGACCCGGAGCAACTGCAGCCAGCTGGAGCAAGATCATCCTCACAGCGGTGCTCGCGGTCGCAGCTCTCGGCGCACTCACTCGCTACATCGGCAACCAGTTCGGATTCCCCGGCTTCGGCGGCGGACAATCGGCCCCGACGTCATGATCATCGACTTCATCATCCAATCAGCAGGCGGCTTCGTCGGGTGGGTCGCAAGCCTGTTCCCGCCAATCGATATCCCGTCGTGGATCGAAGACCCGCTCGGCCCGTTCGCGACGATCGGCAACATCGTCGGCTATTCCGGCGCCTGGGTCGATTGGACCATTCTCGGGATTGTCATCACGTTCACCGGAGGTACCTGGGCAGTGATGTTCCTCATCAAGTTCGCGCGTGCGATTCTCACGCATTTCCCGCTGTTCGGAGGTCGAGGATGACGGTGACATTCGAAGAGACGGACGTGGAGGCGCCGTCAGGCGCGGAACGTCCGTCTTCGGACACCGAGCAACCTCGATATCGGGATCGGGACGGCGGAAGAACCTCCCGCCGAAAGACCAGCATCCACGCCTACGTGGGAGCCAACGGCGGCGGAAAATCCTTCGCAATGGTCCACGACACACTCCCCTCCCTCGACGCCGGACGCACGGTCCTATCAACGGTCCGACTTCTCGACAGCGCCACGGGCGAACCCCACCCCAGCTACGTCCGTCTCACCGAATGGACGCAGCTGCTTGAAGCCGAACACTGCGACGTGCTGTTCGATGAAGTCGTCGGGATTGCGGGCGCTCGAGAATCGGGCGGCATGCCGGTCCAGGTGGCTAACCTTCTCGTTCAGCTGCGGCGCCGCGATATCTGTCTTCGGTGGACGGCCCCGAACTGGGCACGCGCGGACAAGATTATCCGTGAGGTCACGCAGGCCGTTACGCTCTGTAAAGGCGGTTTCAGCACGCGCGCGACAGCGGGCGATCTGTGGCCTGTGAGCCGCCGATTCAGCCTTCGGACGTACGAGACGATCGACTTCGAAGAATGGTCCCTCGACAAGTCGAAAAAATTGTCGCTCGTAAAAAAGGCTGCACTCTGGGGCCCGAAGTCCCGGGCTTTCGCGTCATATGACACTCTCGGTCAGGTCGAGCGTGTCGGTGAAGTTCTCGACTCGGGCCGCTGCGCGCATTGTGGTGGTCGTCGGGCGATCCCGCTCTGCAGGTGCGAACGATGACGGGAAGCTCACCAGTCGCGGGGTCCGCGCTGCTTGTAATTCGGGATCGACTTCACACGCATAGGAGCATCGGCTTCGCGTATCCCGCGACGCACGGCACGCCAGATGATCGTGTACATCAGCCACATGCTGAGCACCGTTCCGGCGATGTAGAAGGCAAGGAGCAGCAGGCCGAATTGGGCACCGAGAGCGGCAAAGTCCATCCGTCGAAATTAGGACGATTGCGCTGTGCGATGACAGTCCCTGTTCCGGGGACATATGTGATTCGGCGGCAAACATGAACCGAGACGCCCCCCAGAAGGAGAGCGCCTCGTGAACTTGCCGGTTCAGACGACGATCTTAGACCCCGAATTTGCGTACCTCCATAGGACGCTGCTGAGAATCCCCACCATTGAGGACGTTCGACGCGCAGCAGAATTTCTGCCGTCGGTCCCCTCGTCGCCGTTGTCGCGGTTTGGTCACCGAGAAACGAAACAGTCCGTCCGGGCCTATGAATCCCCGAAATGGCGGCTCAATATCGCACCCGGGCTCGTTTCGATTGATCGAAAATTCTGTGCTCCGAAAGAGCACTTCGGGCATACTGACGGTGTGATCGAGGACAACGATGCACCCACGCGGGGCCGCGTGACGGAGTGGTCGGAACGGTCACGCCTCCGGATGACGCAGACGCTTGACTCGCTCGACTATGGCCCGATGTTCGAGCCAGGTCTGCCAGCAGCGATGGTGACGCTCACGCTGCCCGGGGACGGGTGGGAGCAGCTGGTTCCGGATATCCCGACTTTCAAGAAGATGGTTGACCGGCTCAACGTTGCTCATCGTCCAGCCTGGGGTCAGCCATTGCGTGGCACCTGGAAGATGGAGTTTCAGAAGCGGGGTGCGCCTCACCTGCACATTCTGATGGTCCCCCCAGCTGGACTCTCGCGAGGTCGCGGAGCGTTGAAGGGCAAGAAGTACTCGAACTGGCTGTCGCTTCGCTGGGCTCAGATTGTCGGTGCACCCGAAGGCTCCCGTATGCGGAAGGATCACGAGCTCGCGGGGGTCGAGGTCAACTTCGCGACCGTTGCCCGATACTCCGACCCTCGTCGCATTGGCGCCTACTTCGCCAAGCACGGCTCGTTCAGCGCGAAGGATTATCAGAACGAAATGCCCCAGCACTGGCAGGAAGCCATCCGTGCCGGCGAAACTGGCGGCGGCAACTTCTGGGGCTACTGGGGCCTCGAAAAAGCCGTTGTCACCGTAGAACTCCGAGGCAGCATGAAACGCGCCTCATTCATCGACGGAGAGCCCCTCCTCCACCGGCACCAGCAGCCGAAATTTGATCTAGACGGCTCTGTCTACGGAAATAATCGACATTATGTCAGCAGGTAATTACTCTGATCGCATTTTTCTGCGATCAGAGTAGAAACGGGTAACACATCACCCGCTCCCCGATTGCTTTCTCATGCAGCACACCGCCAAGCTGCCGCTCTGCGTTCATGCGCAGATACTGTCACACGACGCCGCCACACTCCGCCAGTTGCAGAGCCGAAGCGCAGTTAGCCATCGGTTCTCGATATCTGCTGGCAGGTCGTATTCAGACTAATATGGTCTACTGTAGACCAATTCGATCTAGGAGCATCGTGACCACTCTCATCTCCCGCACCTCCGTCCGCACCGCTGCGGCCCTCTGGGCTATCGCCGGGCTCGTCTATCTGACCGGCGAAGCCATCGCGGCCTCCGCCTTCCCGCACTACAGTTACGCGACGAACTACATCAGTGACCTCGGCGTACCCGATGTCGGCACCTTCCAGGACAGGATCATCGACTCACCCCTGGCCTGGGTGATGAACACCGCATTCCTCACGCAGGGGGTGCTGTTCCTGCTCGCAGCCATCGCCATCACCCGCGCGATTCGCGGGGGGCCGCGCCGGTCGTTCGTCGCACTCGCCGCCATTCACGCCGTCGGCATCATCCTCGTCGGACTCTTCCACGGTAGCCAGGCCAACTCTGACAACGGCCTGCTGGTGCTGCACGCCGTCGGAGCTGTACTGGCGATCATCGCGGGAAACCTCGCGGCTATCACAGGCGGCTTCCGTATCGGTCGCGTGGTCGCGCCCGTCTGGTACCGCGTTGTCAGCGTCGCACTCGGCGTGATCGGGATCGGCTCGTTCATTATGCTCCTGGTGGACACGATGTCGGCGACCGTCAACGTCTTCGCCCCCGGTATCTGGGAGCGCACCTCCGTATACACGATCATCGGATGGGAGATCATGACCGCAATCGTCGTGGCCGTTCGGCTCCGCCGCGGCAACCGCGAGCTCGGGTAGGGTGACGGCATGGCTGCCGCCCAGGTCATCCGCCCCTCGAAGGAGCAGATCGACAGCGACATCCTCGACATAACCGCCGGACTGATCGCGCGGCGCGGCATCAAGGACACCGCCGTGCAGGCCGTGGCCGATGCGGCTGGCTACTCGAAGACGGGCATCCTCAATCGATTCCCGTCGAAGGAGGTCTTGGTTGATGCCGCGATCGCCCAATGTATCGAGCAGGCTCGCCGGATGCATGCGGAGGTTGCCCTCCTGCAGGACAGCCTCGCAGAGGACGACGCGGAGCGGGATGCCCCGGCTCTCCTGGCACTAACCGACCTCGCCCTATCACGCCCCGGCTGGATCACCCTCGCCCTCTCGTCGGTCACCGCCGCTCCCGGAGACGAGCTCCCCCGGAAACTAGAGCCAATGGGCGGCCCCCTCGCGGCGATGTTCGGACTCTTGGGTTCTGCTGCCGACTCGGATGAACGCCGGGCGCGGGTGTCGGGAGCGATCGGCGCGCTCGCGATCCTCGCTCTGACCTATGAGGATGTCGTCACGCCGGAGTGGGCACGCACACTCATCCTCGCTACCTGCTGGAACGCTCTGGGGCATCCCGGGGAATTTCCCGGCTGACGCCGGCGGGTCAGCCCCGGCGATGGCGTCGCGCAGTCCTCTCACCGGTCGAAACGAGGTGCCGAAGTCTCGCGCGAGCGGCCAGACCTGATCGAGATCGTCCGATTGCGCGGTTCGGATCACGAGTTCTTGCATCGTGGCAAGCTATCTGGCGGTGCCGGTTCTTCTCTCAACTGACATGGGTGCCATGGGTTACTGTTCGCCTGTGCTCACCCTTCCTAGCAATCTCGTCGCATTCGTCCTGAGGTTTAAGCGCGTGAACCGCGTTTTCACCACGGCGGAGGGAGCGCGCAGGCGAGTGCGCGAACGTGAACTCCACCCCGCGTCCCATGTCCCACCACGCCGGCTTCGGTCCGATGTCCGGGTCGATGTCATCGATGACTCGTGGCCGATATACACGATTTCGCCCCGCAACGGAGGTCCGACCGGAAGAGTCGTGTATGTACACGGAGGCGGATGGGTGAACGAAATCTCGCCACAACATTGGCACCTCGCTGCGCAGATTGCCGCAGAAGCAAACACGGTCGTGACGCTGCCGATCTACCCTCTCGTACCGCATGGCACCTCCGCCCGTGTCGTCGACTGGATAGTGGGATTGATTCTGCGTGACACCGAGCGTTTCGGTACCACTCCCCTCCTCGCCGGGGACTCGTCCGGCGGTCAGATCGCCCTGTCCGCCGCGCTGAGATTGCGGGACACGCATCACGTGACCCTGCCGCGCACTATCCTCATCTCCCCTGCACTCGACCTGAGCTGGAGCAACCCGCGCATCCCCGCAGTGCAACCCAGCGATCCGTGGCTTGCAACCCCGGGCGGCAAAGTTCTCGCGGAGCTGTGGAGAGGGAACGACGAGCTCCTCGACCCCATCGTCAGCCCACTTTCAGGAGACCTAGAAGGGCTCGGCCCGATCACCCTGTTCACTGGCACACGAGACATTCTGAACCCCGACGCCCACCTGCTCGCCAAGAAGGCGATAGCTGCGGGAGTCGACGTCGATCTGTACGAAGCACCTGGACAGCTGCACGTGTACCCGCTTCTTCCGACGGTCGTCGGGCGCGAGGCACGCGCCACAATCGTTGACAGTGTTAGGGGGTCTCTCCCAGCTCGATGACGGCGGAATTCAGCCCGTGCCACACGCTACGTGCAGCTTCCACACATAGTGTGAAAACGAGTAACCACCAAATATAGGAGGAGACATCTATGACCGAGCACACCACCTCGCAAACCGGATCCCCGGTGCCGTCAGACGACCACTCGCTGAGTGCCGGCGCAGACGGTGCTGTTCCCCTCCACGATCGCTACCTTGTCGAGAAACTCGCGCAGTTCAACCGCGAGCGAATCCCCGAGCGAATCGTCCACGCAAAAGGTGGCGGAGCATTCGGAGAGTTCGTGGTCACCGGCGACGTCTCGGCCTATACCCGCGCCGCAGTCTTCCAACCCGGCACAAAGACCGAGACCCTCCAACGGTTCTCCTCCGTCGCAGGTGAGCAGGGTTCACCCGACACCTGGCGCGACGTCCGCGGCTTTTCGGTGAAGTTCTACACGACCGAAGGCAACTACGACATCGTCGGCAACAACACGCCCGTGTTCTTCATCCGCGACGGAATCAAGTTCCCCGACTTCATCCACTCGCAGAAGCGTCTGCCGGGCTCGGGTCTCCGCGACGCGGACATGCAGTGGGATTTCTGGACCCTATCCCCGGAGTCTGCCCACCAGGTCACCTATCTCATGGGAGACCGCGGCATCCCGCGATCCTGGCGCCACATGCCCGGATTTGGCTCGCATACCTACCAATGGATCAACGCCGCCGGCGAGCGTTTCTGGGTGAAGTACCACTTCCAGGCTCTCCAAGGCAACGAAGAGATGGAGGGGATCGAGGCCGAAGCCATCGCCGGTGCGGACGCCGACTATTACCGCCGCGATCTCTATGAGGCAATCGAGCGTGGCGAGTTCCCCGTATGGAAGGTTTCTGTGCAGATCATGCCCTACGAGGACGCTAAGGAGTACCGTTTCAACCCCTTCGACCTGACCAAAGTCTGGCCGCACAGCGACTACCCGCTGATCGAGCTGGGCTTCCATACCCTCAATCGGAACCCGGAGAACTTCTTCGCCCAGATCGAACAGGCGGCCTTCTCCCCCGCCAACACCGTGCCAGGTATCGACATCAGCCCCGACAAGATGCTCATGGCCCGCGTGTTCTCGTACCCGGACGCTCAGCGTTACCGAGTCGGCACCAACTACAACGAACTGCCTGTCAACGCGCCGATCGCTCCCGTGCACAGCTACTCGCAGGATGGTGCCGGCCGTCACGGTTTCAAGCCGGCCAGTGCTCCGGATTACGCTCCGAACTCCACGAGTGGGCCCATCTCCGATGCACAGAGTGCAGGTGCGGGGAGCTGGGAATCCGATGGTGCGCTCGTGCGTTCGGCCGCCACACTGCACGCCGAAGACGATGACTTCGGCCAAGCCGGAACTCTCTACCGCGAGGTATTCGACGAGGACGCGAAGGCTCGCTTTCTCGCCACGATCACGGGAGCTGTGGGCGGGGTGCAGAGCAGTGCGATCCGCGAACGGGCAATTGAGTACTGGGCGAACGTCGACCCCGACCTCGGTCAGTCACTGCGCATCGCACTCACTCGGATGCCCTCGAGCAACAGCGAAGCAGAAGCTGCCTCCCTCGCTCACTAGGGTCGTCGCGCTCGCTGTCGCGCTCGATTGTGACCGATGTCATGATCGAGCGCGACAGCACTATGGGCATGGGCAGCCTCGAAGTAGCGTGGGTGTATGACCCAGGGCTATTCCCACGGCGAACTTCCGCTTTACTACGAGACCCACGGCTCGCCTCGTGGCGACCGACCTTCGCTCCTGCTTATCCATGGCGGAGGCTCAACGATCGAGTCCAACTGGGGCCTGCTCATTCCGTCGCTTGCCGGCGGCCGCGAGATCATCGCTCTCGAGTGGCAGGGTCACGGGCGCACCGGAACGATTGACCGCGTCCCATCATTCGAAGCGACCGCCGACGACATTGCGGTATTGCTCGATGAGCTCGGACGTGGACCGGTGGATGTACTCGGTTTCAGTAACGGCGGCCAGATCGCCATGCAACTGGCTGTTCGCCGCCCCGAGCTGGTGCATCGTCTGATCGCCGCTTCTGCGCCGTACCGCCCCGACGGCATGATCGACGGGTTCTGGGCCGGGCTCGAGGGCGCCACCTTCGCCGACCTGCCGCACCCCTACGTGGAGGCCGACCTCGCGGTCAGTGGCGACCCCGCACACGTGCGGCAGCTATTCGACCTCGACCGCACACTCATGCTCAGCTTCACTGCCTGGCCGGATGCGTTGCCAGCGTCGATCACCGCCCCCACCCTCGTGGTCGGCGGCGACCGCGACGTCGTGACAACTCAGCACCTGGCTCGGTTAGCACGCCTCATCCCGGGAGCCCGACTACTGATCGTGCCGGGCACTCACGGAAGCTACCTGGGCGAAGTGCTCGACGGCAGCCAGGCTGAGCTTGACCGGACTCTCCCGCATCTCATCGAATTCCTTGACGCCGACTGACCGAACGCACGCCCTCGCTGGTGACCGCGTGGATGTGCACATCGTCAAGGTTGGGTAAGGCATGACCGAGCTCGTGCTCAGCCAGCCGGACGATGTGCTCAGCGTCGACAAGTGTTCCTCCCTTGGCGACTTGGATGGTGGCGATGCCGTGAAGGCGATGACCGATCCAGCGAAGTTGCAGCCTGGGGACGGCCAGCACGCCGGGCGTGTGCTCCAAGGCTTGTTCGGCACGGTCGACGAGTTCGGGTTCGATGCCGTCCATCAACCGGCGGCCAATGGAGCGGACTGTCCCCCAGAGCAGGACGATGATCGCAACCGAGATCAGCAATCCAACGATGGCGTCAGCCAGCGGGAAGCCGAGCATGACACCGATCGCGCCAAGCACTACGGCCAGGGAAGTGAACCCGTCGGTGCGGGCGTGCACGCCGTCGGCAACCAGTGCGGCGGAACCGATCTTCTGCCCGACACGGATCCGGTAGACAGCGACGGTTTCGTTACCAATGAAGCCGATCACACCAGCCGCAAGAACCCACCACAAATTGTGCAGCGGCTGGGGATGGATGATCCGATCCACTGACTGCCATGCCGCGATGATCGCCGAAAGTGCGACCACGGCGACGATGAATAGGCCGGCGAGATCCTCGGCGCGACCGTACCCGAAGTTGTAGCGGCGAGTCGCGGCCTGGCGCCCGAGGATAAACGCAATCCACAGCGGCACCGCAGTCAAGGCGTCGGAGAAGTTGTGGATGGTGTCCGCGAGCAGCGCGACTGACCCACTGATCAGCACGACAACAAGCTGCAGGAAGGTCGTGCCGAGCAGGATGAACAGACTGATCTTCAGCGCGCGAACGCCCTCTTTGCTGGCTTCTAGGGCATCGTCGATCGAGTCAATCGCATCATGGGAATGTGGAACAAACAGGCCGTAGAAGAACCCCGTGATCCCGGTGGGATGGCGGTGCCCGCCTGCCCCGTGATGGTGGTCGTGATCGTGGTCGTGTTCCATACGCAGATGCTGTCATAGCTAGAAGCGTTGAAGGCCCGCCGGGAGTCCGGCCCTGAGTTCACCGGCACCGGCTGCCGCCGACGCGGCGACAAAACCGTCGGGACGAACGAGATAGGCCCACCCCGATTGGAGTCGACGGTTCCGGATATCGGTGAACACACTGACCGGGACAGCAAGCTCTGTTCCGAAGTGCTCAACGACGGCCGGATCTATTGGCCCATAGATGTGGAGCTGCCACTCCATATTGCGCAGACTGTCGAAGTTGTCGCCATTCCAGGGAAGTCGACGCCCCACAACCTTGCCTCGGCGTCCTCGCGCGGCGCGCTTGGCATCTGCAGTCATCCAATAGTGAATCCGTATCTGCGATATGTACTCGAAGATCCGGGATGACGCGACAATCCGTGGCACCAGCGACGCGGCGAGAGGCGCAGCGAGCGGCAGGAGAAAGCGCCTCACAAGTCGAGGGCCGAGCTTGTCGGAGGTGATCACTCCGAACATGGTGTCCGTGGTTGAAACCAACCGTTTCGCGGCCGGCCTGCGCTCGGCTTCGTAGCGGTCAAGGTACTCGTCTGGCGCCCGCCCGAAGATGACGTCCGCAATTTTGCAGGCAAGGTTATGGGCATCCTGCAGCCCCGTGTTCATGCCCTGTGCACCCACCGGCGAGTGCACATGCGCGGCATCGCCCGCCAGAAACACCCGAGCTGTACGAAAACGCTGAGCGACACGATGGTGGACCCGGTAGGTGGAGAACCACGCTGAGCGATCGTACGTAACGGCGAACGCACGATCGAGGGTCGCGCGCGCTGACTCCTCGGAGACCTCGCTGCCATCGGAGTTCCGCACGACACCGAGTACCCGCTGGTGATCAATCGAATCCATCGGGAAGGTGAGCAAGAAGTCGGTCTCGCCAAAGCGGAGGTTGATCGCGTCGAGCACGAGCCCTTTGACGCCGGTCGCATCGGCGACGTAGAACGTGTGCTCGTTCGTCGCACCCTCGAAGGGAATCCCCAACAGCCTGCGCACTTCGGAGGAACTCCCGTCCGCACCGACACAGTAGCGCGCGACGATTGTCACATCTCCGGCCACAACGCGAACTTTGTCGCTATCTGAGGTGATCGACGTGACCGAGTGATTCCAGAGCACCTCGCGACCGGCGTGGTGGAGCGTGTCGACAAGGATTCGTTCGTTCTTGCTCTGTTCCAAAACATAAAGGTGCGGGTAAGGCGTAATGCCGGTCGCCAACTGCTCGAGGTTGATCTTTCCGAACTTTCGCTTCTCAAACCCGGGCACGATCGAACTCGCTTGTTCGGCCTCCGCGAGCACCTGGTCTACGACACCGAGTTGGTCGTAGATCTCCATGGTGCGTGCCTGCAGAACGAGCGCACGAGATTCCCGGGTCGGTCCGGATTTCCCATCGACGATCACTGCTGCCACACCAAGCTTGGCGAGGCAGTTCGCCAACATCAGGCCCGTCGGGCCCGCACCGACGATGACCACATCGGTTTCGTCCATCACCCCATCATCCTCACAAAGGAGCAGACTGTGGCTATGGATACATCTCAGCTACAGAATCCTCTGGTTGTCGTCCTGCTCATCACGCTTGCCGTCTGGAATCTGGTGTGGAAAGGGCTGGCCCTCTGGCGGGCTGCCGAGAAGAAGAGCAAGCCGTGGTTCATCGTGATGCTGATTCTCAACACCGCCGGCATCCTGGAGATCATCTACCTGTTTGTGGTGGCTCCTCGTCGCAAGGATCTACGGGACTAACGGCCCTACGCGCCAGCTTCGTCAGGGCGCACCGTTGAGTGTTCGCACTTCGCTCACCACATGAACGGAAAGAAGATGGACATGGCATCCTCGGCTCGGAGCGACCTCGACATCCAAACCGCAGTTCAAGCCGAACTCGACTGGACCCCCGACGTGGATTCCGCGGGCATCGGAGTGGCCGTCGAGGACCGTACCGTCACACTCTCGGGAGAGGTCGACGACTACTCTGAGCGACTCGCCGCCAAGCGGGCAGCCCTGCGCGTCGTCGGAGTCACCGCCGTGGTCGATGACCTCACGGTGCACCCGAAGTCGGGGTGGACCGTGACCGAGACAGACATCGCCAAAGAGGTCCAGCGCGCCCTCACATGGGCCAGTAACGTCCCCGACACCGTCAAGGCCGAGATCAAGGACCACGCCGTCACCCTCACGGGAGAGGTGGCCTGGGACTACCAGCGCCAGGCCGCTAAGCGCGCGGTGCAGAACCTGCGGGGGGTCTACACGGTGAACAACATGATCACGCTCACCGCGCGCCCCTCGGCTATTGACGCGGAGCAGCGCATCAAGAACGCACTCACCCGCAACGCCCAGCTCGACGCGAAGACCATCGACGCCACGGTATCGGGCAACAAGGTCACCCTCACAGGAACCGTGCGGTCCTGGGCAGAGAAGAAGCAGGCCGGACAGGCCGCCTGGGCCTCTCCCCACGTTACTGACGTCGACAATCGCATCGAGGTCCGGCCCTACTAAACCCATCGATGGAAGGCTGATCTCATGAAGAACCCCACGGATGCGACACGAATCCTCGTAGGCGTCGACGGCTCCAACTCCTCGATCGAAGCGCTTCGAGAAGCCGCAAGGATCTCCGCCGCTTTCGGCGTCCCGCTGGAGGCGATCACGACCTGGGAATTCCCCGTCATGCTCGACGGCGCCTACTCCCGAATCGAGGACTGGTCTCCCGAGGAGGACGCTCAACACATCCTTTCGGACGCTATCAATCAAGCATTCGGAGACGCCCCGCCAGGCGGACTCGAGCGCACCATCCTCGAGGGTTCCCCTGCTCGCGTCCTCATCGACGAAAGCAAGAGTGCCTCCATGCTGGTCCTGGGGAGCCGAGGCCATGGCGGCTTCGTTGGTCTTCTATTGGGATCGGTGAGCGCCACCTGCGCCGAGCACGCGCACTGCCCCGTCCTCATCATGCACGGAACAGCGCACTAGACCTCGCTTGCGCTCTAAAATCGCGTGGTGAGATCCTCCGGCTATTCAGATGCTGATATCGAATGAGGTGGGCGTCATGAGGCGGTTCCGTCGATTTCTTCTCGGCTGGACGGGAAAAGCCGACACCATCAGTTCTGTGATTTCAAACGCGAGCCGCGCCTCAGTGGGATCTCTCGCGGGCGGTCCTTTGGTACCTGAAACATCGGCCAAAAAGAAGCGTCGACCAGAGAACGAACACTGACATCGCTTTGTCAGTGGCGCATGCGACCGTGGAATATGGCTTCCATTCAACGTCTTCGCCCCGAAGGGCTTGTCTCGAGCCCCGCGTTCAGTCACGTCGCTGTGGTCCCGCCCGGCGCGACGACGATCTATGTCGGCGGGCAGAACGCTGTCGATGCAGATGGCGTTCTTATCGGCGCTGACGACGTCGCCACACAGGCAACTCGAGCCCTCGCAAATGCGAAGACCGCGCTGCGGGCAGTTGGGGCCTCACTCGATGATGTGGTGCAGTGGACCGTGCTCTTTGTCGAGGGAGTCGACCTGGCAGCCGCATACGGTGCGATCGCCGCCGATCTGGCCTCCGACGAACCGCCGCTCGTCACCGGCGGGCGCGTCACCGGACTTGGCGTTCCGGGAGCCCTTGTCGAAATCAGCGCAATCGCTGCCGTCCTCCGATAAGTCACCGTTCCAACGACGGGCGAGATCTCAGCGCGCGAAGGTGACGTGAATGACGCCGCTCTCGGCCACCTCAGTCGTGACCGTGTAGTCGCGCGTAAGCGATTGCACGTCATCCCATAGCCGCACGCCCCGACCCAGGACGATCGGGGTGATCGCGACATGCACGCGATCAACGAGGCCGGCCTGCAGGAAGTCACGCGCAACGCTCGCTCCCCCGCCGATCCGAATGTCCCCCCCATTCGCATGCTCCCTCGCACGAGCAAGTGCCTGTTCCGGCGTGGCACTAAGGAATTCAAAGCGTGTGCCGTTCGGAAAGTCAATGGCGGGCCGATCCCGGTGCGTCAGCACGAATACGGGCACGCGGAACGGCGGCTCCTCGCCCCACCACCCGCGCCAATCCGGGTCATCCGGAAAAGTGTGGAGCCCGAACATTCCTGCTCCCATGATCTCGGCGCCCACCTCCTCGAAGTAGGCCGTGGCGTACCGGTCGTCAACGCCGGTCGTCCCCTCCCCGGTGGTTTCGTGCAAGACACGCTCGCGGAAAGTCCTTGTCCCGACGTATGCCGCGGTGAGTCGTCCCCAGTCCTCCCCCATGGGATTCTCGGGCGTCTGATCGGCAGTCGCGGCGACGCCGTCAAGTGAGAGGTTGAGGTCGATACGTACCGCCATGATGTCCTTCCCGAGAAATTGATGTGTACAGCGTACACAAATGGGCTGCGGCCAGTGTCAGCTAGTCGTCACGACATCAACCGAGACCTCGATAGCCGGAACGGTTCCCCGGTTCTCGAGCCAATGAAGGGTGTTCCGATCCTCAGGCCAACCCGCACCGGGCCCATATTCCGTGGCAACCCCGTCTCGATGATCGGTGATTGTGCCCTGAAGGACATATACAGTGCCCGGCCTGCCCTTGTGGTCGTGGACCGGGCCGAAGACTCCACCGGGTTCAATGGTGACCACCCGCATCCGAAGTTGGCGACCCTCCATCCCCGGAATTTCCGGGCCGAGATCCACAACTGTCAGTAGATCGATCGATACACCGCTTGTTTCCGGCACCTGTTCGTCGCCCATGTCACTGTCCTCTCGAATGCGACAAGCATCGCGCATGTTCCGTCGTAGAGGGAGATCAGGCCCGTTCGTGCACTGAGGGGCAAGGGCCGGGCATCCGCGGAAAAGACGCAGTTGCCCGCTGGGCGAATACTCAAACTATGACCGCCGAAACCGCTATTCAGACCACGTTCGCCGACGCCGCGGCGCTGCTGGCCGCCATCCAGCCGGCCACAGGGGGGCGTCCGATCAACGACCCCGCCACTGGCGAACTGGTCGGCCGAGTAGCCGAGCCCGGCGTGGCCGAACTCGATGACGCTATCGAAGCCGCACGTGCCGCTCAGCCCGCGTGGGCTGCCCGCGATGCGGACGAACGGCGTGCCCTACTGAATCGCGCGGCTGACGCCGTTGACGCAAATGCAGAAGCGCTGGCAGAGCTGCTCTCGCGCGAACAGGGGAAGCCCCTGAACGGACCGAACGCACGTTTCGAGGTCGGCGCGTGCTCGGCCTGGCTGCGCACCACGGCATCCTTCGAACTGGAACCGGAAACCATCGTTGACGAGGACGGCACGCTCGCTCAGCTGTTCTATCGTCCGCTCGGCGTTGTCGCCGCCATCGGCCCGTGGAACTGGCCCATGATGATTTCCGTCTGGCAGCTGGCGCCGGCTCTGCGCATGGGCAACACAGTGGTCATGAAACCGTCGGAATACACGCCCCTCTCGGTCTTGGCTCTGGTCGAAGTGCTGAATACCGTCCTTCCTCCCGATGTGTTGGCCGTGGTCCCGGGCGGTCGAGACGTCGGAGAGAGGCTCGCCGCTCATCCGGATATCGCCAAGGTGATGTTCACCGGCTCGACGGCGACGGGCAAGGCGATCATCCGCTCGTCCGCCGACACCGTCAAACGGTTGACGCTGGAATTGGGCGGCAATGACGCCGGAATCGTGTTGCCGGATGCCGACCCGGCAGCCATCGCCGAGGACCTTTTCTGGGGCGCCTTCATCAACACCGGACAGACGTGCGCCGCCCTGAAGCGCCTCTATGTGCACGAGGACATTTACGAGCAGGTGTGCGACAGCTTGACGGGAATAGCCAAGAACATGCCAATGGGGGTCGGCTTGGACGAGAACAACGTACTTGGCCCCCTGCAAAACAAGGCCCAGTTCAATATCGTGACCCGTCTCGTGGATGCCGCAAAAGACTCGGGTGGTCGCGTGCTGATCGGCGGCAACCCGGACGAAACCCAGGCTGGCTACTTCTACCCCACCACCCTGATCGCCGACGTCGACAACGACAACCCACTCGTCGCCGAAGAGCAATTCGGGCCCGCGCTGCCCATCGTCAAGTACTCCAATGTGGAGGACGCCATTCAAATGGCCAACGGGCTCGACGTCGGACTCGGCGCCTCTGTGTGGTCCTCCGACACCGCGAAAGCCCGCAGTGTCGCGGCCCGCATCCAAGCAGGCACGGTGTGGATCAATCGGCACGGTGCCGTCGACCCGCGGGTTCCATTCGGCGGCGCCAAGCAGTCGGGCTATGGGGTGGAATTCGGCGTCGAGGGCCTGAAGCAGCTGGGCACACCGCAGATCATTTCTGGCTAACCGCCTCTTTTGTCAGTCGCGGCAAGGGGATATAGTCGAGCTAACTCTGCAATTGCAGAGTTACTGCTAATCGCAGATTGCAGCCCTTCGACGAAAAGGCACCCCTCATGACGAGCAATGAAGGTCATTCCGTAGTCCCCTTTGCCCTCGGCCTCCTCCACTCCTTCACTCCGCCCGCGTGGCTGTCCACCGACGATCGCCTGCACGGTGGGGATTGGTGGAACGGCCGCTATTTCGTCGAGACCGCGCAACGACTTGAGGCCGCATGCCTGGATTTCATGTTCTTCCACGACACTCAGGCCGTGCAGCGTCGCGCCGACGGCTCGATGGCCCCCGCTTTGCGATGGGCTGCGACAGCACCCGCCCACGATCCGCTGGTATTGCTGCCGATCCTGGCCTATGAGACGCGGCATATCGGACTCATCGGCACCGCATCCACGACCTTCAACAACCCGTATCAGCTGGCACGCACCTTTGGCACTCTCGACAACATCGCAAACGGTCGCATCGGCTGGAACATCGTCACCTCCTACGAATCCGATGCAGCACTGAACTTCGGAATGGATGCGCTGCCCGGCCGCGAGAATCGCTACGACCGTGCCGATGATTTCCTCGATGTCACAAGCAAGCTTTGGACCGCGTGGGAGCCGGATGCCGTCATCGCCGATCTCGAAACAGACACTTATGTTGATGGCTCGAAGGTTCATGACGTGAACCACGAAGGCCCGTTCTATAAGTCGAAGGGACCGCTCAACGTCATGCGTTCTCCGCAGGGCGTTCCGTATCTCGCTCAGGCCGGGGCGTCGGAACGAGGTCGGGAGTTCGCCGCGCAGCATGCCGAAATGGTGTTCTCCATCGCCGCCGGATCCATCGACGAAGCTCGTGAGTTTCGGGATGACATCCGGGCACGGGCGGCAGCGCACGGTCGCGATCCCGACGACATCAAGGTCGTCTACGGCTGCAATGTGACCTTCTTGCCCGACGACTGGGACCCGAATGAGCCACTGCCCGTTACCGCGGCCCAGTTCGGATCTCAGCTCGAGTGGTATTCGTCAGCCCTCGGGATCGACCTCAGCCTGTTCCCCTTGGACGAACCGTTCCCCGCAGACACCCCACCTCCGACGGCCGCCATTCGCACAATGTTCGACATGCTTGTCGAGACCGGCAAGAACGGCATGACACTGCGGGAGGCGATCACCGCGGCGACCAAGCCGCGCAACCCCGCCGGTTTCCGTGGCACACCCGAGCAGGTCGCCGAGCAGATGATCGAGTTCATGGCCGGTGTCGGCGGCGATGGCATCATGATCTCGCGCGAATGGGACTACAACGCCCTATTCCTTGACAACCTCACGGAACGACTGGTTCCAGCCCTCCAGCGCGCCGGAGCGACCCGTACCGACTACGTCGAAGGGGCCACTCTACGCGAGAGTATGCGCGGCCCGCGTGTCTAACACCGCTCGGCCAGCACGTGGCGGTGGGCGCGAGTCGCTCATCCAGGCAGCGATCGGTGTTGTGGGTGAATCCGGGCTGGCGACGGCAACGGTGCGACGCATCGCCGAGCGCGCGGGAGTCAACAACACCTTGATCACGCACTACTTCGGATCGCGGGATGCGCTACTCATCGCCGCCACAGAAGCAGCTCTCGCAGAACAGCTTGAGCTCGTCGACGTGTCGATCGAGCTGATTCTCGAGCCCACGGGACGGCAGGCACATGTGGAGGCGACAACTCGGTACGCAGAAGTCCAGGCTTTCCAGTACCAGATGGTGCTCGCGGGCCGCCACAACGCGGAGATCGCCGCCACCGTCGCGGCACTCTATGACGCCTGCATCGACCGGATGCGACAGTCGCTCCGCGCGCACAAGCTGCCCGACACAGAGCCGTTCGCGCGCGCACTATTCGCCCTTATGGACGGCCTGATTTTGCAGCAGATCAGCGTCGCAACACCGGAGGAGATTCGGGCCGCCCTCGACGCGATCGGCGATTTTCTCCGAAAGCATCCGAGCTAGGGAAAGGCCACGAGCTATTTCTGTAGGAAACGCAGCGTCTCGGGCGCGGGGAACGGAAGCGTGTAGAAAATCTGTGGCGCGGTCATATCGCCGTAGTCATCCTTCTTAACCCGAATCTCGCGCATGGAGACCTCGGCGATACGCACCCGCAGCCATTCACCTGTTACAAGCCGCAACTCGTAGGGATCCGCCAGGTACCCAATCCCGAGCTCGTCGAGCGCTGCCTCTGCGGCGAGCCACTCGATGACCCCGGTGCGCTCACGCCCCAGGAGGTCGACGGCGACAAATCCCTCGCCGACAGGCTTCATCCACCCGAGAACCTCAGAATCGACACCGCGACGGTGAGCGATCCATTCTCCTGTCATCTGCTCGGCAAGAACAGATAGGCAGCGCACAGCTCGGTAAGTCGGTCGGCGAACGCGTCCCAGTCCCCGACTGTCCGTCCTGTTGTGTAGTCGTCGCCGTGAGTGATTCTGCGAATGGTCATGTCGAAAACGGCGCGAAAGGCGAAATCAATTGCGTCTGCGGGGTCTTCTGCGGTGATCTCGTCGGCATATCGCAGAAGCACATTGCGGAACCAATCCGCGTATTGGTGACTCGACTCACGGAGACCTGCGAGCATTTCCCCGTCGATGGCTGATTGGACACCCAGCACTCGGGTGCGATCCTCTTCGAGCCTCAAGACATTGATGAAGGCGACGATGCAGTGCCGTAGAGCGGCGCGCGCATCCAGTGTCGTCCAATCCGTGGTCTCGGCACGGAGAGCATCAACACCGGATGCCGCAGCACCTATCCACCGGTTCTGCAGCGCGAGAAGCAGATCTTCGCGCCCGTGAAAACGTCGGTACACCATGCCCACCGAGACACCCGCGCGCTCACACACCCGCGCCATTGTAAATTCTTGCCAGCCTCCCTCGGCGAGGATTTCGAGTCCGGCCTGCATAACCCGCTCGAGGGACTCTTTACTGCGTTCCTGCTGCGGCAATGCAACGCGGGTGGGCCTCTTCACGGACCCGATCCTATGCGAGCCCTAGGCGTTTGACATGGCCACGATCGCTGTAGTGACGTCGCCAAAATACGGAAACGCAATGTTGCGTTCGTATTTTAGCTGCAGACAACGGAGTCCCATGGCGCACACAAAATTCCACCGTTATTTCACCAAGTTCGCTCGTCCGCTTGGACCAGGCCGAGGCGATCGACGGCACCGAGGTGGAGCTGGTCGGGGGCACCCCAGACCGAGGCGCCTCGAACCCGTTCCTTCCTCCGCACGCGCAGACTACGATCCGCGCGACGGTATCGACCACGGCACCGGTGGCCTGAGCAACAAGAAGCGCATCATCACTTAGCTATTGCACTAAGTTATAGAGCCATATAACTTATCCATATGGCTCAGCATGATGCAGCTCTCGATTCGACGTTCCACGCGCTCGCCGACCCAACTCGGCGGGCCGTGGTTCGTCGTCTCGGACGTGGGCCCGCCAGCGTGAGTGAGCTGGCCGCGCCCTTCAATATGGCGCTTCCCTCATTCATGAAGCACATCCGTGCGCTGGAAAGCTCAGGATTGATCGCCACGCGGAAAATCGGGCGCGTGCGAACTTGCGCACTAGATCGGCGACGGTTTGCCGAAGTCGAGTCGTGGCTCGTCGAGCAGCGAGTCCAATGGGAGGAACGCACCGATCGACTTGAGGAGTTTGTCACCTCCACTCACGGCGCAGGAGACCCCTCATGACCTCATCGGAAGATCCGTTCGACCCGCAATTAGACCTGCGCGTGACCCGGGTCATCCGTGCACCGCGGACCCGAGTGTGGGAGGCGTGGAGCACGCCCTCAAGCTTTGAAAAGTGGTGGGTACCGGCTCCTGAAGTCTGTCGCGTAGGCGACATGGACCTCCGACCCGGCGGCGCCTTCCGGACCGAAATCTCAATCGATGGCGCCCCCTTTGCACCCCACATGACAGGCTGCTTTCTCGTCGTCGATGAGCTTGAGAAGATCATGTTCACCGATGCCCTCGTCGGCGGATGGCGCCCCTCAGAACAGTCCTTCGTCACGGTCCGGATCACCATGGCCGACCACCCGGAGGGCACGCTCTACACCGCCACAGCCCTTCATCGCTCCCCCGACGACCGCGCGCGCCATGAAGAACTCGGGTTTCACGACGGCTGGGGAACCGTCACCCGTCAGCTCGCCAAACTCGTGGAGGATGCGGCCTGAGCTAGTGCTCTCGGCGACGAGGTGGGACGCGGCTAGACCGTGAACGGATCCGGAGTCAGGACGTACTTGGTCTCCATGTACTCGTGGATGCCCTCGAGTCCGCCTTCGCGACCCAGACCGGACTGCTTGACCCCTCCGAAAGGTGCCGCGGCGTTCGACACGACACCGGTGTTGAGCCCCATCATTCCTGTGTCGATCGCGTCGATCATCCGCTGGCCGCGCGCAAGGTCCTGGGTGAACACGTAGCCGACGAGACCGTATTCGGTGTCATTCGCCTTCGCTACTGCATCGGCCTCATCTGTGAATCGCACGATCGTGACGACCGGGCCGAAGATCTCTTCTCGAAGGATGTCGCTGCCCGCCGGCACATCGTCGAGCACAGTGGGCTCGAAGAAGGAACCTGCTCCCTCGATGGCCTTGCCTCCCGCAAGCACTGTCGCTCCGCGGCCAACGGCATCGTCGACGAGCGCCGAAACGCTGGCCACGGCCTTCTTGTCGATCAGCGGTCCGATGGTTACGTCCGCCTCGGTGCCCCGGCCGACCTTCATCGCCTTGACCCGCTCGGCAAGCCGCGCAGCGAATTCGTCAGCAACCGAGGCATGAACAATAAATCGATTGGCTGCCGTGCACGCCTGGCCGATATTGCGGAACTTGGCGGCCATCGCCCCCTCGACCGCCCGATCGAGGTCCGCATCGTCGAAGACCACGAACGGGGCGTTGCCACCCAGCTCCATCGATGTCTTCAAGACATTGTCGGCCGCCTGCTTCATCAGGCTGATTCCTACGGGCGTCGATCCCGTGAATGACAGCTTGCGCAGACGCGGGTCGGCGACAATCGGCGCCGACACTTTCGCGCTTGTCGAGGTCGTGATCACGTTGACCACGCCCTTGGGCAGCCCCGCCTCCTCCAGAAGCGCAACAAGGAACAGTGTCGTGAGCGGCGTCAAAGCGGCCGGTTTCACGATCGCCGTGCAGCCGGCAGCGAGGGCCGGGCCCAGCTTGCGCGTGCCCATGGCCAGGGGGAAATTCCACGGCGTAACGAGAAAAGCCGGGCCCACCGGTCGCTGCGTGACGATCATTCGGCCTGTGCCTTCGGGATTCACCCCGTATCGGCCCGAAATTCGCACCGCTTCTTCACTGAACCACCGGAGGAACTCTCCCCCATAGGCAACCTCACCGCGGGCTTCGGAAAGAGGTTTGCCCATCTCCAGGGTCATCAGCAGAGCGGCGTCTTCTTTGCGCTGCTGCAGAAGGTCAAATGCCCCTCGGAGAATCTCTCCGCGCACGCGGGGAGCCGTGGCCGCCCACTCCTCTTGCACGGCCACGGCCGCGTCGAGGGCACGGATGCCGTCCTCGACCCCGGCATCGGCAATCGTCGCGATGACGGAGCCGGTTGCGGGGTCGAAGACGTCCAAAGTGGCCCCGGATGCCGCATCCACCCAATCTCCACCGATGAACAACTGGTGCGGAACACCGGCGAGAAGGTCTTTCTCCGAGGTCATGCTTCTCCTATGTGAGATCGAGCGAGATTAGAGTGAGGAACCGAGCTTGAAGCCCTGCTCGGTGTCGTCCTTTCGAGTGTACGAGAAGCCGTCCGCTCCGACAGTCACGGCCTCTTCGCTGTTGTCCGTGCGCACGATGACCGGCTGGGGGTTCCCATCCAGGTCGAGCACGAGTGAGGCCTCGCGGTACCAGCTGACGACTACCGGAGCACCCCACCAGTCACGGCGCTGGTTGTCGTGAACATCCCAGGTGACCACGGGGTTGTCCGGATCGCCGGTGTAGTAGTCCTGCGTGTAGATCTCGACACGGTGGCCGTCGGGATCGCGCAGGTACAGGTAGAACGCGTTCGAAACGCCGTGACGACCCGGCCCACGCTCGATGGAGTCGGTCAGGCGAAGGGCGCCGAGCTTGTCGCAAATGGCCAGGATGTTGTGCTTTTCATGGGTCGAGAACGCGACGTGGTGTAGACGCGGGCCATCACCACCCGTTGTTGCGGTGTCGTGAACACTCGGCTTGCGACGCATCCATGCTGCGTAGACGGTGCCTTCATCGTCCTGGATGTCTTCTGTCACCCGGAACCCGAGGTCCTGGTAGTGACGGACGGCACGCGGGACGTCAGGAGTCACCTGGTTGAAGTGATCCAGGCGGACGAGCGCGCCAGGCGTGTACAGGTCGTATCGCCAGGCGAGACGCTCCACGTGGGTGGTCTCGTAGAAGAACTCATAGGGGAATCCCAGCGGGTCTTCGACGCGAACCGCGTCGCCGATGCCCTTGACGAAGCCGTCGGGACGACGCTCCACGCGGCAGCCGAGCTCGGTGTAGAACGCGACGGCCTTATCGAGGTCTTCCGGAGTCCGCACGCGGTAGGCGAAAGCTGCCGCTGCGGCGATCGGTCCCTTCCGAAGCACGAGGTTGTGGTGAATGAACTCCTCGATCGAACGGAGGTAGATCGCTTCGTCGTCCTCTTCTGTGACCGTGAGGCCCAGGGCGTCGACGTAGAACGCGCGCGATGCGGCGAGATCGGTGACGATCAGCTCGATATAGGCGCATCGCACAATGTCCGGCGGCGCCGCCTTGGGGGTGGGGATGGGGTTTTTGGCGAAAATCTGCGCCTCTTGCGAGACGTAGAAACCCGATGAGGTAAGAATTCGATCGCTCATGTCGTGTCCTGTCAGTAGTTAGTGTGCGGTCGACGCGCCAGCGCCGAACTTGGGGGTGTGGACGGTGCCCAAAGTGATGTGCACAGCCTGCTGGTCAGAGTAGAAATCGAGCGAACGATATCCACCTTCGTGGCCGAGACCCGAGGCCTTCACGCCACCGAAGGGGGTGCGGAGGTCACGCACATTGTGCGAGTTGAGCCACACCATTCCGGCGTCGACATTGTGGGCGAAGTTGTGAGCCCGCTTGAGGTTCGAGGTCCAGATGTAGGCCGCGAGCCCGTAGCGAACGCCGTTCGCGAGCTCGAGAGCTTCTTCATCGGTGTCGAACGGGGTGATCGCCACAACCGGGCCGAAGATCTCCTCCTGGAAGATCCGCGCATCCGGCTTCACGTCGACGAAGACGGTCGGCGCCACATAGTTGCCCGTCTCGAGGCCCTCGGGACGACCGCCACCGGCGACGAGCCGACCTTCGGTCTTGCCGATCTCGACGTAGCTCATGACCTTCGCGTAGTGCTCCGGGTGCACGAGCGCACCAACCTCGGTCTTCGGGTCGTGCGGGTCGCCGACAACGATGTTCTTGGCACGGGCCGCATAGCGCTCGATGAACTCGTCGTAGATCGACCGCTCGACCAGAATGCGGCTTCCGGCCGTGCAGCGTTCCCCGTTGAGCGAGAAGACTCCGAAAACCGTGGAGTCGATCGCTGCATCCAGGTCGGCGTCGGCAAAGACGACGGCCGGCGACTTTCCGCCGAGCTCCATCGACATGCCTTTCAGCGTCGGCGCACAGTTGGCAAAGATCGTCTGACCGGTCGAGCTTTCGCCGGTGAACGAGATCAGCTGAACGTCCGTGTGCTTGACGAGGGCATCTCCCGCAGCTTCACCCAGCCCGTTGACGAGGTTGAAGACGCCGTTGGGAACACCGGCTTCGCGGAAGATATCCGCCCACAGGCTCGCCGAGAGCGGGGTGAACTCGGCGGGCTTGAGCACAACCGTGCAGCCCGAGGCCAGCGACGGGGCGAGCTTCCAGCTCTCGAGCATGAACGGCGTGTTCCACGGGGTGATGAGGCCCGCGACACCCTTCGGCTTGCGGTTTACGTAGTTCACCTGGCTGCCGGGCACCTTGTAGGTGTCATCAGCCTGCGCCACGATCAGGTCGGCAAAGAAGCGGAAGTTCTCGGCGGCGCGCTGCGCCTGACCGAGGGCCTGCGTGATCGGCAGACCGGAGTCGAATGACTCCAGCTCAGCCAGTCGCGCGTCCCGTGACTCCACGATGTCGGCGATCTTGTTCAGGATGCGTGCACGGGCGCGGGGAAGCATCTTGGGCCAAGGGCCTTCGTCGAAGGCCCGACGCGCGGCCGCAACCGCGCGGTCGATGTCCGCACGCTGACCCGCAGCGGCCTGAACATAGGTCTGGTTCGAGACCGGGTCGAGAACGTCAAAGGTTTCGCCGCCCAGGCTATCAACGAACTCGCCGTCGATGAAGTGCTGGATGCGCTCCGGCAGCCCCTCGGGGATGTGCTGGATTTTCGTTTCCGTCGCCATTGTTATTTGCCTCCGATGTTGAACTCGCCGACGGGGGTCAGGTAGCTTTCGCCCTCAGCCAAGAACTTTTTGATCTGGACGAGTCCCGCGTCTGTGGGGGTGATGAGCGGCGGACGGACGTAGCCGGACTTGATGAGTCCCCGCTGCTCGAGCACCCATTTACCGGGTGCCGGGTTGGTCTCGACGAACAGCAGGTCGACGAGCGGGTGAAGCCCGTAGTGGATCTCGCGAGCCCCTTCGAGATCGCCCTGCTCCCACAGCTCGAACATGCGAGCGTGGGCGGCCGGAGCGATATTCGCCGTTGCGCTGAGGAAGCCTGTTCCCCCCAGCGCGAGCAGCGGCAGGCACAGCAGTTCGATGCCCGACCAGACGATGAGCTCTTTTCCACAGAGGTGAAGAACGCGCGAGAAGTGCTCGAAGTCCTTGGTCGTCTCCTTGACTCCCACGAAGTTCTCGACATCACGGTAGAGCCGGGCGATGGTCTCAGGCGCCATGTCGACTGCGGTGCGGCTGGGCACGTTATAGGCGATGATCGGCAGATCGGGGAACTCGGCGGCGACCGTCTTGTACCAGACGTACAGCGCCTCTTGTGTGGGGCGGGCGTAGTAGGGGGTGATGATGAGGGCCGCGTCGATGCCAGCGTCGACCGCCTGTCCGGTCAGCTCGATTGTCTCGTGCAGCTTGGCTGTACCCGTGCCGGGGACCACGGGAACGCGTCCATTGTTCGCGGCGATAACCGTCTTAATGGCCGCGAGACGCTCCTCGTTGGTCTGTGCGCCCGGCTCACCGGTGGATCCACCAATTGAGAGACCGTTGGTGCCGTTGGCGAGCTGCCAGTTCACCAGGTTCGCGAGGCTTTCGTGATCTACTTCGCCCTCCGCCGTAAACGGGGTCATGAGGGGAGCGATCGATCCGCGGATCGAGTGCGGGTCGGTACGGAACGTCATCGGTTTACTGCTTTCTGTCGGTGATCATGAAGATGGGTTTGATCTGCTTGGTGCGTGAGCATCGCGTCGAGCGTGCCCAATCGGTGTGCGCGCGCGGCAAGCTCGAGGACCTGCGAATCGGCATTGGTCTCGATCAGGCGAAGCAGGTGCTCATGCTCGTCGACCGAGTCGCGCGCACGTCCGGGGACGAAACTGAAGATCGAGTCACGCAGCCCAGACAGGCGCCTCCACCCTCGGTGGACCAGATAGAGCAGGTGCGGATTGGGGCAGTTTTCGAAGAGCACCGAATGGAACTCGAGGTTGAGCTCGGTAAAGCGTTGAGGATCGAAGTGTTCGAGGCTCTCAATCATCTGCTCGTTGATGGCACGCGCACGGGCGATGTCTGCCGCGGTGATGAGAGGAGCGGAAAGAGCCGTCGCCGAACCCTCGACCAGCGCGAGGGTCTGCATGGTGAAGAAGTATTCGCGCTCATCGACCATCGCCACCTGTGCGCCGACGTTCCGTTGAAACTCGACCAGACCCTCGGCTTCGAGACGTCGAATCGCCTCACGCACGGGAACGACACTCACGTTGATCTGCTTCGCGATCTGACTCAGCACGAGGCGGTATCCCGGTGAGTAACTGCCGTCGGCAATGTGCTCGCGAATGAACTCATATGCGCGCTCGGACTTGCTGCGCGAGGGATCGTCGGCGCTGAGGTCTGTCACGTTCAGCGAGGCATCGCTCATGACCCGCCACCTTCGACATACCGAGCCTTCCATTCGGCGTTCATCGGATAGAGGCCGTCTACCGATGCTCCGTCGGCAACCTGCGCCAAAATGAACTCTTCTTCGCGCTCCTGCTGAATCGCGCCGTCCACGACCTTCTCGACATAGCTCGGCGGAATAACCAGCACACCGTCGTCGTCTCCGACAATGACATCGCCCGGCTGGACGGCGGCACCCCCGCACGCGATGGTGAGATCGACATCCCACGGCACATGCTTGCGCCCGAGGACTGCCGGATGCGGTCCCTGCGAATAGGCGGGAATCTTCAGTGCCGTGACGGCCGCCAGGTCGCGGATGCCCCCGTCGGTGACGATGCCGGCAGCACCCCGCACCTGAGCACGCAGGGCCAGGATGTCGCCGACAGTTCCCGTGCCTTTTTCACCTCGAGCTTCAATGACCAGCACATCGCCGGGGCCGAGAGTGTCGAACGCCTGCTTCTGCGCATTGAACCCTCCCCCGTGTGCGGTAAACAAGTCTTCGCGGTTGGGGATAAAGCGCAGTGTCCGCGCTCGCCCGATCATCTTTTCGCCGGGATGCGTGGGATAGACGCCATCGATGCTCACATTGTCGAGTCCGTGCTTACGGAGCTGCGCGCTCAGCGTTGCGGTGGCGACAGACGCGAGTTTGGCCTTCAACTCGTCGGTGAGAACAAAATCCGGGGAATCCAAGGTCATGTACGGAATCGTATCTGATTTGGATGGGGTCGGCAACGCTAATGCGCAAAGGACTCCTGGGCGAATCGAACAAGAGTTGCGGCGCGCTCCGTGAGCCTCACCGTGCTCGCCCAGACGATAACGGCGAATTCGTCCGAGACGTGACCCTCAATCCGTTTCGCAACCAGCGGTAAGCCCTCATAGCTGACATTGACCACCGGCTTCTGCATGAGCAATGTGTAGCCGAGACCGCGTCCCACCATGGATCGCACCAATTCGAAATTGGTGGTCGTGTAACGCACCTCTGGATGGATCCCAGCCGCTTGCAACATGTCGAGTGTGTGCCGCCCGCTCGGTGGCACATCGAGCATGATCAGGGGTTCGTCGGCCATATCGCTGAGAGCTATCGAGTCAGCATCGGCCAGCCGGTGATCGGCCGGGAGCAGAACGTTCACCTCGTTGCGGTAGAGAACGACTTCGGTCAGTCGGGGCGGAAGGTTGATGCGGTAAGTAATGATGAAATCCAACTGCCCCGCGGCGAGAAGCGGCTCGAGTTCAGGCATTGAGCCGTCCACGAAGGTGATCGAAACCTCGGGATGCTGGGCAGAGAAGTCGTCAATGAGTCGAGGCAGCACTGTCGCTGACAGTGTCGAGTAGCAGCCGATTCGGATCGGACCGGAAAGCTTGCCGGAATCTCCCTCCACTCCGATCTGCAACTCGTCTGCACGCCGAAGCAGGTCTCGGGCTTCATCGAGCAAATAGGTGCCTGCAGAGGTAACGGTGACGCCCTGTGCCTTCTTGCGTACGAACAACTGCGTGCCGAGGGATCGCTCCAACTCGGTGATCGACGCGGACACCGCGGAGGGCGACAACATCAACGATTCGGCCGCAGCGCTGAACGACCGGGCCTCCGCGACAGCGCGAAAATGCTCGAGTTGGCGCAAAGTGAATCGAGGCATGACGCCGCCTAGACGAGGATCGCCGGGTCCAGATGCTCGCCGCGGCGGTAGACCTCAAAGAACAGATCAGCACCGTCGGCCGTCAGGGCTATCGGGTCGAATCGCGACCCATCAAAGGTCCCAGTTGCGAAAACCAGTCGCTCGTCACCATCCGCGATCGACAGGGACGCAACATTGTCGAGCACATCGATGTGCACCTCGCCGACTTCGATCGCAAGCATGCCGAAGTGCCCGGTGAACGCCACCGACCCCTCGAAAATCCACGACGAGTCTGTCTGAGACACAAGCGGAAAATGGAAGCCTTCAACGTCGCGAGTGACTCCGTCATACATCGAGATCACCCCATCTGGCATGGTCTCGATATATCGCAAGAAGCTCGACTTGATGGTCCAGACGAGCTCCCTGACACCGTTGTCTCCCGAGGCCGCGTTCATCAGTTGGCGGGTTCCTCGTAGTCGCGCAGGTGGCGATACTGGCCCTTGAAATACAGCAGAGGCTCGGACGTGTGCCATTCGGCCGGACTCATTTCGTGCACCTCTCCGATGACGATCAGATGGTCACCGGCTTCATGCTCTGCCCAAATCGTGCAGTCGAGCCACATGAGGGTGTTGGCGATGACCGGGTTGCCACCCTTGGTCAGAGCCCAGTCGATCCCCGCCCATTTGTCGGTGCCCTTGCGCGCAAACTGGTTGGACACGGTGTGCTGGTCGTGAGCGAGCACGTTGACGGCAAACTTCCCCGTCTCGCGAATGCGCGGGTATGTCGTCGAGTTGGTCATCACGCTGAAGGATATGAGGGGCGGTTCCGCCGACACGCTGTAGAACGACTGGCAGGTGAAGCCCACCGGCTCATCGCCCTCAAGTCCCGCAATAATCGTGATGCCCGATGCGTAATGACCGAGCGTGTCGCGGAAGGCGCGAGCATCGATCTCTGTACCGATCTCGCGACCGTCGACAGTGTCCATGATTCTTCTCCTACTTCGATGAGACGCCTGAGGTCGCCACGACACGGGTGTCCGTGGCAAGCGACGAAAGGCGGGTGATATTGGCGATATATTCGTCAGCTGCTGCTTCGACTATCTGGTCAAGCTGGTCCATCTGACCGGCGACAAAGTAGAAGCCGCGGCCGGGGACGATGGCACCCAGCTCGACGAGCAGAGGAGCGAGATTGACCGTGGAACCCATGGAATGGGTGAGATCTGCTCCCGTGAGCACCGGGATTGCTGTGACGCCGGCAAGGCCGTTGGCGGGATAACGGTCGAGGAATGCCTTGAGCAATCCGGTGTAGGTAGCCTTGTAGGTCGGCGACGCGAATATCGCGAGATCGCTCGCCGCAACTCGAGCGTTCAGGGCAGCCATCTCATCCGACGGCCACGAAAAGATATCGCTCGCATGATCGGCGAGGTCGATGGTCTGCATCTTGTACGACCCGGGGGTCAAGATCTTGGCGACAAGCGCTTCTGCCACGGTACGTGTGCGCGACATGGGTTTCGGATTGCCGACGACGACAGTAACGGTGAGTGCCATGGGTTTCTCGATTCTGCGCAAAGCGGACTTCACTCGTACGACATCAAGATCTTTTGGCCCGATGCGCCCACAACGGCTCACGTTGCGCCTCTAGTATCTCGCATTCATCGCGAGGTGCACGCCCCATCGGTTATGCCAAAGAGCGTTCGATCCGGCGAACCGCGCGGGCCAAGGGCTCACGATAGCCATCGAGGTCGGCCACACGCGTCGTCGGCACCAGAACCCCAAGACTTCCCATCACCGAGTTTCCCTGCCGCACGGCCAATGCCAGCCCGCTGACGCCTGCTTGCAAAGAATTGGAGGTCTGCGCGAATCCCCCGTCGGCGCGAATCTTCTCCACTGTCTGCGAGAGACCTTGCACATCACCGCCGTAGCTCTTGATTCGGCGTTGAGCAGTGCGTCGGTCCATCGTGGCGAGAATCGCCAGACCTGACGCCGTCTGCGTCAGAGCGCTTCGTGAGGCCACATCGTGTCGTACCTGAATCGACAGTCGCTGGTTCTGGATGAACTCTTCGAGAACCACGACGTCCACGCCGTCCGGCACCTGCAAAACAACGGTCTCCCCCAGCTTTTTCGAGAGCTGGACACCGTGCGCTTTGACTGCCGCGCGTTCCGTCTGGTACACCGAGGCCGAAAGCCTCGTGATCCGCGGCGCCAGCATATATTCGCCGCGCGAACGTACGACGAACTCGCGAGCCAGCAAGGTCATAAGAAGACGCTGGACCACCGTTCGATTGACACCCAGGCGTAACGAAATCTGTTGGGGTGTCGCCGCCTCCCCGTCAGCCAATTCAACGAGAATCGCCAAGGCCTTGTCTGCGGTCTTCGAGATTTCGGTCATGAGTTCCCACCGCCGCTGTGACCATGCGCCTGCGCATATTCCGCTCCCAGCCGTGTCGTTTGCAGCAACAGCTCGTCCAGCGAGTTATTGAGCTGCTCGGCCCGCTCACTGGGAACGACGATTGCCAGCGACCCCACAACGCCCAATGGGCCAGCAAGAATCGGCGCGGCCAAACACACGAGATGCTCGCGAAGCTCACCCGAGGTCGACACGTACCCCCGTTGGCGCACATCAGCCAGGACTTCGGCAAGGTGGGGCGACAGCTGCTCGGCTTCTTCACTACGTTCCTGGAACGCCAGGATCGCGAGACCGTCGCCTCCGAGACTCAGCGGATGCCGGAATCCGATCTCGTACTCGACGCGCAGAGGCCAATTACTGCCCTTGCGGCGTGCGACGATCACGGCTTCATCGCCGTCGGGCACCGTCAGGGCCACCATCTCCCGTGACGACGTTGTGAGCTCTCGCATATATGGTCGCGCAACAATCACGAGTTCATGAGGCAGATTGCTGCCCAGACCAATGAGCCCCGGTCCCAGCGAGTAGCGCCCCTCATCCCTTTTCACGACCATGGCGCGACCATGCAGGGTCGTAATCATCCGCTGCACGACACTTCGACTGATATCGAGGCTGTCGGAGAGCTCCGCAATGGTCCGTGAATCGTGATTTTCGAGCTCAATCAAGACCCGAAGGGCGTAATCAGCGGTTTGCGCGGTTTCCACGGTGTTCCGTACCCGCTACCCGAGTGTTGCCGCTAGCCCGGAAAGACGACTGTGTGATTGCTGTAGCGCAGCACGCGGTCTTCGGTGTGCCAGCGAACCGCCCGCGACAGCACCGCACGCTCGACATCGGCACCTCGACGCTGCAACTCGGCGGCCGTCTCGACGTGGGACACTCTCGCCACATCCTGCTCGATGATCGGACCCTCATCGAGTTCCTGTGTGACGTAGTGGGCTGTGGCACCGATGAGCTTGACGCCCCGCTCCTTCGCCTTGGCGTAGGGTCCCGCTCCGATGAAGGCCGGAAGGAAGGAGTGGTGAATGTTGATGATCGGCGCGCCGATGTTGTCGATGAACTCGGGCGAAATGATCTGCATATAGCGCGCCAAAACGACAAGGTCGACCTTGCCCTGCACCAGACGGAAGTGCTCGGCCTCGGCCGCCGACTTGTCGGGACCCTGCGACGGCACGTGGAAGAACGGAATACCGAAGCTCTCGACGTCCTTCTGCAGATCCGTGTGGTTCGACACAACGAGGGGAATTTCGATCGCGAGCTCGCCGCGGCGCTGGCGCCACAACAGGTCAAGCAGACAGTGGTCGGACTTGGAGGCGAAGATCGCCACTTTGTACGGAATCGACAGATCCCGCACGCGGAGCGACAGGTTCAGAGGGTCGGTCACCTCGCGAGCCAGGTCCGCCGTGAACTGGGGAAGCATCTCGGCAACGTTGTCGAAATGCACGATGGTGCGCTGGAAGAAGTTGCCCCCCTCGGGGTTATCCGAGAACTGGTCGAGCGACACGATGTTGCCGCCATGCCCATGGATGAAGGCGGTGACCGCCGAAACGATTCCTGGCTGATCTGTTCCCTGAATAAGCAATGACGCCTGGTTCGTCGGAAGGGGGACGGCGCGTGGGGATAGTTCGGTCGCGGGCATTCTCGATGTCTTTCCGTGTGAGTCGTACCGGCCGTTGTAACCGAGCAAGAGGAGCCCGGTATTCGGTCCGAAGTGTCGGGACAAACTAGCACAATCGCGAAATGACGAGCCGACTCCGAGGGAGCCTCATCCACCCTCCGCCTGCGGCAGAATGAAGACATGACAACCGAACCTGGCTGGTGGAAGTCCGTTCTCGGCGAATACCCCACAGGCGTCACGCTGATTACATCGCTCGACGATGACGGCGAGCCCGTTGCCATGATTGTGGGCACCTTCTCCGCCGTATCGGAAAACCCTCCGCTGTTCGGGTTCATGCCGAACAACGATTCGTCGACTTTCCCGTCGATTGCCAAGCGTGGTCGCTTCGTGGCCAACGTTCTCGGGTCGGCGCATGAGGATCTGTGTCGTGCATTTGCCCGAAAGACGCCCGATCGCTTCACCCAAGGCGAGTGGGTGACCACCGAGTCCGGAATTCCACGATTGGCAGATGCCGTCGCTTGGTTCGACGGATCGATCAGCGAGACGCATGTCGCCGGCGACCACACAATAGTTGTGGCGACGGTCAACGATTTTGGCGTCGGCAATGCCAATGTCGGCCTCCCCCTGCTTTTTCTTCGCGGGGGCTATGGATCGTTTACGGTGCCCTCCCTCGAGTTCGACGTCGACGACTTCGGGCGGCAGCTTCGGCTCGCCGACCTCGCGCGCGAGCCCCTGCGCGCTTTTGCCGACGAGGTGAGTTCGGAGATTGCCCTGAACGCCTTGTCGAAAGACAGGGTCGTGCTGCTCCACGTCTTGAACCTCCGAGCCGAAAACTTCGTCGGTCTCCGGCCGGTGGGAACCTCCTTTCCCTTTGCGGCGCCCGTGGCTCCATCGTTCGCTGCGTGGGCAAGCGATGAGACCGTCAAAACCTGGATTGAGGGCGCCCGCCACCTCGCCGGCGCCGTCGATCGCCCAGCCCTGAGCGCCCTCCTGGACGCCACTCGCAGACGCGGGTTCGCCATCTCGCGAGGTGAAGCGGTCTCTGAGGACTTTCCTCGCATCCTGATGGACCCGGAGTCCAAGCTCACCGATCTCGCCAAAGTATGGGAGGTCATTGCGCGCGAGAACGCGGGCGAGCAGTCCGACGAGTTACCCGATGACGTCTCGTCGCTGCAGGTGCCGGTTTTCGATGAGAACGGCCACGCCGTCTTCGTGATTGCCTTGCTTCATATGGACGCCGACCTCAAGAAATTCGGCCCGGATGCCTTTGTGCAGCGACTTCTCGATCTCTCAAAAACCCTCACGGCGGCAATCGGCGGGCATATGCCAGGCGACCTCGATCTGATCGCACGCTGATGCCGAAGATCGTCGACCGCGACGCCCGACGCCGCGAGATCGTTGAGGCATATCTGCGACTTGTCGCCCGCGACGGAATGGAGAACGCGACAACTCGCTCCCTCGCCGCCGAACTAGCTGTGGCCACCGGGGCGCTCTGGCACTATTTCACAGGCTTCGACGAGGTTCTCGAGGAGGCGCTTCGCACGATCTACGCCCACACCAACGAGCGGATCGCTCAGCACGGCGACCTCAAACCGGGACTTCCCAGCTTGGTAGCTATGGTCATGGAGCTGCTCCCACTTCATAAAGAAACGCAAGATGAAGCGCTGGTCGTCGTCAACTTTTGGGGCCGAGTGACGTCAGATCGTCACCTCGGTGCCTTCGAGTCACAGGTTGAAGTGGGGTGGCGCTCGCTGCTCATTGAGCATCTCAATGACGCACGCGCGGCCGGCGACATCATCGCCACTGTCCCCGTGGAATCCATTGCCGAGCTGATCCTCGTGCATGGCCTGGGCCAGCAGGTGTCGTATGTCCTGCAGCTCAAGACCTCGGCCCCCGCTCACCAGCGCCAGCTTGTGGGCGCACTCTTCCGTCAATGGATCACTCCACAGGCCGAGCAACGGCTTGCCGAACTGCTCGCCGGGTGACGTTTCGGCGAATTTTCCACTTCGGACTTTTATTTCGACCGTGCGCTCAATAAACTAGCTCCGACACGTCGTCCTGACTGTGTAGAGCATGCCCGGAGCGGAGCTGACGTGATTGACCTGTGTGTCGCAGCGTCAGCTGCATCCCTCGTGTGCATCGCGGGAAGCACCGCCCGGCGGTCCCCCCAGGCCTGGATTCCGGCCGCGCTCATGACTGTCGGAATGGTCGTGGCGAGTGTCGAAGGTGTTCCAGCGTCACTCGTCCTCCTCGTCGCAGCCGTGAACATCTTTATTGCTGCGCCGCTTTCGGTCCTCCGTTCCGGCCGATCAGCCAGAGAAGTCGGGATGCAGATTCACCGGGCGCTGTCGGCCATTCTTATGGGAGGCCTCCTCATAGTCAGATCCACCTCTGGCGGCCTGGCCCACTCAGACGTCCCCGGCCTGGGAAGTCACCATGGGATGGCATCGCTGGGAGCAGCCCTCGGCGTCGCTGCACTATGCGCGGCCGGGTATGTGGTCTTCAGCGGATGGCTGGCGGCCCGCACGGCCCGCCAGCACCGCGGCCGCGCGGCTCTCTTCACCGTCGGAGATATCACCGCTATGACAGCCGCAGTCATAGCAATGGGCGTCATGACGTGATTGGGTAATCCCATGTCAACGATGATCCTTCCGAACCTCCCCGTCAGTGACGTGAACCGAGCCACGGCTTTCTATACAGCTCTCGGGTTCGTGGTGAATCCGCAGTTCACGAACGAACAGGCCGCCGCAATCGTCGTCAGTGACGACATCGTGCTCATGCTTCTCTCCCCCGACTTCGCCGCCGAGCACAGTGTCGCGCTCCCGAGCAACACCCCGAACGTTTCTCTCGCGCTCACCGAGAGCGGGCGAGATGCCGTCGACGCCCGAATCGACAAGGCCCTCGCCGCCGGCGCCACGCTCCGAGGCGAGACCACGGATCTCGGATTCATGTACAGCCGGGGAATCAGCGATCCGGACGGCCACTTCTGGGACTTTCTCTGGATGGATCCCGGCGCTGTCGAGGCCTACGAAGCGTAGGACCCTCTCGTGACGCGATACGTCCTCGCGATCGATCAGGGAACCTCAAGTACCCGAGCCATCGTCTTCGACCATGCGGGGACCGTGGTGTCAGTCGGGCAACTCGAACACCGCCAGATATTTCCGCACGCGGGGTGGGTCGAACACGATCCGCTCGAAATCTGGAACAACACGCGCGAGGTCATCGGCCAAGCGCTCTCGAAAGCCGACATCACTCGGCACGACATTGCCGCTATCGGGATAACCAACCAACGCGAGACGACAATTGTCTGGGACGCGACGACAGGCATTCCCGTTTACAACGCGATCGTCTGGCAAGACACGCGCACGCAGCCTCTCATCGACCGCCTCAACGCCGCCGGGCGTTCCGACCACATTCGCACGGTCACCGGCCTGCCCCTGACGAGCTATTTCTCGGCCACAAAAATCGCCTGGATTCTCGACAACGTTTCCGGCGCGCGCGAAGCAGCGCAGGCGAGCAAGCTGCTGTTCGGAACCCCCGACACCTGGATCCTCTGGAACCTCACCGGGGGCGTCGATGGTGGGGTGCACGTCACCGACGTCACGAACGCCAGCCGCACCCTTCTCATGGACCTCGAGGCACTGTCGTGGGATCCGGATCTGCTCCGCGAATTCGCGGTCCCCGCGGCCATGCTGCCTCGAATTGCAAGCTCGTCGGAGGTCTATGGCGAGGCGGAATCGTCGAGCCTGCTTCGCGGCGTGCCGATCGCCGGGATCCTCGGAGACCAACAAGCAGCGACTTTCGGACAAGCGGCGTTCGAATCCGGCGACTCGAAATGCACATACGGCACCGGCAACTTCGTACTCGTCAACACCGGCGAACACATCGTCAGGTCGAACGCGGGACTGATTTCCACCGTGGCCTATCGCCTGGGTGACGAAGCTCCTCGCTACGCGTTGGAAGGTGCAATCGCCGTCACCGGCTCTCTGCTCCACTGGTTGCGCGACAACCTGGGACTCGTTGCCGATGCGGCGGATGCCGCGCGTCTGGCTGCCAGTGTCGATGACAACGGCGGAGTCACCATCGTGCCAGCGTTCTCGGGGCTCTTTGCGCCCTATTGGCGCCCAGATGCCCGCGGCGTCATCGTGGGGCTCACCCGCTATGTCACGAAAGCCCATATCGCCCGCGCAGCCCTCGAGGCCACAGCCTTCCAAACGGCCGATGTCATAGCCGCGTTGGCCGACGACCTCGGCAGCTCACTCGTCGAACTTCGCGTCGACGGGGGCATGGTGGCCAATGACAATCTCATGCAGTTTCAGGCGGACGTGCTCCGTATCCCCGTGGTCCGGCCCGCGGTGCCCGAGACGACGGCCCTGGGTGCTGCCTACGCAGCAGGCCTGGCCGTCGGGTTTTGGAAAGACCTGGGCGAGCTGCGCGCAAATTGGCGCGAAGACAAGAGGTGGGAACCAACGGGGACCTCTGAGGAACACCAGTCCCGCATGGCGGTGTGGCACGCAGCCGTCAGGAAGACTTTCGACGCGTAGCGGTCACCCAGTTGTCGAGGGTCTCCTGAGCTCGGCCCGAGTCAATCGCATCGGCGGCACGCGCCATCTGCGTACGCAGACGCTGCCGGATATCCTCTTCAGCCTGTGCGGCATCCTGTGCGAGCTCCCATGCCACGAGCCCGGCGGCAGCGTTGAGCAGCACAATGTCGCGCACGGGACCTGTCTCGCCACGGAAGACCTGCCGGGCAACCTCTGCATTGTGCTCGGCGTCCCCCCCGCGCAGTTCATCCAGGTGTGCGCGGGCAAGCCCCAGTTCTGTCGGATCGAGATCGTGCTCGTGGACGTCGCCCCGGGCCACCTCCCAAATTCGGCTGTGGCCGGCTGTCGATAGTTCGTCGAGACCCTCGTCTCCGCGGAACACGAGAGCCGTTGCCCCGCGCGTCTGGAACACGCCCACGAACAGCGGAACTTTGTCGAGCTGCGACACTCCGACCGCCGATGCCTCAGGACGCGCCGGATTGCACAGGGGGCCAAGGAAATTGAAGACCGTCGGGATGCCCAGCTCGGCCCGGGTGGGACCGGCATGACGGAATCCGGGGTGGAACAGCGACGCGAATGCGAAAGTAATCCCGGCCTCTTCGAGCACGCCGGCTACCCGCTCGGGCGCAATCTGAAGGTCCACCCCCAGCGCACCCAGCACATCCGACGATCCAGACGCCGAACTCGCTGCCCGGTTGCCGTGCTTGACGACGCGAGCTCCGGCGGCGGCCGCCACGATGGAGGACATCGTCGAGACATTGACGGTGCCGAAGCGATCTCCGCCCGTGCCGACAATGTCGAGGGCCATCGGATCGACGTCCAAAGGCAGAGCATGAGCGAGCACCGCATCCCGAAAGCCGACGATTTCGGCAACCGTTTCGCCTTTCGCCCGGAGGGCGACAAGGAATGCAGCGAGCTGCGAAGGAGTGGCCCGGCCGGCCATGATCTCTTCCATTGCCCACGATGCATCAGCCGTCGAGAGATCAGACCCGGCGAGCAGCTCGGTGAGAAGTGTGGGCCAGGTTGATTCCGTCGGCATGGCGTCGATCGTAGCGACCGTCGGCGTCTGAAATATCGGCCATAATGAGTGTGTGACCTCCACGACAATCTCGGCCCCACGCTCCGCGGTCATTAACAGACCGAATGTGACGCAGGTGGGCACCATCGTCTGGCTGGGCAGCGAGGTCATGTTCTTCGCTGGTCTCTTCGCCATTTACTTCACGCTTCGCTCGACCTCACCCGAGTTGTGGGCCGACCAGAGCGGCAAGCTGAATATCCCGTATTCGCTCGTCAACACGCTGATCCTGGTGTCGTCGTCGTTCACCTGCCAGGCGGGCGTCTTCGCGGCCGAGCGTCTGCAGTCCCACCGCAAGGGCGGCCTCTTCCAGTTCTGGAAGTGGGGCGTGGTCGAGTGGTTCTACCTCACCTTTGCCCTAGGCGCGACCTTCGTCGTCGGACAGGTTTTCGAATACGGCCAGCTGGTCAGTGAGCACATTGCCCTCACCTCCGACTCCTACGGGTCAGCGTTCTATCTCACAACCGGCTTCCACGGTCTGCACGTGACAGGCGGTCTGATCGCCTTCCTCCTCGTGCTGGGACGCACTTTCGCAGTCAAGAACTTCTCGCACCGCGAAGCAACAACGGCGATCACGGTGTCGTATTACTGGCACTTTGTCGACGTGGTGTGGATCGGCCTCTTCCTCGTCATCTACGTCCTCAGATAGCCCGGAACGGATTCCGAATAGTCATGGCCTTCTCCTCAGCTTCCCGCCGGTCACGCACGCGCGGGCGCCGTTCGCCTCTCGTATCAGCGAGCCTGCTCGTCATCGGGTTATTGGCGACCGGCGGAACATACGCACTCTTCACGGCAAGTGCGTCTGCCACAACGACAGCTGCCGTCGAGAATCTGACCGACGAAGGCCAGAAGCTCTTCGCCGCCAACTGCGCCAGCTGCCACGGCCTCAGCGCCGAGGGCACAAAAGACGCCGACGGCACGAAGATCGTCGGGCCTTCGCTCGTTGGCGTGGGTGCCGCTGCCGTTGACTTCCAGGTCGGCACGGGCCGTATGCCCATGGCCGCCTCGGGTCCCCAGGCGGAGCAGAAGCCGGTGCAGTTCACCGACGAGCAGATCGCCGCGCTCGCCACATACGTCGCGTCTTTGGCACCCGGCCCCGCGATCCCGGCCGACAAGTACCTGAAGGCCAACGGCGATGTCGCGAACGGTGCCGAGCTGTTCCGCGTCAACTGCGCGATGTGTCACAACGTCGCTGGCGCCGGCGGGGCCCTGACAGAAGGCAAGTTCGCTCCCGCGCTGAAAGATGTGAAAGCCAACCACATCTACGAGGCGATGGTCACCGGACCGCAGAACATGCCCGTCTTCAACGACCTGAACCTCACGCCGGAAGACAAAGCAGACATCATCACCTACTTGCACTACCTCGACGACAATCCCTCCCCGGGTGGCGTGGACCTTGGCGGTCTCGGCCCGGTGTCCGAGGGCCTGTTCGTCTGGATCTTCGCGCTCGGTTCCGTGGTCGCCATCACCGTGTGGCTGACCGCACGGTCGAACTGATTCGCGCACATAACACCGAGAGGAACGTAATGGCACAGCAGGGCAACGGTGACGCCGTGGATTCGCACGACGCACCCGTCGCATCGCCCGGGAGCGCCGTGGTCACATCCGATCGGGTCGAGAACCCCGGATTCCCCCCGGACCGACCGCGAGTTTCTGACCTTGACCCCGTCAAAGAGCGTCAGAACGAGCGCCGGGTGTCCTGGATGTTCCTGCTCTCCATCGCGGGCAGCATCTTCGCGATCGCGGCATACATCATCTTCCCGATCGTGCCCGGTGACTCCGGATCAGTGCGTCTCAACACGCTCTTCCTGGGTCTCGGCATCACGCTGGGACTGTTCGGAATCGGATTCGGCGCCGTTCACTGGTCGAAGTCGCTCATGGAGGGCCACGACCTCGTCGAACAGCGCCACACCACCCGCGGCAGCGACGAGACTCGCGCACGCGCCGTGGAGATCTTCCATCTCGGCAACACCGAGTCGGGTTTCAGCCGTCGCAAGCTGATTCGTAACACCCTCATTGGCGCCCTGGTTGTCTCCCCCCTGCCTGCCGTCGTGCTGTTTCGCGATCTGGCGCCGGCCGCAGACCCGGTGAAGCTGCTCAAGCACACCCTGTGGGAAAAAGACATCAAGCTGACCCGCGACCCGGATGGCACTCCCATCAAGGCAACGGATGTGACGCTGGGTTCGGTCTTCCATGTGATCCCCGAGAACCTTCACGACTCGGAGCATCCCCTCGAAGAAAAGGCCAAAGCCGCCGTTCTGCTTATGCGCCTCGACCCGAAAGATTTGCACCCGTCCGCGGGGCGTGAAAGCTGGGCGTACAACGGCATCGTCGCGTACTCGAAGATTTGCACGCACGTCGGGTGCCCCGTCGCGCTGTATGAGCAGCAGACCCACCACCTGCTGTGCCCATGCCACCAGTCGCAGTTCGACATCACGCACGAGGCCGAAGTCATCTTCGGCCCGGCCAAGCGGCCTTTGCCGCAACTACCTATCACCGTCGACAGCGAGGGTTACTTGGTCGCACGCAGCGACTTTCATGAGCCTGTCGGCCCGAGCTTCTGGGAGCGTCAGCTGTGACCGTCGAAGCCACCACATCCGCACCTGAACACGCGAGTGGCCCGCGCATCACCACGAGTGGCGAGCACGTAGAGCCCACCAACGGCACCCGTTTCACCAACTGGGCCGCGAACTACATCGACGAGCGCACCAGCCTCTCGGGCATGGTGAAAGAACTCGGGCGCAAGATCTTCCCGGATCACTGGTCGTTCATGCTCGGCGAGGTCGCGCTCTACAGCTTTGTGGTCATCCTGCTGTCAGGCACCTTTCTGACGTTCTTCTTCCAGGCGTCGATGGTGCCGGTCGAATATCACGGCTCCTACGCACCCCTCAAGGGCATCGAAATGTCGGCGGCCATGTCGTCGACCCTCGATCTGTCATTCGACATTCGTGGCGGACTGCTCATGCGTCAGGTGCACCACTGGGCTGCGCTGCTGTTCGTGGCCTCAATCGGTCTGCACATGCTCCGCGTGTTCTTCACGGGTGCCTTCCGCAAGCCTCGCGAGATCAACTGGATCATCGGTTTCGTCCTCTTCGTGCTGGCGATGGCCGAGGGCTTCACCGGCTATTCACTTCCTGATGATCTACTGTCGGGCAACGGCCTCCGCATCATCGACGGAATGGTCAAGGGCATCCCGATCGTCGGAACGTGGATCTCGTATCTCCTCTTTGGCGGAGAGTTCCCGGGCGAAGACATTGTGGGACGTCTCTATACGCTCCACATCCTGTTGCTGCCCGCGATAGTCGTGGCGCTGATCGGCATCCACATGGTGCTCCTGATCGTGAACAAGCACACCCAGTTCGCCGGCCCCGGCCGTACAAACAACAACGTGGTCGGAGTGCCGATCATGCCGGTGTTCGCGGCCAAAGCCGGTGGCTTCTTCTTCATCATCTTCGGTGTCATCATGCTGACGGCTTCGCTCGTCACCATCAACCCGATCTGGGTGTACGGGCCATACGACCCCTCCCCTGTCTCCGCTGGCACCCAGCCGGACTGGTACATCGGCTTTGCCGACGGTGCTCTCCGTCTCGTCCCACCGGGATGGGAGCTCATGCTCGGCCCGTACACGCTGTCGATGAACATTGTGGTGCCCCTTCTGGTGCTGCCGCTGTTCCTAGGCGCCGTTGTGTTCTACCCCTTCATCGAGGCCTGGATCACCGGCGACAAGCGCGAGCACCACATTGCAGAGCGCCCGCGCAACGCTCCGATGCGTACTGCAATCGGGTCGGCGGGTGTCACCTTCTACGCCGTTCTCTGGTCGGCCGCGAGCTCGGACCTCATCGCAACGCACTTCAAGTTGTCGATCGAGGGGGTGACCCACGCGATCCAGGCACTGGTGTTCATCGGCCCGATCGTTGCGGGTGTTGTCGCCCACCGCATCTGCATCGCATTGCAGAAGAAGGACCGCGAGATCGCCCTGCACGGCTTCGAAACGGGCCGCATCGTGCGTCTGCCGGGCGGTGAGTACATCGAGGTTCACGAACAGCTTCCGGACTACGAGCGCTGGCGACTACTGGACTACAACGACTACAAGCCGATCATGTTGCGACCTGACAAGCGCGGCCGAATTTCGAACCGCCAGAGACTACGCGCGCGGTTGTCGTCGGCCTTCTTCGAAGACCGCATCGCACCGGTCACCAAGTCGGAGCTGGAACAACAGCACCACTAGGCGACAGCGGTCTCCACGACACAACTTGGTCGACGCCGTCGAATCCCCTGCGGGTTCGACGGCGTCGCTGTTTCCACACCCTGTACGGCCCGTTCTGCAGGAGTTCCGCGTTCTGCAGGATCGCAGACCCAGCAAAGGTGTGAATTTGGTCGCGATCTCCTGCAGAACGCACACATCGGTGGAGTCCCATGCGCAGACGAGAGTCCGTCCGAACTGCGGCAGGCTTCCGGGATCTCTTGTGGCAGAAGATCTTTAGAAGAAGCGTCGCATGTACTCGGCGTTTTCGAGGAAGCCGAGTCGGTCGTAGAAGCCTCCCGCACGTCGACTGGCGACGGTGAGCTGTCGCACACCTCGCCGTTCACACTCCGTCTCGACGGCGCGAACAAGCAAAGTGCCGTATCCGTGACCGCGCGCAGAATCATCGACAACGAGCTCCTGCAGCTGTGCCGACGGCCCATTAGTCGCCAACAACGGGACGATGCTCAGAAGCGCGTATCCGGCCAGCCGGCCTCCGACATCGACTACCAGGATCTGCAGCGTCGGGTGGTTCCCCGCAAAATACTCAGAGATTGTTTGATCGAACGCGTTCCGTTTCGGCGGAAAGGCCGCTCCAAGCTGAGCGACGAGAGCAAACAGGCTGTCCTCATCGCCGGGCGCCGCTGGCCGGATGAGTTCGGTCATATCAGCGAGCGAAGTTGCCGCGGTAGAACTCGTAGTACCAGCCGATAACGCCTAGCAGCGCAATGGGCGCCCCAATGAAGCACAACCAGATTCCAGCCGCGAGCCCGAGGAACATGAAGGCCAGGCCGCTGCTGAGGACCAACGGCCACCAGCTCCACGGAGCGAAGTGACCGATCTCTGGATCACCATCATCGATGACAGCGTCGACCCGGTCTTCCGGAAGAACGCCACCGATGCTGTGAGACGTGAGCCGGAGGTAGAACGCGAGGAAGCCCGAAAGAACCGCGCCCAAAGTGATGCCGATTGAGCCGACCCATTCGATGCCAAGCTCGGCGCTGCCGGGGTTGTGCAAATGGAAATCAATCGACGACCAGATCGTGTACCCACCCGCGGCTATTACGAAGAAGACCGCAAGGATGATGAAGAGATTGGTGTTGACGCGCATCGGCTCAGTTGACCTTTCCGTCGGCGAGGTCGATCACCGGACGCTCGGGAGCGTCCTTGAAGGGCCCGACTCCCACCTGCACTGTCGCCTCCGGGTGGTGCAGATCGAACGCCGGCGACTCGGAGCGGATGCGCGGGATCGACGTGAAGTTGTGACGCGGCGGAGGGCACGACGTCGCCCACTCGAGCGAACGGGCATTGCCCCACGGGTCGTCGACGGTGACCTTCACTCCGCGGCGCGAGGTGATCCACACGTTCAGGAAGAACGGAATGAGCGAGATCCCGAGGATCATGGCACCGATCGTCGACAGCTGGTTCATCCAGGTGACACCGTCGTCGGGAAGGTAGCTCCAATACCGTCGCGGCATACCGATGACGCCGATCCAGTGCTGGATGAGGAAGGTCGTGTGGAAGCCGATAAACAGCAACCAGAAGTGAATCTTTCCGAGCCGCTCGTTGAGCATCTTGCCGGTCCACTTGGGCCACCAGAAGTAGAACCCGCTGAACATTGCGAACACGACAGTGCCGAACACCACGTAGTGGAAGTGCGCAACAACGAAGTACGAGTCGGAGACATGGAAGTCCAGAGGCGGCGACGCCAGGATCACGCCGGTAAGACCCCCGAAGGTGAAGGTAATGAGGAACCCGATCGCCCACAGCATGGGCGTTTCGAAGGTCACCGACCCGCGCCACATCGTGCCGACCCAGTTGAAGATCTTCACACCGGTCGGCACCGCAATGAGCATCGTGAGGAGCGCGAAGAACGGCAACAGCACCGATCCCGTCACATACATGTGGTGCGCCCACACAGTGACAGAAAGGGCGGCGATCGAGATGGTCGCGTAGATGAGTGTCTTGTAGCCGAAGATCGGCTTACGGCTGAAGACCGGAAGTACCTCGCTGATGATGCCGAAGAACGGCAAGGCGATGATGTACACCTCGGGGTGCCCGAAGAACCAGAACAGATGCTGCCAGAGGATCGCTCCCCCGTTTGCAGGGTCCAGTAGATGCGCTTCGAAAACGCGATCCGCTCCGAGGGCGAACAGACCGGCGGCAAGTACCGGGAACGCCAGCAGCACGAGGATCGACGTGACCAGGATGTTCCAGGTGAAGATCGGCATCCGGAACATCGTCATGCCGGGGGCACGCATCGTGATGATCGTGGTGATGAAGTTGACTGCACCGAGGATGGTGCCGAAACCGGTCATAGCGAGACCGAAGACCCACAGATTGCCGCCAACGCCGGGCGTGAACGTCGTACTCGAGAGCGGCGAATAGGCGAACCATCCGAAGGACGCCGCACCCTGCGGGGTGAGGAAGCCACCAACGGTGATCAGCGCACCGAAGAGGAACAACCAGTAGGCGAGTGCGTTGAGTCGCGGGAATGCAACGTCAGGAGCGCCAATTTGCAGGGGCATCGCTACGTTTGCGAAACCGGCGAACAGCGGTGTCGCGAATAGCAACAGCATGATCGTGCCGTGCATCGTGAAGAGCTGGTTGTACTGCTCGCCCGAGGCCACGATCCGCAAGCCCGGTTCGAACAGCTGCGCGCGGATGACAAGAGCCATCACACCGCCGATGCAGAAGAACACGAACGACGAAATGAGGTAGAGATACCCGATTGTCTTGTGATCAGTGGTCGTCAGCCATTTGACGACGATATTGCCCTTGCGCTCAACGCGGGGGGTGCCAAACGGCGCGCGCACAGAATCTACTGCTGTCATTTCGCCTTCTCGCCTTCGTTGGCGCTTCCGTTGCCGGGCAGGTTCGTATTGGTGTTGTACTCGGCGCCCAGCTGGCCCTCGTTGCCTTCGGCGCGCAACAGACCCATTTGACGTTCGTATTCCTCGGGTGAAACGACCTTGACTTTGAAGAGCATGAGGGAGTGATATTCACCGCAGAGCTCGGCGCACTTGCCCTTGTAGGTGCCCTCTTTCAGCGGCACGAAGTACAGGTAGTTGGACTTGCCGGGGATCATGTCTTTTTTGTAGAGGAAGTCGAGAACCCAGAAGGAATGGATCACATCGCGGGACTCGATGTTAATCTTGACCTTCTTGCCCACCGGCAGGTACAGAACCGGGAGCTTGCTCTCGTCAACGCTGCCGTCTTTGGTCGGCTGCGCTTGGATTCCGGCGTAGTAGACGTTCTCGTCGACGTAGTTGAAGTCCCACGCCCAGCGCTTGCCATAGACCTGGATCGTGACATCAGCGCCGCCGTCGGCCGAGTAGTCAGACTCGATTGCCGCCTGATCGCGCGCCGTGAAGGCGAAGAACCCCAGCACGAGGATGAGCGGAACGATCGTGTAGAAGATCTCGATCGGCATGTTGTAGCGCAGTTGCACCGGAAGACCGGTCTGACCCTTGCGGCGGCGGTAGACAACAGCGGCCCATATGACGAGCGCCCACGTGACAAGACCGACGGCCAGCAGCACGATCCAGGAGGTCGTCCACAGGCCGATGATGCGGCTTGTGTGGTTGGTGATCTCACCGTCGCCGGGCAAGAAGCCCTGCAATTGCTGTTGGGTGCACCCGGCCAAAATGACGGCAACTGCGACACCAATAGGGATGACGGCCCACCGGCCGATATGGGAACGCGACGACCGCTGTGCGGCCGTGCGTTGCGGGCGATGGGAACGCACCTGGGACCTCTCGAAGAAGCGAAGCTGGTCTGATCAGTCTATAACGAGAGAGGGCGCCCGCTTTTCGGCGGGCGCCCTCTGGGACGGTGTGTTGACCGGAGAATCTAGTGGAACGAATCTCCACACGCGCAGCTTCCCTGTGCGTTCGGGTTGTCGATTGTGAAGCCCTGCTTCTGGATGGTGTCTTCGAAATCGATCGACGCGCCTTCGAGATACGGGACGCTCATCTTGTCGACGACGACCTCGACACCGTTGAAGTCGCGGGTCGCGTCACCTTCGAGCAAACGCTCGTCGAAGTACAGCTGGTAGATGAGCCCCGAGCAGCCTCCGGGCTGCACGGCGACTCGCAGGCGAAGGTCGTCGCGACCCTCCTGCTCGAGCAGGCTGCGCACCTTGTCGGCGGCAATGTCGCTGAGGCCCACTCCGTGGGTCGCCTCGAGCTCTGCAGCGGACGGGGTCGCGATGGTGTCAGTCATGTGGTCCATCTTATGCCCGAGAGTTCAGACGTGCCAGGAAGAGCGCTTCGGCGTGGATCGCTTTCGCAAATGTGGGCAGGTGGACGGATTCATTGGGGCTGTGGGCCCGCGAATCGGGGTCTTCAACCCCGGTGATGAGAATCTGGGTGGTGGGGAATCTGTGGGCCAGGTCGGCGATGAATGGAATCGATCCGCCCATCCCGATCTGGACGGGCTCAACGCCGTATCCCTCCCGGAGAGCCGCCAGGGATTCTGCGGTTGCCCAGCCCTCGGCGTTGACCTCGAACGGCTCCCCGAGATCCACGTCGTCGATCTCGAGGTGCGCACCATGCGGCGCGTGCGAGCGCAGGTGCGCCTCAAGATGGTCGAAGTAGTCCGCGGCCGATTGTCCCGGTGCGACGCGCGCGCTGACCCGCACACGAACCGAGGGCAGCAGGGTGTTGGACGCGTCCCGCACCGTGGGTGCGTCGATTCCCGTAATCGTTATGGCCGGCTGAAACCACGCCCGTGCCAGGATCTCGCCGCGACCGATCGGGGTCACCCCGTCGAGGAGGCCGGCGTCCGCACGGAGCGCGTGCTCGTCATATCCGGCGGGAGTCGTGCCGGGAGCGGAGGCCAATCCCTCGACAGCGACGGAGCCATCGGCATTCCAGAGCGACGACAGCAGCTGGATGGCAGCGAGCATCGCATCTGGGACCTGGCCTCCGAACAATCCCGAATGAGAGGCGTGATCGAGCGTCGATACCCGGAGATTGAACGCAACAGCCCCCCGGAGCCCGACTGTGAGAGCGGGAGTTTGCAGGTTCCAGTTGGCGGAATCCGCAACGACGATGACGTCCGATGCGAGGCGCTCCCCGAGCTGGTCAAAGAGTGAACCCAGCGATCGGGAGCCGAACTCCTCTTCCCCTTCTATGAACACAATGATTCCGAGATCGAGGTCCTCTCCCTGACCCTCGAGAACCTCGGCGAGGGCTCGGATCGCGGCGATGTGCGCGAGGATGCCGGCGGTATCGTCGGCGGCCCCCCGCCCGTAGAGTCGGTCGCCCCGCACTGTCGGCTCATATGGAGCAGAAATCCAGTCGGTGTCAGCGCCGGGTGGCTGCACGTCGTGATGCGCGTACAGGAGCACCGTCGGACGTCCCTTGCGGGCGGTTCGGGTCGCGACAACCGCCGGATGCCCGTGCTCGTGCCCCTCGGGAGGCGTTGCGCTCAGCACCTCGACCAGGTCGAATACACCCGTCTCGCGGGCCAGCTCGGCAACGGCCTCGGCCGAGTGCACGAGCTGGTCGGCGTCGTACCCATCCCAGGACACCGACGGGATCCGCACCAACTTGGCCAGCTCGGCTACGGCCGTCGGAAACCCCGCCCGCACCGCCTCGGCGAGGTGTTCCGCATGGGGGCTGGTCTCGGCGGGTTCGGTCGCAGACATGGGGCTAATCTTAAGACGTGGCCAAGACCCCCCAATCCGAACCGGAACCCGTCGCCGACTCTGACGAGAACACGACGAAGGGGCGAGCCACTCCGCGACGCAAAGAGCAGGAAGCCGCGCGCAAACGCCCTCTGGTGCCGACCGATCGTCGCGAAGCGACTCGTCAGTCCCGCGCCCAGACCGCTACGGAACGCGATCGCGCCCGTATCGGACTCGCGAGTGGAGAAGAGAAGTACCTGCCGTTGCGCGACAAGGGCCCGCAGAAGCGCTTTGTGCGTGACTATGTGGATGCCCGATTCAGTATCGGTGAACTCCTGCTGCCGATGGTCGCTGTGACGTTCCTCAGCTATCTGCTGCCGGTCGGCGCTCAGCAGTACGCCGTCTACGGCGTCTATGTCGTGATCCTCATCGTGATCGCCGACGGGGTGGTTCTCGGGTTCACCTTGAACCGCAAGCTCGCCGCAAAGTTCGGAGCGACAAAGGTTGAACGCATCCGCTGGTATGCCTTCATGCGGGCGATTCAGCTCCGCCCGCTGCGGCTCCCTAAGCCTCAGGTGAAGCGCGGCCACTACCCGAGCTGATCCACAGGATCTGAATCTTCAGGATCGCAGCGCGGCAAGTCCTCGATTGATCTGTCGGGCCCACAGCGGTCCGCGGTACAGGAAGCCCGTATAACCCTGCACAAGGGTCGCTCCCGCCTCAAGGCGCTCCTGCACATCGGCGGCGGTTTCCACTCCCCCGACCGAAATAATGCACAGCTCCGCGGGCACCGCGCCGCGGAGCACCCGGAGAAGTTCGAGAGAACGAGCCGCCAGAGGTGCTCCCGATAAGCCGCCGGCACCCGCGGCCTCGACTGTCTCCGAGGGAGTGCGAAGGCCCGCGCGCGACAGGGTCGTGTTCGTCGCCACGATGCCTGCGAGCTCGAGACGCACGACGAGGGCCGCAATGCGCAGCGCCTCATCATTGCTCAGATCCGGTGCGATTTTGACAAGTACGGGGGTGCCGGATGCCGCATCCCGAACGGCTTCGAGCAGAGGGGCAAGTCGATCGATTTCCTGCAAACCGCGGAGCCCAGGTGTATTGGGGGAACTGACGTTCACGACGAGGTAGTCCGCCGCCGGCGCCAGCGCGCGGGTACTGAACAGATAGTCGTCAACCGCGTCGTCAACGCTTACAACTCGCGATTTGCCAATGTTCGCACCGACAATCGGACGGATGCGACGCGCAACCTCACGGGTCAGCCGCGGCGAGACCGCATCGGCTCCCCCGTTGTTGAACCCCATGCGGTTGATGACCGCGCGGTCGGGAATCAGTCGAAACAGCCGAGGTGTGGGATTGCCTGGCTGGGCCTGAGCGGTGACGGTGCCGATCTCGACGTGCCCGAATCCGAGTAACCCCAGACCGCGAATTCCGCGGGCATCCTTGTCGAAACCCGCAGCAACACCGAATGGGGTGGAGAACGTGAGCCCCAAAGTCTGCACCGACAGATCGGTCGTCGGACGCGTAAGGCGGCGAACGAGCGGAGCGACGGCGGGAAGTAGGCGGATCACAGCGAAGGCCAGGTGATGGGCGCGCTCGGGATCAAGGCGGCTCAGGATCAGCCGAAAGAGGAGGGAATACATGCTGGGTTCAGGTTACTGGCGACCCGGGTCGTCGCTTTCCACCTTCGCCGTTGCGTGCTCAACCCGGAGCAGCGTGATGGCGGCCTCGAAGTCGTCGAGGGAATCGAACCCCTGGTAGACGCTTGCGAAACGGAGGTAGGCCACCTCATCCAGTTCGCGCAGCGGCGGCAGAATCGACAGACCGATGTCGTTGGCATCGATCTGTGCGACACCTGTGGCGCGAATGCTCTCTTCGACGCGCTGAGCGAGCAGGGCAAGATCGGCGTCGCTCACCGGGCGTCCCTGGCACGCCTTCCGTACACCCGCAACGATTTTCTCGCGGCTGAAGGGTTCAACAATGCCGCTGCGCTTGATGACGCTCAGACTCGCTGTCTCGGTAGTCGAGAAGCGACGCCCGCATTCCGGGCACTGGCGTCGCCGGCGGATCGCCAAGCCGTCGTCGGTCGTGCGCGAGTCGACAACACGACTGTCAGGGTGACGGCAGAAGGGACAGAACATGGTGCGATCAGGCTAAACGACGCGACGCCGGATTGCCGGAGCCCGCGCGGATCGCTGTGCTACTCGCCCTCGAAGCGGCGCTGAACCGCATCGCCGTGCGCGGGAAGGTGCTCCGCATCGCTGAACACGCGGATGCTATCGGCCACCGTGCGCAAACCCTCGTGGTCATAGACGATCACCTGCTGCGATCGCAGGAATGTCATGGCTCCGAGCCCGGACGAGAACCGAGACTGTCCGCCGGTAGGAAGCACGTGGTTCGAGCCCGCAAGGTAGTCGCCCAGGCTGACCGGGGCATCCGAGCCGATGAAAATCGCCCCGGCGTTGTCGATCAGCGCAAGGGTGGCCGCTGTATCGGCGGTCTGCAACTCAAGGTGCTCTGGGCCGTAGACATTGCTGAATGCGGCGGCAGTCTCAAGGTCATCGACCAGAACGATTGCGGACTGGCGGCCGTCGAGAGCTTCGCGCACGCGTGCGGCGTGTGCGGTCTGCTGGGCCTGGAGGTCAAGCTCGGCGCGTACGCCGTCGACGAGCTCCGGGGAATCCGTCACCAAAAGTGCGGCGGCCAGCTCGTCGTGCTCCGCCTGGCTCACGAGGTCGGCGGCGACCAGGCGCGCAGAGGCGGTGGCATCGGCGATGATGAGAATCTCGGTCGGGCCGGCCTCAGAATCAATGCCGACAACGCCGCGGACGAGCCGTTTCGCCGCCGCCACGAACACATTGCCGGGACCTGTTATGAGGTCCACCGGATCGAGATCGAGGGACGGCACCCCATAGGCGAAGGCACCGATCGCACCGGCACCCCCCATGGCGAAGACCTCGTCGACACCCAGGATGCCCGCCGCCGCGAGAATCGTGGGGTGAACACTGCCGGCGAATTCGGCCTGCGCGGGCGACGCGAGTACCACGGCGGGAACGCCCGCGACCTGCGCGGGAACGACATTCATGATGACGCTCGACGGGTACACCGCCTTACCGCCGGGAACGTAGAAGCCCACTCGCGACACCGGTTGCCAGCGCTGCACGACAGTCGCGCCCGAAGCGAGCTCGGTGCTCGCCGGAGGTGGCACCTGGGCTTCGCTCGCGCGGCGCACCCGCGCAATGGCTTCGTCGATTGCGGTGCGGATGGCGGGGTCGAGGGCCGCGACGGCGGCGGCTATTGCAGCCTGTGGGACGCGGACGGCATCCGGTCGCACCCCATCGAAGCGCTCTGACTGCTCGAGCAGGGCCGCTTCGCCGCGTTCGCGGACATCGGAAATGAGTGCGCCGGCAGATTCAGTGGCCGCCGCCACATCGACACGGGCACGAGGAACGAGGGCGGCAAGTTGCGCACGCGTGGGCTGCGTGCCGCGGAGATCGAGGGTCTGAATCATGACACCTCAATGCTAGTTGCGCTGCTGGGCCCCGACTCTCGGTCAGGCCAGGCAGTTCGGCCCGAGCAGGCTCTTCAGCTCGCCATAGAGGTCAGCGGTGACCGACACCGGGAAGGGGATCTCGAACATCCGGGCGTTGTCGCCGCGCACCAGCCGCAGCCGCACCTCGTTGTCACCCGCGTGCCGAATAAGCACGTCGTTGAGTGCTGTCACCACGTCGGTCGTCGCACGCGATTCGGGCACCGAAATGACGAGCGGTCCGGAGCCGAGACTCGCACCGGTGTCTGGTACGAACAGGGATGCGGCGTGCAGGCTCAGTCCGTCGTCGCGCACCTGCACACGGCCGCGAATAACCACAATCGAGTCGCCGATGAGCGCCGGGGAGAACTCCTGATAGGTCTTCCCGAGGAACATGACGCTGATCTCGCCACCGAAATCCTCGACCGCGACAACCCCATAGGGATTGCCTGAGTTTCGCGCGGTGCGATGCTGCACATTGGTGAGCAACCCCGCCACGGTCACGGTCTCGCCGTCGGACACTGCCTCGCCGCCGAGGAGCTCGGCAATGCTGATGCTTGCATGGCGGGCTAGCTGCGTCTCGAGACCGGCAAGCGGATGGTCGCTGACATACAGACCCAGCATGTCCCGCTCGGCGGCGAGCTTCTCGCGCTTCGGCCATTCCGGACGCTCCGGCACCGAGTCGACCGCGTGTTCGGGTTCGTCCCACAGGCTGTCGAAGTCGAATCCCACCTGGCCGTTGGCCTCTGCGCGCTTGTCACTGACAGCTCGCTCAACCGCGCCTTCATGGATCTCGATGAGCGCCCGACGGGTGGATCCGAGCGAATCGAAGGCTCCGGCCTTGATGAGCGACTCAATAAGGCGCTTGTTGACCGCCTGCAGCGGCACCTTGCGCAGAAAGTCATGGAACGAGGTGAAGGCGCCCTTGTCGATGCGGGCCTGACGGATCTGCTCGACGACCCCGAATCCGACGTTGCGAACGGCGCCGAGACCGAAGCGGATGTCGTCGCCGACTGCCGCGAAGTATCCAATCGACTCATTGACATCGGGGGCGAGAACCTTGATCCCCATGCGACGGCACTCGTTCAGATAGATCGCGAGCTTGTCGCGTGCGTCACCCACACTCGTGAGGAGAGCCGCCATGTATTCCGCGGGGTAATGAGCTTTGAGATAGGCCGTCCAGTAGCTGAGCACCCCGTAGGCCGCCGAATGCGCCTTGTTGAAGGCGTAGTCGGAGAACGGCAGCAGGATGTCCCACAGGGTCTTGATCGCTGTGTCGCTGTAGCCGTTGTGCTTCATACCGGCGACGAAGCCCTCATATTGCTTGTCGAGCTCGGACTTCTTCTTCTTTCCCATTGCGCGACGCAGAATGTCGGCTTGGCCGAGCGAGAATCCGGCCACCCGCTGCGCGATGGCCATCACCTGCTCCTGGTAGATGATCAGGCCATAGCTGGTGTCGAGAATGTCGCGGAGCGATTCTTCGAGCTCCGGATGGATGGGCACGATCGGCTGCGAGCCGTTCTTTCGCAGGGCGTAATTGGTGTGCGAGTTCGCACCCATCGGGCCCGGACGGTACAGCGCGATAACCGCGGAAATGTCTTCGAAGTTGTCGGGCTTCATGAGGCGCAGAAGGCCCCGCATCGGGCCGCCGTCGAGCTGGAACACACCGAGGGTGTCGCCGCGACCGAGCAGCTCATAGGCCGCCGGATCGTCGAGTTCCAGGTCTTCGAGCACCGGGCGATGACCGCGGTTGGCTTCGATGTTGTCGAGGGCGTCATCGATGATCGTGAGGTTGCGCAGGCCGAGGAAGTCCATCTTGACGAGGCCGAGGGCCTCGGACGCCGGGAAATCGAACTGCGTGACGATCTGGCCGTCCTGCTCGCGGCGCATGATCGGGATGATGTCGATGAGCGGCTCGCTCGACATGATCACGCCTGCGGCGTGCACGCCCCACTGCCGCTTGAGGTTCTCGATGCCGAGGGCAGTTTCGAAGACCTTCGCGGCCTCGGCATCGCTCGCGACGAGGGCGCGGATGTCGGCGGCTTCTTTGTAGCGATCGGAGGCCGGGTTTGTCGCGTCGGTGAGCGACATGTCTTTGCCCATGACGGGAGGCGGGAATGCCTTGGTGAGTTTCTCGCCCACCGAGAACGGCATCCCGAGCACGCGCGCGCTGTCTTTCATAGCCTGCTTGGCCTTGATCGTGCCGTAGGTGACGATCTGGGCGACGCGCTCTTCGCCGTACTTCTCGGTGACGTATTTGATGACCTCGCCACGACGACGTTCGTCGAAATCGACGTCGAAGTCGGGCATCGAGACACGGTCGGGGTTGAGGAACCGTTCGAAGATGAGACCGTGGCGTAGCGGGTCGAGATCCGTGATCTTCATCGCATAGGCCGCCATCGAGCCAGCGCCCGATCCGCGGCCCGGACCCACGCGGATGCCCTGGGATTTCGACCAGTTGATGAAGTCGGCAACGACGAGGAAGTAGCCGGGGAATCCCATTTGCACAATGACGTCGACCTCATAGTCGGCCTGCTTGCGCACATCGTCGGGAATGCCGGCCGGATAGCGTTCGTGCAGCCCCTTCTCGACCTCTTTGACGAACCAGCTGTCTTCGCTCTCTCCCTCGGGAACGGGGAAGCGCGGCATGTAGTTGGCGTTGGTGTTGAACTCGACATCGCAGCGCTCGGCGATGAGCAGCGTGTTGTCGCACGCCTCGGGGTGGTCTTTGAAGACCTGCCGCATCTGTGCCGGCGTCTTGAGATAGAACTCTTGCGCATCGAATTTGAAGCGGTTGGGGTCGGCGAGCGTCGAACCGGATTGGACGCAGAGCAGGATCTCGTGCGCCGTCGCGTCGTGAGCGTGCGTGTAGTGCAGATCGTTGGTCGCCACGAGCGGGAGCTTGAGTTCGTCAGCGAGCCGCAACAGATCGGACATGATGCGGCGCTCGATGCCGAGGCCGTGATCCATGATCTCGGCGAAGAAGTTCTCTTTGCCGAAAATGTCGCGGAATTCCGCGGCCGCCTTCACCGCTTCGTCGTACTGACCGAGACGCAAGCGGGTCTGGACCTCGCCGCTGGGGCAGCCCGTCGTCGCGATTATGCCCTTGCCGTAGCGATTCAGAAGCTCGCGGTCCATGCGCGGCTTGAAGTAGTACCCCTCGGTCGACGCGAGAGACGACATGCGGAACAGATTGTGCATGCCCTCGGTCGTCTCGGCCAGGAGCGTCATATGCGTGTAGGCGCCGGAGCCCGAGACATCGTCTTCACCGCCGTTGCCCCATTTGACGCGGGTCTTCTCGGTGCGATGCGTGCGCGGCGTGAGGTAGGCCTCGGTGCCGATGATCGGCTTCACGCCAGCGGCGCGCGCCTTGGACCAGAAGTCGAAAGCTCCGAAGTTGTTGCCGTGGTCGGTGATTGCCACGGCGGGCATCCCCTGCTCGACAACGGCCTGCATGAGGTCCGTGACCCGCGCTGCACCGTCGAGCATCGAATACTCGCTGTGAACGTGCAGATGCACGAATGAATCGTTCGCGGCCAAAATCTCTCCGGGGTCGAGGTCCAGACTAATCCGCTCGAAGCACCTCGAGTGCATGTTCGAGGTCGTCCGGATAGTCGGTTGAGAACTCGATCTGCTCCCCACTTCCAGGATGCCGGAAACCCAGGCGCGTGGCATGCAGCCACTGGCGCGTGAGGCCGAGACGGGCCGCGACCGTAGGGTCCGCTCCATACAGCAAATCACCGACGCACGGGTGTCGTTGCGCCGCCATATGCACCCGGATCTGGTGGGTGCGGCCGGTCTCGAGGTGAACTTCCAGCAGGGTCGCGCTGCGCATCGCCTCGAGGGTGTCGTAATGCGTGACGCTCGGCTTCCCGTCGGCCGTGACGGCAAATTTCCACGCCGAACTGGGGTGCCGACCGATCGGCGCGTCGATGGTCCCCGAGAACGGGTCGGGATGCCCCTGCACCACTGCGTGGTAGATCTTGCTGACCTCACGGTCATGGAACTGACGCTTCAACTCGGTGTAGGCGCGTTCGCTCTTCGCGACAACCATGAGGCCGCTTGTTCCGACGTCGAGACGGTGAACAATTCCCGCACGCTCGGCAGCTCCCGAGGTGCTGATGCGAAAGCCCGCACCTGCAAGCGCTCCGAGAACTGTCGGCCCGTCCCATCCGGATGCGGGATGCGCCGCGACACCGACAGGCTTGTCGATGACCACGACATCGTCATCGTCATAGACGACATCGAAGCCGGGTACTTTGACTGGCACGATGACCGGGCCGCCCTTGGGGGTCCAGCTCACCTCGAGCCACGCCCCCGCGGTGAGACGGTCGGACTTGCCGAGGACGACACCGTCGAGCACCGCACCACCCGATTCGATCACTTCAACGGCGAAGGTTCGGGAGAAACCCAGGAGCTTGGCCACGGCGGCGTCGGCGCGTTCCCCTGCGAGCCCGTCTGGCACCGGTACACCTCGCGATTCCATCAGGACGCGCCGGCGGTCGGAGTGGTTTTGATCAGCGGCGTGCGAGTGCCGCCGAGCGACACCCCGCGAAGGGTCAGGATCACAAAGAGTGCCATCGCCGACGTCACCCCGATATCCGCAACGTTGAAAATCGCCGGGAAACCGTAGATCTGCAGGAAGTCGACGACGTGCCCCGTTCCGAACCCTGGTTCCCGAAAGAGGCGGTCCGTCGCATTGCCGACTGCTCCGCCCAGGAGGAGGCCGAACATCGCTGCCCATCCAAAGGAGCGGATACGGGGAGCCAAGACGACGATCACAACTATTGCTGCAACAGCCACGATCGAAAGAATCCAGGTAAACCCGCTTCCCAGCGAGAAGGCAGCACCTGAGTTCGTGACGAAATGCAGCTGAACGAACTGGCCGAGCACCGGAACAACGTCACCCTGGTGAAGGTTCTCGGCAATCAGATATTTCGTTGCCTGATCGATGCAATAGAGCACAATTGCGACGGCGGCAAGGAGCGTGAGGGCTCGCGCACTGAGGCGCCCTCGGCGCCCGCCTTCCGACGCGCTCGGCTCAGTTTCCGGCGGCAAAGCCCGGGTGCTGAGGAGGCTGCGGGAATGTCGATGAGTCGCTCGCCTTCGGGCCCGTGTATGCGGCTGTCGGGGCCTGCGATGCGCCCACAGGCTCCTCGTTCGCCGGAGCACCTGTCTGCGGCGAAGCGGAGGTCCTGTCCGTAGCGGTTTGCCCTGCCTGCGCGGGTGCGGCGCCGGCGTGGACCCGTGCATGTTCCTGAGCTGACGGGGCCTGACTTGACGGGGACTGAGAGGCGTTTGCGGGACCCTTCTTCTCGGAAGGAGCGGCGGTCGAAGCGCTGGCGCCGGTAGCCGTTGTCTCGAGTTCGCGCAGTTGGCCCTGGATGTAGTCCTTGAGCTGCTCGCGATATTCACGTTCGAATGCCCGCAACTCGTCAACCTGGCGCTCAATGCCGGCGCGCTCCTGTTGAAGCGCGGCGACCTTCTGACGATGCTCTTGCTCGGCCCGCGCCACCGCTGCGAGACGCTCGCGCTCGGCATTCGCGGCAACTTCTGCGCGTTGCTTCTCAGCAGCCGCAGCAGCTTCAGTGCGTTCTTTTTCGGCAGCAGCAGCGGCAGTCACGCGCTCCTGCTCGGCGACTTCAGCCGCTGCACGAGCCTTTTCCGCCGCCTCGGCAGCAGCCCGCTGGGCCTCTTCCGATTCGGAGACCAGTCGAGCGGCGGTGGCATGACCCTCTGCGATCAAGGCATCGCGCTTTTCCATGCCTTCGCGGACGTGTGCCTCGTGCAGGCGGCGCGCGAGCTGGAGAAGGTCGTTCGTGTTGCCGGCGTCTGCGGCGCTTTGATCGGCTGGCGTTGTCGGAGCGAATGCGGCTGCTGGTGCGGGCGCAGCCACTGGAGCTGCAGCAGCAGCCGGAGCGCCGCTGCCCGCTTCGACAGCGTGGCTCTCGCTCTGCGCGAGCCGCTGACGCAAATCTGCGTTCTGCTGATTGAGGTTGCGCAGTTCCACAACGACCTCGTCGAGGAAGTCATCGACCTCGTCTTGGTCATAGCCCTCACGGAACTTGGTCGGGTTGAAACGCTTGTTGACCACGTCTTCCGGCGTCAGGGCCATAGAAACCACCTCGTCGACTTCCTGATTGGATACGCTGCGCGTCAAACGCCAGCAAAATGTCGGGCTCACCCCGGGTGGGTGAAAACCCCAGAGTACATCCCGTCGTCGGGGAATACCCCGAGCTTTCCCGGGTTAGTGCGCGTCGGCGTCATATGACGCCGTGAAGCCGTTAGTCGCCGAAGAAGCCTGCGTCGACATCCGATTCACGCTCGGCCTGCTCGCCACTGACCGCAACATGCTCGGGAGACAGCAGGAAAACCTTGCCCGTAACACGCTCGATCTTGCCGTACAGACCTTCGGCCAAGCCACTCGCGAAGTCGATGAGTCGACGTGCATCGGGCTCGGACATTTCGGAGAGATTCATGATCACCGGGACACCCTCCCGGAATGTCTGAGCGATCACCTGCGCGTCGCGATACTGACGCGGATGCACTGTGAGGATCTCATTCATGCCCGCCGGTGTCGCGGCGTGAACGCGGGGCGACGCAGGGCGACGCAGAGGCGTCACGGGTGCACGCGTTCCGGTCGTCGGGGCAGGCACCTGCGACACAGGAGCCGACGGTGCAGCGTCATCGTATTCTTCGTCGGCCAGACCTAGGTACACCATCGTCTTACGCAGCGGGTTCGCCATTGTTCATCCTCCGAGGAATCGAAACCTTCATGTGCGACATTAACCGCCACTTGGTCGCTTTCCCGTGATTGCCGTGCCGATGCGCAGGTGTGTCGCGCCTTCACGAATCGCCTCGGGGAAATCGCCGGACATTCCGGCCGAGATTGCCGTGGCCGTCGGATCGAGCAAGCGGATCCGCTCCGAAACAGACCGGACCTTCGCGAACGCGGCTTGCGGATCCCCTTCGAGAGGAGCCACGGCCATCACTCCGCGCAGGCGGAGTCCTTTGGCTGCGAGAACGGCGTCGGCGAGACGTTCCGCATCGGCCGGGGCGACTCCCCCGCGACCGGGATCGTCGGTCAGATTGAGTTCGAGAAAGACATCGACGGTGCGCGCATCACCCGGACGAGCGGCAAGAGCAGAGACCAGCGACGTGCGGTCCACGGAATGGACCGCACGGGCGTATTCGCGGACCGCACGGGCCTTATTGCTCTGCAGCTGGCCGACGAAGTGCCAGTTCAGCTCAGTCAGATCTGCCAGCTCAGTGGCTTTGGCAGACGCTTCCTGATGACGGTTCTCGCCGACATCGCGGACACCGAGTTCGACAAGATCACGAACGAGAGACGCGGGGTGAAATTTCGTAATGACGATACGAGTCAGATCAGCCGGGTTGCGATCTGCTGCCCGTGCGGCGTCAGCAATACGCGAATCGACCTCCGCAAGACGGGAGCGGAGGCTCTCATCCACGCAAGAAATCAGGGACATCGAGGTCGGACTCGTCATCGAAGTCCCGATCGATGGCGGCGGCAGCGGGAGCGATCGGCTCGGCTGACCAGCCACCGGTCGCGTCAGTCGTTGACGTGTCCGCCGCAGCAGGGAACGCCGGAGCGGGGGCATCGATGAACGAGCTACGACGCTCATGGTCGGGCCTCACGACGGGCTCGCCACCATCGAAACCGGCCGCAATAACGGTGACGCGAACTTCGTCTCCGAGAGTGTCATCGATCACGGCGCCGAAGATGATGTTCGCCTCCGGGTGCACGGCCTCTTGCACGAGTCGAGCCGCATCGTTGATCTCGAAGATGCCGAGGTTCGACCCGCCCTGAATCGAGAGCAGAACGCCATGCGCTCCATCAATGCTCGCCTCGAGGAGGGGACTCGCGACGGCGAGTTCCGCTGCCTTGATCGCCCGGTCTGCACCGCGACTGGCGCCGATCCCCATAAGGGCGGATCCGGCTCCGGACATGACCGACTTGACGTCGGCGAAGTCGAGGTTGATGAGTCCCGGCGTGGTGATGAGGTCGGTGATTCCCTGAACACCCGCGAGGAGGACCTGGTCGGCTGTCGAGAACGCCTCGAGCATGCTGATGCTTCGGTCGCTGATCTCGAGCAGGCGGTCGTTGGGAACCACGATGAGGGTGTCGACCTCGTTCTTGAGGGTCGCGACGCCGACTTCGGCCTGCGATGAACGACGCTTGCCCTCGAATCCGAACGGTTTCGTGACGACACCGATGGTCAGTGCGCCGATCGACTTGGCAATGCGCGCAACGACGGGGGCGCCACCGGTTCCCGTGCCACCGCCCTCTCCAGCGGTCACGAAGACCATGTCTGCACCCGCGAGAGCCTCTTCGATCTCTTCTGCATGATCCTCAGCGGCGCGGCGGCCCACCTCGGGGTCAGCGCCGGCACCCAGGCCGCGTGTGAGCTCTCGTCCGACGTCCAGCTTGACGTCGGCGTCGCTCATCAGCAGTGCCTGGGCATCTGTGTTGATCGCGATGAACTCGACCCCGCGAAGGCCGAGTTCGATCATGCGATTGACGGCGTTGACACCGCCGCCACCGATACCCACAACCTTGATTACGGCGAGGTAGTTCTGGTTCGATGTCACGTCCGGCCTCCGTCAATGCCTGCGGGTGAAAAGTCTCAACCTAAGGTTGAAGTTTAGAGACTTTCTCAGCACCCTGGTTCGTTCCTCACGGTACGGTCGCCTCCGCGATCCGTCGTGCAGGCTGACGCGCGTGTCGCTCGATCAGTCGGCGCGCCACACGGCGTGACCGCATGACGAGACGTCATATGCCCCCGCACCGCTCGAGGAGTAGAGCTTCACCAAGAGCCCCAAGGTTGTCGCTTTGCAGGACGAGTCCTCCGGTCCACCCCATACGACGCGCTGATCGGACCCGGCCAGGACGAGAGTCACATCGTCACGGCTCCGCGCCGACACGGTGTCCACCTGAGCCGCAACAGACGGCGGCAACGCGAGAAGCACCTGAGACATGGCGGCGAAGGCTGAGCCAGTGACCTTCGCGGAACCCAGGTCCATGAGCGGGAGGCCCGCCGGACGCTGCGCCGACGAGGCGACAGTGACGCCGGCGGCATCGACCGTGTCGAATCCGTCTTCGGCCGCAACCACGCCAATCGCCGAGCGCTCGACAATGTGGATCACGAGGCCATCTGGCGGAACGAGCTCGGTCGTGTAGCTGCGAATCAGGCGGAACTTCGACAGCTCGCTCCGCAAGCGGCCCTCGTCGAGAAGGGCAAGGGGCGTTCCCATCTGCCCATCGACGGCCTTCTGAACTTCCGCTGCGTCGAGCTGACGTACCCCTTCGATTCGGATGTCTCGGAGCGCGAGGAGCGGGGAGAACACCGCGGTGGCAACCAGTGCAATCATCACCACAACCAGCGCAGCGATCGTGAGAACGGCGATCCTCCGGCGACGGGATGACCGTGTGAACCGGCGTTGTTCATTCCGAATTTCCCGCTTGCGGAGACGTTCCGCCGCGGCCAATTCCGCACGCACCGATTTCGCGCTCGGACCGTGCCGAGGTGCCGAGACAGGCTTGTCGGGCTTCGCAGCCTTTTCCGACCTCGCAGCCTTGTCGGGCTTCGCCGTCCTCTCAGGCTTGCCGGCACGTGGGGTCGGGCGAGAGCGCGACGGTTCGGGTGCTCGATCAAAGCCCTCGGGTCGCTTCATGGGGCAGCTTCCTCCAGCGCGGCAAGCACGCTCGGGATAATCCGATAGACATCACCACAACTGAGGGTCATGATCAGGTCTCCCGGCCGAGCAATTTCCGCCACTCGAGCTGCCGCTTCATTCCAGTCGGGGAGGTAGGCAACGCGCGACGGATCCACGAATTTGTCTGCCACGAGAGCCCCCGTGACACCGGGTTCGGGATCCTCACGGGCACCAAAGACGTCGAGCACGATCGTGTGATCGGCCAGGGCCTCATATGCTGCCGCGAACTCCCCCGCCAGCATGCGCGTGCGACTGTAGAGATGCGGCTGATGGATCGCAATGACCCGGCCCTCCCCCACAACCGACCGGGCAGTTGCCAAAGCCGCCTCAACCTCAGTGGGGTGATGTGCATAGTCGTCATACACGCGGATGTCGTGGACCGTGCCGTGGAGTTCGAAGCGACGGCCGGTGCCGGCGAAGGCCTCAATCGAGGCGAGCGATGGCGCCGGATCGAATCCCAGGCCGATCAGGACCGCGAAAACCCCGGCCGCGTTGACGGCATTGTGGGCACCGGGAACCCGGAGCTGGGCGGAATAGTCGGCCCCAAGGTACCGGACAGTGAAGGCGACGGGGCCGTCGGCGATGACCGAGGTGAGGCGCACGTCCGCCTCGGAATCGAATCCGAAAGTCAGGAGGCGCGACCCCGTAAGACGTCGCGTCACGGCGACAGTGCCGGGATCGTCGGATGAAGCGACAACAAGCTCGGTCGCCGCCTGTGCGAAAGCCACGAATGCGTCTTCGAATGCCTCCTGGTCGCCGTAGTGATCGAGGTGGTCGGCGTCGACGTTGGTGATCAACGCCACAGCGGTGTCGTAGAGCAGGAATGACCCGTCGGATTCATCGGCTTCGACAACGAACAACTCACCGGTTCCTGTCGCAGAACTGCGCTCATAGCCCGCGATTACGCCGCCGTTGACGAAACTCGGATCGGCACCCAGCTCGCGCAGAGCCGTGACGAGCATCCCCGTTGAGGTCGTTTTGCCATGCGCACCCGCAACTGCCACAAGTCGCTGCTTGTTGATGAGCCAGGCGAGAGCCTGCGAGCGGTGCAGAACAGGCAATCCGTGAGCGAGAGCGAATTGATATTCGGGGTTGTCCTCCCACAGCGCCCCCGTGACCACCAGCGTGTCAGCCGAGCCGACATTCGCCGCGTCATGGCCGATCGTGATTGTCGCCCCGGCGGCGCGCAGCTCGGCGATCGCATCCGAATCTCGCACGTCTGATCCGGACACCGAATGGCCCGCCTCAAGGAAGAGACGTGCGATGCCGCTCATGCCGGATCCACCGATGCCGGTGAAATGCACGGCACCGATCTCTGGGGGCAGGTCGAGAGCGAGGTCGGGCTTGATCATCCGGAATACGCTACCCGTCCTGCGTCGATCGGCGCGCCGCGAGGACGAGGTCGACCATGCGGTCGGCGCCGTCGCGGCGACCTGTCGCGTGCATCCGCGCCGCAAGGTCGGCGATTCGAGCGGGATCTCCGAGCAGCGGCACAAGCGAGGAGGCAATCCACTCCGGCGAGAACTCCGCATCACTGACGAGCAGAGCCCCGCCGGCCCTCAGCGATTCCTGGGCATTGAGTACCTGCTCGCCATTGCCAACCGCATACGGCACGAAGATCGCGGGAATGCCCAGAGCCGCCAGCTCGCTCACCGTCGTTGCACCGGCGCGCGAGACGGCGAGATCGCACGCCGCAAGAGCCAGATCCATGCGGTCGCAGTATTCCAGCAGGTGATAGCCCGACAAATGGGGGTCGGTGACCGGCGAACGGGATCCGGTGATGTGCAGAACCTGCCACCCACTGCCCAAGATCGCGGCCACGGCCGTCGCGACAGTCTCGTTGAGGCGGCGAGCACCCGTGGATCCGCCGGTGACCAACAGCATCGGCAACCGTTCGTCGAGCCCCAGGGCGGCGCGGGCCGACGCTCGGGTGGCCGCGCGATCCAGCGACTCGATTTCGCGACGCAACGGCATACCGACCAGCTGAGCGTGCGGCAATCTGGTGCCGGCGAAGGTGACTCCGACGGCGCGCGCAAATCGTGCACCCCACCTGTTGGCCAGACCGGGTCGCGCATTCTGCTCGTGGATGACGATGGGGATTCCGAGCGAGCGAGCGGCCAGATAGGCCGGGGCCGAGGCGTACCCGCCGAAGCCGACCACGACATCCACTTTGTAGGCCACCAGGTGAGCGCGGGCCGCGGCGACCGTCTCGCGCCAACGTGCCGGGAAGCGCAGGGCCTCTCGGGTAAGTCGCCGGGGAAAGGGGAGGCGCGGAACAGTGACCAATTCGTAACCGCGCTCGGGCACGAGTCGGGACTCGAGACCTTCGGCGGTTCCGAGCACGACCACCTGCGCGTCCGGATCGCGCTCACGCAAGCGATCGGCTGTCGCGAGCAGCGGATTGACATGGCCAGCGGTTCCTCCGCCGGCCATGAGGTAGACGGTCACTGGGCGGTGACCGGGTCGGGGCGATGTCGGGCGAACGACAGCACGATTCCGATGGCCGCGAGAGTTGTGATGAGCGCCGAACCACCTGCCGAGACCAGCGGAAGCGGTACCCCGAGCACAGGAAGCAGACCGAGGACCACCGCAATATTCACGAAGGCTTGACCGACGATCCAGATCATCGCCGCGCTCGTTGCGAGCTTGATGAAGGGATCGTGATTGAGACGGATGATCCGGATGAAGCACACGGCCAGGAGCGCGAAGAGACCGAGCACCAAGATCGCTCCCACCAACCCCAGTTCTTCGCCGATTATGGCGAAGATGAAGTCGTTGTCGGCCTCCGGCAGCCACGACCATTTGGCCGTCGAGTTGCCGAGCCCCACCCCGAGGACTCCGCCGTGAGCGAGCGCCTCCCATCCGTGGACGGTCTGCCAACAAAAGTCCAACAGGAGCTTGGGATCGGTGCAGCCGGAGAGGAAGGCATTGACGCGGGCAGCACGCGAATCGCTGACTTGCACGGCAACAAAACCTGCAACAGCCATGAACCCGAGAGCCAAGCCGATGACCCGAAGGCGGACGCCCGCATAGAAAAATGAACCAAGCACGATCGACACTAGGACGATGACGGTGCCGAGGTCGTTGCCCGCCATAACAAGCGCAATCGCCACACCCGCGACGGGCGCGATCGGGATGAGAATCTGCTTCCACTGATGCAGCTCGCTGCCCTTTTTCGACAGCACCAGCGCCAACCAGATGACCAGGGCGACCTTGATGAGCTCGGACGGCTGAGCGGTGAAAGACCCGATGGTGATCCAGTTGCGATTCAATCCGCGCTCATGTCCGAGCCCGGTGAACACCAACAACTGCAGGGCCACGGCTATGACGACAGCAATTCCGGCCCACCGCTTCCAGAAAGTGACGGGCATGCGCGCCGCGAGGAGCATGACGGGCACACCGATCAGTGCGTAGAGCCCCTGCTTCGACGCCTGCGCGAAGAAGTCGCCGTCTTGCACCTGGGATTCGATGGACGATGACGAAAGCACCATCACCAGACCGAAAGCCACCAAGAAGATCGTCGTGCCGAGCAGCAAAAAGTATTCGGGTGCTTCCGCAGCGAACAGCCGGCGGACGGCCACCACCACGGTCTTCGGCGGGGCAACAGCCTCTGAGGGCTGCGGAGTGCGACGCGGCACAGCGTTACGGCGCAGGGGGTTCTGATCCGGAACCGGACTCTTTGCGTTCGGATTCTGGGGAGGGCGCGTTGTCGTCACGGTCGGCGACTCCCCCTCCTGATGTGTGTGGATGTTCAATGTGCTGTCGCACCGCTTGGGCGAAGCGGCGACCGCGGTCGGCGTAGTCGATGAACTGGTCCATCGACGCTGCACTCGGCGCGAGCAGCACCACATCGCCCGGCTGGACGACGGATGCCGCGGCACTGACCACCGCCGGCATAACCCTCTCAGTGTCGGCCTCGTCGACCTCGATCAGGAGCACGCCGGGCGCGTGTCGCGCGAACGCGGTGCGCAACGGCTCGCGGTCGACACCGATGAGCACGGCGGCCCGCAGGCGCGAGCCGTGGGCGCGCACAAGTGGCTCAGGGTCGACGCCCTTGAGAAGTCCCCCGACAACCCAGACAACCGAGTCGAAAGAACTCAGGGATGCGTGCGCGGCATGCGCGTTCGTGGCCTTGGAATCATCGACCCAGGTGACCCCGGACTGCTCAAGCACCACCTCGGCCCGGTGGGAGTCGACCCGGAAGCCCCGGATCGCCTCACGGATGGCCGTCGGAGTGACCTGCATGGCCCGTGCAAGTGCTGCCGCAGCCAGCACATTCGCAATGGAGTGCGGCGCTGTCAACCCAGCCGGAACGAGGTCGGCGAACGTGGCCAATTCGAGGGCAGAGGTGCGCCGTTCGTCGAGGAAGGCCCTATCGACGAGGAAGTCTTCAACGATTCCCAGCTCACTCGGGCCGGGCACATCGAGGCCGAAGCCGATAGCCCGTGCGCCCTCCTGCACTTCGGCGTCTTCGACCATGCTCTGTGTCGCGGGATCGGCACGGTTGTAGACGCACGCAATGCGGGTATTGGTAAATACTTTGGCCTTCACATCCCGGTAGGCCCCGGCCGATCCGTGCCAGTCCAGGTGATCATCGGCGAGGTTGAGGCACACAGCCGCCACAGGCGCGATGGCCGCCGCCGGGACCGCCGCCGTCCCTCGGTGCATCCAGTGCAGCTGGTAACTGGAGAGCTCGATAACAAGCACATCGAAGCCCGTCGGGTCGCGAATCGCATCGAGAACGGGAATCCCGATATTGCCCGCCGGCGCCGCGCGGAGTCCGCCCGCGACAAGCATCGTGGCGGTCAGCTGGGTTGTTGTCGTCTTACCGTTCGTGCCGGTCACGAAGATCCAGTCAGCCGGGCGCCCGTCGGGTCTGACAACTTTGTCGCGGAGGCGCCAAGCAAGTTCAATATCACCCCAGATCGGGATGCCCCGCTCCCCCGCCCACAGCAAGACCGCGTCATCCGGGTGGTAGCCCGGGGACGCGATCAGAAGCTCGGGGGCGAACTCCGTCAGCGCATCCGGAACTTCTCCGGCGGGAGTCTGCGCGAAGGGGACGCCGAGCACGCTCAGCATTTCGCGACGCTCGGCGCTGCCGTCGGCAGCAACCACCAGAAGCTGTACGCCGAGTTCGTTCAGGGTGTCGGCCGCAGCGAAGCCCGTCATCCCGAGACCGAGCACCGCAACTCGCAGTCCCCGCCAATCGGCGTGCCAGCTGTCGAGAGCCGTGAAATCGGCCACGGCTACCGGCTCTGCCATTCGAGATAGAAGACGCCAACGCCCGCCGCCACGAAAAGGGCGGCAATGAGCCAGAACCTCACGACAACCGTCACCTCAGCCCATCCTTTGAGCTCGAAATGGTGATGAAGCGGACTCATAAGGAAGATGCGTTTGCCCTTGGTGGCCTTGAAGTACACCCTCTGTACGATCACCGAGCCGGTGACGATGATGAACAGGCCGCCGATGAGGATGACGAGCAGCTCGGTGCGGCTGAGGATCGCCAAGGCCGCAAGGGCGCCCCCGAGCCCGAGAGACCCGGTATCGCCCATGAAGATCTGCGCGGGCGAGGTGTTCCACCACAGGAAGCCGATCAAACTGCCAGCGATCGCGGCGGCGATGACGGCGAGGTCGAGCGGATCACGCACCTCGTAGCACTTGGTCGCCACAGGGTCGCGGACGGCGTTGAAGCACGACTGGTTGGCCTGCCAGAAGCCGATGAAAATGTAGGCCGAGATCGCGAAGATCGCCGCACCAGAGGCGAGACCGTCAAGCCCATCTGCCACGTTGACGGCGTTCGTGGCGCTCACCGAGATCACGTTGACCCAGATCACGAACAGCGCAACGCCCACAACCGGTCCGAGAGCGAACAGATTAAGCCAGTCGATGTCGCGAACGAAGGAAACTCTTGGCGACGCGGGCGTCAGACCGTTTTCATCGAGGAAGACCTGGTTGATCGAGAGCACCGCAAAGATGGTGCCGATGACGAGGATTCCGGCAATTTTCGACCAGCCGCCGAGCCCGAGGCTGCGCTGCTTGCGGACCTTGAGAAAATCGTCGAGGAAACCGACGAGGCCATTTCCCACCATCATGCCGATCACCAGCATGCCGACCATGGTCCACGGCACATTCGAGACCACGTGGCCCAGGAGATAGCCGAGCACTGCCCCCATGATGAACACGATGCCGCCCATCGTGGGAGTGCCGCGTTTCGTGTGGTGGCTCTGTGGGCCGTCCTCGCGAATGAACTGGCCCCAATTGAGGCGCCGGAAGAGACGGATAAAGAGAGGCGTCGCGAAGAGGGTGAAAACCAGCGAGAAACCGCCGGCGATGAGGAGAGCGATCATGCGGCGCCCACCCCGCCCTCAGATCCGGTGGATGCGGGTGCACCCAGCCGATCGCCGAGGAAACGGAGGCCGGCGGATTTCGACGACTTCACGAGCACAACATCGCCTGGCCGGAGTTCTTCACGCAGAAGATCGTATGCCGCGTCGGCGTCGGCAACGTGCACGGACTCTCCGTCCCACGAGCCCTCGAGCTCGGCAGCCGAGTGGATCCGGCGAGCAGCCTCCCCGACAACAACCAACTTGCCGATGTTCAAGCGCACGGCCAGGTGACCAAGTCGATCGTGCTCTTCCGGGGCGAATTCACCGAGTTCAGCCATCTCGCCGAGAACGGCAACCGAACGCTCGCCCGGTTGCAGGATTTGCACAAGAGTCTTCAGGGCAGCAGCGGTTGAGTCGGGACTCGCGTTATAGGCATCGTTGATCACGATGACGCCGTTTCCCGGGTCGAGACGCTCCATACGCCAGCGCTCTGCACGCTCCACGCCCCCGAGAGCCGCCACGGCGCGCTCGATCGGTACCCCGAGTTCTCGTGCAACGGCCAAGGCCGCAAGGGCATTGGCCACATGGTGCTCCCCGAGGATCTGAAGGGACACGTCCCGCCGGACACCGTCGACGATGAGTGTGAACTCGGTGCCGCGTGCCGTCACCGTCACGTTTTCAGCGCGCACATCGGCTTCCGGATGCTGCCCGAACCAGACGATTCGTGCGGCCGTGCGGTCGGCCATCTGCGCAACCCTCGGGTCATCGCGATGCAAGACGGCCACCGCGTCCGGCGGGAGATCGGTGACCATCTCGGACTTCGCCTCTTGCACGGCATCGACGCCACCGAACTCGCCCGCATGAGCGAGTCCGACCTTCAAGACGACACCAATGTCGGGTCGGGCCATGTCCACAAGACGCGTGATCTCACCGCGGTGGCTGGCTCCCATTTCGACGATCAGGTACCGCGTCGACTCATCAATCCGCAGCATTGTCATCGGTGCGCCCACGTGATTATTGAACGAGCCGGCCGGTGCAACTGTCGGCCTCTCAGCCGACAGGATCGCGTTCAGCAGGTTCTTCGTCGTGGTCTTGCCGTTGGAGCCGGTGATGCCCACGACCCGAAGCTCACCCACGGCACGCACCCGTGACACAACTTCGCGCGCGAGGTCGGCGAGGGCGGTTACGCCATCGGCGACGAGGATCTGCGGCGTAGAGAGCTCGAGCTCACGCTCGACAATCACGACCGAGGCACCGAGGAAGGCGGCTGTCGGAGCAAATAGATGCCCATCCGTCACCTCACCAGGGAGGGCGAAGAAGATCGAGCCATCAGAGACAAGGCGCGAGTCGGTCTCGACAGATCCCCGGACGACCGTGGTCGGATCGATCTCCCCGAGCAGGCGGCCGCTTACGGCGGCGGCGATCTCGGCGAGAGTGAGGGCGATCACGCCCAGCCCGCTTCGCGCAGGGCTGCCCGCGCCTCATCCCGCGCCGAATATTCGGTGCGCACACCGCGGATGTCGCGGTAGTCCTGATGCCCGGGCCCCGCCCACAGAATGGAATCCCCTTCGCGAGCCAGCGACACGGCATGACGGATAGCTGCTTCGGGCGGGCTGACCTCGTAGGTCTCGAGCGGCTGTTTCTCTGCCAGAAGCGCACCCTCGAGAAGTGTCCGACGGATCGACGCGGGGTCTTCGAACCGCGGATGGTGATCGGTGATGACAAGAATGTCGCAGCCCTGCGCGGCGACCCGCCCCATCTCGTGGCGCTTGCTCGCATCTCGATCACCGTCAGCCCCGAAAACCATGATCGTGCGGCCGGTCGTGAAGCTGCGGACAGCTCCGAGGGTGTTCTCGAACGCGTCAGGGCTGTGCCCGAAGTCCACATACACATCCGGTCCGTGCTCGCCCGACACCCGTTCGGTGCGTCCGGGAAGGTAGGCCTGGATGCCGCCCTCGGCATCCAGGGCAGCCCCGACCACCTCGAGCTCGAACCCCGCCTCGACGAGCATCACAATTGCCAGAGCCGCGTTCGCCGCCATATGCCACCCGATCAGCGGCTCGCGTGTGACAAGTGACCGCCCCTCGGGGCCGGTGAGACGGAACTCGGTGTACGAGGCCTTCTCGTCGAGAACCTCGACCACCCAGTCGGCGGATGTGACATCGGTGGCGCTCGCATGCCCTACCGTCGCAATTGTCGTCACGGGAATGCGAGACTCGTCGGCCACGCGCGCACCCCAGGCCGTGTCCAGGCACACGACCCCTCGCTTCGCCCGGTCCGGCTGGAACAGGGGCAGCTTCGCCTGGAAGTACTCCTCCATATCGGCGTAGTCGTCGAGATGGTCGTGACTGAGGTTCGTGAACGCGACAACGTCGAACATCAGGCCGTCGACGCGGCTCCAGGTGAGCGCCTGGGCGCTGACCTCAATTGCCACCGCACGAACAGCCGACTCGCGCATCCGTGCGAGAAGCGCATGCATCTCACTGGCCTCGGGGGTTGTGAGACGACTGACGACGGTCAGATCGGCGATATGCCGTTCCGAGGTCGAGGACAGCCCTGTGACAAGACCGAGTTGGCGGAGGATCGCCTCGAGCAAATATGAGGTTGAGGTCTTACCGTTCGTGCCGGTTGTCCCGAAGAGCAGTGCCTGATTCTCTGCTGTGCGATATACCCAGGCCGACACCTCACCGAGGGCGGATCGCGGGTCGTCAACGATCACTATCGGCAGGCCGCTGTCTGCGGCAAGGTCGGCACCCGCAATATCGGTGAGAACGGCGACAGCTCCCGACGCGGCGGCCTCGCTGGCGTACTCAGCACCGTGCGTATTGAGCCCGCGGATGCCCACGAAAAGGTCCCCCGGCTGCACCTCGTTTGTGCGAACTGTGACACCGGAGACTTCAACGCCGTCAAGGGATCCGCGGCTGTCAAGGCCGAACTCCTGCACCAGAGTGACGAGGGGCCGTGGGGCGGGATGCTCCGGACGGAGGACCGGGGGAATCCGGGAACTCACCGGTCCTGCCTCCTCATAGTTTGAATCGATCCCGGCCGAACCGCCGATCACCAGGTGAGCGGAAGGGACGGAGCCGGGGTCGTCGACGGCGTGATGCGGAAGGTCTTGATGACCTGCTTCATGATCGCGTTGAACGTGGGTGCCGCGGCCGCTGACGTTTTCATCGTATCGGGCTTGGCGAAGGTCACGACAATGGCGTACTCCGGGTTCTCGGCGGGCACGAGACCCGCAACCGAGACAATGCGGTCGGAACCATAGCGGCCGTTCTCCGCGACCTGCGCTGTACCGGTCTTAGCCGCGACGCGGTAGCCCGGAATCGTCAGGACATTCTTCAGCGATCCCTGGCTGGCGACCGTCTCCATCATCTGGACTGTTGTGTTGGCGGCATATTCGCTGACGACTCGCGTGCCGGTGGGCGACGGTTGGTCGGTGAGGGTTCCGTCGGCCTGCCGGCACCCGTCGACCAGGGTCAACGGCATCCGCACTCCCCCGTTGCCGAGCGTCTGATACATGCTGGCCACCTGGGCGCTCGTGGCCGACATGCCCTGCCCAAACTCCTGAGTCACAGCGGTGATCGCGTCTGTCTGGTCGACTGGCTTGACGATTCCTGACGACTCGCCATTGAATCCCACCTCGGTCTTCTTGTTGAATCCGAAAGAGGTCAGCGCATCGTGCCGCTGCTGCTTGGTGAGGTTCGTACCAAGGATCGCCGTTCCGATATTCGAGGAGTTCATCAGGACGCCCGTGGCGGTCAGGTTGATGGTGTCGTGAGCCCAGGCATCCTTGATCGACGCCCCCGCCGGAAGTCCATCCGTGTATCGACCAGGGACCGTGACAGGGGTCGACGGCGTGATCTTTCCCGCGTTGAGGAGCGCGGCGAATGTCGCGACTTTGATGATGGAGCCGGGCTCGAACGGTGCCGCAAACAGGCGGGACCCGCCGCCGAAGCTGTCGAAGGTACTGCGATCGTTGGGATCGATATACGGCCAGTCAGCGGCCACAACCATGCGACCGGTTTTGACCTCGACGACAGTGGCCGTTGCCCATTCAGCCCCCAGGGCCGTGCCCTGCTCGGCCAGCGCCTGCTGCGCGTACCACTGCAGGTCAGCATCGATGGTGAGCTCAACGTCGCCCCCATCTTTCGCCTGCGTCTGCACGATCGTGCTGCCGGGCATGCGAACGCCGTCACGGCTCGATTCGAAGGTGGACTTTCCGTTCGTGGCCGCAAGGCATGAGTTCGAGGTGAGTTCGACTCCCGCCTGCGCACCTTCTGTTCCGACGTAGCCCACCAGGTTTCCGGCTATCGACCCGCTGGGGTAGGTGCGGGCCGGGTTCAGCTCACTGTAGATCCACCCGATGTTGAGGTCACGCACCTTCTTGAAGACCTTGAGGGTCACCGACTTGGTCAAGTAGACGAATGACGATGACGGATCCGCCGTGAGGGTCGAATACAGATCCGCCGACTTCTCGTCGATTGCGTTGGCGACCGCCTCTACCGCCTCGGCAACCGGAACCTTCACGAGTTCGCCATCTTTGCGCATCCAGGTGGTGCCCAATTTCAGGGCCTTGTCGAAGTTGTTGGGTGCGGCCGTGATGTTGAAACGCTCGACGCTGTCGGCCAGAACGACGCCGTTTGCATCGAGGATGCTGCCCCGAACCCCATAGGTCGTCACGGTGCCGGTGCGACGCTGAGACGCCTCGTCGGTCAACTCGGCCGCGCGAACCACCTGAATGTCGACGAGCCGGATAACGAACACCGCGACTATTGCAAACACCGCAAGGATCGTGATCGCCAGTCGACGTCGAGTGCCGCGTGGGTTGATCACAGGTGCTCCGTCGGTGTTGGTCAATCGCGGGTGGTGGTCTATCGCGTTTTCGGTGAGGCGAGCATGCCGGATTCGGCGCCTCTCCCCATGGTGGACCCGGCATCGTCCGGGATGACGGAGGCGCCGCGGTCTGATGACACAGCCTCCGCAGCATTCGCGGCCGCGATCACTGCGGGATCGATCAGGGTCGAGCCGTCTAGCAGGGAGTTCCCGACCAGGTCACCTGCGGCAAGGCTTCCCCCGGCCGCTGTGGCCGAACCGGTGACCGCACCGGTGGTCGCATCGAGGAAGACCGGATTGCCGCTCGCAACCATGCCGAGGGCCTCGGCGTTGGCAATGAGGTTCTGCGTCGAGCTACGAACCTCGAGCGATTCGGCGAGAGCCTGTTCATCGCGCGCGAGATCGCGCTGGGAGATCTGCAGCTTCTGGATCTCGTACGCGCCGGACGCCAGAACGATGCTCAGCAGAAGCTGCACAAGGAGGATGGCCACAACGCCCGCGACAGCGACAATCGCGGGGAGCACGCGGGGTCGGGCACGACGCTGGGCGCGGTCCGGGGCGATTTCAAGATGAGGGCGGGGCTGCACCTCGGGCCGAATCGGCGTGCGGAGCGGCCGCGCAACGGCGCTGGTACCGACGATGCTCATGAGGCGACCCTCTTCTCGCGGAGTTTCTCGGCAGCACGAAGCCGAACGGGCGTCGCACGGGGATTGCGTTCCTTTTCCTCGTCGCTGGCGAGTTCAGCCCCGCGCACCAGCAGGCGAAAAGTGGGCTGGTGCTCCGGCAGTTCCACAGGCAAACCGCGAGGTGTCGTCGACGTCGACCGAGCTGCGAACTCCCGCTTGACGATGCGATCTTCAAGCGACTGATAGGCGAGTACGACGATGCGTCCGCCGACCTGGAGTGCGTCGAGGGCCTCCGGGATCGCACGCTCGAGCACGCTGAGCTCTTGATTCACCTCAATGCGCAGCGCCTGGAAGACCCGCTTCGACTGGTGACCGGCACGACGGAGGGCGGCGGGAGTGGCCGCGTCGATAAGGGCGACAAGCTGTGCCGAGGTTTCTAGAGGAGCCGCGTCGCGCTTTTCGACGATCCGCTGGGCGTATCTGGGGGCCAGCTTCTCTTCGCCGTATTGGTAGAAGATGCGTCGCAATTCGGACTCTGGGTATTCTGCGAGAACGCGGGCCGCCGTGAGGGGCGAGGTGTCGTCCATCCGCATGTCGAGCGGGGCATCCTTCGAATAGGAAAAACCCCGCTCGACGCGGTCGAGCTGCATGGAGGAGACGCCCAGATCGAAGAGCACGCCCGCTATTCCCCTAATGGATAGCTCTTCTAGCACCTCCCCGATGCGGTCATATACGCAATGGACAAGCTGTACGCGGTCGCCGAATCTGGCGAGCCGTTCGGCCGATTTCGCAATAGCGGATCGGTCGCGATCGAGCCCGACGAAGGAGAGCTCCGGAAATCTGTCGAGAAAGGCCTCAGCATGACCGCCGAGGCCGAGAGTGGCGTCCACCAGGACCGCGCCAGGCCTGTCGAGGGCCGGCGCCAGAAGTTCGATCGTGCGATCGAGGAAGACGGGAACGTGTTCTGCGGAGGCTGTCATGGCGAAGGGGGCTGTACTCCGGGAGTCTGATCCCCATCCGCTGCCACCTGTCGCCGGGGAAGGGGCGGCAGGGTGCGCGGCTGAGGGTCAGGCCCACGGCGCTCAGAAGAGTCCCGCGATCACCTCCGCATCGGCATCTGCGAAACCGGCCTCGGCCGACTCCGAGTACTTCTTCCATGCGGCGGCATCCCAAATCTCGGCCCGGGTTCCTGTGCCGATCACCGTCAAATCCCGGTCGAGACCGGCGTATTCGCGGAGCATGGGCGGCACCGTTACACGGAACTGCTTGTCGGGGATCTCTTGTGCAGCCCCCGAGAGGAACATGCGCAGATAGTCGCGTCCGGCTTTTCCGAGGCGGGGCGCCTGCTCGGCCATGCGAGCGTGCAGCGCCTCGAACTCCTTCTGGCTGTAGACGTACACACAGCCGTCTTGGCCCCGCGTCATAACAAGTCCAGCGGCGAATTCGTCGCGAAACTTCGCCGGGAGAATCACGCGGCCCTTGTCGTCGAGCTTGGGGACGAATGTACCGAGCAACACGGGGACCACCTCCTTGCTCTCCGGCCAGATGAAAGATTGGCTCCACAGTACTCCACTTCCCTCCCCGCACAAGCATTTTGGCGCGCAAATTGCCCCCATTTCGCGGCGCACATATGGTTTAGGCCTTATTTACCAGGGGGGAGGAAAGTGGAGGACTTTGAGGAGACTGGGGCCCATTTCCCGCAGGCAGGGCTAAGCGATAGCCGAAGGTCACGATTTTCGGGCAAAGAAAAAGGCCGACCCGAAGGTCGGCCCGGTCCGTGGAGGACTGTGGAGTACGAGGACTGAATTAGTCCCGATCGTCAGTCGAGCGGCGTTCCCACCGTTCGTTGAACGAATCCATGAAACTCGCCCGCTTGCGCGGTGCCGCATTGGCACGCGCTGCCTGCTGCACTCCGGTCGTCAAGCGACGGGGCGGGGCGATTGCAAGGAGCGCGCCCACAAACATCACGACGAATCCACCGAGTCCGATTGCCGGGATTCGGAACACCACTCCCACAAGCAGCAAAATGAGACCGACCACTCCGGCAAGAATGCCCAAGGCAACCGCGGCAGGCGTGGGTCGCCCGCGGCGCCCCCCCACGGTCGTGACGTCGTCGGCGTCATTGTGGTAGAGGCTGCGCTCCATCTCTTCGAGGAGTCGCTGTTCCTCGTCTGAAAGCGGCATCTCATGCTCCTTGTCGCCGCACGTCGAAGCGCGACTGGTGATGTCTCATAAGTGTAGGCCCGCGCGCCTGGCTAGGCTAGGCGCGTGGCTGGGAGTACGCGGTTAGTGGACCTGGTCCAGGGGCGAATCGACGACTTCCTCGATCAGCAGGCCGCCTACCTCGCCGAAGTCTCTCCCGACCTGGTTCCCCTCAGCGATGCGGCCGGCGATTTGCTGGCCGGAGGCAAACGATTCCGCGCCCTGTTCTGCTACTGGGGATGGCAATCCGTGGCGGGGCTCGAGGCCAATGATGATCTTGGCGCCGATCCGACGACGCCCGATGCCATGAAGGCGGTGCTCGGCGTCGCTGCTGCTCTCGAGCTCTTCCATGCTGCGGCTCTTGTGCATGACGACATCATGGATAACTCCGACCTCCGACGCGGCCGGCCGAGCTTGCACAGGCGCTTCGAAACTGTTCACCGCCAGAACAATTGGCGAGGCTCTTCGCAGCAGCATGGCCAGGCAACTGCTGTCTTGCTCGGCGACCTTCTCCTGGGATGGAGCGACGAACTTTTTGAGCAGGGGCTCGGAGCCTCCCCCGATGAGAATGCACGGATCGCGGCACGCGCCGAGTTCACGCGCATGCGCACCGACGTCATGCTCGGGCAATACCTGGACATGTTGGACGAGCATTCTTGGCACACCCGACCCGACACAGAACTGCTCCCTCGCGCCCACCGCGTGATCGTCTACAAATCGGCGAAGTACACGGTCGAAGCCCCGCTCGCCCTCGGTGCCTCGCTCGCCAAGGGATCGCTTGCGCAGCTGTCTGCGCTCCGTGAATTTGGACTGCCCCTGGGTGTCGCCTTCCAGCTACGCGACGACCTGTTAGGGGTCTTCGGCGATCCAGAGGTAACGGGCAAGCCCGCCGGCGACGATCTCCGCGAGGGAAAACGCACTGTTCTCATCACGCTCGCGCGTCAGAAGCTGCCTGCCTCGGCAGCCCGGCTCGTCGACGAACTGCTCGGTGACCCCGAGCTGGATGACGGTCAAATCAAGATGTTGCAGTCCACGATCCGTGACAGCGGTGCCGTCGACCAGGTGGAACGGATAATCGGGCGCAATGTCGAGGTGGCCAGGGCAGCGCTAGCTACGGCCCCTCTTACGCGATCCGCCCGCGAGCAATTGACCACGCTGGCCGACACTGTGACACGACGCGCGTCGTAATTCACACGCTCGTGCGGCCCGACCGAAGGGGCGTCACGACTAGAACCCGAGAGCCTGCGCGACCCGACGCACCTCGGCTTTGCGGCCAGCAGCAAGAGCCTTGACCGGAGAGGTCCCCAGGCTCTCTTCGTCCTCGAGTAACCAGCGCAAGGCCTCATCGTCGCGGAAGCCGGCATCGCTGAGCACGATAATCGTCCCGTGAAGGCCATCGAGAACATGGCCGTCGACGACAAATGCCGCTGGCACCTTCAGAACCCCGTCAACGCGGTCGGACAGCAGGAAACGGTCGTCGATAAGTCGACGGACCTTTCCTTGCGGGATTCCCAGAAGGTCGACCAGGTCGGGAACAGTCAGCCATTCAGTAGGAGGCGTAGTCACACCCCCAGAGTGCCATGATCCGTCCGGTGTCGACTCCCCTTCCTTATGTTTCGGATGTGTAAACAGTTATCACATTGCTCACTCTGATTGACACCCATGGTCATCTGTGTCAATTTTGAAGCGGAAATCGTTCAGATTTTCCACATCCCGGGGGCGGGGAGAAGGGTTCCACATGCCAAACAGGCGTGATTCACCACAGATTCCGCGCAGCCGCGTGAGCAAAGGGTTCATGACGACAATGCCGATCGTGCTCGCGGGGGCGATGACGATGAGCCTGAATGTGACGGCTCCTTTGTCGGCCGATGCCGCGGTCAAGCGTCCGAGCAAGCCCAAAACCGACTCCAGTGCGACTCTGCGTCAGCAATTGACAGCGGCCAAAGCACGATCCGCAGCCGCGACATCAGCTCCCGCTTCTATTCCCGCCACCTACACGGTGGCCGCAGGCGACACCGTTTCGGCTATCGCCGCGCGATTCGGAGTCTCCACTGCCTCGCTCCTGGCCCTCAACGGGCTGGGATGGAAGTCGCTGATTTTTCCCGGACAGATTCTGAAAATCGGTGGCACCCCGGCATCTCCGCCACTCGCACCGGCGGCACCGGCACCCGCCGTTTCGGTTCACACCATCGCTCGAGGCGACACCGTGTCGAAAATCGCGGCCCAGCATGGCGTCAGCGTGCAGGCCCTGCTCGACGCCAATGGACTCGGGTGGTCAAGCATCATCTATCCCGGCCAGACTCTGACAATTCCTTCCGCCGGCGGCGCAGCACCTGCCCCGGCCATCCAACTCGCTTCGCAGGTCACCGCCGCCCCGACTCCGAGCGCCTCCACCGGCTCCTACACAATCGCGAGCGGTGACACAGTGTCGCGAATCGCCGAGAGATTTGGCGTCACCGTGCCATCGCTTCTGGCCGCCAACGCCATGACGGCACAGAGCGTCATCTACTCGGGACGCAAGATCGCCATTCCCGCTGTCGTCACAACGCAAGACGGCTCGGGGGTCACCGTCCTTACGCCGGAGATGCTCGCCAATGCGCGGATCATCGTCGACGTTGGTCATCAGCTGGGAGTCCCCGATCGCGGCATCGTTGTCGCCCTGGCCGCCGCCATGCAGGAATCCAGCCTCCGCAACATCTCCTATGGGGACCGAGACTCGGTTGGGCTGTTCCAACAGCGTCCGAGTGCAGGGTGGGGAACCACAGCGCAATTGCTCAGCCCCAGCTACGCCGCACGTCTGTTCTACGGCGGCCCCTCGAATCCGAATCGCGGCGTGACGCGGGGACTTCTCGAAATTGCCGGGTGGCAGACGATGACCGTTACCCAGGCGGCGCAGAGCGTGCAGATCTCGGCGCACCCGGATGCCTATGCCAAATGGGAGAAGTCGGCGTGGAGCTGGTTGAGCCAGATCGCCTAGCGCGACCGTGTTGTAGCCGAGCTCTCAGGCAGCTTCTCCCTACACTCAAAGAGTGAGTGTCAATACCTCCGACCCGATGATCGGCCGTCTCATCGACGGTCGCTATCGGGTGCGCTCACGAATCGCTCGTGGGGGCATGGCCACCGTGTACCTGGCGACCGACCAACGACTTGAGCGACGCGTTGCCGTCAAGGTCATGCACCCGCACCTTGCAGAAGAGGGTGGATTCACCGAACGCTTCATCCAGGAGGCACGCTCGGCAGCTCGGCTGGCGCATCCCAACGTGGTCAACGTTTTCGACCAGGGCCAAGACGGTGAATCCGCGTACCTGGTCATGGAATACCTGCCGGGCATCACACTGCGTGATCTGCTCAAAGAATATGGATCCCTGACCGCCGAGCAGACGATCGACATCACCGAAGCCGTGCTGGCCGGCCTCGCGGCGGCACATAAGTCCGGAATCGTGCACCGCGACCTCAAGCCCGAGAATGTGCTGCTTGCGGATGACGGCCGCATCAAGATCGGCGACTTCGGTCTCGCGCGCGCGGCATCGGCGAACACCGCTACTGGCGCCGCCCTCCTCGGCACTATCGCCTATCTCTCCCCCGAGCTCGTGACGCGGGGTACCGCCGATACCCGCAGCGATATTTATGCGGTCGGCATCATGATGTACGAAATGCTCGCGGGAGTGCAGCCCTTCGTGGGCGACCAGCCGATGCAGATCGCCTACCAGCACGCGCACGATGAGGTGCCGTCGCCGAGCGCCGCGAATCCCGCTGTGCCCGCCGAACTCGACGAGTTGGTGCTGTGGGCCACGGCCCGCGAACCGGACGACCGGCCCGCAGATGCCACGACAATGCTCGATCAGGTGCGCGACGCGGAGCGGGTGCTGCGCGCATCCGGCCCCATTGACGCGACGACAGCCCACAAGACCGTCGTCATGCCCGCGGCAACATCGCGATTCCGCAAACAGCCGACGGCCGAGACGCAGATTCTCGGACGCCGTACTCCGCCCCCCGCGAGTATGCCTCCCGCGGAGTCGGCGGTCGCCGCCGGCCTGCCGGAATCGACCGCGGCACTGGCGACGGCATCCGCCAAGAAGCGTCGCCGCGGCTGGGTCATTGCGGCCATCATCGTGGCGCTCGCGCTCGTCGCCGGGGGTACCGGCTGGTACTTCGGTGTCGGGCCCGGCGCGCATGTGACGATTCCCGACTCCCTCGCCGGACTTACTCCCGCGGCGGCAACGACAAAATTGCAGGAACTCGGACTCGAGGTCGACCCGAAGCGTGGATCGACAACCTCGCCGACGATTGCCAAGGACCTGGTGGCCGAGACGACCCCCAAGCTCGGTTCGTCAATTGTGAAGGGGAGCACCGTCACGCTTCTCATATCGACAGGGCCCAAGGCGATCCCCTTCACCCTCACGCAGGGTATGAGCGAAGACGAGGCCCGCGCCAAGATCAAGGCCGGGACGTGGAAGCTGGCCCCGGACCTGCCCCGAAGGTTCAACCCGACAGTCCCCAAGGGAACTGTTCTCGACGTGCTTGCAGCGGACGGCACGACGAGCCTGTTGAACCCCCTCGCCAAGACCTACCCCGAGCGAAGCGAGCTCACGCTCGTGCTCTCAGCGGGTCCTCTGCCTGACGTCGCTGGCAAATCGTTCCAGGATGCCGTGAGCGCCCTCGACGCCGTGAACGTGACCGGGATAGCCGGCAAGTCGGCCTACAGCGACTCGGTCCCGGAGAACAGCGTCATCGGGTACGAAACCGACGCGGCCGCGATCGTGCCGGGGGGCACTGTGAAACTCGTGACCTCAGACGGACCTGCTCCCGTCGAAGTCCCGGACGTTGTCGGGATGACCTGGGCCAACGCCAAGGCCGCCCTCGATGCGGCAGGGCTGAGATATGACTACGACCACGACGCGGATAAGGTACCCACACTCGTGACAGTCAAGTCCACAAACCCAGACGCGGGTCAGCAGGTGCACCGCGGTGACATCATCAAGGTGCGTTTCACGGTCTAGGTCTCGACCGGCGAATGTCAGCTCGACCGGCGGTGATCGAGCTTGTCGAGATCAGCTAACGGACGGTTGCCAGCTCTTCGGCCACGAGGAACGCGAGTTCGAGCGACTGCATGTGGTTCAGACGCGGGTCGCAAAGCGACTCGTACTTCGTCGCCAGAGTCGCCTCATCGATCTTCTCGGAACCGCCGAGGCACTCGGTGACGTCGTCGCCCGTGAGCTCCACGTGGATGCCGCCTGGGTGAGTGCCCGCGTCACGGTGGGCGTCGAAGAAGCCACGCACCTCCTCCACGACGTCGTCGAAGCGACGTGTTTTGTAGCCGGTGGGCGTCGTCATGCCATTACCGTGCATGGGGTCACTGATCCACAACGGGGTCGCGTCGAAGCTCTTGATGCCCTCGAGCAGCGGCGGCAGCGCGTCGCGTACTTTGCCCGCGCCCATGCGCGTGATGAACGTCAGGCGACCCGGCTCGCGCTCGGGGTCGAGCTTGTCGATCAGACGCTCCATGTCATCCACGCTCGTCGTCGGGCCGAGCTTGACTCCGATGGGGTTGCGGATGCGCGAGAAGTAGTCGACGTGCGCGTCATCCAGACCGCGCGTGCGCTCCCCGATCCACACGAAATGGGCGCTCGTGTTCACAGGGGTGCCGTTGCGCGAATCGATGCGCGTCATGGGCCGCTCGTAATCCATGAGCAGACCCTCGTGGCTCGTGTAGAACTCGACGCGTTTGAGCTCGTCGAAGTCGGCTCCCGCCGCCTCCATGAACTTCACGGCACGGTCGATTTCGCGGGCGAGGCCCTCGTAGCGCTGGTTCGCGGGGTTGCGCGCGAAGCCCTGGTTCCAACTGTGCACCTGACGCAGATCGGCGAAACCACCCTGCGTGAACGCGCGGATCAGGTTCAGCGTGGATGCGGCGGTGTGGTACCCCTGAACCAGCCGTCGCGGATCAGCAGCCCGCGATTCGGGCGTGAAGTCGTAGCCGTTGACGATGTCACCGCGGTATGCCGGGAGCGTCACGTCGCCGCGCGTCTCGGTCTCACTCGACCGCGGCTTGGCGAACTGCCCCGCCATACGGCCCATCTTGACCACCGGCATCGAGGCGCCGTAGGTGAGGACGACGGCCATCTGGAGCAGCGTCTTGACCCGGTTGCGGATCTGGTCTGCCGTGGCACCGGCGAATGTCTCGGCGCAGTCGCCACCCTGCAGCAGGAACGCCTGACCGCGTGCGGCCTGAGCAAGGCGCTCGCGCAGGATGTCGACCTCACCGGCGAAGATCAGAGGAGGCAGCGCGGCAATCTCGGCCGACGCGGCGGCCACTGCCGCCTGGTCGGGCCAGCTGGGCTGCTGCTTAATGGGGAGTTCGCGCCAGTAGTCGAGACCGGCGATCACACGGGGATCTGCCTGCACGACGGTTTCTGACGGGTCGACCACGGGGTTCCTTCTCGTTGACGGGGGCGAAATGCCCCGACCCACGAGCCTAGTCGAGCACAGTCGAGGACGCTGTCGCGGTGCGGCGCTTCTTCGCGGTGGGCTTGTCACGCTTGATCGACGACGCGTATACGTCCACGTATTCCTGCCCGCCGATGCGGAGAAGCTCATACATGATCTCGTCGGTGATCGAGCGAAGCACGAAACGGTCGCTCTCCATGCCGTCAAAACGAGAGAAGTCGAGCGGCTCGCCGAACACGACGCCCAGTCGCCGCACCTTAGGAATCTTGCTCCCCGTCGGCATGACCTTTTCGGTGTCGATCATCGCCACCGGAACAACCGGGACCTTCGCCTCGAGGATCATGCGAGCGACGCCGGTGCGCCCCCGATAAAGCCTGCCGTCGGGGCTGCGGGTTCCCTCGGGATAGATGCCGAGCTGGCCGCCCGCCGCCAGATGCTCGAGTCCCGAATTCAGAGAGGCCTCAGACGCCTTGCCGCCCGACCTGTCGATCGGGAGCTGATGGATGGCCAAGAAGAACCAGCGAATTATTGCGCCCTTGATTCCCGGCCCCGTGAAGTAATCGGACTTGGCGAGGAAGCTAATTGGTCGATCGACCACGATCGGGAGGAACACGCTGTCGATGAACGAGAGGTGGTTACTCGCGTAGATCACCGCGCCATGTGCCGGAACATTCTCGGCACCTCGCACCCACGGGCGGAACACCGACATTGCGAACGGTCCGATGACCAGGCTCTTGAGGAACCAATAGAACATATGACCTCCGACCGGAACTGCCAGCTTAGCCAGTCACCGATGTGACGCGTGGAAGCGCGCGAGGTCGGCAGCACCCACAACTCCCGCGTTGTTGACGAGTTCGGCAGCGAGAAAACGCGGCTCAGGGTGGAATCCGCGCGCCGGAACATGGCTGAGATAGGCCTCGCGAATCGGGTCGAGTAGCAGCTCGCCAGCGACAGCAACACCTCCGCCGATCACGAACACTTGCGGATCAAGCACCGCGCCAATCGACGCACAGGCCTGACCGAGCCACGAACCCAGTTCCCTGAGCGCCGACAGAGCACCTGGGTCGCCCTCGCTCATGAGCGCTGCGAGTTCGGCGCCACCAAGGACACCGCCAGCTGCCGTGCGCACCGCGGCGAGGTTTTGACCGATTCCTCCGGCATCCGCGATCTCATTCGCCATGCGGAGAAGGGCTCTGCCGGATCCGTACTGTTCGATGCACCCCCGTGCACCGCATCCGCAGGGCAGGCCGCCCGGCACAACCCGCACATGGCCCATCTCGCCTGCCGCGCCAAATCCGCCCCGGAACAACCGCTCCCCTGCGACGATCGCTCCACCGACCCCGGTGCCAATTGTGAGCATCGCCATATCGCGAGTGCCGCGACCCGCCCCGAAACGGTATTCGGCCCACCCCGCGGCGTTGGCATCGTTATCGATCGTGATGTCGAGCCCGGGCAACAGCGCCATCAGGCGATCGCGCAGAGGCTCGGAGCGGAAGTCGATGTTGGGCGCGTAATAGACGTTGGACTGGGCGGCGTCGATGAACCCCGGCGCCGCGACGCCCGCCGCCACAACGACCTCGCCCGCGCGCAATTCGTTCACCAGATCGACGACTATCGCCACAATCGCCGCGGCATCACCGGCGGGTGTCGATTGCTTTTCCATCCGGACGATTTCGCCCGTCTCGGTGACCAGCGCCCCCGCGATCTTGGTCCCGCCAATATCGATACCTATCGCGTGCACAAGGAACGAGTCTATGTGCGACGGCTGAATCCCCTCGAAGCGCCGGTCGATAGAATTGGCGTCATAGCCACGCGTACCAAAGGAGCTGCCGTGAACGAGATCTTCATTCCCGCCGTCGTCGAGGCCGATCCGACCGCCAATACGACAGACCTCCTGCTCGACCGGGTGGCCGCCACTCCTAACGATGCGCTTTTTGCCCTCCCCACCGCCGACGGCGGCTGGACGGATGTGACAGCAGCCGAGTTCCACCGTCAAGTTGTGGCACTCGCGAAAGGATTCATCTCCGCCGGCGTTCAGCCCGGCGAGAAGATCGGCTTCATCTGCAGGACGCGCTATGAGTGGACCCTCGTTGACTTCGCGGTGTGGTTCGCCGGAGCAGTTCTTGTGCCGATCTACGAAACCTCTGCACCCTCCCAAATCCGCTACACGCTTGCCGATTCCGGGGCGACGGCGATCATCATCGAGACACCCGAACAGTTCGCGCGCTTCGACGAGATCGCGGGCGACGTGCCCGAGGTGACGAAGGTGTGGCAACTCGCCCGCAACGACCTCGACAAACTCGCAGCTCAGGGCACCGATGTCACAGATGAAACCGTTGAACAGCGGCGATCAGCCGCGATCGGAGCAGACCTCGCCACTCTCATCTACACAGCGGGATCGACAGGAGTGCCGAAAGGGTGCATCTTGACGCACTCCAATTTCGTTGAACTGAGCCGCAACGCCGCAGTCGCGATGCACGAGGTTGTCGCGCAGGGCGCATCCACTCTTCTCTTCATCACGACGGCCCACGTTTTCGCGCGCTTTATTTCGATCCTGTCGGTGACGGCGGGAGTCAAAGTCGGCCACCAGGCGGACACCACCCAACTGCTGCCGGCACTCGGCAGCTTCCGGCCGACATTCCTGCTCGCCGTTCCTCGAGTCTTCGAGAAGGTCTACAACTCGGCCGAGCAGAAGGCCGAGGCCGGAGGCAAAGGCAATATCTTCCGCACGGCCGCAGACACCGCTGTCGAGCATTCGCTCGCTCTCGATGCGGGAAAAGTTCCTTTCGGGCTGCGAGTGCGATTCGCGCTCTTCGATCGACTCGTCTACAGCAAGTTGAAGGCGGCCATGGGAGGACGAGTCCGCTACGCGGTATCGGGATCGGCTCCCCTCGGCATCCGGCTGGGGCACTTCTTCCGCAGTCTCGACATCCAAATCCTGGAAGGGTACGGACTCACCGAGACAACCGCACCGGTGACGGTGAATCTCACGCAGGCATTCAAGATCGGCACGGTCGGCCCGGCCCTGCCTGGAATGGGAATCAAGATCGCCGACGACGGCGAGATTCTCGTGCGAGGCATCGATGTATTCGACGGGTACTGGAACAAGCCCGATGAGACGGCGGCGGCGTTTGATGGAGAGTGGTTCCGCACAGGTGACATCGGCGCGCTCGATGACGATGGCTACCTGACGATTACCGGCCGGAAGAAAGAACTGATCGCCACGGCAGGTGGCAAGAAAGTCGCCCCAGCCCTGCTCGAGGACCCCATCCGTTCGAATCCGATCGTGGGGCAGGTCGTGGCAGTAGGCGAACAGAAGCCCTTCATCGCGGCGCTGATAACCCTCGACCACGAGATGCTTCCGGTCTGGCTGAACAACAACAAGCTCGACGCCTCGATGTCGCCCGAAGAGGCGGCGGTGCATCCAGCTGTCATCGCCGAGGTGCAGCGTGCGGTGGATGCCGCCAATTCACGCGTGTCGCGCGCGGAATCCATTCGCAAGTTCGTCATCCTGCCCGGCGAATTCACGGAGGCGTCAGGGCATCTGACCCCCAAGATGAGCATCAAGCGGGCACCCATCCTGAGCGACTACGCAACGGTTATCGAGGGGATGTATTCGTCGACCCCCACGACCGGCAGCATGGCGGTCTAGCGGCAGCCCGCCCTACCATCGCGCGCGGCTATGCGGCGAACCAGTCCGCCTGGCGCACAGCACGCATGGCCTCGCGCTTGGTCTCCGGGTCGAGTCCTTCGATGTAGAGCTTGCCGTCGAGGTGATCACACTCGTGTTGGAGGGCCTGGGCCAGGAGCCCTTCGCCCTCGACCTCGATCGGCTCGCCGCTCGCGTCGACTCCTGTCACTTTCGCCCACGGAAAACGCAGACGCGGGAAGAAGAATCCGGGCACCGAAAGACACCCCTCGTCAACGAGTTCGGGCTCGCCCGATACCTCAAGGACCGGATTCAGGACATACCCAATCTCGCCGTCGACGTTGTAGCTGAAGGCGCGCAGGCCGACACCGATCTGCGGAGCCGCCACTCCCGCTCGACCCGGAGGGGTCACCGAATCGACCAGGTCTTCGACGAGTGACGCGACCCGTGCATCCGTGACGTCGCTTATCGGATCAGACGGTGAGCGCAAAACAGGGTCGCCGAAGAGGCGGATTTGACGCTCGGTCATGCACCCTCGATCACGACGAGAAGATCCCCCGCGTCGACTTGCTGAGTGCGCGAAATCGCCAGGCGCGACACCGTGCCGGCGACAGAGGAGGTGATCGCCGCCTCCATTTTCATCGCCTCGATCGTGGCCACTGCCTGACCGGCAGACACCCTGTCTCCCTGGGCGACCTGAAGTGTGACCGCCCCCGAGAAGGGAGCCGCAACCTGGCCAGGCACCCCGGCATCGGCCTTCTCGACTGTTGCGCTGTCGACAGCGATTGAGGTGTCGCGCACGAACACCGGACGCAGCTGTCCGTTGATCGTCGTCATGACGGTGCGAATGCCTTTTTCGTCGGCTGCTCCGATGGCCTCGAGGCCGACCAGCAGGTCGACACCGGGCGCCATAGCGACAGCGTGCTCGGTTCCCGGCTTGAGACCGTAGAGATAGTCGGGCGTGTTGACCACCGACAGATCCCCGAAGGTTTCCCGGTGGCGCTCGAAAGCCTCGGTCGGTGCGGGGAAGAGCAAGCGGTTGAGCACCCGCTGGCGCGCCTCCCCCTCGATCGTGAGGGCCGTGCGGTCTTCGTCAGAGAGATCCACCAGTCCGATCTTGACGGTGCGACCTTCCAACACCTTGGTGCGGAACGGTTCGGGCCAGCCGCCAGGAAGGTCTCCCAATTCGCCGGCCATGAACCCGACAACCGAATCCGGAATGTCGAAGGCTCCAGGATTGCGCTCGAACTCATCGGGATCCGCGTCAGCAGCCGCCAATGCGAGCGC
>DATMIW010000028.1:0-19596 GCA_035554115.1 Pseudolysinimonas sp. | reverse complement strand
CCGAAAAGCCGTATCGCGCCACGCGCTTGGGCACGCTGTTCCACGCCTGGGTCGAGAACCGGTCGCTGGCCGCCGTCGGTGACTCGCTCGTTGACCCCTCGGATCTCGATGCGGCGCCCGGCGAACTCGACGGGGATCTCGACGACAATCTCATCGGGGCGGATGCCGAAACCCTGGCTGCGCTGCAGGCACGTTTCGAAGCGTCTCCGTGGGCGAACCGGCAGCCCGTCGATGTTGAGCGTGAAATCCATTTGCCGTTCGACAGTCGCATCATCATTTGCAAAATCGATGCGGTGTACCGGGATGAGACCGACGGGGATCGCTTCGAGATCGTCGACTGGAAGACCGGTCGTGCACCGGCCGATGAGGCTGATATCGAGAAGAAACAGCTCCAGCTCGCGCTGTACCGGCTCGCGTACGCGACGTGGGCGGGCGTGAAGGCCGATCGTATCGACGCCGCCTTCTATTTCGTGGCAGACGATTTGGTGATCCGGCCTGCCCATATCGACAGCGAGGCAGATCTGCTGCGCCGTTGGCGAGCAGTGTTTCCTCCCGCTTCGCTAGCGTGAGCTGTGCACGAGTCGTGTAGGTGCTGACACAGGGGGTGCAGTCGTGGACGAACTGATCGATCGAGTGGCCTCGAACCTGCGTGAGCTCCGCGAAAGCCGTGGGCTCAGTGTCTCGCAGCTCGCAGCGCGATCCGGCATCGCCAAGTCGACGCTTTCGCAGATCGAGGCGGGGGCCACCAACCCCACCCTGGGCACCCTGGTGGCGATCACCGACGCGCTCACCGTCAGTGTGGAATCCCTGATCAGTCGGGCAGAGCATGAACCCACGGTCATCGTGCGCGCAGGCGAAGGTCATGACGTCTCGGGCGCAAGTCTCGACGGCGTTCTCGCTTTCACCATGGAGACCGGGCCTGCGAACATCGAATTCCATTCGCTGTCGCTGCCACCGGGAGGGCACGAGATTTCGACCAACCACGGGTCCGGGTCCCGCGAGCATGTGCTGGTCACAGAAGGCACCCTCTTCGTCGGTCCGGAGGACGAACGTCACGAGCTTCATGCCGGCGATCTCGCGAGCTATTCGACCTCGGGTCTCCACCTGTGGGAGAACACCGGAGCCGAAACCGCGCGGTTCTGGGTGGTCGCGGTCTTCCCCCGCCGCTAGGCACCGCCAGCCCCTGCTGCATGCCCCGATATGTCCCGGCGTGGAGGGATTGCGGGGCGCAGAAACGAGGCGTATCGTTCGATATAACAGTTGTATCGTTCGATATAACAGTCGGATGTAAAGGAGCAGCATGGGCGCCTCGACGTTTCTCGATGACATCACTCTCGACGAACTCGAGAACGACCCGTACCCGGCCTACGCGCGAATGCGGGCCGAAGCTCCCGTCGCCTGGGTGCCCGCCGCCGATGTGTTTCTCGTCACAACCTTCGACGACTGCGCGCTCGTGGGAGAAGGACGCCGCGGTTTCGTTGGCGCGACCGGTCACCCCACCTTGCAGCGAGTATTTGGTAAGCCCAATGTGCTGACGAGCACGGGAGAGCAGCATGACGATCTGCGGGCGGGCACGGATCCTCGCCTGCAAGCGAAATCGGTCAATGACACAGTTGACGACATCGTTCGTCCGGTTGCTCGGCAATATCTCAAGCAGATGCGTGGACGCGGCACCGCCGAGCTGATGTCCGAGTACCTCGAGCCGGTGAGCGTCGAAGCTCTGCGGCGAGTCATGGGTCTTGACGACCTGGTCGACTCGGACACCCTGCGTCGGTGGTTCCACGATCTGAACATGGGCGTCGCCAACTTCGGCCTCGACCCCGACATCTTCGCTATTTCGGATGCGGCCAGCGCCGAAATCGAAGAGGTTGTCACCCCCCGGCTACACGATCTAATGAAGAAGCCCGATGACTCCATGCTGTCCCATATGTTGTGGGCCGGTCAGCGGGATCGCACGCCACGGTCGATCGAGCTGATCATGCCGTCTTTGAAGGTCATTCTGCTTGGTGGAATGCAAGAGCCCGGCCATGCCGTCGGCAGCACCTTGCACGGTCTGTTCTCTGTACCCGATCAACTCGCGCTTCTCAGTGAAGATCCGGAGGAATACATTCCCCGAGCCGTCAATGAGGGGTTGCGATGGATCGCACCGATCGGCGCGGTGGAACGCCAGGCGTCACAAGACATTGAGTTGCGGGGAGTGACGATTCCCGCTGGATCCCTGGTCGAGGTCGTTCTCGCCTCGGCGAACCGAGACGAGACGCGATACGACGACCCGGATCGTTTCGACCTCCTGCGCTCGGACCGCACCCACCAGGCGTTCGGAAACGGCGAGCATTTCTGCGCTGGCCACTTCTTTGCGCGTCAGGTGGAGCGCATCATGCTTGAAGAGCTCATTCCAGCTGTGCGGGGTCTGCGCGCCGACCCCGATCGTGAGCCCGTTGTTTCGGGCTGGGTTTTCCGCGCCCCGAAGGAGCTCCCGGTGCTCTGGGATGCGGAGGCAGAGTCCCGCGAGTCGATAACCGTCTCGACCCCCGAGCTCGACGAAACCCGCGAGATGCTGGTGCGCGAAATGCGCTGGGAGGCTGACGATGTTGTCTCGGTCATCCTCACGGACCCGAGCGGCGCCTCCCTCGAACCGTGGAGTCCGGGAGCGCATGTCGACATCGTTCGCGACGAAGGGCGAATCGCGCAGTACTCGCTCAGCGGCGACCCGGCAGATCACAGCAGCTACCGCGTCAGCGTGTTGCGCGAAGAGCAGGGTCGGGGCAGCTCGCGCTATATCCACGACGAACTGCGTGTGGGCCAGCGGGTCCGCGTCGGCGGGCCGCGCAACGCTTTTGAGCTCGCTCCGGCGTCGTCCTATCTGTTCATTGCGGGCGGAATCGGTGTGACAACGATCCTGCCTATGGTGCGCCAGGCGGCTCTCGACGGCGCCGACTTCTCGGTCGCCTACGCAGCTCGTGCCCGTGAGCGGATGGCGTTCATCGAGGAGCTGACGTCCCTCGCCGGGGCCGGCCTCACGCTTCACATTGCCGCAGAGGGCAGCCGAGCCGATCTTGACGCGCTCGTTGCGCAGGCGGCCACAACCGGGACCGCTGTCTACGCGTGCGGTCCGGAGCGGATGCTCGACACACTCCGCGATCTCGGCGAAACACACGACGTCGACGTCGTGATGGAGCGGTTCACGCCCGGTGAGGCCCACCGCGAAGGGGATACCCCCTTCGACCTGGTTCTGGCCTCGACTGGTGCCACGATCCATGTCGACGCCGATGAGACGGCTATCTCGGCCCTCGAACGCTGTGGGATCACGGTGCGCCAGTCCTGCCGGGAGGGAAATTGTGGCTCGTGCGAGACTTCCGTGCTTGCGGGGCGGGTCGATCACCGCGACGTTCTGCTCACGCCGAAGGGACGTGCAGCGAACGACCGGATGATGGTGTGCGTGTCTCGGGCTGCCGACGAGTCGATAACGCTCGACCTCTAACGGCTTAGCGGTCGCTCACGCGTTCCGTGCGTGACAGCAGGTCTTCGACCTCGTCGAGACCGAGCACCGGCTGTGTCTCGTCGGTGAGCGGCTTCGACGTTTCCTGCTGCACGTCATCGACGAGCCCAGCGAGCATCCGCACGGCGTCGTCAACGATTTCCGTCGAGCGGACCTCGGCGCCGTGCATAAGCCAGCGGGCGATCTCCAGCTCACTCAACAGGGCGGCACGGTGTCGAAGCTGGCTGTCGACCGAGCCGCGCTGGCGCGAGTACGCGTCGAAGGCGGCGGCGAACATGTCGGGGCCTGCTCCGAGAAGCCAGGCGAGGTCGCGGGCGGGATCGCTCACCCGCAGGCCGTGCCAGCCCAGGACTCCGGTGACCGCCGATTCAGATGCCAGGAATGAGTCAGCACTGAGCCCACCGTTGACGACAGTGGGCGTGAATTGCCAGAGGGCGGATTCCTCTCCCGCTTTTTCCCAGCGTGAGAGCAGAGTGGCGGGAATCAGCCCGGTCGCGGCGGCGCGGTCAACGAGCTCCATCGTCGCGCGGAGGGCTTCGACGGACGTGTGCGAGGGGAGTCCGGCATCCACAACAAAGCTGGTCGGCAGGGCGTGGATCGCGGCGATCGCCTCCCCGACGGAGCTTGCGTAATCGGTGGTGAACGCCGTTATCGGCACCTTGGCGCCGTAGACGAATTCGTAAACGATGGCGCGGGTGCCGTCGAACGGCACCTGGCCGGCGAAGCGCGAGACCGCGAAGGGAAGCCGGGATCGCACTCCCGCACTGAGTGCGCGCAGTGCCTCCAGATCCGCCGACTGCTCCGATTCGGCACGTTCGGATCGCGGCACACGAACGATCCAGTGGCGTCCATCGCGGCCGGTCAACAGACTGGCGTCGAAGTCTCCTCCGGGCGTGCCAAACGGCTGGGCGCCGGCGACATCAAGATCGGCCACGGCCGATGCGGCGAGCGCGGCTAGAGTGAGGTGGGATCTGGCCATGACCACAGGGTAGGTCGGCCGTCGCCCACCGGGCCCGTACGCCACGCCCGTTCTGCGCTCTCTCTGGAAGGTTGCCGGTGCCCCGTTCGTTCGCCGATCGGCTGCCGCTCGCAGGCACCGAGATCGACCGTGACCACCGTTCTCGTTCTGGCGGGATCGATGCGCTGCTCGCCGATCCCGCAGCCCGAGCTGTCGTCTTGCACAACGGCCGTGCTCTGTTGGCCGATGTCGCATCGCTGGCCCTGGTGCCGGTCGGATCTGTTGAGCATCAGCTTGCCGTGTACCTGGGTCGCACGGTCACCGAGTCAACAGACGTGCCCGCCGGAACTCCCGTTTTGGCTGTTCTCGTCAACGATGAACAGGCGAAAACCTTGGCTGAATCGCAGCTTTCGGATGCCGAAGATGCGGATGCCCGCGTAGCTGTCTGGGGCGACCTCCGTCGGCTGGGACACCTCCTTACCACGCGCGACGCGGGGCTTTTTGCCCAGGCGCTGGGCATTATCAACTGGCATGCGGCATACGGCTTTTCGCCGGGCACCGGAGCGCTTACCGAAGTGACCAACGCAGGGTGGACCCGCGAGCAGCCCGATACGGGTCGGCAGCTTTTTCCGCGCACGGACGCGGCGGTCATCATGGCTGTCACCGATGCCGACGACCGCATGCTTCTCGGGTCGAGTCCGCGTTGGGAGCCGAATCGCTTCTCCGTGCTCGCGGGCTTCGTCGAGCCGGGAGAGACGCTCGAGCAGGCCGTCGTGCGCGAAGTCTGGGAGGAGGCGGGGCTGCGGGTCACCGATCCGGTATATCTGGGCAGCCAGCCGTGGCCGTTCCCGGCGTCGATCATGCTCGGGTTCCACGCGCGAATCGCCGATGGGGCATCGACTGAGCCGGTACCGGACGGAGACGAGATCGTCGAGCTGCGCTGGTTCACGCGTGCCGATCTGGCTGATGCGGTGGCGACCGGCGAGATCCTGTTGCCCGGTGCGGTGTCTATTGCGCGCACGATCATCGAAGAGTGGTTCGGCGAGGAGATCGATGACGGCGCCCGACGCTGAGCGTGCCGCAGCGGATGTGCCGGATCTGCTGCGCGATCTCGACCCGGAGCAGCGGAGAGCCGCCGAAACGCTGCTGGGGCCGGTGTGTGTGCTTGCTGGTGCAGGCACGGGTAAGACCCGCGCGTTGACTCACCGGATTGCCCACGGAGTGGCGACCGGGGTGTACGACCCGAGCCGCGTGATGGCCCTTACCTTCACAACCCGAGCCGCGGGCGAAATGCGCACCCGACTTCGCGCGCTGGGCGCGGGCGGAGTGTCGGCCCGGACGTTCCACTCCACGGCGCTCGCGCAGCTTGCCCATTTCTGGCCGCAGCTGGTGGGCGGCAGCCAGCCGCGCATCCTGGAAGGTAAAGGCCGCCTCATCGCTCAGGCGGCCGAATCCCTCAAGCTGCGTCTCGACACCGCGGGTCTGCGTGATGTCGCCGCCGAAATCGAATGGCGCAAGGTGTCGCGGATGACGTTGGCCGGCTATGAACGGGCCTCCGGGTCGCGCGCCCTGCCTCCGGGCGTCGACGTTGACAAGATGATTGCCCTGCAGCAGAACTACGAATCGATCAAAGACCAGCGTCGGCAACTCGATTTCGAGGATGTCCTTCTTGCGACAGCAGGCATGTTGGAGTCGGAGCCTCGCGTTGCCGACGAGGTGCGGTCGCAGTACCGATTCTTCGTTGTCGATGAGTACCAGGATGTGTCGCCCCTGCAGCAGGAGTTGCTCGAGCTGTGGCTCGGTCCGCGTACGGACCTCTGTGTCGTGGGGGACGCGAGCCAGACCATCTATTCGTTTGCCGGGGCTTCGAGCGATTTCTTGCTCGGGTTCGGTGCTCGGTATCCGGATGCGACTGTCGTCCGTCTCGAACGCAACTACCGTTCTGACCCGCCCATCCTCACCCTCGCCAACCGGTTAATGCGTGGGCGCGCTGGCGCGCTGGAGCTCAAAGCGGAGGCCATTTCTGGGTCGGAGGCACAAATAACCTCCCACCCCAACGATGCCGCCGAACACAAAGCCGTAGCCACCGCCATCGCTGCCGAAATCGCCGCCGGCACCCGTCCCGAAAATATCGCCGTCCTCTTCCGCGTGAACTCGCAGGCGGCGGGCTTGGTGTCGGCACTCGCGGAGGCGGGAATCAGCTCCCGTCAGCTCGGAGCCACCAAGTTTTTCGACCTCGACATTGTGAAGCGGGCGGTGCTCGAACTCACCAGCTATGCGCGCACCGCTGCGCCGGCTCCGTTGTTTCAGTCCGTGAGTGATGTGTTGCGTCATCTGGGCTGGACCTTGACGGCCCCGGAGGCCGGGGGCGCGGTGCGTGAGAAGTGGGAGGCCTTGAACGCTCTCGTTGAGCTCGCCGATCAAGCACCAGAAGGTACGACCCTGGCCGCGTTCGTCGACGAGTTGCGTTCGCGCCAGGCTGCCCAGCATGAGCCGACCGTGTCGGCCGTCGTGCTCTCGACTGTGCACAGTGCGAAGGGCCTCGAGTGGGATTCGGTGCACATCGTCGGCCTGAGTGAGGGCCTCCTGCCGGTGAACCACGCTCGCGGTCTGGCAGCGATCGACGAAGAACGCCGTCTGCTCTATGTGGCGATCACGCGGGCACGGCGGCGGTTGAGCCTGACGTGGTCACAGGAAGGGTTTCGCGGGCATAGTCGGGAGCCGAGCCGTTTTCTGGCAGAGCTGCGCACGAGCACTCGGGATGCTGCCTCACGCTCGTCGCGCTGATTTCGCCCCGAGCGCCGCGAACCCTCCACACCTGGGGCGGCTGACCGCGCTCCGCCCACTCCATGACGCGCGCCGTCGTGAACGCGGCGATTGCCGCGGTGTCGGCACGAGGTTGTGGGGGCGGTGGCCGGCCCCACAGCTGGGCGGCGATGGCGGGCCACGCCGGGTCGGCATCTACCCGGTGCCGATGGAGGCAGTACAGGCAGGGGCCCCGGCCCGGTTCGATGAAGGGACCGACAGCTGTGCCGTCGTCAGAGGTGACGATGGGGAGGTGGGGTACGTCTCGTCGTAACCAGGTGCCGTGGTCTTCGGGTGCGACAACCCAATCGCTGGTCAGAAGCACGAGGTCGGGGCGGTCGTCCGTTGCCAGCTCGAGGCCCCGCGCGTCGGCGATTTGCGCGCGCACTTCTTCGGCGAGTGGACGTGCGCCAACCACGCGGACGCGAGTTGGTGCCGCCGTACTCGGCTCAAGGGCGTTGTGCAGCTGAGTCAGCAGCGCCTCGGATTCGCTTGGGGTGAGGCCCGCCGCGCGCGAGAGCATCAGCCATCCACTGGGCGAAACACCCGAGACCAGGGCTCCCAGTAGGCGTTCCAGTGCAGTTGATGTGTCGGGCAGCACGAGCAGAGGCGCATCGGCGCCGATTTGCAGAGACTGTGGCGAGCGCCAGACGAGGGGGATACCGGCGGCGAGTTTGAGCACCATGCCGACAGGATGCCGGGTTGTGCGCGCGAGCGGGGGCGGTATCCACAGGACCGGCACCATCGCCGGGTCAGGTCTCGCGGGGCCGATCGCCGTTCTCGTCGTTGAGCAGATCCTCGAGAGCCTGATCGACATCGTCGGGTGCCGAAGGGCCGCCCGTAATGCGTGCAATGAGAGCGTGAGGGTCGTCGATATCGGCGTCCGTCGGGATGATGTCGGGATGCGCCCAGAGCGCGTCGCGCGCCTCGGCTCCCGCCGCATCCGACACGGCCTGCCACATCGCGGCAGCTTCGCGCAGACGACGCGGTCGAAGCTCGAGCCCGACGAGGGTCGCGAAGGCGGATTCAGCCGGCCCACCGGCGGCCCGGCGGCGACGAACGGTTTCGGCTATGGCTCCCGCCTTCGGCAGACGCGATGTCGCGCTCGCCGTCACGACGTCGACCCAGCCCTCGATGAGGGCCAAGAAAGTTTCCAATCGGGCCAGCGCGGCCTTCTGTTCCTCGGTCTTCTCGGGAATGAGGGCACCGCTCGTGACGGCCGCCCGCAGCTCATCGGGATTCTGCGGATCGAATTCGGCGACAACCTCCTCCAGCCGCTGCGTGTCGACCCGGATGCCGCGCGCATAATCGGTGATCTGGGTGAGCAGCTGAAGTCGCAACCACTTCGCGTGACGAAAAAGCCGCGCATGAGCGAGTTCGCGAACCGCGAGGTACAGGCGCACCTCGTCGATCGGTATGTCGAGTCCCGCCCCGAAGGCATCAACATTTTGCGGCACGAGAACGGCTTGGCGCGTGCTGCCGTCCAGCAGGGGGATTCCGATATCGCCTCCTGAGACGACCTCGCTCGACAGCTGCCCGACAACCTGACCGAGCTGCATCGCAAACAGGGTTCCGCCGAGGTTGCGCATGAGCTGACTGGCGTTGCCGAGAGCGCCGCCCAGAGCATCCCCTGTCTGTTCGTTGAGGATTTCGGTGAGGGAGTCGGCGATCGACACGGCGACCGGTTCGGCGAGCTGCGTCCACACCGGCATTGTCGCCTCGACCCATCCGGCGCGCGTCAGCAGCACGGGGTCGGCGGTCAACCCGGCAATGTCTGTCGCTTCGTCCAACCACAGGGCCCCCACATGAAGGGCCTGGTCGAGCGCGGCTTGTTCGTCAGCCGTCGAGGGAACGGCGGACTTCTTCGCCAGGGCGAGTGCTTGGTCGAGGGCGAGGCTCCAATTGGGCCCGTCTGCACTGTTCTGTAGTGCGTGCTGCAGTTGCCCGATCAATTGCTGCACCATGTCCGGGTCGTCCGGCAGTCCGGCGGCACTCGCGAGTTTCGCCGGATCGAGCTCGGCATTGCCCGACAGGAACTCGCGCAACATATCGCGGAGTTCTTCCTCAGAGGGTTCGTCCGGCAGGTCATCAGCCATGCGATCTACGCTAACCCGGTCGCGGATGCGGCGCAGAGATTCGCCTAGGCTGAACGCCGCTGGGCGGTGCGCCCGCAGCGAACACCCGATTCCTTTGAGCAGGAAGCAGCCGGCCCCATGCCCAGGTTCTCCGCGCGATCGTCCCGCGCCTTCGTCGGCTGGGTCCTGCTGGTCGGTGCCGTTGGCGGCACGGTGATTGTCGGTAGCCAACCGGCACCGTTCGTCATCGAGCAGCCGGGACCTGTATATGACACCCTCGGATCGGTCGAGATCGACGGCGTGAAAAAGCCCCTCATCGCCATCCCCGGTGAGAAGACCTACCCCACGACCGGAAAGCTCGACATGCTCACGGTGAACCTGGTGGGCTCACGGCAGCTTCCGCTCACCTGGTTCGACCTCGCCACGGCCTGGTTCGATCCCAAGCGTTCGGTGGTTCCGATCGATGCGGTCTACCCGCCAGATCAGACGGACAAAGAGGCGGATGAAGAGGGCAGCCTCGAGATGGAGACCTCCCAGAAGGCCGCGATTGGCGCCGCACTCACCGAGCTAGATATTCCGTTTCAGAGCGTTGTCAGTGTGGGAGCGGTTGTCGCGGGGCAGCCGGCCGAGGGTGTGCTGAAAGCGGGGGATGTGATCCTCAGCGTGGCCGGACACGAGGTTCACACTCCGAAGGACGTGCAGGACCGGATCGTTGCGGGCGGCGTGGGGGCGCCCCTCACGGTTGTCGTTCGCCGAGGAGACTCCGAGAAAGCCCTTCAGCTCACGCCTGTGGCGTCGAAAGACGATCCTGCGCGCGCCGTGATCGGCATCTACCCCGTCGCAGATTATGACTTCCCGATCGACGTCCGGATCACGCTCGACAGAGTGGGCGGGCCCAGCGCTGGGCAAATGTTCGCCCTCGCGATCTACGACAAGCTCACCCCGGGTGCCCTGGTGAAGGGCGCGCACATTGCCGGTACCGGCACGATCACTGCCGACGGAACAGTCGGGGCTATCGGCGGAATCCGCCAGAAGATGTATGGCGCCGCCGCCGACGGTGCCGCATGGTTCCTGGCGCCGGCCGCCAATTGCAATGAGGTCGTGGGCCACATTCCCGCGGGTCTCACGGTGTTCGCCACCAAGAATCTGGATGACTCCCTCGCCATAGTGCGCACGATCGCCGCCGGTGACGACACCTCACAGCTGCCCACCTGTCAGTAACAGCGACGTAGGATCACTCTGTGCCGTCACGACGACGGCCAGCCGACAGGAAGCCTTATTGTGACCTCCGCCACCAGCCGGCCGCCCCGCAGCCGCACCCGTGCCACCCTTGCCATCACCGCTGCGATTCTCGCGGTGCTTGTTATCGGATTCTTCGCCTTCGCGAGTTTCTACGCCGACGTTCTCTGGTTCGACCAGCTCGGCTACCTCGGAGTGCTCACCACGCAGTGGGGGGCGACCATCGCGATGTTCGGGGTCGGCTTTTTCGCGATGGCGCTGATCGTGTGGCTGAGTATCTTCATCGCCTTCCGGTCACGGCCTGTCTACGCGAAACTCAACTCCCAGCTCGACCGCTACCAACAGGTGATCGAGCCGCTGCGTCGCCTGGCTATATATGGCATCCCGATAGTTCTGGGCATATTTGTCGGTGTATCGACGGCATCGCGGTGGGAGACGGTGCTGCAGTACTTCAACCGCACCTCCTTCGGCACGAAAGATCCGCTGTTCGGGCTGGATATTTCGTTCTACGTATATGAGCTGCCGTTCTTCCGCGGACTTCTCGGCTACGGCTCGGCAATCGTGCTCGTCGCTGGGCTTGCCGCTTTGGCGACGTCGTACCTGTATGGCGGCATCCGGATTTCGGGCCGCGAGGTGCGCGTCGCTCGCCCCGCCCGCATCCAGCTCGCCATCACCGCCGGGGTGTACCTGCTGCTGCAGGCGATCAGCATCTGGCTCGATCAGTATTCAACCCTTACCGATCAGGGCGAGCTGATTACGGGTGCGTCCTATACCTCGGTGAACGCCGTGATCCCGGGCAAGGCGATTCTTGCCGGTATCGCGATCCTGGTCGCAATTCTGGCCTTCGTGACTGCCGCGATCGGGCGGTGGCGTCTGCCGCTCATCGGTACCGCCCTCCTGATCGCTTCCAGCCTGGTGATCGGAACGATCTTCCCGGCCGTCATTCAGCGATTCCAGGTCGACCCGAGTGCGCGCACCCTCGAAGCGCAATACATCGACGACAACATCTCGGCGACACGGGAGGCATATGGCGTTGCCGATGTGAATGAGCAGCAGTACGACGCGAAGACCGACACCTCGGCGGGCGCTCTGCGCGCAGACGCCGACACGACGGCGAACATCCGCATCATCGACCCGGCGCTCGTAAGCGACACCTTTGCCCAGCTGCAGCGGGTCAAGCAGTTCTACCAGTTCACCCCGCACCTGGATGTCGACCGGTACGCGATCAACGGGAAGACGCAAGACACTGTCATCGCGGTTCGCGAACTCAAGCAGGAGAGCGCCGCGACCTGGTACAACAACACTCTCGTCTACACGCACGGGTACGGCGTTGTCGCGGCGTACGGCAACCAGCGGTCGAGCGACGGACAACCGGTCTTCCTCGAGTCGGGCATCCCCTCCACGGGTGACCTGGGGAAATTCCAGCCGCGCGTCTACTTCGGCGAGAAGTCGCCCACCTATTCGATTGTCGGCAAGGGCAAGAAGGGACCGCAGGAGCTCGATTATCCGGCCGGCGGCGACAAGGGTGATGGCAACGCCTACACGACCTTCAATGCCAACGGAGGCCCCAAGCTCAACAGCCCGCTGAACCGTCTGGTGTACGCGATCAAGTTCCAGTCCGAGCAGATCGTGCTGTCAGATGGCGTGACCGACAACTCGCAGATTCTCTACGAACGCAATCCCGTCGACCGTGTCAAGAAGGTTGCGCCGTATTTGACGCCCGACTCGGATCCGTACCCGGCCGTCGTGGACGGTCGCATCGTCTGGATCGTTGACGGCTATACGACGACGTCGAACTACCCGTACTCGCGCGTCGAGCAGCTGTCCAACACGATCGTCGACACCTACACGCCGCAGCCGGGCTATGCGCTCGACGACATCAACTACATCCGTAACTCGGTCAAGGCCACGGTCGACGCGTACAGCGGCAAAGTGACCCTGTACGCATGGGATGCGAACGACCCGATCCTGAAGACGTGGCAGAAGATCTACCCGTCGACTCTCAAGCCGGCGTCGGCGATGAGCGCCGAGCTGAAGTCACATGTGCGCTACCCGGCGGACCTGTTCAAAGTGCAGCGCACGATCCTCGAGCGCTACCACGTGACCAATGCGGGCGAGTTCTACTCGGGCAATGAGGAGTGGGTGACCCCCGACGACCCGACTCAGGCAGCCGCGACGGCAAAGGCGCAACCGCCGTATTACCTGACCATGCAGACACCGGGAACCGACAAACCGGCCTTCTCGCTGTACTCCACGTATATTCCGCGAACTGGCTCCGGCGCCTCGCAAAGCGTTCTGACGGGGTATCTCACCGTGAACTCTGACGCTGGCAAGGACTACGGCAAACTCACGCTGCTGACGATGCCGAAAACCACCACGGTGCCGGGTCCGGGGCAGGTCCAGAACCAGTTCACCTCGGATTCCGATGTGGCTCAACAGGTCGCCCTGCTGGAGCGCGGATCCACCAAGGTCGAGCGGGGCAACCTGCTGACGCTGCCGGTAGGTGGTGGGCTGCTCTACGTTCAACCGGTCTACGTGCGAGCGACAGGTGAGACCAGCTACCCGCTGCTCCGCAAGATCCTGGTGTCGTTCGGTGACAAGATCGCCTTCGAAGACACTCTGGATGCGGCGCTCGACTCCCTCTTCGGCGGAGACTCGGGAGCGGATGCCGGTGACGGTGGTGTGTCGCCGACCGAACCGGGAACTCCGACCACACCGACGGAACCGGGCACACAAGACAATCCGGCCCTGAAGAAGGCTCTCGCCGACTACCAGGTGGCATTCACAGATCGGCAGGAGGCGTACGCGAGCGGTGACCTCGTGGCGGCAGCAGAAGCCGACAAGCGCATGCAGGCAGCCGTCGAGAGGGCGATCGCGGCATCCGAGTAACCGGTCACGGAGCCACTCGCGTTCTGCAGGAGATCCCAGCCCAGCCAACACAATTGCTGGGCTAGGAGTCCTGCAGAACGGGGATCTCCTGCCGAACGCCAGCCGCCCGAGGTCGGACGTGGCCGGTCCCATGGGGTACACTCATATCAAGCGCAGAAGTTCGGCGCTGTGGCGCGGGGTGGAGCAGTTCGGTAGCTCGCTGGGCTCATAACCCAGAGGTCGCAGGTTCAAATCCTGTCCCCGCAACCAAGTTCGAAGGCCCCGGTTCTCAACGACCGGGGCCTTCGCTTTTCGCCGCTGTAGCCTGGCGGCGTGACGTTTCTGCGCATCCTCGCCGTCGATGCGGGTCAAACCGGAGTGCGAACGCGCGTCATCGGGTCGGACGGCAGCGAGGGCGTCGAGACCGAATTCGCGGGGGTGCGGACCGACGCGCCGCTGGTCCCGCAGCTTGCGGCCGCGGTGCAAGCGGTCGCGGCAGCGACGGGCCCAATCGCTGTGGTCGCGGTGGGGTCGACGGGGTGGACAGCGGGATCGGATGACGCGGCGGCTCTGCGGGAGGCGACAGCCGGATCCGGGGTCGGTCAGGTGTTCTTCGCCCACGATTCGGTGACGTCGTACCTCGGAGCCTTGGGCGACGCCCGCGGGGCGGTTGTTGCTGCGGGAACCGGAGTCGTGACCCTCGCGGTCGGAGCGGACAGCGTGGCGCGCGTCGATGGCTGGGGAAACCTGATGGGCGACGCAGGCAGCGGGTTCTGGATCGGCCGCGCGGCGCTCGACGCCGTAATGCGGGCCCATGACGGGCGCGGGCCTCAGACATTGCTGACCGAAGCTGCGCGCGCGGAATTCGGGGACCTCGAGCATGCATACATTGAGTTGCAGGCGGATCCCGGTCGGGTGCGGCGCATTGCAGGCTATGCGCGGTGGGTTGCCGATGCCTCAGAGGCGGGGGATGCGGTGGCCATCCGCGTCGGCGATGCTGCTGCGGGTGAGCTCGTGCTTTCGGTCACGACAGCCTTGCGATGTGTGGGGGAGGGTTCGCCGGATGCCGGGGTGCCGCTCGTGTGCGGACTCGGAGGGGTCCTGCGGTCGCGTCACATTGCCGAAAGATTTGCCGCAGGGCTTTCGGAAATCTGGCCGGAACTGCGCGTGCAGCCGCCGCTCGGCACCGGACTCGACGGTGCAGCACTTCTGCCGACGCTAAGCGACGACAGCGCGCTCGCGGCGCATGTCGCGCGGGGATGACCTGGTCGTCGCGCCCGATCAGTGCTCGGGCTCGCCGTTGACGAGGCTCATCGCGTAGTCGAAGAACACCCGCTTACCGGCTGAGGTGTCTTTCTGTTCGGTGTCGATCGCGCGGGCCAGGATCATCGAGAGGCCCGCGGTCACTTTGTCGAGGTCGCCATAGGGTGCCGTGAGCGAGGTTCCCGCCGACACTGCCGAGATGACGGCGGCAACTGCTGCAGGGTCGACGTCTGTGCGTACGGTGCCGGCCTGCTGCATTCGTTTGACGAATTCGGTACGGACGCGCAACTGCGGCACGTAGGCGACGCCGTTGTGCGCCTTCATCACCCGATTGAGTCCTTCGCGGTCGATGACATAGATCGCACGAGCGAGGGGACGCTCATAGATCGATGAGAGAACGTATCGATATATGTGAGAAACGCGGCCGCCCAGGGGATCCCGGTCGATGTTGTCGATGATGTCGCGATACATGAGGCTGTATTCACGGTTCAACAGGTCGCTCACCAGGCGTTCAGAACTCTCGAAGAGCGAGTGGATGCGGTCGACATCGAGGCTCGACCGCCGGGCGATCAGGTTGAACGACACGGCGTCAAAGCCATCGTTCACGACAATGTCAGCGGCGATGTCAAGGATGGTTCGGAGGTCGTCGGGTAACGCCTCCGTCGATTCGGTTGATGCTTCGGGCACAACGCTCGTCTCGGCAGGGGAGGATAAGTCACGCCATACTACTAACGGAGCCGACCGTTCTGTACACCTTGCTCCATTTTGTGAAACAAATTCTCACCGGAACAACAGCAGAAGTCTCACGGTTGCGCCATAGACAACCCCCAGCTTGGGCAGACATGCTTGCTCCGCTGAAAGGAGCACCACCCGACCATGACCGACACCGATAGCACTCCCGCGGGCGAAACCACACCCACTCCGCCGGCACCCGCATCTACTCCGCCGGCCCCCGCATCCACCGAGTCGGCCAGCACCGCATCCACCCCGGCACCTCCCCGGTTTTCCGCAGAAGCGGCCGCAGCTGCGGCGTCACAGTCGGCCGCGACAGGCGCGACATCTCCCTTGTCTTCGGCAACTCATGACGGGAACGCTCCGACGGCAGTCATCGATCCCGGAGCACCGACAGGCTTCGCCGCCTCCGGTGCCCCAGGCGCTCCCGGTATTTCACGTGCCCCAGGCGCTCCCGCAGCCGAAGCCGCCACGTCGCCGAAGAAGCGCCGAATCCTCGTGCCCGTTGTCGCGGCCCTCGCAGTCGGCGCGGTTATTGGCGGCGCATCCGGAGCGGGTGTTGTTGCCCTGGTCGGGGCCAACAATGGCTCGACGCAACAGGGAGCGTCCACCCCTCAGACAGTGACCATCAACGACACTGCTGAGGTCACGGCGGTTACGGCAATTGCCTCTAAGGCGTCGCCGTCAGTCGTCACCATCTCGGTCTCCACCAGCTCATCGGGCGGCACCGGCTCGGGTGTGATTCTGAGCAAAGACGGTTATGTGCTTACCAACACCCACGTGGTCACCCTTGACGGGGCCTCGAGCAAGGGTGATATCGAGGTGACAACTTACGACGGCCACCTCTACACGGCCAAAGTTATCGGCATCGATCCGATCGTCGACCTGGCTGTTATCAAGCTCACCGACGCAAGCGGCCTTACTCCGATGAAGTTTGCCGACTCCGACAAACTCAATGTGGGCGATCAGGCCGTGGCGATCGGGGCTCCACTCGGTCTGGCCAACACGGTCACCGACGGTATCGTCAGCGCGCTGAACCGCAGCATCCAGATTGCGTCCTCGGCGGTGCCTGACAACGCCGCAGAAGACGGATCGCAGGGCGACAGTAACAACGGCAACGGTCCGTTCGACTTCTGGAACTTCAACCAAGACCCGAATTCCAGCGCCACGCAGTCGGCCAGCATCTCGCTTCCCGTTGTGCAGACCGATGCCGCGATCAACCCCGGCAACTCGGGTGGGGCTCTCGTGGATGGCGACGCGGCACTCATCGGAGTGAACGTCGCGATTGCGAGCACCGGCAGTAGCAGTGCGACCAGTCAAAGCGGATCGATCGGTGTCGGCTTCGCCATCCCGTCGAATCTGGCGCAACGCGTCGCCAACGAGATCATCAAAAACGGCAAGGCGACCCACGGTCTGCTCGGGGCGAGCGTTCGCGACGCCACGAGCAAAGACGGGTCGACCGTCGGCGCCGTGATCTCCGAGATCTCTGATGGGGGTGGCGCCGAAAAGGCCGGTCTCAAGCCGGATGACGTGGTCACTTCGTTCGCCGGGACTCCCATCACCAGCAGCACCGACCTCACTGCCCAGGTGCGTGCGCTTGCTGGCGGTACGACGACATCGATCACGTACACCCGCGCTGGGAAGAACACCACGACCGATGTGAAGCTGGGCACGCTGTAGCGGGGAGGCGGCGCCGGCGTTCTGGCGGAAAAGGGTCGGGCCTGCGGTCGACTGAGAGGTCAATGCAGACGCGACTGGTAGCTTGGCCGGATGGGAACGGCGCCGTCGGAATATCCCGGCGTCACCTATGTCATGCCGGTACTCAACGAGGTCGGCTATCTCGAGGCCGCTGTTACGAGCATCCTCGCCCAGGATTACCCCGGCCCGGTTGAATTGATCCTCGCCCTCGGCCCGTCAACCGATGGCACTGCGGGGATCGTCGCGCGGTTGCAGGAACAGGATGCGCGCATCCGGGTTGTGCAGAACCCCGGCATGGACATCCCCATCGGCCTCAATCTGGCAATCGCGGCCGGGACGCATCCGATCATCATTCGGGTGGATGCGCACACCGAGCTCGCTGCCGGATACACGAGCCGCGGGGTCAGTGCACTCGAACGGACCGGAGCCGCGAGCCTCGGCGGCATTATGGTCGCGACCGGACGCCCCGGCTTTCAGGCGGCGGTTGCCCGTGGTTACAACAGCCGATTCGGGCTCGGGGGCGGTGCCTACCACGGTGAGTCCGCGGTAGAAGGACCCGCCGAATCCGCCTATATGGGCATCTTCCGGCGCAGCGTTCTCACCGAGGTCGGAGGCTTCGACGAAACCCTTCGACGCGGAGAAGACTGGGAGCTGAATTACCGCCTGCGTCAGGCTGGACACATCGTGTGGCTCGATCCACAGCTTCGCGTGAGCTATTGGCCACGCAGCACCTGGGTGAAACTCGCCCGGCAGTTCACGGCGACGGGTATTTGGCGTGGTGAGCTCGTGCGGCGCCTGGGGCGCGGCAACTCCTTGCGTTTCTTCGCGCCTCCTCTGCTGGTCGTGTCGCTCGTGCTCGCGATTATTGCGGCACCGCTGCACGCGACCGGGGTATTGCAGGGGGCACTGGGCTGGATCATTGCTCTCGTCTACCTGGGGCCGCTCGCCTATCTGGCGCTGTTGCTCGTCGCCGCTGTCACAACAACAGGCTCGCTGGCGGACCGCCTGCGGTTCATGCTCGTCATCGCCACGATGCATCTCAGCTGGGGCCTCGGCTTCATCACGGGGCTGGTGCGGGGGGCTGGCGACTCCGTCGACACATCTCGCACCGAGAGCTGATCTACAGCCAGCCCTCGTCGAGAAGACGTTGCACGACCCGTTCGCCGGCATGGCCGTCGTCGAGCGGTGTGAAACGCTCCCTCCACGCCTCGGGGGATGCGGCTGCGCCTGGCACGCCATCCGAGCGGCTTGCCAGAATCGCGGCTCGCAAGTCATCGCGATGCTGCACAACGGGCCCCGGAGCATCTGCGAGCAGGTCGAAATAGAAGCCGCGCAGATCTGTGCTGTAGCTCACCAGATCGGGGGTGAAGAGCACTATCGCTTTGCCGGTGCCAGCGAAATCGAACATGGCTGACGAGTAATCCGTCACAAAGACATCGGCGATCAGCAGGAGGTCGGCCATGCTGGGATAGCTGGTGACGTCGATGAGCTGCGCGCCGGCCAGATCTTGTCCGTATCGAAGGGTGCGGGAGTGTCCGCGCACCAGCAGCACCTGGTCGTCGCCGAGGTCGTGGGCAAAGGACGCCAGGTCGAGGTAGTCGACCATCTCGGTGCGGTTGTCGCGCCAGGTGGGCGCGTAGAGCACCACCCGTGCACCGGGTGGGACTCCGACCGCGGCACGCACGGCATCCGCTGACCTGGGGCCGGAGGCGCCTTTGAGTACATCGTTGCGGGGGTAGCCGAGCTGCCAAATCGGCCCGCGCATCGCATACGCGCTTCGGAATATCTCGGCGCTGTAGGGGTTCTGGGCGAGCAGAGCATCCCATCGGGAGCGCTCCCGCAGCACGGCAAGACGGGTACGGAGTCCCCGGTTCGCGCGGTCAAGGGCGAGGCGTTTGAGCATTGTGCCGTGCCAGGTCTGCAGCACCTTTTGAGAGCCGTGGCGCCGGAACCTCTTGCGCAGCCAGTCGTTGACGATCAGCACTCTGCTGCTGCCGCGAACCCGCCACCACTCGCGGCTGCCTTCGATGATGCGGATGCCACCCTCCGGTACCGCGACGGAGCCGTCAACGACGCTCCAATATCGCGCCGTGTCCGGGCGGAGCTGCGCCAGTGCACGATCAATGCCGAGCGGGTTGCACGAGGCGGACTGCCCATAGAAGCTCTCGAAGAAGACGGCGTTGTCGAGCGTCGGGCGGGCACGTCGATACTCACGCTCTAGCAGCCGCTGTGCACGCGGCCCGCGCTCGTCGTCTGCGAGGGGCGCAGTGATCCGCACAATGAGCCCACCGGCTGTCGCGTGCACGGAGGCGTGGAAATCCGGGTGGATGAGGCGCGCCGGCAGAGGCGCGGTGACGGTCACCCGCGTGGTCGGCACCCGGCCATCGCCAGCCGGCTCGAGGGTGAGCCGGTAGTCGCCCGACGGGAGCGCCAGACCGTCGACACCCCATCGAGTTGTG
>DATMIW010000027.1:0-20344 GCA_035554115.1 Pseudolysinimonas sp. | reverse complement strand
TAGGGGCGAAATCTCCGGTCGGAATTGACGGGAGCACGAGGGCGCTCGTGGTGAGAGGCGCGCTACCGATTCCGACACCGCCCGCGAGGGTGGCGCTACCAACCTGAGCTTCGTCTTCGAGCTCGGCCTGTGTCGACCAGTGGCCGGTTGGCGGAGTTGTGGTGTCTTCGGCGACCGGCTCGGGCGTGGCGACCGTCTCGGACGTGGCGGCAGGCTCGGGCGTAGCGAGCGGCGACGACGGTCGCACATCAACAACGACATCGCTCACAGGAGACTTGTGCGAAGCCAACCCTGCAACTTCGTCCTCAGGCGCAATCTGGTCGGCCGACGGCGGCGAGAGCAGCTGATCGAACGCGGCTGGGTCGCCGGTTTCTTCAGCCGGGGTCGCGGCTGACGGAGAAACCGGCGCCACGGGAGCAGATGCCTGGGCGGCGGCTACCTCGGGCGCAGAAGCGGCCGGCGCAACTGGAGAAGATTCCGGAGCACGGGAGGTCGTCGCAGCAGACGCCTCGGCTCTGCTCGGCTCCTGAGCCTCGGGTAGCTGGATAGGCGGTGGAACCTGGCGCAGACCCTGACGATCCGACCCGGAATGCGGGGCCGGAGGCTCAACGAGCGGGATCGGCTGCGGTGCTACCGGCGCGGAGGACGTCGGTGTGGCGGGCGCCGACGCGGAGGACGTCGGTGTGGCGGGCGCCGACGCGGTGGGTGCCGGTGCGGGAGGGGGCGCCGACACGGCGGGCGCCTCATTCGTCGCCGGAGCTGACGCACGACGGCCACGCGAAGCAACGTCGGAGTCGCCGCGCGCATCAATCAGCTGATCGAACTCCGCGACAGCGGAGTTCAGACGGTTTGCGGGCTCCGGTCGCTCCGTCGGAGCGTCGGGAGACGAGCTCGTCGGTGACGTCGGAGCGGCGGTCGGGTCCGGTGCCGCGGGACGGAGAACGGGCGCAGCCGGGGGCGTCGAGGGGATAACAGGCGACGACGCGGTCACCGCAGTGGCGGTCGCCTCAGCTGCTGCCTGCGATCGAGCAGCCTCGTGCGCTTCGCGCAGGGCACGAAGCTCCCTGCGTGTCATTGTCTGCTCGACGACGGCGAACGGGTCATCTTCCGGCAGGGGCGCCGCAGCGGCGGGCGGGATCGCATCCGGAATCTGCGGAACGCGTCCCTGGGTTTGGTACTCGATAGCGCCCTCGTCGGAGACCCCGCCGAACTGCGGAGCCCAGCTCGGGGCTGCGGAACTACGCCCCTCGGGACTGAAGTCGCGAGAACGGTAGGCTCCCGCAGCGTGGGAGGAATCCGAGGCGGGGGGCGCAGATGACGTCGAGGTGTCATCCGGCTGCGCAGGGGTCGGCTGGGCAGCATCTGGGGAGCCGGCGTACCTCGGCAACGGCGGGCGATTCTGCGTGACGTACGTCAAGGGCTCTGGGGCAACGTCAGGCTGAGCTGAAGCTGGCTGACCACCCTGCTGAGGAGCACGCGGCTGATCGGCGTCGCCCGTCGGCGGCACTGCGCCCGGCTGCGCCTGTTCGCGCTCCTGCTGCCGGACCGCACGCCGCGAAAGCGGTTGGTCCTGAAATGTCGTCATGTCCTACTCCGGTAGAGGTGGTGCTTGGAGATGTATTGCACAACACCGTCGGGGACCAAGTACCACACCGGGAAGCCCCGGTCGACTCGCTGCCGACAATCAGTAGAACTAATAGCCAGCGCGGGCACTTCTAGCGAGCTTACGCCTTGCTCCGGTAATCCGCGAATATTCAGGCGATGCCCAGGACGCGATACAGCGACGAAATGGGCCAGTTCCCAAATTTCGTCGCGGTCCTTCCAGTCGGCGATGTGCGCCACCGCATCGGCACCCGTGATGAAGAAGAATTCGGCGCCGGGCCGCTCGACGTGGAGGTCGCGCAGGGTGTCGATCGTGTACGTGGGACCGCCGCGATCGATGTCGACGCGGCTCACCGTGAACCTCGGATTCGACGCCGTGGCGATCGCCGTCATCACATACCGGTGCTCGGCGGGCGAGACCCCGGACTTCATATACGGCTCGCCGGTCGGCACGAACACGACCTCATCGAGGTCGAAACGGTTCTGCACTTCGCTCGCGGCGGCCAGGTGGCCGTGATGAATCGGGTCGAAAGTGCCGCCCATAACCCCGATGCGCGGACGGCGTTCGGGGTCAGTCACGGGGGAGGTTGACGCGTCGAAACTCAGTGGTGACCGGAGTGGTCAGAGGGCGCCTTGTCGCTGTGACGGTTGGCCACGTCACGGTAGCTCCAGGTGATGAAAGCCAGGATGACAAAGACGGCTGCCGTGATACCAGCGAAAACGATCGGCGGCGCGATCATCGGCGCGAGTTCTTCTTCGGCGGCAAGCAGCGACACAGCGAACGAAAGCATGGTGTCAGCCTAGCGCCGCACCTGACCGGAGCCCCGCACTATCCATTTGGTGCTCGTCAGTTCGGGCAGCCCCATCGGGCCGCGGGCATGCAGCTTCTGCGTCGAAATGCCGACCTCGGCGCCGAAGCCGAACTCGCCTCCGTCGGTGAACCGCGTGCTGGCGTTGACCATGACAACTGCCGAATCGACCTCGGCGAGGAACCGCTCGGCACGCTTCATGTCGTTGGTCACGATCGACTCGGTGTGGTGGGTCGAGAAGCGGCGGATGTGCTCCAGGGCACCGTCAATATCGTCAACGACAGCGACCGAGAGGTCGAGGCTCATGTGTTCGGTGGCGAAGTCTTCGTCGGTCGTGGGCAGGGCATCCGGATCGATGGACCGCGTGCGCGCGTCCCCATGGATCGTCACGCCGTTCGCGCGCAGGGCCGCCAGCACGGGGGGAAGCAGCCGCTCGGCCGCACGCCCGTCGACGAGGAGGGTCTCGAGCGCGTTGCACACGCTAGGCCGCTGCACTTTACTGTTGACCGCGATGTCGACGGCCGTTTCGGCGTCGGCCGACTCGTCGAGGAATAGGTGGACGACGCCCGCCCCGGTCTCGATCACGGGCACCTTCGACTCGCGCACCACGGTGTCGATCAATTGGGCGCTGCCGCGCGGAATGAGCACGTCGACCTGGCCACGCGCCTGCATGAGCTGCGTGGCCCCGTCACGACCGAATTCGTCAATCGTCTGCACGGCTTCGGCGGGCAGACCCACGCTCGCGAGGGCCTCCTGCAGCAGCTCGACGAGCACGCGGTTGGTGTTCTCGGCGGCGCTCCCCCCACGCAGCACAACCGCATTGCCGCTTTTGAGCGCGAGCGCCGCGATGTCGATCGTCACATTGGGACGGGCCTCATAGATCGCGCCAACGACGCCGAACGGAACACGCACCTGACTCAGCTGGAGGCCGTTCGGCAACGTCGAACCGCGCACGATGCCGCCGACCGGGTCGGGCAGAGCGATCACGTCGCGAACCGCCTGGGCGAGTCCGGCGAGGCGCGCCTCATCCAGGCGAAGGCGGTCTTGCAGCCCCGCGCTCAGGCCGTTCTCCCGGCCGTTCGCCAGGTCGAGCTCGTTCGCGGGCAGAATGCGGGCCGCGCCATTTTCGACGGCGACGGCTATTGCCTCGAGGCCGGCATCCTTCACCCCGGATGCGGTCGTTGCGAGAGCCCGCGCGGCCACACGGGCGGCATCCAGTTTGGCGCTGAGCGTGGCGGTCGACGTTGGCGGAGCGGAGGTCTCTGGCATCCCGCGATTCTACGACGCGTGGCTAGACCGGGCAGAAATGGGCGTTCATCCACGTCTCGTGGATATGACAGAGACTGTGCCCGACCTTGCGCGATTACGGAGCGGCGTCGAACCAGGTGCCGGTGAGCTCTCCGGCGAGGGCACGCGCCACATTGGCCGTGGACGTCAGCAGAACAGGGGTTCCGGATGCCGCCGCCAGCTTCGCCGCTGCGATCTTGGTCCCCGCTCCCCCGGTTCCCACACCGGCAGCCCCAATGTCGCCAAGCTCCACCCCGGCCAGCTCGTCGTCGAAGGCGACCCGATCGATGGGGACGGCACCCGGTTCGTGCGGGGGCCGCGTATAGAGCGCATCAACATCCGACAGCAACAGGAGAAGGTCGGCGCCAATGAGTTCACACACGAGAGCCGCAAGGTGATCATTGTCGCCGAAGCGGATCTCATGCGTGGCAACCGTGTCGTTCTCGTTGACGATCGGCAGAATCCGCAGGCCGAGCAGCCGGTCGACAGCCCGACGCGCATTGCTGTGCGAAGTGGGGTTTTCGAGGTCGCCGGCGGTCAGCAACACCTGGCCCGCGACTATGCCGTAGCGGTCAAGGCTTTCCTGGTAGCGCACAATAAGCAGGTTCTGCCCCACTGCTGCCGCGGCCTGCTGTGTCGCCAGGTCGTCGGGACGAGCATCGAGGTGCAGATACGGCATTCCGGTGGCAATAGCCCCCGACGAGACGAGCGCCACATCGGCACCGCGCCCATGAGCGGCCGCGAGAGCATCGACTAGCGCAGGGATCTGACCGACATTCGCACCGCTGATCGACGACGAGCCGACCTTGACGACAATGCGCCGGGCGCTGAGAACCGACTGTCGCAGCTCGCTCATTCGACGCTGTCCTTCTCCGGCAGCGTGACCTCGTCATCGTCATCATCGGGGACCACGCGGATTCCGCGGTCGTCCACCCAGATGCCGGCGGCACGCTCGGCTTCCATTTCCGCACGCGCGGCGGCCTTGGCATCCATGCGTTCAAAGTATTCCGCACGGCGCTGATTGCGGGTCGGGCGGTTGAGCTCGTCGAGTCGAGCGTCGGTACCGCGGGGGCTCGTCATAAGTTCCGCTGCCGAGGTGAGGGTGGGCTCCCAGTCGAAGATCTGGCCGTCTCCGGGACCAATCACAACAGCGGAGCCGGGGACGGCTCCCACCTTGAAAAGCTCGTCCTCGACGCCCAGCTTTGCCAGGCGGTCGGCGAGGTAGCCCACCGCTTCGTCGTTCGTGAAGTCGGTCTGCTGCAGCCAGCGTTCGGGCTTGTCTCCGAGAACGCGGAAAAGCGGTTCGGTTCCGCCCTCGATCGTCACGGTGAACTCGATCTTGTTCACGGCCCGAGGGCGCAACACGATACGGGGCGAAACCGCGGCGGCGGCCACCTTCGCGGCGCGATCGGCCTCGACGAGATCCGCCAGGGCATACGACAGCTCACGCAACCCCTCGCGGCTCACCGCCGAAATCTCGAAGACGCGGTAGCCGCGCTCTTCGAGGGCGGGGCGCACGAAATCGGCCAGCTCGCGACCGTCTGGCACATCGACTTTGTTGAGGGCAATGAGCTGGGGGCGTTCGAGAAGCGGAGTCTGGCCATCGGGAACGGGGTAGGCCTCGAGCTCGCCCAGGATCACATCCAGGTCGCTCAGGGGGTCGCGACCGGGGTCGAGGGTGCCGCAATCGAGCACGTGCAGCAGGGCGCTGCAGCGCTCGACATGCCGAAGGAACTCGAGCCCGAGGCCCTTGCCCTCGCTTGCGCCTTCGATGAGACCGGGAACGTCGGCGACCGTGTAGCGCGTATCACCCGATTCGACGACTCCGAGGTTGGGATGCAGGGTCGTGAACGGATAGTCAGCGATTTTCGGCTTGGCGGCGCTGAGAGCGGCAACCAGACTCGACTTGCCAGCACTGGGATAGCCGACCAGCGCGATATCAGCCACGGTCTTCAACTCGAGGACGGCATCGCCCTCCCAGCCGTAGGTGCCGAGGAGCGCGAAACCGGGCGCCTTGCGCTTGGTGTTGGCGAGAGCCGCGTTACCGAGTCCACCCTGCCCGCCAGGAGCGACGACGAACCGCATACCGGCCTCGTTCAGGTCAACGAGCACATCACCGCCGGGAGCAGACACGACGGTGCCGACAGGAACAGGCAGGACGAGGTCCTCACCGTGATAACCGGCACGGTGGTCTCCCATGCCGGGTCCGCCGTTGCCGCTTGAACGGTGCGGACCACGCTGATAGTCGAGCAGAGTTGTCACCTGTGGGTCAGCGAGCAGAACAATGTCGCCGCCATCGCCGCCGTTGCCGCCGTCAGGTCCCGCGAGAGGCTTGAACTTCTCGCGTTTGACCGACACGCAGCCGTGACCGCCATGCCCTGCACGCAGGTGAAGGGTCACCTGGTCGACGAATGTCGCCATGGGTCCACTTCCTTCTGTGCGGTGATTCTTGCTGTGTCGTTAAATGCGTTGAGCGAGCCGAAGCTCGCTCAACGGGTGCTGCGAGAAACTACGCAGCGGTGACGATGTTGACGACGCGACGACGGCCCTTGGCGCCGAATTCGACAGCGCCCGGCTGCAGAGCGAACAGGGTGTCGTCTTTGCCACGCCCCACATTGGCTCCGGGGTGGAAGTGAGTTCCACGCTGGCGGACGATGATCTCGCCGGCCTTGACGACCTGGCCACCGAAGCGCTTGACGCCGAGGTACTGCGCGTTCGAATCGCGGCCGTTACGGGTGGACGATGCGCCCTTTTTGTGTGCCATATCTGTATCCGCCTCGTACTTACTTGATGCCGGTGATCTTGACGCGGGTGAGCTCGGAGCGGTGCCCCTGGCGCTTCTTGTACCCGGTCTTGTTCTTGAACTTCTGGATGACGATCTTCGGTCCGCGCAGATCGGTGATGACCTCGGCGGTCACCGTGATCTTCGCGAGCGCAGCGGCGTCATGCGTGATGGTGTCGCCGTCAACGTGCAGCACCGGTGCGAGCTCGATGTTGCCGTTCTTGTCGGCCTTGATGCGATCGAGAACGACGATTGTGCCGACCTCGACCTTTTCCTGCCGGCCACCGGCGCGCACGATTGCGTAAACCACGGGATTCCTTACTGAAGAAATGGAGGCCGTTGCAGCGGATGCCGACGCGGCCCAAGAGTTGGGGCGACCCATATTGCAGGGTTCGTGCGGGCCAAAGCCGCGCACACACCGAGAGGCAACAATACCTGCAAAACAGGGGTTCGGTCAAACCGGTTCGAGACCCGAAGGTCGAGCCTGTCGAGACCCGCCCGCCGAGCCTATGGCGTCCAGCCAGCCCCGTAGGCTCGGCCCATGACGGTGCTGATCGATGAGCCGCGCTGGCCGGCCCACGACACACTGTGGGCGCACCTCGTCAGCGATGAATCGCTAGCCGAGCTGCACGAGTTCGCCGCAGCCGCCGGAATCGGGCGTCGTGCCTTCGACAACGACCACTACGACGTTCCCCAGAGCCGGTGGCAGGAGCTCGTCGACCGGGGCGCTCTGCCCGTCACTGGGCGCGAGCTTCTGCGCCGACTGCAGGCCTCGGGTCTGCGCGTGCGCCAGCGCGACAAGCTGCCGCAGGACCCCACGCCGTTCGCGGATTGATCACCAGCGAGCGTGTGAGCCAGACCTCTCGGCAACAACCCTGCCGGTTGCGACGTCGAGCACCACGATGGTCACATCTGTCGGCCGAGCTCCGGAACCATAGCCGTCGGTGTCTGCTTGCACACCTCCCGGTGAAACCTCGGCGATGACGTACTGCTCGTTGGCCGTGGCTTCGAAGCTCAGAATGCTGCCCCGTCCCGCCGCTCGAAACAGCACGTTGGCTGTGGTGCCATTGTCGATCGCGACCGACAGCTCGAAGGAGCGGAAGTCCGCCGATGGGAGCGCCACCCGCTCCAGGTGGCGGCCGCCGCGGAGTGGGATGACATCCGCAATGTAGGGAACGCCGCCGGGCAGCGGCGACGGTGTGATGCGCTCCTCCCTGCCAGTGCCCAGGGTGACGATCGACGGACCGGCGGCGTCAGTTGCGGCAAGGCGCGCGCCGTCGCCCGACACCGCACTGAGCTCGGCGAAAGCTCCGATGAGGCTTGGCGGATCCGTCGAGGCGGTGTCCCAGAGCAGTGCCTCCCCAGCGCGACTGTGCAGCACAACGCGCGTGGAGCCGGCCACCGGGTGGATGCCGTCGACCGACAGCGGTGCCCCATTGATCCCGGTCACAGGTACCGACTCGTGTGTTCCCGACAGATCTAGGCGGAACAGGGTGTCACTGAACTCGGGAACGCCCTCCGCTCCCGCCGTGCTCGAAAAGGTATACAGCACAGAGGTGCCCGAGTATTCGAGCAGCCCCACTGTGCCAGGGCCAGGCAAAGCCAGGGACTCGCGATTGGGGCCGTCGGTCGCCACGATGTCGGCTTTGTTGGTGCCATCTGCGGCGAGCGAAACGACGAGCACCGCGTCGCCGAGGGGCAGGAAGTCTTGAATGCGATCACCGCGAAAAAGCACGGTCGGCTTTCCCGGCGTGCGACCCGCCTCGACGTGCAAGATGCTGTCGCCTCCGACTCCCCGCTGCAGCCAGTCGAGCCCGAGGGGTGGCGTGCGGAACTCATGAGTCAGCGTGCTGCTTGCTCCCCCACCCACCGACCGCACGTCGGAGATACTGACGACATAGTCCGTGTCGTAGGCAAGCGCGATGCCAAATTTGACGAGAACGACTCCTCCATCGCTCACCACCGTGACCGGCACCCGGTGGCTCACCTTCACCTGTGCGCGTCGGATGGGCGCGACAGCTTCGTTAATAACAAAGCGGAGCGACGCGGGGGCCTGGACGGCAGCCGCAGCATCCAACTGCGCGCCCTGCACGCGCGGACCCTGGGACACCGACACGACGCCCACGCCAGCAACGATCAGGGCGAGAGCGACGACTGTTCCCACAAAAGCACGACGAAAAGGGCGGTGGTCTGGTTTCAGCACAGCTGTGGCGCCCTGCTCAGAAGAGATAGGGGTCGCGCGGCTCGGCAACATGGGTCACCCCCGCCGGGTGGAGAGCAAGCACTGCCGAACTCGCGGCACTGCCGTTGAGGCCAAACTCTCCTGTCACAGTCACCCAGTCGTCGGGCGAGAACTTGTGCGTCCAGTCGGGCAGGTACACGGGCACCCCCACCGGCTGAGCATCGACGGCGCAACAGGTGATCACGAACCGAGTCACGTAGAACACATCCGACGCCGCGGGGTCGGGAGTTACGAAGCCGGTGACGTCGGCGGGCTTGTTCGCATAAAACGCGGGATCGCTCGTCTGCGAGAGCAGGGATGACCATTCGAGAACCGTGTAGTGGCGGAATGTTTGCGCATCGGCTCCCGCCGAGGTCGTAACGCCCGCGGTGCTGCTGCCCGTGATCGAGCTCGTGCTCGACGCCGTTACGTCTCGTTGCGATGCTGTCGCGACGGACAGAGTCGATGGTGGCAGCAGGAGCGCACCGGTTGCGAGCAGCGTCGCGAGGGTAAGCGCCGCCATTGAGAGAGCGCGCTGGAGGCGGGTGTCAACTGCGTCATCCTCGTCGCCGGAGCGATCAGAGTGATCGCTGTGGGAATGATCCGCGTCGGCGACTCGCCCTGTCGAGACCAGCACGCGGGCCACGCCGAACGCCAGAGCAACCACCGCCATGATCACCGTGAAGACAAGGTATCGGGGGTGGATGAAGAGGACAAGCTGACCGGTAATCGCCCACCAAATCGAGCCGACGGCAATCGCTGCGAGCAGCAACACACCACGCCAGTGACGCAGTTCCCGCCAGAACCTGTTATGCGAGGACATTGACGATCACCCCCACCGCCGCGCTCGCTAGCACGATTATCGTGGCCACCTGAAGCAAGGTGCGGCTCGTGAAAGTTGTGCGGAGCAGCGCAATCATCTTGATATCGAGCATCGCGCCGAACAGCAGAAACACCACCACTGACCCCGGCAAGAACGTCGAGGCGAACGGCAGGATGAAGAACGCATCGACGTTCGAACACACCGAGATCACGAACGCCAGCACCAGCATGGCCGCGATCGACCACACCGGATTGCTGCCGAGTGCCACGAGCACGCTGCGCGGCACAAGCGTCTGCACGAGTGCCGCAGCAATCGCCCCGACGAAGAGCGCCGGCAGAAGCATCGCTGTCTCGCGCCCAAACAGGCGGATGCTGCGCTCGAGTCGCGACCCGTGCTCGTCGTGTTCAGGCAGCCGGCATTCAGCTGCGAACCGCGGCGTCAGCAGGGACTCAGGGTTTGGGTGCCGCGAAAACACCCAGCCCAGCAGATTGGCGATGACGAATCCGCCAACAAGCCGGCCCACAAGGATGCCGTCGTCAAACCCGAAAGCTTGATGCGTCGTGATGATCGTGATCGGATTGATGATCGGTGCCGCGAAGAGGAATGTCATCGACTCCGCGACAGTCAGCCCACGGACCATGAGTCCACGTGCGAGCGGTACATTGCCGCATTCGCAGACCGGTAAGAACATGCCGATCATCGACACCACGGCCCGCCGGGCGAGCGGGTTGCGTGGGAGCACCCGCATGATCGCTGCCTCGGGCAGCCATATTCGTACGACTATCGAAAACACGATGCCGAGCACCACGAAGGGCATCGACTCGATCAGAACGCTGAGGGCGAGCGTTACCCCATCTTGCACTCGGTCCGGGAGCAGGCCTCCCTGCACGGGCGAGAAGATGCGGACGAGACCGAGCGCGCACAGCAGAACGAGGCCGGCCGCGGGGATCCACAGACCGCGTCGGCGGGAGGCGCCGGCGTGAACCACTGAGGGGCGGTTCAGCACCCCGCTCCGCTGCGTCATTCGGGCAGATTAGCCGTTCGAACCTTCGGACGGGGTGACAACCGCGCCGGCGCTGCCGGCACGACGCGAACGGCGGCCGCGACCAGCCTGGCTGGGCTCGGGCAGAGCCTCCAGGACCGAGTCGAGGATCTGCTCCGCATCTTGTGTGCTGATGCGACGCTGCGCGCGGGACGTGTTCGCGACCGGGATCTCGAGGATTTCGACAGCGGCCTCGGCTGCAGCCTCAACCGCCGCCTCCACCTGGGATGAGTGTTCGGGCACCAGCGGCGCCGGCGAGGAAGCCGCAGTTGAGGTCTCCGACTCCGTCGGTGCGGATTCCGGGGTCGCGGACTGTACAGTGCTCGCCGCAGAGACAGTGGTCGCCTCAGAGTTCGCGGCGGCGTTGCCCGACTCGGCATCGCTCTCGGTGTGCGGCACAGTGCTCTTTGCGATCTGAGCAAGAGCGTTACGCACGTCTTCTGTGAGCGCATGCGTGCCGTTCGACCCGTGGCCGTTCTTCGGAGCCGTCGTGGGGTTCGGGGCGTTTCCGCTGCCTCCGCGACCGCGACGGTTCCGGCTGGATCCGCTGCTCGCCGGAGTCTCGACGGTCTGGGTGCGGTGCTTGAAAACGGGATCGTGGTGCACGATCACTCCGCGCCCCGCACAGACCTCACAGTTCTCGCTGAACGACTCGAGCAGCCCGAGGCCCAGCTTCTTGCGGGTCATCTGCACGAGACCGAGAGATGTCACCTCGGCGACCTGGTGCTTCGTGCGGTCGCGACTCAGGCATTCCATGAGGCGCCGCAGCACGAGGTCGCGATTCGACTCGAGGACCATGTCGATGAAGTCGACGACGATGATGCCGCCAATGTCGCGCAAGCGCAGTTGGCGCACGATCTCTTCCGCCGCCTCCAGGTTGTTCTTGGTGACTGTCTCTTCGAGGTTGCCGCCCGATCCGACGAATTTGCCGGTGTTGACGTCGACGACGGTCATCGCCTCGGTGCGGTCAATGACCAGCGAGCCACCCGACGGCAGCCACACCTTGCGCTCGAGGGCTTTCTCGATCTGCTCGGCGATGCGGTACTGATCGAAGGAGTCGACCTCGGTGTCGGTGTAGGGCTCGAGACGTTCTTCAAGGTCGGGAGCGACATTGCGCAGGTAGCGCGAAATCGTCTCGAGCGCGTCATCGCCCGCAACCACGAGCTTTTGGAAGTCCTCGTTGAAGACATCTCGCACGATCTTGAGGAGGAGGTCGGGCTCGCTGTGCAGCAGTGCCGGAGCCTGGCCGGTCTCATTGGCGCGTTCGATCTCTGCCCATTGGCTGGTGAGGCGGCTGACGTCGAGAGTCAGCTGCTCTTCTGTCGCCCCTTCGGCTGCGGTGCGCACGATGACCCCGGCGTCGTCGGGCAGAACGTCTTTGAGAATCTTCTTCAGCCGCGCGCGCTCGGTGTCGGGCAGCTTGCGACTGATGCCGTTCATGGATCCATTGGGCACGTACACGAGGTAGCGTCCCGGCAGACTCACCTGACTGGTGAGGCGTGCACCCTTGTGACCGACCGGGTCTTTGGTGACCTGGACGAGAACCTTGTCACCCGGCTTCAGAGCGAGCTCGATGCGGCGCGCCTGCTGGCCCTTGCCCTCGGCGTCGGCCTGAGCGGCCGCGGCCTCCCAGTCGACCTCACCCGAGTAGAGCACGGCGTTGCGGCCGCGACCGATGTCGACGAATGCCGCCTCCATGCTCGGCAAAACGTTCTGCACTTTGCCGAGGTAGACGTTGCCGATAAGGCTCGCGTCAGCGGCCCGTGCGACGTAGTGCTCGACGAGCACGCCGTCTTCGAGGACCCCGATCTGGATGCGGTCGAACTTGGAGCGGACCACCATGACGCGATCGACGCTCTCGCGACGCGCGAGGAACTCCGCCTCGGTAATGACTGGACGACGCCGACCGGCATCGCGGCCATCACGGCGACGCTGCTTCTTGGCCTCCAGACGCGTCGAACCCTTAACCCGCTGAGGTTCGGTGATCGGCGCGGGTGCCTGGCGCGGCTGACGGACCTTGACGACGGTGCCGGGGGCGTCATCCCCGTCGCGGGGGCCCTCGCCCGAGCGACGACGGGTGCGGCGGCGGCTTGCCGGGGTCGATTCCTCGCCCGAGTCGCTGTCGTCGGGGGTGTCGGTGGGACGCGAACGCGGGGTGCGCTCGGCACGTTCACCGCGTGTCGGGGCGTCGGGCGTGAAGGTCGGCAGTGGTGGCGCTTGGAACAGCGGCATGTTCGCCGAAAAGGCGGGCGGAGCGGTCGCTCCTGCACTTTCACTGGTCGAGCTTGTCGAGATCTCGTCGGGGGTCTCGACAAGCTCGACCGGCGGGGCTGGCTCGACCGGCGGGGTTTCGACCGACGAGGCTGGCTCGACCGGCGGCTGCTCGATGAGCGCAGCTGCACCCCTCTTGCCCTTCGGGAGCCTGGGGGCCTTCGGTGCCTTGGGGAGCTTGGGAACCTTCACGCGACCGAGCTTGGGGGCCGGGGCAACCGCGCCATCCGGGTCATTGATGTCGTTGTCATTCACCATTGCTGGTGCACTCCTTGCCCGGTTGGCGACCGCGCCGCCTGCCGGGAAATCTCGTGCGGGGTACCGCTGCGCGGCCCCTGCAAATCCTGTTGTACTGCGACCCCGGCTCGTGGAGTGTCCACGCCTACCGCGTTGTCGCTGCGCACTCTCACTGCGCACGCGCTGTCACCGCGTTTCGGAACTTGCCATCCGACACGGTGCGGCTACGCACTCGTGGCCCGGTATGCCCGGTAAAGCTGTTGTGTCGCCAATACGAGCGCGGCTCGATCGGCTTGCTGCGATTATCGCACAGGCCGTCTGGGAGACGTCTTTTCCCACGGCAATTGGGATAATCCCCCTGTGACCTCTGCGCCCGAACCGACGTCCTCACGACCGTGGGTCTTCGCGATCTTCCTGATCGCCGTCGGTGCGATCGGATGGTGGGCCGCTTTCGCGCTCACTCTTGACAAGTTCGCCGTGCTCACGAACCCCGCCGCCGACCTCGACTGCAACTTCAGCCTCGTCGTGCAGTGCGGGGTCAACCTCTCCTCCCCCCAGGGTTCGGTTTTTGGCTTCCCCAACCCGATTCTGGGTTTGGGCGGGTTTGTCGCCCCGATCGCGGTCGGTGTCGCCCTGCTTGCGGGTGCTCGTTTTGCGCGCTGGTTCTGGATCGCATTCGCCGTGGGCGTGACCGGCGCCTTCGCCTTCGTGCTCTGGCTCATCAGTCAGAGCATCTTTGTGCTCGGAACCCTGTGCCCCTGGTGCATGCTCGTGTGGTCGATAGTGATTCCGCTGTTCTGGGTCACATGGCTGAGGCTCGCCGCCACGGGGGTGCTGGGTGAGCGGGCTGTGCCGTTCGGTCGAGCGGTGCTGATGTGGGTGATCCCGATCACAATCGCGAGCTACGGGGTGGTTGCGGTGCTCGCCCAGGTGCGCCTCAACGTGCTGTCATACCTCGGCGCGTAGGACCTCACAACTAGACTCACAGGCGATTCCGACCCGCGAGAGGCGAGACTGCGAGCTGTGCCTGACGAAAAACTCACCAAAGACCAGCGTCGCAATGCCGCACGGGAAGCCGCACGGGTTCTGCGCGAGAAGCAGAAGCGCAGCGAAACGCGCCGACGCATTGCGCTGATCGGCGGCGCGAGTGTCGCGATCCTCGCCGTGCTCGGTGTCGCCGCATTCATCGTCGTGCAGTCGATGCGACCCGCGGGGCCCGGCCCGCTCAATATGGCGAGCGACGGGATCGTGCTGACCGGCTCCGCCGACAAAATTGTGGCCCAAAAGACCGCGGCGATCCCGGATGGCGGCACACCGGCTCCCGCCCCGAGCTCCACCGCCGACGCCGCGCCCCTGAAGATCGTGATGTACGTCGACTACCAGTGCCCCTTCTGCCAGCAATTTGAGGCGACGAACGCCGAGCAGATTCAGTCGTGGGTGACGTCGTCGATTGCGAGTCTCGAGATTCACCCGATCGCGATCCTCGATAAGACCTCGCTGGGGTCGCGATACTCCTCGCGAGCCGCGAACGCGGCGGCCTGCGTGGCGAATTTCGCGCCGAACTCCTACCTGGCGGTGAACACGACCCTGTTTGCTAATCAACCGAAAGAGCAGACGAGCGGGTTGACGACTACCGAGCTGGTGAACCTCATCAAGAAGGCAGGGGTCACCTCGAGCAATGTCGAGTCGTGCATCCGCGACGAGACCTTCAAAGGGTGGGTGGCAGCAGCGACGAAGCGCGCGACATCCAATCCCGCTTTGGAGGACTCGAACGGCAGCTTCGGAACCCCGACCGTGCTCGTCAACGGCAAGCGCTACACCGGGCCCCTCGGCGATGACGCGGCGTTCTCGTCGTTCGCCCAGCAGCAGTACACCGGAAAGTAGCTGCTAGCTGGCGGGGAACCAGAGGGCGAGCTCGCGCTCGGCCGACTCGGGTGAGTCAGAGCCGTGCACAAGGTTCTGCTGCACCGCCAGACCCCAGTCGCGGCCCAGATCCCCACGAATCGTGCCGGGGGCAGCGAGGGTCGGATCGGTCGTTCCGGCGAGCGCACGGAATCCCTCGATGACACGGTCGCCTTCGAGACGCAGGGCGACGACAGGACCCGAGCTCATGAACTCGACGAGCGGCTCATAAAAGGGCTTGCCTTCGTGCTCGGCGTAGTGCTCGGCCAGTAGCGCGCGGTCGGCGAGCAGGAGGCGCACGTCGACCAGGCGGTACCCCTTCGCCTCGACGCGACGCAGGATCTCGCCGCTCAGGTTGCGGGCGACGCCGTCGGGCTTGATGAGGACCAGGGTTTCTTGCACGCTCACGCGGCGTCTCCTTCGATTCGGTTGAGGTAGGCCAATTTGGCGCGGTCGATGGCGCGACCGCGCACGAAACAGAAGATCCAGAGGGCCAGGAAACCGGCCCCGACGACGTACATAGCGGGCAGCAGGATGCCGAGAGCAATCAGCGCGAGCTGAATCACCCAGCCGATCCCCACCCCCCATCGGTAGCGCTGCAGCCTGCTCACGATCATCAGCAGCACGATGAAGCCGCCGCCGAAGGCGAGAGCGCTCCAATTGGGCAAGGCGGGTGCGAGTACGTCGAGGCCGAACGCCGTCAGGGCGACGAAGAAGATCAGCACCGCTTCGAGGACGAGAACAATCGACAGCAGGGTCTCTGTCAGGGAGCGCTGCCGACGCGGGCGACGGATGCGGCCTGGGGGCGCCGTAGCGGCATCCGGAGCCGTGATGTCATCCGGCCCGGGCCTTGTGTCGCTCATTTCCAGCCCTCGCTTTCGGCAATGCGGATCGCGTCGCCGACAAGCGTGATCGACCCGGCGACAAGTACTCCGCGCTTCTCGTCGACCCCGGCCTCCCTGGCCCACTCTCGCGCGTCGGCGAGAGCCTGTTCAGGCGAGTCGTAGCGCACCACGGTACCCGGCACGGCGTGTCGGGCGACGGTGTCGACGAGCTCGTCGATCGGGGTCGCGCGGTCAGATGTGGAGGCCGTGACATGGAAACGGGTGGCCAAAGGGGCGAGTTCGCGCGCGATCCCGTCGGCGTCTTTGTCGCCGAGAATGCTGAGCACCACGACCCACTGGTCAAAGTCGAAATACTCCTGCACGGCTGAAGCGAGAGCTGCCGCACCGTGGGGATTGTGGGCGGCATCCACGAGCACGGTCGGTTCGATGCCGATCAACTGCAGACGCCCCGGCGAGGTGACGGCCCCGAGACCCTGCGCGACGACATCCGCGCCGAGAGGGCGCGACCCGTCACCGAGAAATGACTCAACAGCCGCGATGGCGACAGCGGCGTTCTGGGCCTGGTGATCGCCGTAAAGGGGGAGGTAGATATCCCGATATTCGCCGGCACGTCCGCGAACAGAAATGAGCTGCCCGCCCACGGCGACAGTCGTCGCCTCAACGGCGAAATCGACGAGCTCGATCGTCATCGACGCCTCGAAGTGGGTTGCCGCCTCGCGCAGCTGATCCATCGCGTCGACTTCTTGCATGGCTGTCACAACCGACGCTGCGGGCTTGATGATGCCGGCCTTCGTGCGGGCAATTTCGGTGATTGTCGAGCCCAGGCGGCCCATGTGGTCGAGCGCGATCGGCGTGAAGACTGCGACCTGCCCGTCGGCGACATTGGTGGAATCCCATTCGCCGCCCATCCCCACTTCGAGAACCATGACGTCGACGGGGGCGTCGGCGAAACAGGCGAAGGCGAGTGCCGTAAGAGCCTCGAAGAAGGTCAGTTCCTCGTCGCCGGCGTCGGTGAGCTCGGCATCGACCATGAGTACATAGGGCAGGATGTCGGCCCAGTTGCGCGCCAGGGCCTCGTTGCTGATCGGGCGTCCGTTGATGAGGATGCGCTCGTTGAGCCGCACCAGGTGCGGGCTCGTCAGCAGGCCGGTGGTGAGTCCGGATGCGCGCAGCATCGATTCGATCATGCGGCTCGTCGAGGTCTTGCCGTTCGTTCCCGTGATGTGAACGACCGGAGCCGCATGCTGCGGGTCGCCGAGAAGTTCCGTCAGGCGACGGGTCGGCTCAAGCCTCGGTCGCGGAGCCACCTCACCGATCCGCGCGAGCAGGTCGGCGTACACCACATCGGCCTCGGCCTGATGTTCGGCGTCTGACGCCGCGGCCGCAATCGCCTCGTCATCGGGTTCGCTGTCATCGGGGCCGAGTGCGAAGTCCGACAGATCGTCGCTCACGCGCGCTCCAGTTCAATAGTTATGACGGAACCGCTGCCGACGGGCACGGTGCCGTCTTCAGCCTCGTCCGGGTTGGCGGTCGGTGCAAGGGGCTCAAGGTTCAGGGTCGTCGCGAGAGTCTCCGCCGCGATCAGATCACGGTGGGTGCCGATCGCGGCGACAGCGTCGGAGTCGCCCCGCAAGGTGAGTGTGATCCGGTCGCTCACGTCGAGGTCGGCCTCTTTGCGCGCCTGCTGCACGGCGCGCACGACATCGCGGGCCAGGCCTTCGGCCCCGAGCTCGGGCGTGAGCTGCGTGTCGAGCAGAACGAAACCGGATTCCGAGATGAAGGTGACAGCCAGATCGTCGCCCGCGGCCAGCGCCAGTTCATACTCGCCGGGCTGCAACTGGATGTCGCCGACAGTCACGAGGTCCCCGTCACGCACCCACGCCCCGGCCTTCACTGCCGCAATGACCTCCTGCACGCGCTTGCCGATGCGGGGCCCGAGGGCGCGAGCGTTCACGCTCAGCGTCTGCGTGATCCCGTCCGGCAGGCTGTCGGGCCGACGTTCGACGAGCACGACGTTCTTGACGTTCAGCTCGTCGCGCAAAATATCGACGAACGGCGCGAGTGCCGCCGCATCTGTGGCATGCACCGTCATGCTCGCGAGAGGCAGACGCACGCGTAGCTGGCGCGCCTTGCGCAGGGCTTGGCCCGCCGACGCGATCTCGCGGACGCGGTCCATCGTGCGCACCAGCTCGGGATCCCGCGGGAACTCGGCCGCATCCGGCCAGTCCTCGAGGTGCACACTTCGCCCGCCGGTGAGACCTTTCCAGATCTCTTCGGTGACGAGCGGGAGCAGCGGCGCGGCCATCCGGCACAGAGTTTCGAGCACGGTGAACAGGGTGTCGAAGGCATCCCGCCAGTTGGCGTCGCCCTTGTCGCCCGCCCAGAAGCGGTCACGGCTGCGGCGGACGTACCAGTTGGTGAGCACATCGCCGAAGTCACGCAGGGCGGCTGCCGCAAAGGGGCTGTCGAGACCGTCCAGATGGCCGGTGACCTGGTCGAGCACCTCGGCAGTTTTGGCGAGGAGGTAGCGGTCGAGGACGTGTGGAGAGTCGGTGCGCCGGGTGGCCGTGTAGCCGGGGGTCTCGACAGGCTCGACCACCGATGTCGCGGTGTTCGCGTAGAGGGTGAAGAAGTAGTAGGTGCTCCAGAGGGGCAGCAGCAGCTCGCGTACGCCCGAGCGGATGCCCTCCTCGGTGACAATGAGGTTGCCGCCGCGGATCACGGAACTCGACATGAGGAACCAGCGCATCGCATCCGCACCGTCGCGGTCGAAGACCTCGGAGACGTCCGGATAGTTGCGCAGCGACTTGGACATCTTCTGCCCGTCGTTGCCGAGAACGATGCCGTGGCTGATCACATTGCGGAACGCCGGGCGGTCGAAAAGCGCCGTTGACAGCACATGCATCAGGTAGAACCAGCCGCGGGTCTGACCGATGTACTCGACGATGAAGTCGGCCGGGTTGTGGCTGGCAAACCAGTCCTCGTTCTCGAACGGGAAATGCACCTGCGCGAACGGCATCGACCCCGAGTCGAACCAGACGTCGAAAACATCCTCGATGCGACGCATGGTGGAGCGGCCGGTGGGGTCGTCGGGGTTGGGGCGGGTGAGTTCGTCGACGAAGGGGCGGTGCAGATCCGGCTGGCCGTTCGCATCCACCGGTAGGCGCCCGAAATCGGCCTCGATCTCGGCGAGCGAGCCGTAGACATCCACGCGCGGATAGGCCGGGTCGTCGCTCTTCCAGACGGGGATGGGGCTGCCCCAGTAGCGGTTGCGGCTCACCGACCATTCGCGAGCGCCCGCGACCCATTTGCCGAACTGGCCGTCTTTGACGTTCTCGGGCACCCAGGTGATCTGCTGGTTGAGCTCGCTCATGCGATCACGGAACTCGGGCACCTTTACGAACCAGCTCGACACCGCCTTGTAAATGAGCGGATTGCGGCAGCGCCAGCAGTGCGGGTAGCTATGCTCGTACGACTTCTGCTGGAACAGCCGACCCGCTGCCGCGAGAAGCGCGGTGAGCGGCTTGTTGGCCTCGGACCAGAGCTGCCCCGCGACCTCGGGAACGGACGGCAAGAAGCGGCCGCCGTCATCCAGCGACAGGATCACCGGGATCCCGGCCGCCGCACACACGATCTGGTCGTCTTCACCGTAGGCCGGGGCCTGGTGCACGATACCGGTGCCCTCTCCGGTAGCGACATAGTCGGCGACCAGGATCTGCCAGGCATGTTCGGTGCCGTAGGCGGGATCGGCGTAGTAATCCCAGAGGCGGTCGTAGTGGATGCCAGCCAGCTCGCTGCCGGGGAGCGTGCGGGTTATCGCCGCGATCGCTTCCGCCGCGGACGCGTAGCCGAGCTCCTTGAAGTAGGCGGGGATGGTGTCGGTGGCGAGGAGATAGCTTTCGGGGGTCTCGACCGAGGGGGCTGACGGCACGAGGGCGTATTCGACGGCGGGGCCGACGGCAAGCGCGAAGTTCGTCGGCAGCGTCCAGGGAGTTGTGGTCCAGGCGAGAGCCTTCACTGCGGTCAGGCCGAGCGCCTCGGCCTTCTCCCCCACGAGCGGGAAAGTGACGGTGACCGACTGGTCCTGCCGCATTTTGTAGACGTCGTCGTCCATCCGGAGCTCGTGGTTCGAGAGCGGGGTTTCGTCGTTCCAGCAGTAGGGCAGCACGCGGAAGCCCTCGTGCGCGAGGCCCTTCGTGTAGAGCTGCTTGAACGCCCAGAGCACACTCTCCATGAAGGTGATGTCGAGGGTCTTATAGCCGTTCTCGAAATCCACCCAGCGCGCCTGACGGGTGACGTACTGCTCCCATTCGGCCGTGTACTGCAGCACCGATTCGCGGGCCTTCGCGTTGAAGGCCGCGATACCCATCTCTTCGATCTCATGCTTCTGGGTGATGCCGAGCTGCCGCATCGCCTCGAGCTCGGCGGGCAGACCGTGGGTGTCCCAGCCGAAGCGGCGCTGCACCTGCTTGCCGCGCATGGTCTGGTAGCGCGGGAAGAGGTCCTTCGCGTATCCGGTGAGC
>DATMIW010000026.1:0-28575 GCA_035554115.1 Pseudolysinimonas sp. | reverse complement strand
CCAGGCCTTGTCGAGGTAGAGCATCGGCGGACGGTTCTTAGTCGGTCCCCAGGCATCGGCGAGCGGATCGTCGCTGATGAAGTCGCGGGGAGATTTCTCGGCAAGCGGGGCGAGGTCGCGAGGAACTGGATAGGCGTAATAACGGATTCCCATCACGGAAGACTGCGACTGGGGGCTGCTCATTGAACTACACGCCTGGTCGGAAGTGGAGGGCAGCTATCGACAGGGACTGAGGAGGGATCGAAAGCTCTGTTTCGGCGTGCTGCGGCGCCATTATGCAGGCGATGGATGCGTCAGCGGCGTCACCGGCGGCAGGGCCCAACTGATGTCGACGGAAATCGTCGTCGGCAATTCCACGGCCTCGGGTCGAATCTGGTTATCCATTTTTCTCATTTCCCTTCGGCGAGGCCGAGATCGTTACAGAAGGTGGCATTGTTGGACTGATCCGATTCGTCTTTCGGAAAAATGGCGGGCACATTGTCTGTGCGGACGCACGCGACCAGAGTCGGCACGGTCGTAGACCCAAGGACGCCGGCGCGCCAGGCCGCGGCGCACATTTCGACAGCGTTCGTGATGCGGTCCGCAGCTGTGGAGACGGGTTTCGTTCCGTCCGGCCCGGTCGTCTCGTCTGGAATGCCCACCTGCGTGTAGTTCGAGGTGGTGCTAGACGCGCTGTAGCAATACGCGGAGCGGGTCTGCTGGGCCTGTGAGGCAAGAGTGACCCAGGCGAAGCCACTCGCCGCAACAATCACCGCGACGCCAGCGGTAACCGCAACCACCCGGCGCTTGGTCCGTTGCACGCGGGTATACCGGGTCAGACTGTCTATGAGGAGTTGGGAGATTCGCTCATCGGAGCCGTTCGGCAGCGTGGGTGCAGTGGTCATGATCCGGGTCCTTGGTTCTGGGGTTCAAAGTTTGGGGATCCGAGCTCGCCCTGAAGGCGGCGACGCACGCGCGAGAGTCGGTTGCGGACTGAGCCGTGGGTGAGGCCGAGGCGAGCCGCAGCCTCTTTGTACGTAAGCTCGTCGATCATGCACAGTCGGAAGATCGCCTGGTCGACGGGCGGTAAGTCTTCGATGATGGCGTGAACGAGGCGCATTGCTTCCCCGAGGGCTGCCACGTCTTCAGCCGACCCTCGATCGGCCGCGACGTGGTCTAGCTCGTTGAGGCTGTCGGTTCTTCGGCGTTGATTGGCGCGGAGCCGATTGCGACTGAGGTTCTTTACCGTGACCACGAGCCACGGCACAGCTGAGGTGCCGAAAATCTGGATGTCACGCCGGCGACTCCACATCGTCAGGAATGCGTCAGCGGTCATTTCCTCGGCATCTTGACGAGAGCGAAGGACACCGAATGCGTTCCAAAAAACGGTGCCGGCGTGACGGGCGTACAAGTCGCCTAGAGCATCTCGTTCGCCGTGTCGAAGGCGAATAATCGCAGGACGGTCGTCGATGACGGAGGTCTCCGTCGAGGTGCCTTCCGCCTTCACGATCTCTCCTTGTTCCCGATCTTGCCTCTCATTTAGCTATGTGCGCTCGTGCGAATGCGTCTCATATTGATTTCTCTACAGGGCATGAGTGCGGAATCGAGTATGTGCGCCCGTGCGGATGCGTCTCAAATTGATGGTTTTGCGCGGCGTGTTGCGTCGCAGCCCTTGCCGAGGTAGACGACTCGGTCTTGACTCGGCGCGCTCGCAATCTTGTGAAAGCACACAACAAACAGGGAGTCACGATGCGGAAATACAAACGGACTGCAGCAGGGATAGCCATTCTCGGTCTGTCGATGGTCATGGCCGCGTTAGGTGCAGGCGCCGCAAACGCTGCTGTTCCGACATCGGCTGGGTTGGTGGCGGGCCCTCCGGTCGCCGGTCCGGACGAGAGCTGCTGGTATGCCGTCGACACCGGTCAGGGTTTGTGCGTCAAGACTGGGCAAGATCTGGTCGCTGCAGTTGCTGATCAGAAAGGGGTGCGCATGGTCGTCCCAGACGGCGCAGTAGTTTCGGGCATCAAGGTCAACGCGGGCCACGAAGCCTCACTCGCGCCCACCGTTATCCAAACTACTGTCGCTCTGTCCACGATCTACGACAACGTCAGTTACGGCGGTGGGTCCTACACAATGACCGCCTCAAGTAACTGTGCGAGTAGTGCCTGGGGCTTCGCCGATATCGCCGGTATCGGTTGGTATGGCCGGGTCTCTTCGTTCAAGAGCTACTCGGGCTGCACAACTGCGGTGTTCGCGGGCACGAACTACACCGGAGCGAGCTACGGCTATGTCGTTAACGCACCGAGCGTCGGTTCTATGAACGACCGGGCGAAGTCCTGGCGCGTCCATTAAGGAGAGCGGTGAGATGCGGCCGCGTAGGCTCGGCGAGTGGAGACTTCGGGACAGGCTGATGCGGCTCTTCGTGAGGCCCGCGCCCACTTGGAAGCCGCCGTTACCCGCCTCGCGGCCGCCGACGCGCGCGACGAGCAGCTCGCCGCCTGGGCTCCCCGCCGCCGCATCTTCGGCATCGACCGCGGCCAGGCGATGGTGGGTGTTGAGCGGGTGTGGCGTCTCGGCGTGCTGCTTCTGGGGAGGAGTGGGCGCCTGTATGCGACAGGGCAGATCGTTCGCGCCGTCGAGTCCGGGCATCCCAACCGGCAGTCCAAGCTCGCGGAGGAGCGTCGCCGCATCCGGGTGGAAGCGGTGAAAGCCGGATTCGCGGACGGCGACACGGTCAACATCGCCGCCCAGCCGATCGATCTCGCGGTCGTTACCGAGAGCTCTCCGCAGGAACCCGTTCTGTTCGCCGACGGACGACTGCGCGTGAGATGGAGTCCCACATCCGGTGCCCTGATGGACTTCGGCAGTTATGTCGACGAGCGGGTGGACCTGCTCATCTCACCGCCGCAAGGCGCATAGAAATAAGGAGGCGCAGAAGCTATTCCGGCGCAGCCAGCGTGAAGCTCTTGCCGCCCGGTGTCGGGAGCAGCAGCCGCAGCTGCTCACGGATCTCGATCGCTTTGCGGTAGCCGAATCCGATCTTGGCGACGTGGCTCCAACGCACAACGCCGTTGCCGTCGATGATGAAGACCGAACGACGGAAAGTTTTCCCCATTGCGCCGAACTGTTCGGCGACAGCCCCATCCACGTCTGCGAGCAACGGGAACGTCAGACCCTTCGAGCGAGCGAAATCCTCGTGGCTTTCCAGTCCCTGCGGGCTGATGCCCCACACCTGGGCGCCGAGAGCATCGAAGCCACCGAATTCATCCTGGTAGCTGCACAGCTGTTCCGTGCAGACCTTGCTCGCGTCGGCGGGATAGAACGCCAGCACGGTGGGAGTGTCGCGGTGCTCCGAGAGTCGGTAGTCCGCGCGCTCGGCAACGCCGTCAACGACACGGACGCCCGGAAGCACGAAATCGGGCGCCACAGCACCAAGTTGAAGTTCCCCCACTGGGCCAGCATAAAGGTCCCGCGTCGAGAGCGGCAGGCCTCCTATTGGGGGATGCTAAAAAGCTCGGGGAATGAGCCCACGGCCCACGGGTACCCGATAAAAACCGCCGCATCGATTATGGCGTGGGCAATGACGAACGGCCACACTCGCCGACTTCGCGAGAAGAGCCAGCCGAATACGAGCCCCATGATCATATTGCCCACGAATCCGCCCCACCCTTGATAGAGGTGATAGCTGCCGCGCAGCACGGCCGTCGCGACGATGATTTGCCAGCGACCCCATTTTGCTTCGCCCAGGCGCGTGAAGAGGTAGCCGAGCAACACGACCTCTTCCTGCAGGCCGGCTCGCACCGCAGAGAGAACGAGGACGGGGATCGTCCACCAGAAGTGGTCGAGTCCGGAAGGATTCACCCCGACGTTGATTCCGAGCGCGCGACCCCCGAGGTAGAGGGCGATGCCGGGAATCCCGATCATGAGGGCAAGGGCAAGGCCCCGGATCACATCCGCACCCGGTCGGGGCGCGTCGATTCCCAGGCGCCCCAGCCGCGGTCGCGTCGACGACCACAGCAGAAAGCAGACCAGCAGAACCGGCGCCAGGGCGAATACATTGCCCAGCAGCTGGTACATGAGATTGAAGATTTCGCGATCGCTGAGCGTCTGAATAATTGTGGTGCTCTGCTCAGAGAGCGGTTTCTTCCGGGTGAGCAGGTCGATGAATGCCACTATCGAATAGATCGCCGACTGGCCGAGGCCCAGGGCGAGGACGATCGCCACTTCCCACCCAATGCGACCGCGTGAGAGCCCCGACTCGGGCTGAGTCGCGAGTCCCGGCCGCGTCATTCCGGCCGGGGCATTGCGCATGCTGGGGTGCCGCCCGGCAGCCGGTGTCGATACTTCGCAACGAAGTTGTAGGCGAGAGCGGCGAGGAGGGAAAACGGGGGAGTCGCGAGAACCCAGCCGGCGAACCTCAGCCCGATCCGTGGTTGGCCGCGCAGCAGCATCGAGAAGGCCGCGGCTCCCGCATAGGAGTGCCGGCGGCTGACGAACCACGCAAAGTCCGTGACGTCGTCGCGGGTGAGACCCAAGGCATCCAGGTCTTCCCACTGCCAGGGCACGGCTGTCGGAAACACCGGTAGGGCGTCGCGCAGGCGGTTGACCCAGGTGGTGCAGAAGGCACAGTCTCCGTCGAACACGAGCAGGGGCCGGTCTGGAGTCGCGCTCATGAGCACATGCTACGCCGCGGACTTCGGCCCTCGGCTTGGTTCTCTCAGCCCGCGCAACCTACTCTCGTATCGGTGCGCGTTTGCACTGAGCGGGCCTCATGCCCGCTGCACCTGGAGGAATTGTGCGAATCACCCGTATTGCTGGCGGCGCGCTCGGATTGGCGCTCGGCGTCACAGTTCTTTTGGGCGGGTGCGCGACTCCCTCGGCCTCCTCGGCACCGGGCAAGGTGGTCACGATCAGTGGCACAGAACCGACAGGCGCCCTTGTGCCCGCCAATGTGACGGATCCCGGTGGGGCGCGGGTCGTATCGGCCCTCTACGCGGGATTGGTGACCTACAACTCCGAGGGGATTGCCGTCGATGACGCGGCGAGATCCATCGTGGCCAACGTCGATTTCACGGTCTACACCGTCAGCCTCGAGCCGAAGCACACCTTCTCCAATGGCGAGAAGGTCACGGCCGAGTCGTTCGTGCGGGCGTGGGATTGGGCAGCGGATGCCGCGAACGCCGCCGCGGATCGTTCGGCGTTCATGAGCATCAAGGGGTACGTCAACGACGACCCCAACACCCCCGAGGTCGAGAGGTCATCCCTGATCGAGTCGGGCGGGCTAGTCGTTCTCAACGACAGCACCTTCGAGGTGCACCTGCGCGCCTCGCGATCAGACTTCGTTTCGCGGCTCGGTACCTCGGCTTTCTTCCCATTGCCGTCGGTGTTCTTCGATAACCCGCGGGCTTTCGGTCGGAATCCGATCGGTAACGGGCCCTACAAGATGGCCGGTGCCCATGCATGGGAGCCGGGTGAACAGCTCAGCCTGGCAGTTAATCCCTCCTATTCGGGCCCGCGTACACCGCGCAATGGGGGGCTGAGATTCATCTTCGAGGCGTCCAACGACGATGCCTATTCCGACCTTCTGGGTGGCTATCTGGATGTGGTCGAGACCGTGCCGGAGTCCGCCCGCGGCACTTATCTTGACGAGCTGGGGGAGCGTGCCATCACGCAGCCCGTGGCTGCACTTGTGTCGTTGAGCATTTCGCAGCGGCTTGAGCATTTCGCCGGTGAGGAGGGTCGCCTACGCCGTGGCGCGATTTCGCATGCCATCAATCGGGGCGCCATCGAAGCCCAGCAGCATTCCCTCGAATCCGCCGCGCACGACTTCACCTCGCCAATCCTCCCCGGATATTCGCCCGAGCTCAAAGGTGCTGATGCTCTCGACTATGACGCGAGAGCGGCACGAGACCTGTGGGCCGAGGCCAATGCGATTTCCCCGTGGAAGGGCGATTTCACCATCGTTGTGACCTCCGGTTTCGCGGGCGCGGATCAGGTGGTCTCCCAGATCTCGCGGGTGCTCCGTATCGAGGTGAAGACCCGGGTCGTGGCAACGGATGCCGATCTGGCGACGGCGACCACGGATCCCGAACGACCGACAGCCTTCCTGTCGGAACGCCGGGTCTCGTATCCGGATGCGCGTGCCTTCCTTGCTCCCTTCGCCAGCTCGGCGGCCTCGGGTGCGCCGCTTCAGTACGGAAACCCGAAGATTGACAGGCTGCTCGATGAGGCAGCGGAGACCTCAGATACGGAAGAGCTCATCGGCCTCTACGGCTCTGTGCAAGAGCAGCTTCTCGCCGACCTGCCGGTCATTCCCCTCTGGTATCCGACAGTGCACAGCGGCTTCGGCCGGGATGTGGGCAACGTTCGGGTGGACTGGCAGGGGTTCCCGATCTACGACCAGATCACCGCTGCCGGATGAGCTATCCCGGCGGGCGGCACGGGCGCAGGGCGTGGAGGGTCGGATCCGCCGCCCTGATCGCCGCGCTGATCGGTGCTCTCGCCGCCGGATGTTCGTCCACGTCATCGCTCGTCGAGGGCAGCACGATCTCGGTCGCCGTCGCGCAGGAGTTCACCTCGGCGAATCCCAACACCTCCTTCGGGCGGTCGAGTTCGACGAATGCCGACATCGCCTTGCTGACCGGGAGCGGTTTCGGCTACCTCGATGAGCAGGGCGGGGTGGTCTCCGACGATTCATTCGGTGACGCCACGGTCATGGCGAATGACCCTCTGACGGTGAAATACACCGTCGGTGCAGGGGTGACCTGGAGCGATGGAGTCCCGGTCGATGCAGCCGACCTGTTCCTGGCGTGGGCCGCGAACTCCGGACGGGTGAATACTCCCGACTTCACCCCCACTGATTATGTGGATGCCGAGACAGGCACCTTCACCTCCGGTTTCCCGAGCAATGTGGTGTATTTCGACGGAACGGTCGGAAGCGGTCTGCAGCTCGTGAGCCGAGTGCCCGAGATATCGGATGACGGGCGAAGTCTCACCGTCCATTTCGACACGTACCTTCCCGACTGGCGTACGGCCATCGCGCCCGGGCGCCCCGCGCATATCGTCGCTCGACATGCTCTCAAGCTGAAGACCGACGTCGACGCCGCGACGGCGAAATCGCTTCTGGTCACGGCCATTGCTGCGGGTGCCGTGCCCTCGCCCTCGAAAAAGGCCGTCACCAGGCTCGGGGCGATCTCTCGGTTCTGGAACGAGTCGTACAACTTCACCGAGCTGCCCAAAGACCGCTCGCTGCTGGTGTCGTCCGGGCCCTATGCGATAACCGGCCTGGTCGACCATGGCGCCGTCACCCTAACAGCCAACCCTCAATATCGGGGAAGCCGCGTGCCCACCTTCGAGAAGATTGTCGTGCGGGTCTCACCGGATCCTCTCGAAACAGTGTCACTTCTCGCGAAAGGGAGCGTTGACATTGCGTCGCCGCAGCCGTCTGCCGATGTCCTTACGGCCCTGAGAAAAGTCGATGGTGTGACGGTCACCAGCGGCTCGGAGGCGACCTTTGAGCATCTTGAACTGCAAATCAGTGGATCACGTTCGGGCGCCTTCGCCGACCCGCGGGTGCGCGCGGCTTTCCTGCACGTCGTCCCGCGGCAGCGCATTGTTGACGATCTCGTGAAACCCATCGACCCCCAGGCTCGGCTCGTCAATTCGTTCACTATTCGACCGGGGTCTGAGGGCTACAAGGATTCGGTCGCATCCAATGGATCGGATGCCTTCGCCACCGTTGATGTGGATGCGGCGAAAGCCCTGCTGGCCGAGGCCGGCGTGACCGCGCCGACGGTGTGCATTCTGTACGACCCGGCGAATCCGCGGAGGGTATCGGAATTCCAACTCATCCGCACGAGCGCTGCTCAGGCCGGCTTCACCGTCACCGACTGTTCCAGCTCCGATTGGCAGGGGTTGCTCGGCGTCAACGGTGCCTATGACGCGGCACTTTTCGCCTGGGACACCACCCGGCTCTCCGAGGTCGCGGCGAGTGCCGTATTCCGCAGCGATTCCACGCTCGGAAACTTCTCGCACTACGCCTCGGATGCCGCCGACGCGATCCTCGATGAGCTTGCGTCAACCGACGACCCGGCCACCCAGACCACGCTTCTGACCCGCCTCGATGCGCGCCTCTGGGGCGACGCTTACGGCGTGCCGCTTTTCGCCTATCCGACGGTGACCGCAGTCTCGGATCGCGTGCAGGGAGTTAGCCGTTCGCCGCTGGCGCGGTCGGTGTTCTGGAACGCGTGGGAGTGGACGCCACGGTAATCGCCGGTGGCCGGGGGAACGCCGGATGCGGCGTCGAAGTAAGCCGCCAGGTAGACTGATGCTTTGGCCCCCCGTTGGGCACTCTCCCTTACTCTTCTCCCTTTCGAGGGCAACACTGTTTTGAGGTACGCCCATGGCTATCGCCCACCGCACCGATCTGCGCAATGTCGCGATCGTCGCCCACGTTGACCACGGCAAGACGACGCTCGTCGACGCCATGCTGCGCCAGACCGGCTCCTTCGGCTCACATGAGCACATGGAAGAGCGCGCCATGGACTCGAACGACCTCGAGCGCGAAAAGGGCATCACGATTCTCGCCAAGAACACGGCGATCAGCTACGAGGGCATCCACGCTGCCGAGGGCGTCCCCATCACGATTAACGTGATCGACACCCCTGGTCACGCCGACTTCGGTGGCGAGGTCGAGCGCGGGCTGTCGATGGTCGACGGTGTTGTGCTGCTCGTCGACGCGAGCGAGGGACCGCTGCCGCAAACCCGTTTCGTGCTGCGCAAGGCTCTCGAGGCGAACCTGCCCGTCATCCTGCTCGTCAACAAGACCGACCGACCGGATGCGCGCATCGACGAGGTCGTCGAAGAGAGCCATGACCTGTTGCTGGGTCTCGCGAGCGATATGAGCGACGACTTCCCGGGCCTCGACCTGGACGCGATCCTCGACGTGCCCGTCGTCTACGCCTCGGGCCGCAACGGAGCCGCGAGCTGGAACAAGCCCGAAAACGGCACCCTGCCCGACAACGACGACCTCGAGCCGCTCTTCGACGCGATTCTCAAGCACGTTCCGGCCCCGTCGTATGACGATGAGGCGCCGCTGCAGGCCTGGGTCACCAACCTCGACGCCTCGCCGTTCCTCGGCCGTATCGCTCTGCTGCGCGTCTTCTCGGGCACGCTGAAAAAGGGCCAGACCGTCGCCTGGGTGCGGCACGACGGATCGCACAGCAATGTGCGCATCACCGAGCTGCTGAAGACGCGCGCCCTCGACCGCTACCCGGCTGAAAGCGCAACTGCTGGTGACATCGTCGCCGTGGCGGGAATTGAAGACATCACGATCGGCGAGACGATCGCCGACCCGGATGACGTGCGACCGTTGCCCGCGATCACGGTCGACGACCCGGCCATCTCGATGACGATCGGCACTAACACTTCGCCGATCATCGGCAAGGTCAAGGGCCACAAGCTCACCGCCCGCATGGTGAAAGACCGCCTCGACCGTGAGCTGATCGGTAACGTCTCGATCAAGTTGGTCGACATTGGGCGCCCGGATGCGTGGGAGATTCAGGGCCGTGGCGAACTGGCCCTGGCGATCCTGGTTGAGAACATGCGACGCGAGGGCTTCGAGCTCACGGTCGGCAAGCCGCAGGTTGTGACGAAGCAGGTTGACGGCAAGGTGCACGAGCCGTTCGAGCACCTCACGATCGACGCTCCGGAAGAGCACCTGGGCGCAATCACCCAGCTGCTCGCGGCGCGTAAGGGCCGCATGGAGACGATGTCGAACCACGGCACCGGCTGGGTGCGCATGGAGTTCGTTGTTCCGTCGCGGGGTCTCATCGGTTTCCGTACCGAGTTCCTCACCATCACCCGCGGTTCGGGTATCGCCAACGCGGTCTCGCACGGCTACGAGGCCTGGGCGGGAACCATCACGACCCGCACCAATGGCTCGATCGTCGCCGACCGCGCGGGTGTCGCCACCCCGTTCGCCATGACCGCCCTGCAGGAGCGCATGTCGTTCTTCGTCGAGCCGACACAGGAGGTCTACGAGGGCATGGTCGTCGGCGAGAACTCGCGTGCCGACGACATGGATGTCAACATCACGAAAGAGAAGCAGCTGACCAATATGCGTCAGTCCACCTCCGACGTGTTCGAGCGCATGACCCCGTCGCGCAAGCTGACCCTCGAAGAGTGCCTCGAGTTCGCTCGCGAAGACGAGTGCGTCGAGGTCACGCCCGAGGTGGTGCGCATTCGCAAGGTCGAGCTCGACCAGAACGCCCGCGCCCGCGCGGCGTCACGCCAGAAGCGCCAGGACGCCTAAGCGCCTTTGGTGGGCTGCCCTTGACCGTCCTGGCTCGCGGCGAGCTTCGAACGACGTCGCAACGCAGTCACGGTAGCCAACCCAAGAGTGATCAGGATCACATTTCCAACAAGGCAGACTTGCAACGGCAAGGCGATCGGAACATTTGTTAGATGTTCGTTCGCATCAAGGCTGACTTGAACTGCGAGAAGTCCGATTTCCATCAGAGATAGTAGTCTGGCGACGATCGGCGCGGCAATCCGAATAAGCATGGAACCATGTCGCGACTCTTTGATTACTAGGTGCACGAGAATCACAAACATCACTCCGACCAGGGCTTGAAGCAATGCAATCACTGGTGCGATAAACGTGATCCCGCTAGTTCCGCCGCCGACGATGACTCCCTGATCAGAGGAATCCATGACCGTGAAAACGGTATTTGTCGTTACGGCGATGGTCACAATTGGGTTGAGCAACAACAGGATGCTCAGAATCAGGGCTGCAAGGCGGGTGCGTTTCAAATTGTCCAACTTTCCCCGAATAGACCGGCTGGGACTGCTGTGTTCTTCCCCCGGTTTCCCGGACGCTAAGACTCAGGAGTTTCCTTTACCGCATTTCGCGCTTTCGCAGTCGTCTCAAGATCGTTGAAGAACTTGAACTAATTAGGCAAAGAACCATCATCACGAGGAAGGCTATGCCGCTATAGGGAGAGCCTGAAAAAATGCGAACAGCCCAGACGCAAAAGTTACAAACCCAACCAGGATGGTCGCAAGATCAAGATTTCGCAGTTTTCTCGAAAGCATCGGTTCTTGACCTCCAAGTTCAAGGCTAATCCGGTTGAATGTTGGGCCAAGCACACCCTCGAAGCGGGGGAGGGGCGGCTTGTCATCAGGTGCCTAGGCGGCCGAACAGCGCCAACAGTATCGCCACAATTCCACACGCGAGGAACGCAACCCCACCCGCGACCGGCTTCCAGATCATGCCGGGGAGGCGTTTCCCATACATCAAGTGAAGTGCTCGAATGGCAAACCGTCGTATTGCCTCTGGGTTACGAAGAAAAGCCACACCGATCAAGATCAGAACTACACCGATGGCCAGCATCCCAGCTGTCGCCCAAGTAATCGTCATTGATCGCTCCCGTTTCGCAGGTGGGCCAGGAGTGCGGTCGTCAGCGAGAGGCAGCACACGACAAGCAACACGATTCGATACGGAAGCGTCTCGGAGAGGTTCAGTCGGTTCTCCGTCGCGTCGAGGATAAAGCCGCCCACAAGTGCGACGGCTAGAACCGATCCGAGCAATATCAGCGCATTGGCTCGGCGTCGTGGCCTTCTGTCGACGGCTACGGCAAGGCTTAGCGAGACTGCGGCTGTCGCCACGTAGAGGGGGACGGAAGCTAAGACGAAGAGTTTCGTACCCCACCCAATTTGATTCCCAGAATCGAGTATGTCCATAACCGGGTACAACAGCGCGAACGGGAACGACAGAGCCGCGACTGCTGACGCGGCACTCGTCACTGAAGCAATTAGCCTGTTCGCCATTCGGGGACCTTTTCCTCGAGTTCTCAAGTTCTCGACCCCCCACAAACCACGGAGCGGCTCGCACAGCTCACGTCGATGTGGTGTTCACCACCGCCAGACCGACATGAAAAAGCACCTCCAAAATTAACAACGATCCGCATATCGATGAGATCAACATCTTCCGCACTGAGTCACTGAATAGGAGAAGAATTATCTGGCCGACCGCCCAGATGAACAAAATTCCTGCTAGGTAGAGAAAAGCGAGCGGCAAGTAGGAAGTGTCATTAATGGTCACCCAAGTGCCGCCCATGGCCAGAAGTTGCAGCGCGGTCGCAATCACCGTGACTATCTCTAGTCGTCGAAACTTAGTCCGAGAAGCGGGTGCCGGGACGCTGGATCTTGGATCGTTACTCACTTTGTTCACTCGGCTTCGCTTCCGCACGGGATGACCTCGGGACATCACCCGTCAGTCACCTTGGCTGCAGGTGTCATCGATTCGTTCACCACACCCTCACGCCCCAATCTGTCACCCAAACGTTCACCACGCCCTTTTGGTTTGCGACGAAAGAGGCGACGACGACGCCGTCGAGGAAGGTCGTGATAATCAACGAAGCCACCACTCCCCAGGAGAATTCCTATCCGATCGAGAACTCAACAACAGCCTCGAGGTCCATGCATAGGCCGACTCGACGCCCTATATCAATGTTCACTTGCGGAGGTCGACCTGAGATCACGGGCGGTCGCTAGTTTTCGATAGGTTGCCCGTCGCATGAAATGGGCGACCTGAAATGCGACAAACGACACCAGGGCGATACACGCCCAGGCGATTCGTCCAGCGATAGAGACGTGAGCCACGATGGCGACGATCACGGCCACCGGGAACACCGTCAAGAAAAGTAGTGCAACGATCCGAAACAACAAGTATTTGATCGCCAAAGTTCGAATTTCCGAGTCGCCTGACAAAGTAGGAGAGACTTCTTTTGGCAAGGTAGTTGCTCCTATTTCAGTCGCCGTGGTAGATCGAGAATTGGGAAGAATCCTTTCGCGGAAATAACTCTCGCAATCCCATCCATTATGAAGATGGCACCCAGTGCAACTAACCCGATAGCCATGAACGCTTCGAATATGCCGACGATGGTAATAATAAGTGTGAAACCCAGGCTCTCAGGTGCGAAGAATATCCCTGCCAGGTCTTCAACGGCACCGATGGCGGCAACTTGTGTAGCGCCGTGAATCAGACCCATCCCGATAGCTATTTCGGTGAGTCCCCATAATCTTTCAGACGCGGCGCTGGGCTGACGTGCTTTTGATTTTGCCACGGCTTTTGCGCGCAAGGACTTGGTACGTGACGCGCGTGACATGCTCTTCCTGACCACCAATTTCTTGGTGGATATGCTTCTCTTCCTCATCGAATGACCGGTGAGGTCGTTCGCGTTGATGGGGTCGTTGGGGTAGTTGTAGGCGTTGTCGTTGCCGCCGGCGACCGGGTCAACAGACAGGAACCTCCCGAGGAGGGGGACGTATTGCCTGGCTCCCATTTCGATGGTGGAGATATCGCCAGCGTTCTCGGTGACTTTTTGGTGGCTGCCTTCCCACCCGTAACTTGTCCCCGCGACAGTGGTGTTCCCCGGGGTGGCGGTGTCGGCCGGGACGGTGCCGATGTTCCCCGTAACCGGGTCGACCGGGTCACCGAACGGGTCATACGACGCCAACACGCCAGTACGGGTTCCGGTCGCATCGGTGGTGACGATGCTGTCTCCGTGCAGGTTCGGATACGACCACACCTGCGCCGTGCCTGTGTCGGCGCCGCGGATCGACACCGTCACTCCGCCGGGAAGACCCAGGGTGTGCTCGCTCACCGTGTTGCTGGTTGTGAGGGTATAATCCGCACCGTCACCACCCCCGGTGTATCCGTAACGGACAGTGGTGGTGTCTGTCGTCTGGGACACGATCCGGTCGGTGACATCCCGCACATAGGTCACCGTGACAGGGGCGGTGCCGGTTGTGGTGGTTCCGATATGCCGACCCGTCGAGTCATAGCTCAGCGCCTCGTTCGCCAGAATCGTGGTTTCCCCCGCCGCGTCATAGGCAAGGGTCGCACCCGGAGTTGTCGTGCTGAGATTGCTCGCCAACACCGGGGCGGCACCGGAAGGTGCACCTGTAACGGCCGTACCGGTGAGACGGTCAGCGTTGTCGTAGCAGTACGACATTGAGGTAGTCGATGTCACCCCGGCAACGGTGTGGGCGTCACTGTAGCTGGTGCGGTTCCCATCCTTCCCCGCACTGGTATCCGCACCGCAGATGGCGGTGCCGAACCCGTAACTCAACACATGGTTCGGGATCGCGGCGGAGGCCAACCGGCCGACCGTGTCGTAGTTGTAGGTCGAGGTTTGCGCGGCACCACCGTTGTCCACGAGCGAGTCCTGCAGCACCCGCCCGGACTCGGAGAGCACGTTCTGATCGGAGACCGTATTCGACCCGGTGAAAGTCCAGGTCAGCCCGGTCAGCCGGGTAGCGGCGTCACGGGTGATTGAACTGAGGCTCGTGCCGTTGCCCACCCCACCACCACTGTTCGGGTAGGAGATCGAACTGAGCAGGTCGACGCTGTTGTACGTCGCGGCCGCGATCGTCGAACCGTTTAGCTTCTCGACAGTGAGGTTGCCGTCAACGTCGTACGCATACCCGAGGGTGCTCGCAACTCCGCCGGGCGGGGTCGAGCTCGTGGTGAGAAGTTGCCCCGCTTGGTTGTAGCTGCTGGTTGTGACGGTGCCCCACACATCCGTGTAGGTGGTCGTGTCGCCGTCCAGATCGGACACCGTGGTGATGGTGTCGCCGTTCGGAGACCCGGTGATGGTGGTGTCATCGCCGACCGAGGTGGCGAGCGGGTCGCCGCCGACGGCGTAGTTATATGTCACCGTCCGCGAGGGTTGGCCTGATGGGCCGCCCACACCGGATGAGGTGGCGGCATGGATGACGGTAGTCACCCGGCCGCGGGGGTCGTAGCTGGTGCAGCTCCAGTCGGCGTCACCGGTGGTTTTCGTGGCGACGGTGCGACCAAGGAGGTCGTAGATGTAGTCTGTCTCGATCGCCGTGCCGGACGAGTCCGTTGGCGCGACAGTCTTTGCCAGCATTCCCGACTGCGGCGTTGAGGTCGCCAGACCGCAGATCGCAGAACCGGCACTCCAGTAGGCGCCGTAGCTCTGAGAGGCCCCGTAGTAGCTGTTCGTCGAGGTGGTGGCTGACGCCGCCGGTTTCGTCGAGGTGAGCTGGCGCCCATACAGGCCCGCGCCAACACCCTCGTAGCTCGCCGTGCTCGTGAGGTTCACGCCCGACGGGTCGACGCTTGTGGACGTCGCCTGCCCGAGCCACGGTGCCGATCCGTAGCTCGTTGCTGTCGACGCCGAAGGGACCTGGGAGGAGGCCACACCTGAGACGTTCGACGGGGCGGCGTCGCTTTCAGTAGTCCCCGTGACCAGGGAGTAGTTCGGCGAGAGGTTCGCACCGGGAACCGTCACCGCCGACCCTCCGGCCGGGGTGACCCACAGCAGGCGGGCACTACCAGGTCCGCCGGTGTTCTGATAGTCGATGCGGATCCGCGCAACCTGCCCGACAGTGGCAGTAAACGGGGTAGCCGCAGCGGTGGTGCCCAACGGGGCATTGATGATCTGGACGTCGTTCAGATACACCTGGGCGCTGTCATCGACCGTCACGGAGAGCGTGTAGTTGCCGGCGGTCGGGAAGGTGATCGTGCCGGTCAACCGGGCGGAGTAGACGCCTGTGCCGGAGCCGTTGATCCCGGCCACCGGGACTGCTGCCTGAGTCCAGGTGGAGTTGACCGTGCCATCGCTCGTGCCGATACCGACGGATTCGGCGGCGGGTGGGCCGGTGAGGGTCGCATTGGTGAACCACTGTGCGTCGAGTCCTTGCAGACCGCCGTCGTACGTTTTGGTGGACTGTTCGACGGGGGTGCTTAGCGCGGCACAGGATCCTGTTCCGGGGTTTTGTGCGCCGGCAGCCGTCAGTGAGTTGCCAGCGAAGCAGCTTGCGGGCGCGGGACCATAACTGGCGGTTTCGCGGTCTTGGCTGTCGTAAACACTTGTCGATTCCACGCCCTGAGGGGTGAGAGTGGCGAGCAGGTCGTCGTGGTTGTTCCATAGATTCTGCGTAACCAATCCCGACGGCGCGGAGCTGGTCAACTGTTGCAGCGACGAATTGAAGGTCACTACTTCGGAGTGCCCGGACGGCGCAGCGTAGGCACCGACGACATCAACGTAGGTGGTGCCGGTCGCCGTTCCGATTGGGACGGGTGATGTCGTGCCGCCGTTCGCGTCGGCGTAGTTGTTGTAGGTGTACGTCTTCTTCGGTGACGTCGATGCGGTCACGCCATCCGGAGCGGGAAGGGTGACCGAGGTCGCGCGGCCCGCCGTGTCGTAGCCGATCGTGGTCTCGTTCGCCGCCGTGGCTGAACGCCCAGAGCCTGCCACGTTGATCCAGTCAGTTTCGAGCGGATTGCGAACTCCGTTCAGGCGTCCGTTGCTGTCGTACGTGAAGGTCGACACGGCTCCGCCGGGGTTCTGGATGGCGGCGAGCTGCAAACACGTGGTGTCGTACATGTTCGCAGGCAGAGTCGGGCACACCGCGGACTGCGCGTAGTAGAACAACTGGGTCGTGTCCGCCGCACCGGGGACATGGCCCGGGTAGACGATTCGGCAGAGCGTCCCCGCGGGCGGGGCTGCGTAGTTTGCATACGCAGTTCCGGTGGGAATCGGGCACGCATCGGTGCTGCCGAAGCCGGCCGAGTCCGCCGAGGTGAGGCCGTTCACGGCGCTGACACTGTCGCCCTGGTAGACGTACGACACCTGCCGCGAATACGCGGGAGTGCTGCCGGTCGCACTGAGCGGGTCAGCCATGCTGATGGTCCGCCCAGTCGCCGGGTCGTATGTCGGTTGCGGAGTGGCGCGTTTGAGCAGATCCGCCGGGACCGTGACATTGGCGATCTTGCCGGCCTGGTTGAAGGAATAGACCGTGCCGTCATCGTCGGTGAGCGTGACGTTGCCAGCACCGTCGAGAGCTACGACTCCGGTCTCCCCGGCGGGTGGGGTGTATCCGCCTGCCGATGCCTGCACGTATACGTGTGCAGTCCCGGACGCGTCAGTGAGGGTGACGGAGGAGGTGGTGACCGTCGCCGACACGTAGTTAGACGCGTCGCCGGTCAGCGGTGCGCTCGACGACCATGCCGCCGGAAGGGATTGGTAGCTGCTGGTGAGCCATGCTGACGGCACCGGGTAGGTGTTGCCGGATCCGTCTTTCACCATGAGCTGTGCCGCCCAGGATCCATCGCCTTGATAGGAATCGAATTCGATCGGCACTGGACCGCCTGCGGCTGTACTCGAGGAAGCCCACTGCTGGCCCGCGGCGGTGACCCACTGGTTGATCAGAGTGCTGCCATTGACGATCAGCTTGGACCCATCGTCAGTGAATGTCCCCAGTGTGTACGGGCCCCCGGTGGTCGGGACACGGACGAATCCGGTCCACTTCGCGAGGAAATATGTGGCTGGAACTGAAGGACCTGGCTGCGCCGTTGTCGAGACGAAGTTGATCGTTGGGTCGACACGGGTGAGTACCGGCGGGTTCGTGTAAGCGAAGGTCGTGGTGGAGGTCTGCCCTGCGGTGAGCGCGTTGTAGTACGAGCCCATGAGGCCCTGGTACTTCGTCTGTGATGCCAGGGAGTTGTACTGGAACCCCAAACCGATGGGGCCGCCGACCGTGGAGACGGTCGGACTGGTGAACGACAGAGACGCGTTGCCGTTGGCCAGGTTTACGGTAACGGGACCCTCGCTGTCGGTCGGGGACGGCCCGTTGTCACCGATGCGGAGGTTTTCGGTGAAGTGCGTCACCCACGGAGGAGTGGTGGTGTCCCACCCGTCGAATGTCAGCACCTGCAAGGTGTAGGCGACACCGTCTTGGAGCGTGCCCGCGGGCGGCGTCCAGCTCTTGGTGCCCAGGGGCAACCAACCGGAGGTCGTGACCGCACCGGAGTTGCCGTTGGCGCCGGTGGCAATACGGAACTGATACTGCACAGGATCCGCGTTCGCATCGGTCACGGTCGGGGTCGAGAACACCGGGGATGCTGTCGAGACGACCGTCTGATCCGCCGGGTAGACACCCGACTGCGCCACAGCAGGTGCCGGAGTGTTGGTAACGAAGTAGCGGGATGCATCGGTAGTAGGCCCTTGCCAATTCGACCAGGTGTTGTAGGTACTCCCTTCCCAGTCTGAGACGTAGGCGCGGTAATAGTAGGTGGTGTTTGCCGCTAGTGCACCGACCGGCACCTGGTACGGTCCGGCGCCGACCCGTCCAGACTCGTACGCGATCGATGCGAAATTCGAGGTGGTCGAGAACTGGTAGTCGTACGACAGCCCGCCACCGGTGGGATCGGATGCGATCGCCGACAGAACAGGTTGGACCGCTGCGCGGGCACCGTTGACGGGTCCGGAGATGCCGGAGATGGCGGATTGGCCCACGTAGTTGAACACCACCGAGGTGTTCATCGCCCTATACGACCATTGGGTCTCATCCCCGATGAGGAACAGGTATGAGCCGGACTGGCGGGCGTTTATCCATTGATTGAAGTAACTGCCGATATCGCCGGACTGAGTGGTGCCGATGGAGTAGCAGTACGGCATCGTCCCCATCAGCGGGCCAGCACCGTAGTACGAGAAGTTGCTCGCCCAGTAGATGGAGGCGTTGAAACAGTCACCCTGGCCGACTCCCTGCCCGGAGTAGTAGGCCAAACGCAGGTACGCGCCGGTGAGCTGCTGTCCGAAGAGCTGCTCGTAGTTGTAGTGCACGATCGCGCGCCAGTTGCAGCACGTACTGGTTTGCATGTTGAACCCGAGAAGTGCGTGCCCGCTGTTGGTGCCGCCGTCGGATTTGTAGGAGTGGATCGGACCATCTCCGCTGGGGTTGACGGTCGGGTCGATCGTGACCGGATACACGCGAGACGGATCGGACAGCCACGAGAACGACGGGGTGATCTGGATCTCCCACTCAGAGGAGCTGATCATTTTTTGCTTCCAGGCGACGGCTTCGATGTCGCCGCCGTCTTCGCCACCCTTGCGGGAAGAGTCCCACATCTCGGGTGCGGGCATCGTAAAGACGATGTCGCCTGCGCTTGTTACAAAATCTAAGTTGCCCAGCTTGTCGGTAACAGGGGACACATCACCGGTCTCCGACACAATCCACGTGTAAGTCGGCCCACGGGTAGGTGCCGACTCCAACAGCATGGATTCCTTCACGCCACTGGTCTGCACCTGATAGGTCAGATCCACCCCCGGTAGCGCCTTTGGGTATTCAACTCGATCTGCGTTGGTGTTGAGGAGGGTCGGATGCTGAACCGCAACTGACGAGGCGCCCTTGAGGCGGAAATCCAATGTGGCCCCGTCCCTCGAGACATGCAGCAGCGAGTTGGCGTCAGCCTTCGCGCCAAACTGCGGACGGAGTGGATGTGTGTTGTCCCCGTACTTTCCCCCTGCGACAGACGAGAGGGACGTCTCCGAGGGGACCCACGAGTTGCCCACCTTCACATTGACGGGCGAATTGGACAACGTTGTCTGCTTCACACCGTTGGCGTCAGTCAACGTGTCTGAAAACTCATTCCGCGAGGTCACCTTCGCCGAACCCGCGTCGAATTCGCGCGGTTTGTCTGACTTCTTTACTTTCGGCACGGGAAGGGTCTGCACGCTGTGGTCCGAAAAGTCCCCGACGGGTGCCGACACTTTCGTCGGAGTAACTGGGGTCGCTGGAATCCCTAGCCCCACGGAAGTGGCTGCCGCCGCGATCTCGTCAGGCACTGCATCCAGCGCCAGCGCCAGCAAAGCCACCACGGTGACAACGACGAGTGGACCCAAAATCGCGCGAAAATGACCGCGTCCAGACAACCGAACCACGACAACCCAATCCCAAAAAGAGGTCTCGAGCTGCCTATGGTTCGCTCGCCCGAGACGTTGATCGCCGCCGGTGATCGAGACGGTACACGAAGTTGTCTACCCTGCGCAATGAGGAAATCTTGAAGGCGTGTCAAGGACCTGTAAATTGCCGAATCCAGGTCACAGCGCGAAAATGCCCGCTCGACGTGAGCGGGGCATTTTCGCGTTGTGTGGCACAGAAGCCGGCGGCTCGCGTGTCAGTCGTCGATGAAAACGGATTCGGAGAGCGGCCGGCGGGCACGGGGCGCGGCCTCGATCTCGCGGATCTTCTCGGGCGCCTGGCTCACGTCGCCGAGAGTGCCGAGGGCCGTCACGGTCACTGGCTGGAAGCGGGCGTCGATCTCGAACGCCGCACTCAACTCGTCGGCATGGAAGCCGCTCATCTGGTGAGTGTGAAGCCCTTCGACATGAGCCTGCACCGCGACGAAGCCCGCCGCCTGGCCAGCGTCGTATGCTGCGGTCGCGTTCGGCTTGCCCGACTCGTCTTCCGTCTCAGCCAAGATGACCAGAAGGGCCCCGGCGGCACCTGCCCAGCTCTGGTTAAAGCCGGTGAGGGTGTTCACGATTTTCGCGTGGGTCGGGGTTCCGCGACGCGCGACGATGAAGCGCCACGGCTGCAAGTTGAAGGCCGACGATGCCCAGCGTCCCGCTTCTAGGGCGCTCGCGAGAGCCGCCTCGTCGATCGGGGCGTCAGCGTCGAAAACGCGGGTGCTCCACCGGGCAGCAACGGCATCGATGATGGGGGCGTCAACAGGGGCGATTCGGTCGGTCGTGATGGACATGCAACTCCTCGGGAGTGAACTTAGGGATTTAGTGGACGTGTCAATCACATCATGCGAAGCAGCTCGCGTGCTGGCAATTGGATGTGCAATTAGCTGAACAGGCCGTCGCCGATTGAGCCGCCCCTGCGGGCGCCCGGCGGGACGGCGAATATCGCCGACCCCACATGCTTGATGTATTCGTTGAGGGCGTCGTGCCCGGCGAGACTGCGCTGAACCGTGATGAACTGCTCGGGATCCCGCTGGAACGACAGGAAAAACAGCCCCGCATCCAGCCGACCCAGCTCATCATTGCCGTCGACATAGTTGTATCCGCGGCGCAGCATGCGAGCGCCGTTGTTGGCTTTCGGATGTGAGAGGCGTATGTGGGCGTCTGTTGCGATGCGGGGTGAGCCGTCGTCGTCGGGCTTGGTGAAGTTGGGTTCCGTGAATTCCGTACCGCCGGAAAGCGGGGCGCCCTCACCCTTCTCCCGGCCGATGACGCGCTGCTGCTCTTCGAGACGCGTGCGGTCCCAGCTTTCGATGACCATGCGGACTTTGCGCGCCACCAGATAGCTGCCGTCGGTCATCCATGCCGGGCCGTCTCCGTCGGCAACCCAGACGAACTCGGCGACATCCTTGGTCTCTTCGGCCTTGATGTTGGCGGTGCCGTCTTTGAAGCCGAACAGATTGCGCGGCGTGGTCTGCGAAGTCGAGGTCGATGACGTCCGCCCGAACCCGAGCTGCGACCAGCGGATGGCGGCCCGCCCGAACGCGATCCGACTGAGGTTGCGGATCGCATGGACGGCCACCTGGGGATCGTCAGCGCACGCCTGAATGCAGAGGTCGCCTCCGCTCGACTCGGGACGCAGGGCATCACCCGAGAAGCGCGGCAGGGGAGCAAGCGCCGCGGGTCGCCGGTCGGCGAGACCGAATCGGTCGACGCCGCTGTCGTCGGTGAAGAGGGTGGGGCCGAAACCGAAGGTGATCGTGAGGCCCGCGGCAGGTAATCCGAGTGCCTCCCCGGTGTCATCCGGGGGAGCAAGGGGCGAGCCGCCCACGGCACCGTCTTCTGTGACCTCGAGTCCCTGGGTCAGGCGAGAGGCCGCATAGCTCCAGTCCGAGAGCAGCTCGCGCAGATCCTGACGCGTGCTGCTCGCATCCAGGTCGAACGCCGCGAAATGCAGGCGATCCTGCGTGGCGGTCGTGATGCCGGACTGATGACGGCCGAAAAACGGGTAGCTCTCGGCGGCACCTGAGGTGCCGGCTGCCTCTGCAGACGTAGCGATAGCCGCGCCGCCGGAGGCGCCGAGTGCGAGCCCGGCTGCCCCCGCTCCGGCAAGGCCGAGGAGGCCGCGTCGGCTGAGACGGGATTCGGATTCGTCACTCATCGTTTTCCTTAAAGGCCGAGGACAGTTGAGGTCAGCTTCGAGAGCGGTTCGGCCAGCGAATTGACCTGGTCGCTCAGCTCTTTCCGCTGCGCATCCGTGATCTCGTCGTAGGGCGTGAAGCCCGTTTCGATGCTGCCGTATTTCGCGAGCAGGGCGTTGAGCGCGTCGAACTCTTTCTGGATCTTCGTCGCAAGCTTCGTCCCCGTTGCGCCCTTGCTCTTCACGAGATCATGCACATTGCCGAATGCGACCTCGGCACCCTGCACGTTCGCGGCGAAATCGGTGAGGTCGGTGTGCGACCACCAGTCCTCTTCGCCCGAGATCTTTCCGGTGGCCACCTCGTCGAGCAGGCCGATTGCGCCGTTCGAAATGTCGGCGAGGGAAACGGTGAACTTCTTCGCATAGACGAGCGTGTAGAGCTGATCGACGTCGTCGATCAGGCCCTTGCCGAAGGCGGCACGTTCAGCAGGGGTCGAGGGAGCCCAATCCAGCAGGGCGCTTGTGCCGTCGGAGTTCAGCTCGCCCGCGGCCGGCGGCCACAGATCCTTCTCGATGCGGTGGAAGCCGGTCCAGTCGAGGCCCTCCGCAACAGCGTCGACCTCGCGGTAGTCGATCTTCGGGTCGAGGTCGCCGAATGCCTCGGCCGTCGGTTCGATGCGCTCGTAGAAAACGCGGGTCGACGCGAACAATTCGCGCGCCTGCGCGTCGTTGCCGGCGACATAGGCGTCGACGAAGTTCTTCACGGCGGGCACGAGCTCGCCGGTCTGCGATTTGACGTACGAAACATAGTTGGTCACGGCCTCGTCGATGAGCTTTTGCTCATCGTCGTCGGCTTTGACGGAGTCGCCGGTCACCGTGAACTTGGCGAGACCGATCGGGGCGCCGACAAGCTGGAACTTGCAGGCCGTGTAGTAGATGCCCGGTTCGAGATGCAAGGTGTAGCTGACGTTCTGCTTGGGGGTGACGTTCTCTTTTTCGCCCACGATCCGCAGTTTGTCCTCGGCGAGGATTTCGAACTCGTTGGTGTCGCTGCCCGAGTTGGTGAGTGTAAAGGTGACAGCGCCGGCCGTGGCAGTCGACTCAGAGACGGTGCAGGTGTCGTCGGTGATGTCGACAGTGAGCGCAGAGCCACCTCCGGCATTGTTGGCGACGCATCCGGCGAGGGCGAGAGATGCGGCGATGGCGCCGCTCGCAACGAATAGTGGCCTGCGCAGTTGGCGGCGGATGGACATAGCTCTCCTGTCGGTGGAACGAGATCGGATTAGACGGCTGGGTCAGCCGTGGGGCGACTGTCGAGGCGCGGCGCCTTCGCTCGGCCTGCGAAAACGCCGCTGGCTCGGAGGAAGCAGGCCAGGGTGATAACCACATAGGCAATCCAGGCCGCGACCTGAGCCCATGTGGGCTCAGGGGTGAAGTTGAAGATTCCGGCCAGCAGCCCGCCATACCAGCTCGTGGCAGGAATGGCCGAAGCGAGACTGAAGGCAATGGTGCTGCCGAAGGGGAATACGCCTGCTTCGCGCAGGTCTCCGATTCCGTAGGCGAGGACGCCGGCCGCAACAACGACCAGGAACACCCCGGTCCAGAAGAAGAAGCGACCCAGGTTGATACGGACGAAACCGCGATAGATCAGGTAACCGACAACCACTGCAGTCAGGATGCCGAGGACAGCGCCCAGCCAGCCGAGCGTCTCTTCTCCTGTGGCCTGCACGCTCGCCCAGACGAACAGGGCGGTCTCGACCCCTTCGCGGCCGACGCTGACGATTCCCAGGATGACGAGGGCGACCGCTGATCCGCCCACGGCGCGATCAAGCTGGCCGTGCAGTTCGCCGGTCAGTGAGCGAGCGTGCTTCGCCATCCAGAAGATCATCCAGGTGACCATTCCCACAGCGATGATCGAAAGCCCGCCGCCGAGCAGTTCCTGGGCTTGAAAGCTCATGCCGTAGGGGCCAAAGGTCAGGGCGGCCCCCACTGCGAGAGCAACGAGAATTGCGACACCGATGCCCAGCCAGAGGCGCGGCAGCACATCGCGGCGGCCGATCTTGTGCAGGTACGCCACGAGAATGCCGACGATGAGGCCCGCTTCGAGACCTTCACGCAGGCCGATGAGGTAGTTCGCGAGCACGGGTGCCTTCAGAAATAAGTGAGGTGGGGATGGTGAGGCTAACCTAACCAAATCAACCATAGCTCTGCGAACACTCGGTGTCCACCGCGTACTGTTGCTGCGAAAGGCGGTGCTCCATGCGCGACGAACCTTCGGCCGCGGCCGGTTCAGACGGACCCTTCGTCATCGCCGTCGCAGCGGTCTTCGCCCTCGCTATCGGGTTTGCGATCGGATTCCTCACCAGCTTCACCCACGCACTGCTCATGCCGTGGGGCATCGTCTGCGGGGCGGTGCTGATCTCGGCCGCCGCTGCGGGGTTCCGTCTGATATTCGAGAGTCGGACCATCGGGGGAGCGGCCGGACTCGGCGCGTTCCTCGGGGTGGGGGCCGCCACCTTCACCGGAGCGGGCGGGCGGGTCGTCGGTTTCACGGATCCGATCGACCTGATTTGGCTTGGTATCCCCTGTGCCGTAACGGTTCTCACGGTTGTGCTCCCCGTCCGGGTCGGCCGGCGTCGCCGACAGAAGCTCGTGGGTGAAGCAGGCACCGCGCGAGCGAATAGAATGACTCAGTGACTTATGTAATCGCTCTCCCATGCGTAGATGTCAAAGATCGCGCGTGCATCGATGAATGCCCTGTCGACTGCATCTACGAGGGCGACCGCATGCTGTACATCCACCCCGACGAGTGTGTGGATTGCGGAGCGTGTGAGCCCGTGTGCCCCGTCGAGGCGATCTACTACGAAGACGATCTTCCCGACCAGTGGGCCGACTACTACAAGGCGAACGTCGAGTTCTTCGAAGAGGTCGGGTCTCCCGGTGGCGCATCCAAAGTGGGAGTCATCGCGGGCGACCACGCACTGATCTCGGCACTTCCGCCCCAGGCTGGCTAGTGCCCCTCGATCTTCCTGACTTTCCCTGGGATGCTCTCGCGGCAGCGCGAAGCCGTGCCACCGCCCATCCGGATGGGATCGTCGACCTGGCAGTCGGGTCGCCCGTCGATCCGACCCCGGCCCTCATCCGCGAGGCGCTCGAGGCGGCATCCAATGCCCCCGGTTACCCAACAGCAGCCGGATCGCGAGTGCTGCGCGCCGCGATCGTCGACTGGTATGACCGTCGCCACGGTGTGACGCTCGGCGAAGCGAATGTCATGCCGACCGTTGGTTCCAAAGAATTCATCGCCCTGCTGCCGCTTCTGCTGGGGCTGCATTCCGGCGACACCGTGGTGCAGCCCACACTCGCCTACCCGAGTTACGCGGTAGGTGCTGCTCTTGTGGGTGCTTCCGTGACCGTGTCAGACGAGCCGGACGAGTGGCCCGACGACACCAAGCTCGTGTGGCTCAACAGCCCGTCGAATCCGGATGGCCGGGTGCTGTCGATCGAGTTCCTCGCGCGGGCTGTTGCTCGCGCCCGCGAACTCGGTGCCGTGATCGCCAACGACGAGTGCTACACCGAGCTCAACTGGCGCGGGTCCGGGCCGACCCCGACCATTCTCGACGAGCGGGTGATCGGTGACTCTCGTCGACTCGTGCTGTCGGTGTCGTCGCTCAGCAAATCCTCGAATCTCGCGGGCTATCGAGCCGGATTCGTGGCCGGATGCGGTGATCTGATCGCCGAGTTCGTCCAGGCGCGCAAGCACCTGGGTCTCGCTCCGCCGGCCCCGATTCAGGCGGCAGTTGCCGTGGCGCTGGGTGATGACGCACATGTGGACGCACAGCGTGAGGTGTATCGCGCCCGTCGCATGCGCCTGCAGGCCGCGTTCGAGGCCGCCGGGTTCCGCGTCGACTCGAGTGACGCGGGGCTCTACCTGTGGCTCACACGCGGTGACGACGCATGGGCGACAATTGACGCGCTCGCCGAGCTCGGCATCCTGGCTGCGCCCGGCACCTTCTATGGTGACGCCGGAACCCATCACGTGCGCGTGGCAATCACGACGACAGATGAGCGCGTGTCTGCGGCCGAGGTGCGTTTGAGGGCTCTCTCCAACGTCTGAGCCAGATCCTTGGTGGTATCAGCAGTGGTCACGGCAACCCCTTAGGCTGTATTCGTGAGCGAAAAAGCCGGCGATCCCGACGACAAGGTCACACTCTCCTACCAGGGGAAGACCGCAGAATTTCCGGTGCTGCGCGCCGTAGAAGGTAAAGACGCGATGGATGCGTCGACCTTTACGAAGCAGACCGGGCTGACCTCCCTCGACCAGGGGTTTGTTAACACCGCGTCGACCGAGAGCAAGATCACCTTCATCGACGGCGACGCGGGCATCCTGCGCTATCGCGGCTACTCGATCGAAGATCTGGCTCAAAACTCCACCTACCTCGAGGTCGCCTGGCTGCTCATCTACGGTGAGCTGCCCTCGCCGTCTGAACTTGCCGAGTTCAGCGAGAAGGTGCAGCGGCACACGCTGCTTCACGAAGACCTCAAGCACTTCTTCTCGGCGTTGCCGCACACCGCGCACCCGATGTCCGTGCTCTCCTCGGCTGTCTCTGCCCTGTCGACGTATTACGAAGACTCGCTCGACCCGCACAACCCCGAGATGGTCGAGCTCTCGACAATTCGCCTGCTCGCCAAGCTTCCGGTGATCGCGGCATATGCGCACAAGAAGGCTCTGGGGCAGGCATTCCTCTACCCCGACAACGACCTCAACTTCATCGAGAACTTCCTCAAGCTGAACTTCGGCAATATGGCCGAGACCTATGAGGTCGATCCGGTGCTCGTCAAGGCGCTCGATCGCCTGTTGATCCTGCACGAAGACCACGAACAGAACGCATCGACCTCGACGGTCCGACTCGTCGGCTCGACCGAGGCCAACATTTTCGCCTCGATCTCGGCGGGCATCAATGCCCTGTACGGACCTCTGCACGGGGGAGCCAATGAGGCCGTCCTCAAGATGCTGGGCGAGATCCGTGACTCGGGTGAAGGCGTGGCCAAGTTCGTCGAGCGGGTCAAGAACAAAGAAGACGGCATCCGTCTCATGGGCTTCGGCCACCGCGTCTACAAGAATTTCGACCCGCGTGCGAAACTCGTCAAAGAGAGCGCGGACGAGGTTTTGACCGCACTCGGCGTGAACGACCCGCTCTTGGACCTCGCGAAAGAGCTCGAGCAGGTTGCCCTCGCCGACGAGTACTTCATCGAGCGCAAGCTCTACCCCAATGTGGACTTCTACACCGGTGTTATTTACAAGGCGATGGGCTTCCCGATGCGGATGTTCACCGTGCTCTTTGCCATCGGCCGACTGCCCGGGTGGATCGCCCACTGGCGCGAGTCGAACGACGACGTGACGAAGATCGGTCGTCCCCAGCAGCTGTACGTCGGGCCGCCTGCGCGCCCGTGGCCGACCGAACGGTAGGCAGCCACGCGATCTTTCAGAGAACGGGGCGGGGCGATATTCCGTCGCCGGCACCGTGTTGACGTGGGTCGCTATGTCGCCCCACCGAAGCAACCGCCGACTCCGCTCGAGGACCTTGTCGACGAAGGCGTACTGATCGTCGGCTCGACAGTGCGCATGTCGATCAAGAACCGGATCATCGTGCAGGCGATGCGCGACCACTCCGATTTCGAAACCAAGCTGGTCGCCGCCGCGGCACGCAGCGAACTGCGCAAGATGGCCGAGGAGAAGCGCGAAGATGCGGATCGCATCCAGCTCGCACTCGAACGCGCGCTGGGGCGCTCAGGGACGGCACTCCACCAATCGGACTACCGCGACGCGGATGTCGACGCGCTCGCTTTGCGGGGGGAAACCTACCGCGCGCTAGCCGATCGGCTTGATGAGCTCAGTCGCGACGCCGACTTTGTGCGCGCCCTGGTCGAGCGCGCCCGCGAACAGGCATGGGATGAGGTGTCGGCTTCGCTGGAGGGGCGCCTCGCAGGGGATGCGGTCTCGGCGTCGGACCCGGACTACCTCGAGGGTCTCGAAGATCGCAAGCGGCTTCTCATCGCGATCGATCTGGCGGAGCTGCGCGCGACGCACTAGCCGGGCCGCGACAGGTGAGCTGTTTGCAATCCGTGCAGCAGTACGAACGAGCTAGCGGATTGCGAACAGCTGCACGGATGTGGCGAACCTAGGCGTGTAGGGCGGCGTTCAGCTCGATCGAGCCGCCCGAGCGCGGCAGCACCTCGACGGCTCCCGTGACGGAGTTGCGGCGGAAGAGGAGGCCGGCCACACCGCTCAGCTCGAGCGCCTTGACGAAGCGTGGTTCGGCATCCCCCGACAGCAGAGTCACCTTGGTGCCCGCGGTCACATAGAGCCCGGCTTCGACAACAGAATCGTCGCCGATCGAGATGCCGATGCCCGAGTTGGCGCCCAGCAGTGCGCGCTCACCCACGGCAACGCGTTGCGTGCCGCCGCCTGACAGGGTTCCCATGATCGAGGCGCCGCCGCCGACATCCGACCCGTCACCGACGACGACACCCTGCGAAATGCGACCCTCGACCATCGAGGTGCCGAGGGTACCCGCGTTGAAGTTGACGAAGCCCTCGTGCATCACCGTCGTCCCGTGTGCGAGGTGCGCGCCGAGCCTGACCCTGTCGGCATCCCCGATACGTACACCGCTC
>DATMIW010000025.1:0-21300 GCA_035554115.1 Pseudolysinimonas sp. | reverse complement strand
GGTGGCGTCCTCAATGCTGGTCGCCCGTTCAGGCCGGGCAGCGGTGTTGGGGGACCATTCTGTGCCGGTCCACCACCGAAGTTGACTCGGGTCCTCCGGGTCGTCGAGCCACTGAGCTTCCGGGAGCGGCATGTGGCTTCTTTCGTTTTTAGCGACTTGTGGAGGGGTGCAGCTGAGAAGGTATCAACAGGCGGCCTCCAGCGCCACCACGGCGCTCACCGTGCCGTCCGCGCCAAATCCGTAACCACCCCATCCACAAACTCCACCCCGAGGTCCCACGGCGAGAAGATCACCCGGTAGATGATCGGCGCCGTCACGCGGTTGAGGAGGTCCTCGACAGTGGTGTCCCCGGCATCCCGCGCCTGCTCCAGGATGGCCGCCGCCTCCGCGCGTCGATGGCGCAGGCAGTCCGATTCGCGGGTGCCAGCAGAGGCGGCTCCCGCGCGCAGCATCGCCGCGTTTTCGGGTTTCGAATAGTGGGCGACGATTTCGGTGGCCCAGCTCCGCACATCCTCGACGAGATTGCCGGTGAGGGTGAGGGGGCGGTCGGGGTCCAGCTTGTAGGTGGCGAGGTCGTTGAGCAGCGAAGAGATGTCGCCCCAGCGGCGATACAGACTCGACGGCTGCACTCCGGCACGCTCGGCCAGCATCGGGATGGTCAGCGATTCCGCGCCACGCTCGGCGATGAGGCTCTCGACCGACGACCGGACGCGCCCCAACACCTCGGCGCTCCGTCCGCCGGGTCGGCGATTCGTCGCATCCATCTTGTGCACGTGTGCGACAGCCATGCTGGCAGTCTAAAGCAAAGATATTTGCATTAGCCAGCCACGCGCGGGTACGGTCGTAATGCAACAAGTGTTGCAAACACCACGTTGGATCACCGTGTGGTCCAAGACCGAGACAAAACCCAGGGGAGTGGCATGAGCGCGGGCGCATCACCAGCACGACGCTTTCAGCTGCCGACCCCGGTGGCCTTCGTGGGTGTCTCGATCGCCTTCGCCTCTTTCTTCCTTGCGGCGGGCGCACCCACCCCCCTGCTCCCGATCTACGAAACCGAATGGGGCTTTGCCCCGTCGCTGCTGACCCTTGCCTTCGGTGTCTATGCGATAGCTCTGCTTGCGGCGCTTCTCGTCTTCGGCTCACTGTCCGACCACATTGGCAGGCGGCCCGTCCTGGTTCTCGCACTCGGGCTCGAGCTCGGGTCGATGGTCGTGTTCCTCGTGGCACCCTCGATCGAATGGGTTGTCGCAGCGCGCGTGCTGCAGGGCATTGCGACAGGAATCGCGACGAGCGCCTTCACCGCCGCAATTCTGGAGCTTGCACCCGCGCACCAGAAGCGCCGCGGAGCCATCATGGGCAGCGTCTCACCAGCGGTGGGACTCGGTGGCGGGTCGCTGCTGGCGGGAGCTGTCGCGCAATTCAACGGCGCTGCCGCGTTCACGATCTGGTTGACCCTCACCATGATCATGACGCTGGGCACGCTGTTCGCGATCTTCATCCCCGAGACCGTCAGCCGCCGGCCCGGCGCGCGCGCATCCCTCATTCCACGCTTGGCGGTCCCGGCGCGTGTGCGGCGTCAGTTCACCGTCGCCGTTCCCTCGCAGGCGGCGGCCTGGATGCTGGGCGCACTTTTCATGGGACTGATGCCGACAATTCTCGGGTCGGTCTTCGCCCACCACAGTCCCTTCGAGAACGGCCTCACCGCGAGCCTGCAGCCGATCGCCGGAGGCGTTGCCGCAGTTGCCACTGGCCGTGTTGCTCCGCAGCGCCTGCTGATCTTCGGCGGCTTCGGCGTGATCCTCGGGGCCGCATTGGTCACCTCGGGGATTGCCGCAGCCATCCTGCCGCTCGTGTGGGTTGGCGGGGTAGTGGGCGGTCTCGGGTTCGGGTCCGTCCTGTCGGGGACGCTCCGCATCCTGGGCTCCGAAGTCGAGGCGCACGAACGCGCCGAACTGTTTGCCGCCATCTACCTTGTCGCCTATCTTGCGTTCGGGGTGCCCGCGATTGTGGCGGGTGCGCTCGTGCCCGTCGTCGGTCTCACCGCGGTCGCAATTGCCTTCGGGGTCGTCATTGTCGTCGGCGCAGGCCTGGGAGTCGCGGGCCAACTGCGCCTTGCGCGGCTCCTGTCAAGGCCCTGATGTCACCTCTCCCACCGGACGTACCCTGCTGGCACACGAAGTGACCGCCATCGACGAGGGAGAAGATCATGGGACTCATGGACGACGCGAAGGATACTGCCGAGGCGACAGGCAAGAAGATCGGCGAGGCCGTGGATGACACCAAAGAGCGTGTCAGCGACAAAGTCGACGAGATGAAAGCCGACGCCGAAGTGAAGCGTGCCGAAGGGGACGTGAAGAGGGCCGAGGCCGAGCGCAGTGCCACGCACGCGAAGAACGAATATAAGGAACGCCTCCGCGACTGACGATTGTTACTATCCGCTTGGTAAGCTCGCGCCACACCAAACGAAAGGTACGACAACGGATGTCAGCAACCACCATTGAGCTCGTTCGTCTCACAGTTAAGGAGGGTTACTCCGACGAGGAGATCCTTGCCGCCCACCAGGCGGCCAACGCTGCTCTGAAAGCCAAGTGGTCAGGGCTTACGCACACCGCCCTGGTGAAACTCGAGAACGGCGAATACCTTGCCATCGTCGAATGGGCGACGCGCGAAGAAGCCGTGCACGCCCTCACCAACTCGGGAGATGTCGCCGAGTTCGTGGCCTGGGACGGGATGACAGAGGTCGTGGCGTTTGATATGACGGACATCGTCGACTCCTGGACCGGTCGCTAGCGAGGCGGCGTGGCGGCGATTACGCGTTTGCGCGGATGAACCGTCGCCCGTCCCGGATTCCTTTCACAAGCGCTCGAACCGGAATCCAGGGCAGCAAGAATTGGGCGCGGCCCCCCTGCAGCAGGATCTCGTACGAGACCCGAGGAGCCACCCTCATCCAGTTTCTCCGCTGGGCTTCATTGACGTGCTTCGCCGCATAGATAAGACGGTTCCGAATGTTGTAGTAGTAATAGGTCTCCGACTTGGCGCGCCACCGCAGTCTCTGACCGTGGGTCCCGCCTTCATCGTGGATGGCCTCCGCCTCCGTGTCGACAGCGAGCCGACCGCCAGCGTTCTGGACGCGCAGTGACAGATCGACGTCCTCCCAGTAGAGGAAGTAATCGGGATCGAAACCGCCCGACTTCTGCCACAGCTCCGTGGAGATTGCAAAGCAGGCACCGCTTAGCCACTCGCGGTAGGGGCGCCCCTCGCGTTCTGGCCGGCGGCGCGGGTTGCTCATCCGACCATCGTCGAGCAGCACGTCCGAGCCGGCCGACCACACCCGACCATTCGACTCCCGCACGACGGGCGCGACCATCAACTGCCGGTCGTTCTCGACTGCGGAGATGAGTCGCTCGAGGCTGGTGCGCGCGATGCTCGCATCGGGATTCAGCACCAACACCGATGTGCAGCCCGCCGCGATCGCGGCCTCGACGCCCGCGTTCACGCCGTTGCCGAATCCGGAGTTGGTGGCGAGGTTGACAACGATCCACCCCTTGGCAGCACCGAGCTGGGCGACACGCTCCTGCTCTTCGCTCGTGCTGAAGTTATCGACAACCACGTAGCTCGCCTCAGGGGCGAGTGAGCTGACGCCGGCCAAATTGGTTTCGAGCAGGCCATGTGATCCGTAGTTGACCACGACCACCGCTGCCGAATGGAGGGGGCCGGCTGGGCGGTCGGGCGGCGTCATGTCCTTGAGTGTGGCATTCAGGCCGCCGGGTCCGCGAGTTTCGCCTTCTCGGCGTGGCGCCGACAAATCGTGACCATGAGCGGTAGACGTGACCGGATCTGTGGAGTATCCTCACAGACACCCCTGCAGCTTCTTCACGGACCCTGTCGGGTACCCCATCCGAATATCTCTCCCCCCAGAGATCTCTTTCCCCCGAAGAGAACCCGTGTACCCAATCGCACCCTGTGCGAGCGTTTCCCCCCGCTCGTTTCAGAATTACGTTCCGGAGCTGACCCCATGAGGTCTCCGGAGCTGGGACGCGCTCGGCACGCCATCGTTGTTGGTGCGGTCGCGCTCGTCGTTGCGGTGGCGATTGCGGGATGTGCCCCCAGCGCCCCGAAGAAGGCGCCCGGCGGAAGCACCGCGGTGACGCACAGCACGCCAGTGCCCGCTCCCGGCGGCGGCTCGATTGAAGACGTCATCCCCTCGGCAGAGCCGGGAGGCGTGACGAAGGCAGCATTGGGCGACCCCGCGAAGCTGCCGAGCAAGGTCACCATCACCGTGACCTCCGCGAAGTTCGTTCAGGTGAAGGCACAGACCCCGGGCGAGATCCAGGGGCCCGCCATCGCAGCGACAGTCAAGGTGACAAACGGCACCTCGGCAACGATCGACCTCGGTTCAACCGTCGTGACCTTGACAGATGGTTCGGGTGGGCTCGGCCAACCGACCACATCCGAACCTTCGCAGCCGTTCACACAGGAGGTTGCTGCCGGCGCCTCGCTGAGCGGCGTCTATGTCTTCCGAGTTCCTGCAACGAATTACAACCCGATCACCATTTCTGTTTCCTACGCGGGTGGAGCGCCGCAAGCGCTTTTCACCGGCAGCGCCTCCCAATAGAGCAAGAGAGATCCCGACCATGAAACTTTCCGCCCCCCATGCGCGTGGCCCGCTCGGCCTCCTCACGGGAATTGTCGTCGTCGCGGCCGGCTTATTCCTCGCTCCGGTTTCCGCAGCATCGGCCGACGTGCTTCCCGTCCCGGCGCCGATCGAGCAGCGCAGTGCATCGACAGTGACGTCGGCCCCGCTGCCCTCCGTGCAGATCGACTCGGGTGTTGTCTGGGTGCAGGTCATTGCCGGAAACACCGTTTTCGCAGGCGGAAGCTTCAGCAACGCGCGTCCGGCGGGCGCAGCGGCCGGAACGAACCTCATGCCGCGCAGTAACATCCTGGCGTACAACATCAACACGGGTGTTGCGACGTCGTTCGCTCCGGTGATCAACGGCGCGGTGAAGGCGATGGCGCTGTCGCCCGACGGCGCAACTCTCTATGTGGGAGGCAGTTTCAACTCGGTCGATGGGAAGACTCGGTGGAACATTGCGGCGTTCAACGTCGCAACGGGTGCTCTGCTCACCACCTTCCAGCCCGCGGTTGGTGGATCGTTTGTGAACGCCATCGTCGCGACGAACAGCACCGTCTACGTCAGTGGCCTGATCGGCGCGGGTGCCGGTGTCACGCGTAAGAACTTCGTCGCATTCCAGGCCAGCAACGGCGCACTTCTGGGCTGGGCTCCTACCTCAGATCTTCAGGTCGATGCCATGGTTATGAACCCCCAGGGCACCAAGATCATTGCTGCTGGCCGCTTCGGCACCGTGAATAGCGTGTCCCAGCGCGGGCTCGCAGCGCTCGACCCGGCCTCGGGAGCATTGGTTCCGTGGGCCGCGCCAGCGACAGTGATCAACGGCATGGGTACGGGAACCTACGCGGGACGGGCCGGCATCTGGGCACTCTCGACAGACCAGACCTCGGTGTACGGCACAGGCTGGGTCTTTGCCAACAAGACCGTCGGAAACCTTGAGGGCACATTCGCGGCAGAAGGCGAGACGGGCAACATCAACTGGATCGCTGACTGCCACGGCGACCACTACGGCGTGTACTCGGATGGCATCAATGTGTACACCACGAGCCACCAGCATGAGTGCTCCACAATGGGTGGCCCGCCGCAGTCGAATCCGTCGAGCCTCTACATGCGCAACGCCACCGCCTACACGGCAGCGGCAAAGGGCACGCTCACCCGGTCTCCCTATGTGAACAGCATCTACGCTGACTGGTCGGGCTACCCGGCCCCCGCCGCGATCGACTGGTTCCCGGACTGGACGACAGGAACCTTCACGGGCGATGGTGCTGGCGGTCAGGCAGGCTGGACGATGACCGGTAACGGCACGTACCTGCTGGTGGGCGGCGAATTCCCCTATGTGAACGGCCAAACTCAGCAGGGTATTGCGAGGTTTGCGAATAATGTTCCCGACACGGACGGACCTCGGCTTGCCGGTGACCGTTGGACCGGGATGACGGCGAAGTCGAACGCTGCAGGAAGCGTGCGGGTGTCCATCCCCGCCAACTGGGATCGTGACGACCTGACCCTCACGTACAAGCTGTATCGTCTGGGCACCGCCGCGCCGATCGCGACGACGACCGCTGTCTCGATGTACTGGAACCAACCTGCGTTGACTTTCACAGACTCGGGCCTTCCGGCCGGTTCTGAGCAGCAATATCGAATAACTGCGGCAGATCCCGCGGGCACCGTTGCCGCCAGCAATTGGATTCCGGTGACCGTCAGCTCGGTGTCGCCGACACCGTACCCGTCGGCAGTTCTCAACGACGGCGCGAGCCTGTTCTGGCGCCTGGGAACCCCGAGCGGCCCGGTGGAGTCTGACTGGGCAGGACTGAACGACGGCACCATCGGATCCGCGGTGACGAGCACCTCGACGGGCGCCCTCAGCGGTGACCCCTCGGTCGCGTCGAACTTCACCGGTAGTGGGTCGTCGAACATCTACACGCCGACGAACGTCCCGACCACTCCGGCCTACTCGATCGAGGTGTGGTTCAAGACGACAACCAATTCGGGCGGAAAGCTCGCCGGGTACGGCAGCTCTCCGACGGGCACCTCCGCCAACTACGACCGTCATATCTACATGACCAATAACGGTCGTATTGAATACGGCAATTTCGACGGCGGAACCAAGGTGATCAAGAGTTCCTCGGCCTACAACAACAACGCCTGGCACCACGTCGTGGGCACCCAGGGTCCGAACGGTATGGCGCTCTACATTGACGGTCAGCTGATCGGAACCAACAGCGCGACCGGCGCGCAGTCCTACCCCGGGTACTGGCGATTGGGCGGAGACAGCCTCAGCGGATGGCCCGACCAGCCGAGTTCCAAGAACTTCTCCGGCCAGCTGGACGAGTTCGCGGTGTACCCGATGGCCCTGACCGCATCGCAGGCGTCGACACACAACGCGCTCGGGCGCGGAGCGATTGCTCCGACTGCGTCATTCACGAGCGTCGTGACGAACCAGTCCGTCGCATTCGATGGGACGGGATCGACGGCACCCAGCGGACAGACGCTCTCGTACGCATGGAACTTTGGTGACGGTTCGACGGGAACCGGTGCGCAGCCGACTCACGCCTACGCGGCCCCCGGAACATATTCGGTGGTCCTGACGGTCACGAGCAGCTCCGGCCTCACCGGGACGTCGACGCAGAGCGTCGTGGCCACAGCGCCTCACACGGCGCCGAACGCGAACATCGTGTCGTCGACAAGCGGGCTGACGGGCACCTTCAGTGGAACGGGATCCACCGCATTCGACGGCGCGACGATCACGGGCTACCAGTGGGCCTTCGGCGACGGAACGACCTCGACCATTGCCAATCCGTCTCACCTTTACGCGGCCCCCGGTAATTACACGGTGTCGCTTGTGGTGACTGACAGCCAAGGCGCGACGAGCGCTGCAGCGACGACGACAGTGTCCGTGACCCACGCGGCACCGACGGCATCATTCACGGCGTCAGCGACAGCGCTCACGCTGTCGGTGGATGCTGGTGCATCGCAAGCGTCGGACGGCGCCACCCTGAGCTACGACTGGAACTGGGGTGACGGGTCAGCTCATGGCACCGGCGTCACGGCAAGCCACACATATGCCGCTGCAAGTACGTACACGGTGACTCTCGTCGTGACGGACAGCATCGGTTCAACGGGTAGCGATGCGAAATCGGTCGTCACAACGTCAGTTGTGTATCTGGCTCAGGACGACTTCGCCCGAACCCTTCCGAGCTCATGGGGAACCGCCCCGATCGGAGGGACCTGGAGCACAGGAACCGGCCTGTCAGTCGCCAGCGGCTTCGGTCAGCTGACCGGTGCGGCAGGATCGACCAGGATCACCACCCTGACCGGCACGAGCGCCAAGGATCTTGACGCACGGGTTTCGTTCTCGAACAGCGTCGTTGCGAACGGGGGAGGAACGCACTTCAACTTCCTCGCCCGTCGTACCGCTGCAGGGGACTACCACCTGAAGGCGCGCGTCTCCGCTACAGGGGTCGTGACAGTCAACCTGGCGAAGACTGTCGGCACCACCGAGACGCTGTTCGCGTCGAAGGTCCTCACCGGCTACACCTACACGGCGGGCAGCGTGCTCAACGTGCGGTTCAGCCTCTCTACTTCCGGCGGCACGACGACGCTGAACGGCAAAGTCTGGCCCGACGGAACGCCTGAACCCGCCACGTGGACCACCACCGTGACGGACACGGAAGCCTCCCTTCAGGTCGCGGGTCAACTGGGAATCTCGACCTACACCGCCGGCACGGCAACCAACGGGCCGGTTGTGACGAAGGTTTCCGCCCTCACTGCGCAGTAGGGGCAGGGAGACGCAGTAGGGGCAGGGAGCGAAACGGCCGTGGACGGGATCCGCGGCCGTTTCGTTTGCCTACGCCAGGTGACGGCGGTGAGGCTGAGTAGGGTCGTTCACGATCATCAGAGCGAAATCCTCGACGGGTGTCGTATGGGACGTCTCGAGAGCGAGATCAGCTCCGGCCAGCTTCTGTGACAGTTCGGGGAAACTCGAAAAGTATGGGGCGAGAATGTGGGTCGAGCTCGCCAACAGGTACAGGTCAGCAACCGACGACTGCAGGGCCCGCGTGGTGTTGTAGCCACCCTTGTCGCTGAGCGCGAACGATCCGGGCACCGCTTCGACGACCCGCTGCTGCGCCTCGACCGTGTCGGCCGACACAAAGAACCGAATGTCGGGATGCCGTCGGCGGATCTGCTGCATCCGCGTCAGGTACCAGTCAATGGGAGATTCGCGCAGCGTCAGGTGGTGCGAGTTCGGGTGCGCTCTCACCATGACGCCGACATACGGTGCCGATACGAAATGTGCGTCGAAGAACTCGGACACTCGCGTTGCGACCGGCTCAACGGGGTGCAGATTTTGGAGGTCGCTCGCCCAGGGGACCGCGTTCGACGGCAGGTGGAGCGCATGGGGGGTTCGAATCTGCACGACGCGCTCGGCCCGTACCGCGTCATCGAGCCATTCGAGTTTCTCGTCGCGGAAAGGGAACCGAGCCGACAGGATGCGCGCAGCTACACGGGGGATCGTGGCGTCGTCGATCTGCCACAGCTGGTCGAATCGGGCCCCGAAGTCGGCGCCGGTACTCCAGGTGTAGAAGAATCGTCGGCCCTCTGCACGCGCCAGGGAGCGCGCCCCGAGCACGACACGTACCCTGTTGCCCAGGCCGTGCCGTTTGCCCGTCACAGCGACCAGAGAGGGCGCGGAGAGCACCGTGAGTGGATGGGACGCCATAGCTGCCTGCCGACTTTCAGAGCTGCTCGTGAGCGAGCGGATCGCGTGCGAGGCGTTTCGGGCCGCGCATGATCTTCGCGATCGAGAGCAGGGTCGCCGCATCCTCTCGATAGCGGGGCACGAGGAGGGCGAGCGCGACGACGAGGAGGTAGCTCGCGAGCCCGATCACGAGGCGGGCGACCATGCTCAGGTCAGTCAGGAAAAGCAGCACGACCCACGCTGCCGTTGCCGACACGGCGACCAGGCCCAACACCCGGAAGGCGCCCAGATACAGGCGGCGGGTCGGCACCTCGGTGACGCGCGAGAGCCAGCCGAGCGAAATCGGCCAGTTGATGGCCGGGCCGATCATGAAGCCGAATGCGACCCCGATGACGCCCCACTGCGATCCAATCAGAATGCACGCGATCCGGATGGCCGCGCTCACCATCGAGAAACGGAAGAGCGACTTGCCGAGACCGCGCGACACGTAGACCCAGTAGCCCACGTACGCCAGCGTCTGGAACATCGCCGAGGTCGCCAGCAGCCGCAGGATGGGACCGGATGGCCCCCACTGCGGCCCAAGCGCGACCAGGACGAGCGGATCCGCCAGCACGGCGACCGCCCCGAGGGCCAGGCAGAGGGGATAGCTGAGAGCCAGTTGGCCGACGAGCACGTACTCGTTGAATCGCTCGCGGGCATCCTGGATGCGCGCGAGGACCGGAAGGGCCACAGTCGTCATGGGCCCGCGGATTTGGTTGACCGGGGTCATGACGAGCTGGAACGCCCGGTTGTAGAAGCCGAGGGAAACGGTTCCGAAGCGAAATGCCACCGTGAGCGTGTCGATGTTCGAGGACAGGTAGGCGATGAGCTGTGAGCCCACGAGGTTCCACCCGAATCGAAGGAACCCACGGATGTCGCCTTCGCGATTCGGAAGACCCGGAATCCAGCGCGCCGCGATCACGACCCCCAGCATCCCGAAGGTGACGAGGCCCAGCTGCTGCACAACGAGCGCCCAATAGCCGAAGCCCGCCACCGCCGCGAGGATCGCCAGTGTCAGGGCGAGCACGCCCGCCGAGATGTCGACGATCATCAGGGCCCGAAAGCGCAGGCTGCGGAGCAGGCTCGCGCGATATTGCGTGGTCAGGCCGTTGACGAGGAAGGTCAGGGAGAGCACCTGAGCGACCTGGGTGACGTCCGGCGACTTGGTGACGGCGGCAATGAGCCCCGAGGCAAAAAAGACGAGGAGTGCGAGCACGAGGCCGATGCCGCCGTTGATCCAGAAGAGATTGTCGCGCTGCCGTTTTGTCAGGATTTTGGCCTGCACGGATGCGGATGACAGCCCCAGGTCGCGGAAGGTTTCACCGAATGCCACAACGACTAGAACAATCGCGACCAAGCCGTAGTCATGGGGGGAGAGGAGCCGTGCCAAAACGACGACAGAGGTCAGCTGCACGAGCAATCCGGCGCCCTGAGACACCACCGTGAAGATGGCCCCGCGTGCGGCGCGTTGGGAGAGGGGCTGTTCGAGGGGCTGTTCGCTCATCGCTGGCGCACCCGCCGGAAGGTTCCCCGCAGCACTCTCACGGCTTGCCGCGGCGAACTCAGCGACAGTGCGAGAAGACCGAAGCCGCGGTATTTCGGCGTACGACGACCTGCCAGGCGAGATCCCATGAGACGGGCTGCCAGGAACCGCCGGCGGTCTCGCTGCAGCGGCTGGACGGCCGCGAGGGAGTCCATGGTGAGCGCCTCGATATGGATCACGCCGTCGGCGACCGCCCGCATGATCGTCTCGAGCCCGCGCGGTGTGCGCGCGATGAGGGCGCTGACTCCAGCGCCTTCGGCGAAAGAGGGATAGCCGCGCTCGTCGACCTCCCAGTGGTCGGCCGCGACGATGTCCGCGCGCTCGCCGACGCCGTCCGCACAGACCTTGCAGCGCCACTGAGTCGTGGGGCCGAGAACCCGCCCCCAGGCTTCGTCGTAGTCCGCGCGCACCGTCGTCGATCCCGAGGTCGCCGTGAACTCGCCCGGCCATCCACGACCGCGATACCAGAGCTCATCGACGGGCGCCGCATCCTCGATCTGCAGTTCGCGGAGCAGCTGATCGGTTGCGCGGGCGCTCGGCGTTCCCGCGCAGAAGAACGACAGCACCAGCGGGTCACCGTCATGCAGTTCCGAAATGGCGCTCGCCTCACACGGTTTGCCGATGATGACGGTGTCTGCTGCCAGCACCTCAGGGTTAGCGAGCGCCGCAACCGGGGTGTAGCGGGATCCCGCCGCAGCAAGAGCATCCGCGCGGCTGCTCAAGGTCACCGGCACCGACCGACGAGGGTTCACCCCCGCGGCAGCCCCGGTCACGCGGGCGGCCTGCCCCGTTTCGAGCAACCAGGTGCTGAGCGCGGTGAGAGTCCCGCCGCTGCTTCCGTGATATCGGATCTCGGGGTCTGTCGCCCATGCCTTCCAGACGCCGACATATGCACCCATCGTCGGATGCGGCCGGGTGCCCGCCGAGGTGTTGGCCCGCACCGTCACCCCCGGGCACACCGTGCTGAATCGGGATGCGGCGCCGCTCGTGATCGATCCACCCTCGACCCGGACCGGCCGCAAATAGCCTTCGGCGCTTTCGCGCATGGTGAGGCCGCTGTCGAGAAGGGTGCAGGCACCGCATCCACTGCAGGAGTCATTCGAGAGCACGCTCGCGACCTTGACGTCGAGCGATACACGCTCGCGCTGGTCGGTGATCGGGTTCACGAGGACCTTTCGGCTATTGCATCACGTGGAGGCATTCTATGGCCGCGGTGCACTTCAGGAGGCCGCGGTGCACTTCCTCACCGCGGTATGCTCCGGATCATGGAGTGGCCTCCCGAGTCCTTCTCGATCCTTGTGGTGTGCGACGGAAACGTCTGCCGGTCGCCCTCTGCTCAATTCGAACTGCAGGGTCGGCTGCCCGGCGCGCGCGTCGAAAGCGCTGGGATGCATGCCGTAGCAGGCGCTTCTTTCTGTGAGGCGGCCGCCTCGCAGATCGACGGCGAGGGTGAGCAGGCGGTCTCGGCCCGGTTTGCACAAGACTTCCGCTCGCGCAAACTGCGCGAGGTAGATGTCGCCGGCTTCGACATGGTGCTTGCGGCGACGACCGAATTGCGCTCGGGACTCGCCCGTGCGCATCCCGAGCTGCGAGACCGATTCTTCACGCTCGTCGAAGCGGCGGAGGTGATGGCAGAGCTGCTGGAGCTTGAGGCACCGGACGAGCCGATCACGGCATCCGAGCTGATCGCCCTCATGAACGGATACCGCGGAGCTCCCCACACGCTGGAGCGCTTGCCTGCGCGTTTGCGGCTGAAGGTCATTGATCCGCTCGATATCCCTGACGCGCACGGTGAGCGGCGCAAGCGGCATAACGCCGTCATTGGATATGCACGGGAGTCCGCTGCCGCAATCGGCGATTCACTCGCGCGGCTGACCATAAAATAAGGACCTCGCCAACCGGCGGAGAGACCGAGAGGCGAGGCATGCGGATTCTCATCCTCTGGGCGAGCGAATTGAATCCCAACCTGGGCGTCCGCGCACTTGCCCGAGGCTCCCGTGATCTGCTTGCCACGGTCTGGCCGGACGCAGAATTCACCTTTGCGGACTTCGGGCAGCGACCCGCGACGATCCCGTGGGGCAGTCCACGGGCTCTCCTGCGCGAGCGCATCACGGGTCGGCTGGGGATGCAAGAGTACTTCCGCACTTTTGACCTGATTTGGGATACCCGATCGGGCGACAGCTTCGCCGATATCTACGGCCTTCGCCGCCACACGGTGATGTCGCTCGTTCACGAGTTCGCACGGCAGGCTGGCACACCGGTCGTCATGGCACCGCAGACCTTCGGACCGTTCACCACGACGCGGGGGCGACTGCTCGCGCGACGCAATCTGCGGCGCTCTGCGCGGGTGTTCTCGCGCGATCCCGCGAGCGAAGCATCCGCTCGCCGTCTCGGTCGCCGGGTGGATGCGACGGTGACGGATCTGGTGTTCGGCATCAACCAGCCGGTGCCCGCCGACGCGCACGACGTCGTGCTCAATGTGTCGGGGCTGCTGTGGAACAGCAACTCCCATGTCGATCACCGTGCCTATCGTTCGGCGGTGCGCGAGGTCATCGAGGGGTTGCTGGCGAATGGCCGACGAGTCACCCTGCTTCCTCACGTCCTCGACTCGGGCGATCACGACAATGATGTGCCGACGGCACGCGAGCTGCTCGCCGAATTCGACGGGAGAATCGACCTTGTCGTTCCCGAGGAGCTTGACGACGCGCGAGCGCTTATCGCTTCAGCGAATGTCGTGATCGGGGCGAGGATGCACGCCTGCTTGAACGCGCTTTCGACCGGCGTGCCCGCAATCGCCATGGCCTACTCCCGCAAGTTCGAGCCGCTCATGCGCTCGATCGAATGGCCGTACGTCGTGGAGCTGTCGGGTGGGCCGGATGTGGCCGCCGCCGTCCTGACGCTGGTTGCGGATCCTTCCCTGACGGAGCGTGCGCGCGCATCGCGCGGGCGCGCACAGGAGCTACTCGGGCGGGCTGTCCTTCTGCTCCGCAGCGGTGTTAGCTGATCGCGCCGCTGTGGTCGCGGAGGGGGTCCGCCGTGACCGGCGCTTCCGATGAGGCTTCGAAGGAGCTGGCGCATCAACGCTCGGCTCGCTGGCAGCCGTCATCGGAGCGGGTTCCTCGCTGACCGGTTCCTCAGCGACTGGTTCTTCAAGGACCGGTTCCTCAGCGACAGGTTCCTCGATGAACACCTCGATAACCGGTTCCTCAACAACCTCTTCAAAGATGATTTCCTCGACGACCACGACGTCCTCGATGACGATGTCGTCACGGACGGCTTCCTCGGGGGCGACGTCTTCCGGAGCCGGCTCATCAACCGGTGCCTCAGCGGAGGGCTTGGAACGCCTCAGCTTCCATTTCCGAGGCTCGCCCTCAGGGGGAAGCGCGCCGTAGTAGTAGTCGTCGCGTCGCTTCGAGAGCTTGAGACGGTTGAGGACGATGCCAGAGATGTGCGCACCCGTCACCTCGAGGGCCTCAATGCACTTGGCCAGCTGCGCCTTGCGGATCTTCGACGCATTCACCACGAGCAGGATCAAATCAACGTGCGGTGCAAGCAGGGTGGCGTCGGCGACTGACAGCACGGGCGCCGAGTCCACGATGACAATGTCGTACTCGGCAGAGAGTTCGGCGATCACCTGGGTCATCCGGTCCGATGAGAGCAATTCGGAGGGATTCGGCGGCGAATCACCCGAGAGCAGCAGGTCGAGCGAGGTCCTGGCATACGGTCGCCGCGCCTCTTCGAGCGACACGTCATCAACGAGAACTGTCGTCAGCCCGATGGTGCCGTCCAGAGCGAGAGCACTCGCGACCCGGGGTCGGCGCAGGTCCGCATCCACGAGAAGCACGCGTGCGTTGGTTTCTGCCATGGCGAGCGCGAGGTTGACCGACACGGTGGTCTTGCCCTCGGCGGGTATTCCCGAGGTGACAAGGATCACGCGGACATCTTTGTCAACCGATGCGAACCTCATGCCGGCACGGGCTCTCCGGAAGGATTCCGCGTCTTCTCCGTTGGGCTCGCGCAACATAAGCGGTCGCGGGTCGTCGGAGGGTGCCAGTCGTCCGATCTGCCCGAGAACAGGTGATTCGGTCAGGCTTCCGACGGCCTCCGCGCTTCGAACGCGCGTATCCAGTCGGGTGAACAGGATGCAGCCGACAATGCCCGCGAGCAGCCCGAGGAGCACACCGATCGCGGTATCGCGGCTCTTATTCGGTGACGCCTGGACGCTCGGCGTCACGGCAGGATCGATGACCCGTGCAGAGACGGTGGCCGTCCGGGAATCGTCGGAGGGCGCCAGTTCGACAACAACGTCTGCGAGGTTCGCGGAGACCGAATTCGCGATGGCGGCCGCGCGTTCAGCCGAGGTGGACGACACCGAGATATTGAGGATCACCGTGTTCTGCGGCGAGGTCACCGTGATGTTTCGCGCGAGGCTCGTCGAGGTCACATCCAGGTCGAGGTCGTAAATAACGCGCTGGAGGGTGATTCGCGAGGTAGCCAGCTGTGCGAATGACAGCATCTGGGCCTGCGTGTAGGCCGAGCCCTGGTTGAGGTCGGAGCTGCTGTCACCCTGACGGAGCGAGAAATATACCGAGGAGTTCGCCTCGTACAGCGGCGTCTGTGATTTCGAAATGATGAAGGCGCCACCCCCGCCAAGAAGGGTCGTGATCACTATCACAAGCCAATAGCGCCGAATAATCAGGGCGACCCGCGCGAGCGTGAGGGTGTCCTCGTGCTTAGTCATGCTGTCTCCATTCGCCACTTGGAAGCAGTGACCCCGAACTGATGTGCCGCCACTTCTCGGGCGAATCTGTCCTCAATATAGAGGGAGACGCCTAGCCCCGCCACGAACCAGAGCAGGTAGGGCAGCTGGGTGATGAGGGCCACCGTCGCGAGGGCCGGGATCTGGGCCACAAGTGCGACCAGGGCGGTGTTGGCTCGCCCGGTAAACAGGAAAACGACTGAGGTCACAAGCGCAATGAGGAGAAGGACGAGCGGAATGAAGCCCAGCTGGAGTCCGAGCAGGATCAGCTGACTGTCGATCGACTGGAAGTTGCCGATGTAGACCTGTCCGTCCGGGAGGACGTGATATTCGCTGCTCAATCCCACCGGTGACATCTGCGTGACGAGCGAGAGAAGGTCGATCCGATAGAGCGCGCTGTTCTGTGCTTCCGCTCCCGCATCCGTGAAAACTTCGCTGAGGAAAGGAACCGCCGCGAGGGCACCTGCAATGGCGAATCCGGCAATAAGTACGCGGATGCGGGGAGCAAGAACCTTTCCCAGGAACGCGATGGCGAGCAGCAGGCCGAGCACGAAAGTGACGATGCCGATGCGACTGAATGTCACAACTATTGCGCCGCCGATAGTGGCGAGCGAAAGAATGCGTACGGCCAGATGCCACCGCGCAGAGAGCACGAACACGCTGCCGATCGAGAGCGAGGCTCCCAGGGCGATCGAATGCCCAAAGGCTCCTTCGGCCCGGACGAAACCGCCCCGCGATTGAAGGGGCGACCAGAGGTCGAATGCAGTGTTACTCCAGTGCATCAATCCGAAAATGTTCACTCCGGTGAGGAACTCGATCAGAGCCAAAACCGCCGCGATGACGGTGACGGCGGCGATCGCTGAGGTAATGAAGTCCCGGCCTAGCCCAGCCAAGGCCATTCGGCCCCAGGCATAGGGCAGCATCCAACTGACAAACGCGGTGAGCAGGTGGCCTATTTCGATGCCGCCGAGCATGAATGACGCTGCGATCAGCACGGCGAAGAGAAGCACGATGCTGTCGATGGATGTCCAGCGGAGACCTCGCAGGGTCCCCGCGGCAATGCAGAGCAGGGTGACGGCAGTGATCGCGCTGAAGAAGTAGCCCGCGCTCGCTCCTACCCACACCGGGACGAAGAACAGCACAATGAGCCAGATCACGAAGGCGAGACGAGGGGCGGTGCGCAACAGGATTGCGGCCGCGGCGGCCGGGATCAGGGCCAAGATGAAGACAATCACGAAGCCCCCTTTCCGGTTATGTCTGCGAAGGGTCGGGTCCCCGGCGCGGTGGCCTATTCTTGCACTCGCCGCGAGTACCGACCAGACAGGAGCTGCGATGCCGGGAGTGGGCGCGTGACATCGACGTTCGTGACCGTGGTGTTTGAGCCCGAGCTGCCCCTCCTCGAACTTCAGGCTCGATCGATGGCAAAGTTTCTCGATCCGGCATACATTGCGCGAATCATCGTGCTCGACAACACCGACACAGGAATCTCGGCGCGTGCATGGAAGCGCGTGATTCGGGAATACGGGAGCCTCGCTGATCGCGTCGAACTCGTGGGCAGCACACAGCTGGCGGGGGCCATGGCGACCTCGGGCTGGTTGTCGCAGCAGGTGTTGAAGCTCGCCGTATCCTCTATCGTCCACACGCCGAGCTATGTCACCTTGGATGCCAAGAATCATTTCGTCCGCCCCTCGGGGCTTTCGGACTTCGAGGCCGCGGACGGCAGAGCTTTCGGAAATTTTCACGGCTATGAAACGCATCCGCACCGCTCGGCGCTCGAACGCGTGCTGGAGTACGAGGGACTCGACCCCGCCAGATTCGTGTCGCGCTTCGGAGCGACCGCCACGCCGTTCACGCTGTATACAGACAGGGTCGCGGCTCTCATGGCCGACGTGGAGCGGCGCAGCGGAACCGAGTTCTCGACCGAGTTCATCCGGGCGCGGCTCACCGAATACTTCCTGTACTCCGCGTGGCTGGTGGCGCAGGGGGAGACCCTCGAAGAGTTGTATGACCCGTCCGGCGTCGATTGCCCGGCGATCTGGCCGCGCGGGGCCACCGTCGAAGGAGTCACCGCAGCGCTGAACGATGTCCGCGAGCGGGATCCGGCGCTGTTCTCCGTGCATCGCACGGCGCTCGCGAAGATGAACTCGCGCGCTGCGGCGACGCTCGGAGGTCTGTGGGTGGAGCGCGGACTGTTCGAGTCCGCCTCCCAGGCGAGAAGCTTTGTCCGTCGGTACCGGGCACGCTACTTTCCGCTGGTGGCAATGAAGAAGCTCAGGGACCGTCGGACGTCGCGATGATCGACCTCACCATCGCCGTCCTGACTTTTCGACGACCGGCCGACCTCGGCGCGGTGCTGCCCCTTCTCGTCGAGGAGGCGACGGCGAATGCGGGGCCGGATCTGCGCATCCGCGTCGTGGTTGTTGACAACGATCCGGAGGGGGGCGCAGCAGCCCAGGTCCGTTCCTTTGCGCAGAACGTGCCGGTGACTGTCGACTACGTCAACGAGACCACACCGGGCATCTCGGCGGCGCGGAACCGCGCACTATCGGAATCCGGCGACAGCAGGCTCCTCGTCTTTATCGATGATGACGAACGTCCGACGGCCGAGTGGCTTCACCTCCTTCTGCAGACCTGGCGAGAGACGGGAGCGGCGGCGGTTGTGGGGCCTGTCGTCTCTGACTTCGAGATCGACCCCGAACCCTGGATCGTCGCGGGGGGCTATTTTGTGCGCCGACGCCTTCCGACAGGGACGCGCGTGAATGTCGCCGGCACCAACAACCTGCTCCTCGACCTCGATTTCGTCCGCGCGAAGAACATCACCTTCGATCCGGCCCTTGGCCTGAGCGGAGGTGAGGACACAATGTTCACCCGGCAGATCGTCAGTTCGGGAGGAGAGATCGTCTGGTGCGACGAGGCCATCGTTCTCGACTTCGTTCCCGCCAAGCGGGTGTCGCGCCGCTGGGTGGTGCTCCGCGCGCTGAGTAGTGGGAACGCCTGGTCGATCACCTCCGTCAAGCTGGCCCGCGGCTCGGCAGCCCGCCTGAACACCCGCGTCCGGTTGACGGCACGCGGGGGAGCGCGGGTCCTCGGCGGCACCGGGCGCATCGTTGCCGGTCTCGGGCTCCGGCGTGTGGCATTGAGGGCTCGCGGAGTGCGAACGTTTATGAGAGGCGCGGGCATGGTGACCGGAGCCTGGGGTTACAAGTACATCGAATACCGGCGGCCTGCTCGTGCGGAGTCGATACGGCGCTAGGGACCGCTGATTCCCACAGCTCGCTGATAGGCGGTGAGGTGGCGCTGGCCGGCGTCATGCCATTCGCGTGATCCGAGATTCGGTTCTCCGATGGGCGGATGATCGGCGAGTTGGGCGTGGGTCGACGCAACGTCGTCGGCTCCGAGTTCACCGTCATACAGATGGACCCACCCCGGGCCCACCTCGGCCGAGAGTGCCTGATTCAGTGGGTTGTTGGGGACCAGGACGGGGCGCGCGAGCGAAAGTGCCGCCAGCACGCTCCCGGAGTTGTGCATCTCGGTATAGGGCAGCACCACGAGCTCCGACTCCGTCACGACCTCCACGAGCTCTGGATCGCTGAGGAAGTGGAAGTCGAAGGTGATCCGGAGATCTCCGTCTGCTGCGTTCTCGATTTCGGCCTGGAGCTCGGCTGTCGACGGCTTGCCGGCCACCCGCAGTGAGAAGGAGGGGGGCAATGCGGCTGCGCTACTGACCAGGCGGGCGACGTTCTTATACCGTCGGATGAGGCCGAAATAGCCGAGGCGACCGGGGATAGGCGCTTTCTGCGAGTGGGGCGAAAACCAGTCCCGATAATGACCGTGGGGGATCGTCTCGGACGCATGTCCGGTGTCAATGGGGGTCAGGTCGTTGAGGCGGATCCTCACAGCGGTGCGCGTGTCGATGCGTGCCAGAATTCGGTAGTCGGCCTTCGCGAGCCCGGACGGTTGGTCCAGGTTGTGCAGCGTGCGAACAATCGGAATCTGCTTCTGCCGCAGGCGCCGTAGTAGCAGGCGGGTCAGGGTTCGTCGAGCGAGACCTTTAGCGCGCGAGCGTCCTTTGAGCAGGTTTTCGGGCCAGTGCACGTGGAAGACGTCGTAGTTCGCACGCAGCGCGGCGCGCCAGCTGAAGGTGAGAACTGTGACATCGGGAACAGATTCGAGACTGCGAAGAAGCTGCACTACATAGGGGTTGGTCGTCGGTCGTGGCTGTGGCACGGACTGAAGAACGATCAAGGAATTCTCTCTATTTGTGAGGGTCCAGGGAATGTAACAGACAGATTAAAAAACTGGGGGATGTCATTGCCCCCCATTGTGGGGTAGTTTGACGGGATCCTCACTTCTCCCGAGTGAGGCCCCCACGTTTCCAGCATTACCCCATTCGCTCCCCCGGCGATAGATGCAGCGTGGACCCTGCTGACCCCGAATACAACAGGACACCGGTATGAATGAGTTGACGGTCCCCCGCCGCCACAGAGGCCCCGCCGTTCGCGGTCGAGCCCTTCTGCGAGCCGGGCAGGCTCATGTCCATTTAGGCCAGCAGGCCCATGCCGTTTCCGCTCGACTGAGCTCCGGAGCTGCGTGGGCAAAGTCCTACCGGCGTCGGCTCTTGTGGACCGACACCATCCTTATCTCGAGTTCCGTCGCGTTGGGATACGGTGCGCGCCTTGTCTTCGAACCGGGCCTCGAAGACGGGGAGCGATCCCTGGCGGCCTTTGCGGTTGGTGCTGTTCTCGTCGTCGTCATGTGGTCCGTCGCCATGGTTAGTTTCCGCTCGCGGGATTCCCATGTGATCGGGGTCGGACCGGACGAATACAAGCGCGTGCTGTCGGCATCCATGACTTTCTTCGGCGTGCTGGCGATTCTGCTCGTGATTTCCGACACGGCAAGCGCTCAATGGTTCTTAGAGGTCGCGGCTCCCGTGGGACTCGTTTCGCTGCCGCTGAGCCGTTGGCTGTGGCGGAAATGGCTGTTCCGTCAGCGGGCTCTTGGCCATTCCTTGTCGAGAGTTGTCGTCGTCGGCAAGCGGAAAGACGTCGTCAAAGTTGTCGGTCAGATCAACCGCGGCCTGGGCGCGGCCTATCTGGTGGTGGCGGCGGTTGTAGACAAGCCCAGACCCAAAGAGGACGCTGTTGCCTTGCGGGGTGTCACCGTATTGCAGGGCACCGATCACGTCGTGGATTACGCGAGCAACCTCTCCTGCGACAGCATCATCGTTGCCGGCGAGCCCAGTGGCAGAAGCAACTACATTCGTGATCTCGCATGGGAGCTTGAAGGAAAGTCGCTCGAGCTGGTACTCGCAACGAGCCTCGCCAATATTGCCGGCCCGCGCATCCACTACCGTCCGGTCGACGGTCTGCCGCTCCTCACCGTGGAAATTCCCGAGTACGAGGGTGGCAAGCATGTTCTCAAGCGCATGCTCGACATCACCCTCTCGCTCATCGCCTTGATTGTGCTGGCGCCGATTTTCGGCGTGATCGCCGTGCTGATCCGCGTCGACAGCCCTGGCCCGGCCCTCTTCTCACAGGAGCGCGTCGGTCAGGGCGGCAAGTCGTTCCGCATCTTCAAGTTCCGTTCTATGTGTGTGGATGCCCCGGAGCGGCTTGCCGAGCTGCGGGCTC
>DATMIW010000024.1:0-64007 GCA_035554115.1 Pseudolysinimonas sp. | reverse complement strand
GGCGCCCGAAGAGCGTCAGCGCGGCATCACGATCAACATTTCGCACGTCGAGTACGAGACGCCGAAGCGCCACTACGCGCACGTCGACGCTCCCGGCCACGCGGACTACATCAAGAACATGATCACCGGTGCTGCTCAGATGGACGGCGCGATCCTCGTGGTTGCGGCGACTGACGGCCCGATGGCGCAGACCCGCGAGCACGTGCTGCTCGCCAAGCAGGTCGGCGTGCCGTATCTGCTGGTCGCGCTCAACAAGTCCGACATGGTCGACGACGAAGAGATCCTTGAGCTCGTTGAGCTCGAGGTTCGCGAGCTGCTCTCGAGCCAGGACTTCGATGGCGACAACGCCCCCGTCGTGCGCGTTTCGGGCCTCAAGGCTCTCGAAGGCGACCCGAAGTGGACCGAGTCGATCCTCGAGCTCATGGAAGCCGTTGACAACAACGTGCCCGACCCCATCCGCGACAAGGACAAGCCGTTCCTCATGCCGATCGAGGACGTCTTCACGATCACCGGTCGTGGAACCGTCGTCACGGGCCGCGCCGAGCGTGGCACGCTGGCCATCAACTCCGAGGTCGAAATCGTTGGCATCCGCCCGACGCAGAAGACCACGGTCACGGGTATCGAGATGTTCCACAAGCAGCTCGACGAGGCCTGGGCCGGCGAGAACTGTGGTCTGCTGCTTCGCGGTACCAAGCGTGAAGATGTCGAGCGCGGTCAGGTTGTTGTGAAGCCGGGTTCGGTTACGCCGCACACGAACTTCGAGGGCACCGCCTACATCCTGTCGAAGGATGAGGGTGGGCGTCACAACCCGTTCTATGGCAACTACCGCCCCCAGTTCTACTTCCGCACCACCGACGTCACCGGCGTCATCTCGCTGCCCGAGGGCACCGAGATGGTCATGCCTGGTGACACCACCGACATGACGGTTGAGCTGATCCAGCCCATCGCCATGGAGGAGGGCCTCGGCTTCGCCATCCGTGAGGGTGGCCGCACCGTGGGCGCCGGCAAGGTCACGAAGGTTCTCAAGTAACTATCGAAACCACATGAAGGGGTCGGGCCGAAAGGCTCGGCCCCTTCGTCGTTTCCACGTGCGCGTCGTTCCCGACGCATCGGCGAGTGCAGCCACCCGTGTCAGACCCGAAAGATACGATCGGCTCATGAAAAAGCTTGGGGGAGCTGTGCGTCGGTGGTTCTCGCGCCGTTCGCGAACAGTGCTCACGGGAATTGCCGTCATCATTGTGGGACTGCTCGTCTGGACCAACGCGTCACCCTGGCCCTCGGCCATGCTGATCCGGTCCGTGTTCGAGCAGGGTGGCGCTGCGACGGTTACCGAGATGAACCGGCACCTGCCTGACAGCCCCATTGATGCCCGACTGGATGTTGCCGCACCGGGTCTGCCGTCCTTCGACGTGTTCCGTCCCGGTGGCGCCAAGGCGGCCCTGCCGACGGTGCTGTGGATCCATGGCGGAGCCTGGATCTCGGGGGACAAGCGCGACGTTGCACCGTACCTTCGCATCCTCGCCGCGAAGGGGTACACCACCATCGGGCTGGACTACACGGTGGGACCCGAGGCCATCTACCCCACGGCCGTCACTCAGCTCAACGACACCATCGGGTATCTGCTCGATCACGCCGAGGAGTTCGGCATCGACCCCGATCGGGTTGTTCTCGCGGGGGATTCGGCGGGCGCGCAGCTGGCGAGCGAGCTTGCGGTGTTGGCCACGAATCCCGAGTTCGAGCAGCTCACCGGCATCGACTCGGCGCTGTCGGCATCCCAGCTGCGGGGCACCGTCCTCAACTGCGGTGTTTACGAGATGGATGGCATGGCCAAGCTCACCGGCATTGGCGCGTGGGGCTTCAAAGTTGCGCTCTGGGCCTACACAGGGACCAAGGACTGGTCGCAGGAGCCTCCGGGTGCCCTCATGTCGTCGCTCGAGTTCGCGACGGAGGACTTTCCGACCACCTACATCTCGGGAGGAAACGCGGACCCGCTGACCCTCATCCAGTCGGTGCCGATGGCCGATCGGCTCAAAAGTCTCGGGGTCAATGTCACGCGGGTCTTCTATGCGACAGACCACGAACCGGCTTTGGCGCACGAATACCAGTTCCACCTCGACGGTGCCGACGCGAAAGCTGCCCTGAAAAAGACCATCACCTTCTTGGACACCGTCACGTCCCGTTGATCGAGCCTGTCGAGATCCCGCTCCGTAGACTCACCTCATGCGAACCCCCGACGTACGCCGATGGACAGGCGTTTCCGCGTTCGCCGTCGCGTTACTGCTCGGGCTTGAAGCGATCACCAAGCTCACCATGGGGCATCGCCCTGAGCTCGACGATGCGGAAGCTCTTGTGCATTACGTCGAGGCGACGAGCGCGCAAACGATCATCGTCGTTCTCGCCGACACCTTCCTCATGGCGTTTCTGATCGTCTTCCTCGGCTGTTTCCGTCAATTGGTAACGAAATCGCGGCCAGACCTCGAATGGATCGCCGACCTCGCCTTCGGTGCGGGCCTCGTTTTCGTCGCGGTCACCCTGGTGGGCGACGCGCTCGACGGCGGCGTCGCTCTGGATGTCATGGGTCTCGAACCCGACGCGTCAGCAATCCGCACTCTCATCGAGGGTCATGCCCTGATGTTCGGGTCTACGGGGGCGGTGCTGCTTGCGCTCGTCTCGGCGGCATCCGCCTATCTGACCTTCGCCTCGCGGGTGGTGCCGCGATGGACGGGAACTCTCGCCGCAGTTACGGCTGTCTCAAACCTCGCCTGGGCACCTGTTGCGTTCGGGGGAACCTCGCCGGCGAGCTTCTTCGCGGTAGGCGGTTTCGGCAACGCCCTGCTGGCGATCTTCCCCTGGCTGGTGTGGGTTTTCAGCGTCGGACTGATGACGGTACGGGGCCAGAAGCCGGGCACCCATCGTTCGGGGGCACCGCTCGTGCTCGCGGACGAGCTCCGCTAGCCCTGTCAACCCCTGCCTCCGCGCGGGGGAGTGAACCTACTGTTGCGGCATGCCTCGCCTGCGTCGGTCGAACACCCAGGGTGCCGGGATCCGCCGCATCCGCGCGGGTCGCGGGTTCCGCTACCTCGGTGCGGATGGCGAGCGGGTGGATGACGACGCGACTCTCGAGCGCATCGCCGGCCTCGTGATCCCGCCCGCCTGGGACGAGGTGTGGATCGCGCCCTACGCGAACGGCCATGTGCAGGCGACAGGGGTCGATGCGGCCGGGCGCCGACAGTATCTATACCACCCCGCCTGGCGGCAGCAGAAGGACGGCATCAAATTCGACCGCGCACTGGAGCTTGCCGAAAGCCTGCCCGCGGCACGTCGTGGTGTGACGATCGACCTACGCGGCGAAGGCCTCACTCGTGAACGCGTACTGGCAGGTGCGTTCCGGATGCTGGACACCGGCAGTCTGCGGGTCGGATCCGAACGGTACGCCGCCGAACACGGCAGCTTCGGGCTGTCGACACTGCTCGGAGCCCATGCGCATGTGACCGGGGGAGAGACGGTGGAACTGCGGTTCCCCGCGAAGAGTGGGCAGGCGTGGGAATCCGACATTCGGGATGCCGACCTGGCCGCGCTGGTGACAGCGCTCAAGCGACGGGGGGCCCGCGCGCACCTGCTGGCCTGGAACGACGACCGGGGATGGCATCCGGTTTCGGCGTCGGAGATCAACGACGATGTGCGGAGTCGAACGGGTGGCGACTTCTCGGCCAAAGACTTTCGGACCCTGCATGGCACCGCCGCGGCGGCGGTGAGTCTCGCCCGGACGGGTCCGAAGTCGTCGGAGGCCGCGCGAGCCCGTGCCATCTCGGCTGCTGTGCGTGCCGCCGCGGATGTGCTGGGTAACACGCCCGCTATTGCCCGTGGCAGCTATATCGACCCGCGGCTGCTCGACGCCTACGAGTCCGGTGTGACAATCGATCCGCAGCGACTCGGCTCCGTCGAATCCGAGCTTCGCGCCCTCCTCGCCTGAGGCGGGCTTTGTCACCTTCGGGCACAGATACGCCGAACGGGCAGAAAGTGCTCGAAAGTGGCGCGGGTGGGGCGTTTTTTGCCCGATCGACGACGCGACACGCCCGGGTTGCAGCAATGGCGCGGGTATGGCAAACTCATCTAGTTCAACATCCTGCGCGCATGCGTGCGGGTCACTCCACTTGATGTGCACTGCTCCGGTTGCGAAAGCACCGATGAGGCTGGGCCGCAGGGAGCAGAACACGGTTTCACTCGAATCCCACCCGAACCAAAAGCCTCGGCTTTCGGCGCGGGCTCATGTGCTGTGCGACATCGCGCCGCGCGGGAGTGGGATTGACAGAAGAACAGCGGTGCGCGAACAGAAATGCGAGCGCGTGTGCGCCCTCGGAAGAGGACAGCGCACAGGCCAGAAACGCACAGGACAGAGAAGAGAGAACACATGGCGGGACAGAAGATCCGCATCCGGCTCAAGTCGTACGACCACGCCGGACTCGACGCCTCAGCACGCAAGATCGTCGACACGGTGACCCGCGCGGGCGCCACAGTCGTCGGCCCGGTTCCGCTGCCTACTGAGAAGAACGTGATCGTCGTGATCCGCTCCCCTCACAAGTACAAGGACAGCCGCGAGCACTTCGAGAAGCGCACCCACAAACGTCTCATCGACATCATCGACCCGACGCCGAAGGCCGTTGATTCGCTTATGCGTCTCGACCTGCCCGCCGACGTCAACATCGAGATCAAGCTTTAGCGCCCGCTAAGCGCTGAGAGCCAAGAGGAAGAACATGTCTGCAACCAAGACTCTGAAGGGACTGCTGGGCACGAAGCTCGGCATGACCCAGGTCTGGGATGAGAACAACAAGCTCATCCCCGTGACCGTCGTCTCGATCACCCCGAATGTCGTGACCCAGCTGCGCACTCCCGAGAAGGACGGCTACACCGCTGTTCAGATCGCGTACGGCCAGATCGACCCCCGCAAGGTGAACAAGCCCGCCTCGGGTCACTTCGACGCTGCCGGCGTGACGCCGCGCCGCCACCTCACCGAGATCCGCACCGCTGACGCCGCCGACTACACACTGGGCCAGGAGCTCAGCGTGGACATCTTTGAAGCCGGCCAGTACGTGGATGTCGTGGGCACCTCCAAGGGCAAAGGCTTCGCCGGCGTTATGAAGCGTCACAACTTCAAGGGCGTCAGCGCATCGCACGGTGCACACCGCAACCACCGCAAGCCCGGATCGATTGGTGCGAGCTCGACGCCGAGCCGCGTCTTCAAGGGCATGCGTATGGCCGGTCGCATGGGTGGCGAGCGCGTCACCGTGCAGGGCCTCAAGGTGCACTCGGTCGACCTCGAGAAGAACCTCATCCTCGTCAAGGGCGCCGTTCCCGGAGCTCGTGGCCGCCTCGTCTTCGTCCGCACCGCCGTGAAGGGAGCCAAATAATGGCCACCTCGCTCAACGTCGTCGACGCCCAGGGTAAGAAGACCGGTTCGGTCGAGCTGCCCGGTGCGATCTTTGACCAGCAGACCAACGTGCCCCTCATTCACCAGGTGGTGACCGCGCAGCTCGCTGCCGCGCGTCAGGGTACGCACAAGACCAAGAACCGCGGCGAAGTGTCCGGTTCCGGTGTCAAGCCGTTCAAGCAGAAGGGCACCGGCCGTGCCCGTCAGGGTTCCGTCCGCATGCCGCAGCACCGCGGCGGTGGCACGGTCCACGGACCGCAGCCGCGCGACTACTCGCAGCGCACCCCCAAGAAGATGATCGCCGCAGCCCTGCTCGGTGTTCTGTCCGACCGGGCCCGTGGCGAGCGCCTGCACGTCATCGAAGGCTTCGGCAACGACGGAGCCCCCTCGACCAAGAACGCCGTATCGGTTCTCGAGAACGTCGCCACCAGCAAGAACGTGCTGATCGTCATCGAGCGCGACGACGACATTGCGCTCAAGAGCGTGCGCAACCTGCGCAACGTTCACGTGCTGTCGGTCGACCAGCTCAACGCCTACGACGTCGTCGTGAGCGATGACATCGTCTTCACCAAGGCCGCCTACGACTGGTTCGTCGGCGCTCGCGCGACGGACGCAGACAACGCTGCCATCGCGGATAAGAAGGAGGCCGGCGAATGAGCGGCTACAACAAAGACCCCCGCGACATCATCCTGTCGCCGGTTGTCAGCGAGAAGAGCTACGGCCTGATCGACGACGGCAAGTACACCTTCGTGGTGGACCCGCGTTCGAACAAGACTGAGATCAAGCTCGCCATCGAAAAGATCTTCAACGTGAAGGTCGCCTCGGTGAACACGCTCAACCGTCAGGGCAAGACCCGTCGCACCAAGTTCGGACTCGGCAAGCGCAAGGACACCAAGCGCGCCATCGTCACCCTCAAGTCCGGTTCAATCGACATCTTCACGGCTGTCGGCTAGGGACCAGGAGAACTCACATGGCTATTCGTAAGTACAAGCCCACGACCCCCGGTCGTCGCGGTTCCTCGGTCGCCGACTTCGTCGAGATCACGCGCTCGACGCCCGAGAAGTCGCTGCTCCGTCCGCTGCCGAAGACCGGTGGCCGCAACAACACCGGTCGCATCACCACGCGACACATCGGTGGCGGTCACAAGCGTCAGTACCGGGTCATCGACTTCAAGCGCAACGATAAAGACGGCGTCAACGCCAAGGTCGCGCACATCGAGTACGACCCGAACCGCACGGCGCGCATTGCGCTGCTGCATTTCGTGGACGGCACGAAGCGCTACATCATTGCGCCCAACAAGCTGAGCCAGGGCGACGTTGTCGAGTCGGGCCCCGGCGCCGACATCAAGCCCGGCAACAACCTGCCGCTCAAGAACATCCCCGTCGGTACCGTCATCCACGCGATCGAGCTCAAGCCCGGTGGCGGTGCGAAGATGGCCCGCTCGGCTGGCGCATCCGTGCGTCTGGTCGCCAAGGACGGCCCCTACGCCCAGCTGCGTCTGCCTTCGGGCGAGATCCGCAACGTCGACCTGCGCTGCCGCGCGACGATCGGCGAGGTCGGCAACGCCGAGCAGTCGAACATCAACTGGGGCAAGGCCGGCCGTATGCGCTGGAAGGGTGTCCGCCCCACAGTTCGTGGTGTCGCGATGAACCCCGTCGACCACCCGCACGGTGGTGGTGAGGGCAAGACCTCCGGTGGTCGTCACCCGGTCAGCCCGTGGGGTCAGAAAGAAGGGCGCACGCGTAAGCGCAAGCTGCCCTCCGACAAGCTCATCGTCCGCCGCCGCAACGTCGGCAAAAAGCGCTAAGGGTAGAAGAAGAAAATGCCGCGCAGTCTCAAAAAAGGCCCCTTCGTCGACGAGCACCTGTTCCGCAAGGTGGCGACGCAGAACGAAGCCAACACCAAGAACGTCATCAAGACCTGGTCACGCCGGTCGATGATCGTGCCCGCAATGCTGGGTCACACCATCGCCGTGCACGACGGACGCAAGCACATCCCCGTGTTCGTCACAGAAGCCATGGTCGGCCACAAGCTCGGCGAGTTCTCGCCGACGCGCACCTTCCGTGGACACGAGAAGGACGACAAGAAGGGTCGTCGCCGCTAACGCGGGGACGGGGAGGTAAGAGAAATGGTGGAGTCGATCGCACGCGTGCGACACATCCGCGTCACCCCCATGAAGGCCCGTCGTATCGTCGATGCCGTCCGGGGAAAGCAGGCCGTCGAAGCACTGGCGATCCTGAAGTTCGCGCCTCAGGCCGCGAGCGAGCCCGTCTACAAGCTTGTCGCCTCGGCGATGGCAAACGCACGGGTCAAGGCTGACGCCAGCAACAGCTACCTGGACGAGCAGGACCTGGTCATCTCGAAGGCGTATGTCGACGAGGGAGCAACCCTGAAGCGGTTCCGTCCGCGTGCCCAGGGCCGTGCGTTCAAGATCCTCAAGCGCACTAGCCACATCACGATCGTCCTGTCCACTCCGGACGAGCTGGTCTCGACCACCGGTGGGAACAAGAAGGCAGGTAAGAAGTAATGGGCCAGAAGGTCAACCCCTACGGCTTCCGACTGGGAATCACCACCGACCACGTGTCGCGCTGGTTCTCTGACTCGACGAAGCCCGGACAGCGTTATTCGGACTTCGTGACCGAAGACATCAAGATCCGCAACCTGCTGAAGACCAGCCTCGACCGTGCCGGCGTCGCCCGCATTGAAATCGAGCGGACCCGTGACCGCGTGCGCGTGGACATCCACACCGCGCGTCCCGGCATTGTCATCGGCCGTCGTGGAGCCGAGGCCGAGCGCATCCGCGCCGACCTCGAGAAGCTCACCGGCAAGCAGATCCAGCTCAACATCCTCGAGGTGAAGAACCCCGAGGCCGAGGCTCAGCTGGTGGCTCAGGGCATTGCCGAGCAGCTCACGGGTCGCGTCGCATTCCGCCGCGCTATGCGCAAGGGTCTGCAGGGCGCTCAGCGCACCTCCACCGTCAAGGGTGTCCGCATCCAGGTGTCGGGTCGTCTGGGTGGCGCTGAAATGAGCCGTTCCGAGTTCTACCGCGAGGGTCGCGTTCCGCTGCACACCCTGCGCGCGAACATCGACTACGGCTTCTACGAGGCTCGTACGACGTTCGGCCGCATCGGCGTGAAGGTGTGGATCTACAAGGGCGACATCACGAACAAAGAACTCGCTCGCGAGCAGGCGTCGCAGAAGTCGACCCGCCCCGAGCGTCGTGACAGCGCACCGCGCGGTCGTGGGCCCCGTGCCGACGCCGCTCCGGTCGCCGCAGGAGCTGAGGCGTAAACCATGTTGATTCCCCGTAAGGTCAAGCACCGCAAGCAGCACCACCCCGGCCGCAGTGGCCAGGCGACTGGTGGCACGACGGTCTCGTTCGGCGAGTTCGGCATCCAGGCTTTGACGCCTGCGTATGTCACCAACCGCCAGATCGAGTCGGCACGTATCGCCATGACCCGTCACATCAAGCGTGGCGGAAAGGTCTGGATCAACATCTACCCGGACCGTCCGCTCACCAAGAAGCCTGCCGAAACCCGCATGGGTTCCGGTAAGGGTTCGCCGGAATGGTGGATTGCCAACATCAAGCCGGGCCGTGTGCTCTTCGAGGTTGCCGGAGTCGACGAGACTCTCGCCCGCGAGGCACTCACCCGCGCCATCCACAAACTGCCCCTGAAGGCACGCATCATCAAGCGCGAGGAGGGCGACGCGTAATGGCTATTGGATCGAAAGAGCTCGCACCTATCGAGCTCGACACCTATGAGAACGACCGTCTCGTCGACGAGCTGAAGAAGGCCAAAGAAGAGCTGTTCAACCTGCGCTTCCAGTCGGCCACCGGTCAGCTCGAAAGCCACGGCCGCCTGCGCGCCGTGAAGCGCGACATCGCTCGCATCTACACGGTCATTCGCGAGCGGGAGCTGGGCATTCGTGCCACGCCCACCGTGACGGAAGCGCCTGCCAAAAAGAAGGCAGCCAAGGCCTCGACCACCGAAACTACGACTGAGGCGCCTGCCGCCGAGGCTGACACCGCTGAGGAGGCGAGCAAATAATGGCGAAGGTCACTGAGAAGGCTGACTCGGGTCACGAGCACTCCGCCCACGACGTTCGCGACGAGGCCGCTCGCGGCTACCGCAAGGTGCGTCGCGGCTATGTCACGAGCGACAAGATGGACAAGACCATCGTCGTCGAGGTCGAAGACCGCGTGAAGCACCCGCTGTACGGCAAGGTCATTCGCCGTACCTCCAAGGTCAAGGCGCATGACGAGACGAACAGCGCCGGCATCGGCGACTTTGTACTCATCTCCGAGACCCGGCCGCTGTCGGCGTCGAAGCGCTGGCGCCTGGTCGAAATCACCGAGAAGGCGAAGTAAGCCATGCTGCAGCAAGAATCCCGCGTCAAGGTTGCGGACAACACGGGAGCCAAAGAGCTCCTCACCATCCGGGTTCTCGGTGGCTCCGGCCGTCGCTACGCCGGACTCGGTGACGTGATTGTCGCGACCGTCAAGGACGCAATCCCCGGCGGAAACGTCAAGAAGGGTGATGTCGTCAAGGCGGTCATCGTCCGCACCAAGAAAGAGACGCGTCGTTCCGACGGGTCCTACATCAAGTTCGACGAGAACGCCGCTGTGATCCTGAAGGCTGACGGAGACCCCCGTGGTACCCGCATCTTCGGTCCGGTCGGCCGTGAGCTTCGCGACAAGAAGTTCATGAAGATCATCTCGCTGGCCCCGGAGGTCATTTAATATGGCGAACATCAAGAAGGGTGACCTCGTGCAGGTCATCACCGGCCCGAGCCAGGCACGCGGCGGAGACCGCGGCAAGCAGGGCAAGGTCATCGAGATCCAGGTCGAAAAGAACCGCATCCTGGTCGAAGGCATCAACTTCGTGACGAAGCATGTGAAGGTCGGCCAGACCCAGCGCGGCACCAAGACCGGCGGCGTTGAGACTCACGAGGCCCCGATCCACATTTCCAACGTTCAGCTCGTCGACCCGAAGACCAAGAAGCCGACCCGCGTCGGATTCACAGAAGAGGTCGTTGAGAAAGACGGCGTCAAGAAGACCGTTCGCGTTCGTTACGCGAAGAAGTCCGGAGAGAAGTTCTAATGGCCACCGCAACTGCCGCGCCAACAGGCAAAACCCTGCCGCGCCTGAAGCAGAAGTACCGCTCCGAGATCACCAAGAATCTCACCGAGCAGTTCGGCTTCACGAACCCGCACCAGGTGCCGGGTCTCGTCAAGATTGTCGTCAACACCGGTGTCGGTGAAGCTGCACGCGACTCGAAGGTGATCGAGGGAGCCGTCAAGGACCTCACACAGATCACCGGTCAGAAGCCGCAGGTCACGAAGGCACGCAAGTCGATCGCACAGTTCAAGCTGCGCGAAGGCATGCCGATCGGTGCCCACGTCACGCTGCGTGGCGACCGGGCCTGGGAGTTCCTCGACCGCCTGCTGTCGCTTGCCCTTCCGCGCATCCGTGACTTCCGCGGTCTGAGCCCCAAGCAGTTCGACGGCAACGGCAACTACACCTTCGGTCTTGCAGAACAGAGCGTGTTCCACGAGATCGACCAGGACAAGATCGACCGCGTCCGCGGATTCGACATCACGGTCGTCACGACGGCGAAGACGGATGACGAAGGTCGCGCCCTGCTGCGCGAGCTCGGCTTCCCCTTCCAGTCCGACGACAGCCAGAAGTAACCCACCCATCTAGGTCGGCTCCGAGACAGTCCACAAGGGCGTCGGATGTCGAAACCGGTTGAGATAAAGGAAACCAAGATATGACGATGACAGACCCGGTCGCTGACATGCTGACCCGTCTGCGCAACGCGAACCGTGCGTACCACGACACGGTTTCGCTGCCGAACAGCAAGCTCAAGACCCACATTGCCGAGATCCTCAAAAAAGAGGGATACATCGCGGCGTGGAAGGTCGAAGACGCTCGCGTCGGAACGACTCTGACGATCGACCTGAAGTACGGCCCGAACCGCGAGCGGTCGATTGCCGGCATCAAGCGCGTCTCGAAGCCGGGTCTGCGCGTCTACGCAAAGTCCTCCGAGATCCCGCACGTGCTCGGCGGCCTCGGCGTTGCCATCCTGTCCACCTCTTCGGGGCTCCTCACGGACCGCGAAGCCAACAAGAAGGGCGTTGGCGGGGAAGTCCTCGCCTACGTGTGGTGACCTGAGATGTCTCGTATCGGACGCCTCCCTATTGACGTGCCTGGCGCCGTCACCGTAACCATCGACGGCCAGTCCGTCACCGTCAAGGGCCCGAAGGGTGAGCTTGCGCTCACCGTCAAAGAGCCGATCCAGGTGTCGCTCGAAGAGGGTCAGGTGCTTGTCACCCGTCCCGACGACGAGCGCGCTTCGCGTTCGCTGCACGGCCTGACTCGCACGCTCATCGCCAACCAGATCGTGGGCGTCACCGAGGGCTACTCCAAGGGCCTCGAGGTCGTCGGCACCGGTTATCGCGTGGCGGCGAAGGGTTCGAGCGTCGAGTTCGCCCTCGGGTACTCGCACTCGATAACCGTCGACCCGCCGGCAGGCATCTCCTTCGTGGTCGAGGGCAACAACAAGCTGACCGTGACCGGCATCGACAAGCAGGCCGTCGGTGAGGTCGCCGCGAACATCCGCAAGCTGCGTAAGCCCGAGCCTTATAAGGGCAAGGGTGTGCGGTACGCGGGCGAGGTCGTACGCCGCAAGGCCGGAAAGAGTGGTAAGTAGCCATGGCACGAATCGTTAAGAGCGCGGCAAGCAAGTCCGCGCAGCGTGCACGTCGTCACGCCCGTTTGCGCAAGCGCATATCGGGATCCAGCGAGCGGCCGCGTCTGGTCGTCACCCGTTCGGCCCGTCACGTCTTCGTGCAGGTCGTCGACGACACCAAGGGTCACACCGTGGCGTCGGCTTCGACACTTGAGGCCGACCTGCGCAGCTTCGACGGTGACAAGACCGCCAAAGCCAAAAAGGTGGGCGAGCTCGTCGCCGAGCGCGCCAAGCAGGCCGGTGTCGACGCTGTCGTCTTCGACCGCGGAGGCAACCGGTTCGCCGGGCGCGTCGCCGCGATCGCCGAAGGCGCCCGCGAAGGAGGGTTGAGCCTGTGAGCGACAACGCAGTGTCCTCGAGCGCGCCTGAAGGCGCCGACAACAACAAGGAGCAGGACGTGACGTCCGAAGAGACCAGCACGACCGAGACCACAGCGGCCGAGGTTGCAGCTGCCGAGGTTCCCATTGCCGAAGGTCAGGTCGTCGAGACCGCCGCAGGCACCGCTCCGTCGAACGAGCGCGAGGCGCGCCGCGGCAGCCGCGAGCGCAGCCCGCGCAATGACCGTGGCGGATCCCGTGGGGCCCGCGAAGACAGCCAGTTCCTCGAGCGCGTCGTGACCATCAACCGCGTGTCGAAGGTCGTCAAGGGCGGCCGTCGCTTCAGCTTCACGGCGCTCGTCGTCGTGGGTGACGGTAACGGTCTCGTGGGCGTCGGCTACGGCAAGGCTCGTGAGGTTCCCCTCGCGATCTCGAAGGGCGTCGAAGAGGCGAAGAAGAACTTCTTCCGCGTTCCGCGCTCTGCCAAGACGATCCCGCATCCCGTTCAGGGTGAGGCTGCAGCGGGCGTTGTTCTGCTGCGTCCGGCTGCTGCCGGTACCGGTGTTATCGCCGGTGGTCCGGTGCGCGCCGTCCTCGAATGTGCTGGCATCCACGATGTTCTGAGCAAGTCGCTCGGCTCGTCGAACACGATCAACATCGTCCACGCGACTGTCGCGGCGCTCAAGCAGCTCGAAGAGCCGCGTGCCGTTGCCGCCCGTCGCGGGCTGGCGTTTGAAGACGTCGCACCCGAGCGCCTCATTCGCGCCGAGGCCGACGCCCTCGCCGCCGCGACAGCAAAGGCAGGTGCCTAATGGCCGCGCGTCTCAAGGTGACCCAGATCAAGTCCAAAATCAGCGAGAAGCAGAACCAGCGTGACACGCTGCGCAGCCTCGGACTGAAGCGCATCGGCGACTCCGTCGTGCGTGAAGACAACGCTCAGAACCGCGGCTACGTGAACACCGTCGCGCACCTCGTCAAGGTCGAGGAGATTGACTAATGGCTGAAGAGAAGAAGGCAGCAGCTCCGAAGGCTGCCGCTCCCAAGAAGGATGCCGCCGATAAGGCAGCTGCCCCGACGGCTGCGGCCAAGGCCGCCCCCGCGAAGGCTGCACCGGCTAAGGCCACCACCGCAAAGGCTGCTGCCGAGAAGGCTGCACCCGCGAAGGCCGCTGCCGAGAAGCCGGCCGCCAAAGCCGCTGCCTCGACGGCTGAGAAGTCGAGCTCGGCCGAGAAGGCGCCCGCCAAGGCAACCGAGAAGAAGCCCGCCGCGAAGAAGGCTGCTCCGGCTGCCGAAGCGCGCCCGCAGATTCTCAAAGCGCACCACCTGCGCCCTGCTGCCGGTGCGAAGAAGGCCAAGACTCGCGTCGGACGCGGTGAGGGCTCGAAGGGTAAGACCGCGGGCCGCGGAACCAAGGGCACGAAGGCGCGCTATTCGGTGCGCGTCGGGCTCGAGGGCGGAAACCTGAACTCGATCATGCGTGCCCCGAAGCTGCGCGGTTTCAAGAACCCGTTCCGCGTGGAGTACCAGGTCGTCAACCTTGAGAAGCTTGCCGACCTGTACCCGAAGGGTGGCGAGGTCACAATCGATGACCTCGTGGCCAAGGGTGCCGTGCGCAAGAACGAAAAGGTCAAGGTGCTCGGAGCCGGCGACATTGCCGTTAAGCTGAACGTTGCGGTCGACAAGGTCTCGAGCTCAGCTGAGCAGAAGATCGTCGCCGCCGGCGGCTCCGTCAAGTAGCCATCGGGATGGTGGCCCCGTAGTTCCTTCGGGAACAGGGGCCGCCACACCGCCGGTCCACCCGGACCGTCGCATCCTTTGATCCTCCGGGAGGGCACGTGTTCAGCGCGGTAGCGCGGATCTTCCGCACACCCGATCTTCGTAAGAAAATCGGTTTCACGCTCGGCATCATCGCCCTCTTCCGACTGGGGTCGTTCCTGCCTGCGCCATTCGTGGCATACGGTAATGTGCAGGACTGCCTCGCGCAGAACGCCAACGCCGGCGGCCTGTACGACCTCGTCAATCTGTTCAGCGGTGGCGCTCTGCTCAAGCTGTCCGTTTTCGCGTTGGGCATCATGCCCTACATCACGGCGTCGATCATCGTGCAGTTGCTGCGCGTGGTGATCCCTCGCTTCGAAGCTCTCTATAAAGAGGGTCAGTCTGGCCAGTCGAAGCTGACGCAGTACACCCGGTACCTCACAATCGCCCTCGCCGTCTTGCAGTCGACGACGCTCATCACCGTCGCTCGCAGCGGTCAGCTCTTCGGCTCCAGCACCGGGGCCTGTGGCGAGCTCATCTCGAATGATGCCTGGTACGCGATCCTGCTCATGGTTATCACGATGACTGCCGGCACCGGCGTCATCATGTGGATGGGTGAGCTCATCACCGAGCGCGGTGTAGGCAACGGTATGTCGATCCTGATCTTCACCTCGATCGCCGCCCAGTTCCCGAACTCGCTCGGTCAGATCCTCACCGAGCGCGGCCTCGAGATCCTCATCGCCGTGATTGGGATCGGCATTCTGATCATGGGCGCCGTCATCTTCGTCGAGCAATCGCAGCGGCGTATTCCGGTGCAGTATGCGAAGCGCATGGTCGGTCGTCGCACCTACGGGGGCAACAACACCTACATTCCGATCAAGGTCAACATGGCCGGTGTTGTGCCCGTGATCTTCGCGTCGTCGTTGCTGTACCTGCCGTCGCTGATCGCGCAGTTCAATCAGCCCGCCCAAGGCTCCACTCAAGTCGCCCCGGGGTGGGTGCAGTTCATCACCGACTACCTGACGCGCGGTGACCACCCGCTCTACATGGCGCTCTACTTCCTGCTCATCGTGGGATTCACGTATTTCTACGTCGCGATCACCTTCAACCCGGATGAGGTGGCCGACAACATGAAGAAGTACGGCGGCTTCATCCCCGGCATTCGCGCCGGGCGCCCCACTGCCGAATACCTCGACTATGTCCTCACACGGGTAACGCTGCCCGGCTCGATTTACCTGGGTCTTGTGGCGCTGATCCCGCTTATCGCACTTGTGGCGATCGGGGCCAACCAGAACTTCCCATTCGGCGGCACGAGCATCCTGATCATGGTCGGTGTCGGTCTTGAGACCGTCAAGCAGATCGACTCGCAGCTTCAGCAGCGGCACTACGAGGGCCTCCTCCGGTGACCGGCGGACGACTGCTCATTGTCGGTCCTCCGGGAGCCGGCAAGGGCACCCAAGCGGCGCGCATCTGCGACCGCCTCGGAATTCCGACGATCTCGACCGGCGACATTTTCCGCGCGAATATTGCCAACGAGACAGAGCTGGGCAAGCGCGTCAAAGCGATTGTCGACGCGGGGGACTACGTTCCCGACGAGCTGACCAATGAACTTGTTACGAGTCGTCTCAATGATGCCGATGCCGCAGGAGGATTCCTGCTCGACGGGTACCCGCGGACAACCGATCAGGTGCGGTACCTGTCCGAGTTGCTCGCCGCACGGGGTCATGCCCTCGATGGCGTTATCCGATTGGTGGCGGATGAAGACGAGATCGTGCGCCGGCTGCGCCAGCGCGCCGTCGAGCAGGGTCGCGTTGACGACTCGGAAGAGGCGATCCGTCACCGCCAGGAGGTTTACCAACGTGAGACGGATCCTCTGCTCGCGATGTTCGGCCAGCAGGGTCTGCTTATCGAGGTCGATGGCCTCGGCGAGGTCGACGACGTGACGCAGCGCATCTTCGCAGCGCTCCGGGAGCGCGGCCTGATCGAGCCAGCCGCTTGATCCTGCCGACTGCCCTGATCCACTCCGTCGACTTGGTGAACCGTTACCTCATGGCGTAAGCTCGATCTTTGGTGCTTTGGGCACGCTATCTGCGTGCCTTCGTGGAGTTTTCAGCCCGAGGCGCCAATCCCCGCAAGACCAGTTACTACTGACGTGAGCGATTAAAGAAGGTATGGCCAAAAAAGACGGCGTCATCGAGATCGAAGGATCTGTGGTCGAGGCTCTGCCCAACGCAATGTTCCGCGTTGAGCTGACCAACGGACACAAGGTTCTCGCGCACATCTCGGGAAAGATGCGCCAGCACTACATCCGGATCCTCCCCGAGGACCGCGTGATCGTGGAGCTGAGCCCGTACGACCTGACCCGTGGCCGGATCGTTTACCGATACAAGTAGCAGCTGGAAAGTAACGGCCGCCCGGTGATTGAGCTTGTTGAAGTCACGGGTTAGGTACGAAGACAGCGAGAGAAGAAAACAATGAAGGTCAACCCCAGCGTCAAGCCGATCTGCGATCACTGCAAGGTGATTCGTCGCAACGGCGTCGTCATGGTCATCTGCAAGTCCAACCCGCGTCACAAACAGCGCCAGGGCTAGGGCTCCGCAGCACGACAACTGAATATCTAGATCGCAGCACCAGAACCTGCTTCGGCGGGGGACACCTCGGGCTTGGAGGCTCGGGCACCGGTGCTGCACCACACCTCCAACTCACTCCCAGGAGAAGCCACCATGGCACGTCTCGCAGGCGTCGACATCCCGCGCGATAAGCGCGTTGAGGTCGCACTGACGTACATCTACGGTGTGGGCCGCACGCGCGCCCTCGCCACGCTGAAAGAAACCGGGATCTCCGGTGACATTCGCGTGAAGGATCTGAGCGACGACCAGCTCGTCGCCCTTCGCGACTTCATTGAAGGCACCTACAAGGTGGAGGGTGACCTGCGCCGTGAGGTGCAGGCCGACATTCGCCGCAAGGTCGAGATTGGTTCCTACGAGGGCATCCGCCACCGTCGCGGACTGCCCGTGCGCGGTCAGCGCACCAAGACCAACGCACGTACTCGCAAGGGCCCGAAGCGCACCGTCGCGGGCAAGAAGAAGGCAGGCAAGAAGTAATGGCGACCCCGAAGTCCGCGGCCCGCAAGCCTCGCCGCAAGGAAAAGAAGAACATCGCAGTGGGCCAGGCCCACATCAAGTCGACGTTCAACAACACAATCGTCTCGATCACCGACCCGAGCGGCGCGGTCATCGCGTGGGCATCGGGTGGCGACGTCGGCTACAAGGGTTCGCGCAAATCGACCCCGTTCGCCGCCGGTCTTGCCGCCGAATCTGCTGCCCGCAAGGCGCAGGAGAACGGTATGAAGAAGGTCGACGTGTTCGTCAAGGGACCGGGTTCGGGTCGCGAGACCGCTATCCGTTCGCTGCAGTCGGCCGGACTCGAGGTCGGCTCGATCAACGACGTCACGCCCCAGGCGCACAACGGCGTTCGTCCGCCGAAGCGTCGTCGCGTTTAGTCCTTCGCGGCGCGCTGGAACTTCAGAGCGAGGGCCATTTCTGGCCCTCGCCGCGACGCCAGCGCCGAGGCTCGTCTCGAGCCTCGGCTACCAACTTTTTTTAGATAACTCAATAAACGGCGGTCTAGCCACCCGCTGATCTTCCGTGAGTGCCATATGGCGGGCACTCTCGCCGAAAGGAAACCACGTGCTCATTGCACAGCGTCCCACCCTGTCTGAGGAGAGCATCTCCGAATTCCGTTCACGGTTCGTCATCGAACCGCTGGAACCCGGATTCGGCTACACCCTCGGCAACTCGCTTCGTCGCACGCTGCTCTCGTCGATCCCGGGAGCCGCTGTTACGAGCATCCGCATCGACGGCATCCAGCACGAGTTCGACACCATCCCCGGCGTAAAAGAAGACGTCGTCGAGATCGTCCTCAATGTGAAGGGCCTCGTCGTTTCGAGCGAGCACGACGAGCCGATCACGGCCTACCTGCGCAAGCAGGGTGCTGGCCAGGTCACGGCCGCTGACATCAGCGCGCCTGCCGGAGTCGAGATCCACAACCCCGAGCTCGTTATCGCGACGCTCAACGACAAGGCGAAGTTCGAACTCGAACTGACGATCGAGCGTGGCCGCGGCTACGTGTCGGCTACTCAGAACCGCAGCGAGTTCAGCGAAGCCGGTCAGATCCCGGTCGACTCGATCTACTCGCCCGTGCTCAAGGTCACCTACCGCGTCGAAGCGACGCGTGCCGGTGAGCGCACCGACTTCGACCGCCTGGTCGTCGACGTCGAGACCAAGGCCGCGATCACCCCGCGTGACGCGATCGCCTCCTCGGGCCGCACCCTGGTCGAGCTATTCGGTCTCGCTCGCGAACTGAACTCCGCGGCAGAGGGCATCGAGATCGGCCCCGCGCCGGTCGACGCCGTTCTGTCGAGCGAACTCAGCATGCCGATCGAAGACCTCGACCTGTCGGTCCGTTCGTACAACTGCCTCAAGCGCGAGGGAATCAACTCGGTCAGTGAACTCGTCGCCCTGTCGGAGACGCAGCTCATGAACATCCGCAACTTCGGTCAGAAGTCCGTGGACGAGGTCAAAGACAAGCTCGTCGAAATGGGCCTCTCGCTCAAGGACAGCGTTCCCGGCTTTGACGGAGCGCACTTCTACGGCGGCTACGACGAAGAAGAAACCGTCTAGACCGGGCCCCGCCCGATCCTGAGCCCGGAACTACTGGAGAACACACACCATGCCTAAGCCCACAAAGGGTCCCCGCCTCGGCGGCGGTCCGGCCCACGAGCGCCTGCTGCTCGCGAACCTCGCCGCGGCGTTGTTCACGCATAAGAGCATCCAGACCACCGAGACGAAGGCCAAGCGCCTGCGTCCGCTGGCGGAGCGTCTCATCACCTTCGCCAAGCGCGGCGACCTGCACGCCCGCCGTCGCGTGCTGACGATCATCCACGACAAGGGCGTGGTGCACGAGCTCTTCACCGAGATCGCACCCCTCGTCGCCGACCGTCAGGGTGGCTACACCCGCATCACGAAGACCGGATACCGCAAGGGCGACAACGCGCCCATGGCGGTTATCGAGCTGGTGCTCGAGCCCGTGTCGAAGAAGCCGGCCAGCTCGAAGAAGTCCGCTGCCCGTGCCGACGTGAAGCCTGCTGCTGCTCCCGCCGAGGAGGCCCCGGTCGACGAGACTGAGGTCACCGAGACTGAGACGACTGAAGCAGCCGCTGAAGAGGCCGAGGCCCCGGCCGAGGAGACCGAAGCTGCCGAGGCCGAGGCTCCTGAGGCCGCTGCCGAGGCGACCGAGACCACGGACGACGACGCCAAATAGCCCCACCTCCGTCAGAAGGCCCGATCCGTGTACACGGATCGGGCCTTCTGCGTGTGTGCCGTGACAAATCCGGGCACAGAGTGCAGCTCGTCCACGAGCCGTGGATATGTGTGTGCGTGTGCCCGGATCCGCTAGACGGGACGGGGGAGGGATTCGTCGGCCACGTCATCCCGAAGCGGTGGAAGCTCCGCAAGTCGCTGTAGTGCGTCGCGGATCGCGCCACTGAAGATACGTGCTCCGGTCGGTCCGAAATGGACCCGGTCGCGGTTGAGGAGAGCCAACGACGGCTGCACCGCGTCATGCCAGTTCGCGAGCTCAACACTGCGATAGCTCAGAGCGAATGCCGACAGTGTGGAGTTCACCCCCTCGGTCCACGAGCGCGGGGCCTGAACGTTAACCACGACAAGTTGGCGCTTCGGTCCGATGATCTGTCGGATGTGCTCCAGAGGCTCGCGGGTGATCGGCCCGTTGGTCCCGAGCGCGACAATCACAACGTTGCGCAGCTGCCCCGCGCTTTCGGCCGCCTGGATCAGCGCGGGTGCCGATGACAGCGACCGCGATACCTGCGCGTCAATCGCGATTCCGGGGAAGTCGGACTGCAATTGGGATGCCGCTGCCAGCATGACGGAATCCCCGAACGCGCTGATCTGGTCACCTCCCACCAGCTTCGGCGCGGGAGCCGGGGCCGGATCGCTCGGTGAGCCACTGGCTCCGGGGGTGGGCGCCGGTGTGGCCTGTGAATTAGCGGCCTCAATGGCTTCCTGTCCGGCGTGCACCAGAGCCTCGATTTCCCCGACGCCAGGATCCGACGCGACGGCGAAACCTGTGCCCCCCGCTGCGACGACGACTGCGAGGCTGACAGCCGCGACGGCGAAGCCCGCGCGACGGGAGGCGTGTACCCGGCGTCGCACACTGCGCCAGCTTGCCCGGAACCCGGATCGACGGATCGGCTGCTCGACGAATCGATACGAGGCCGCGGCGGCCGCACACGTCACGACCAATGCCACGCCGCCCAACACCCACACGAGAATCGGATCCGTCGACCAGCTCGGCAGCGCGGCGAGCAGCAGGATGAACACCGGCCAGTGCCAGAGGTAGAGCCCGTAACTGCGCACGCCCACCCACCGGATTGGTGCGAACTCGAGCAGGCGCCCAAATACGGAGCCCGGGACGAGGAGGGCTGCGATGGCAAAGACGCTGAGGATCCCGACCACGACGAGTCCGCCGCGGTAGACGAGCTCGATTTCTCCCGGCAGGAGGATCGCTATCGCAATGAGCGCGGCAACAGCCAGCGGCCCGACCGGGGCGAGGGCCATGCGCGCCGCGCGTGGCCACTCCAGGGGCCGTGTCGGCCAGTGCTGGGTGAGGAATGCGAGAGAGGCGCCGAGCGCGAGACCGAAAGCGTGGGTGTCGGTCCCGAAATATCCGCGGGTGGGCTCAGCGGGATCCGTCAGCAGGCCCATGGCGAGAGCGGAAGCCGCGGCCAGCACAAGGGTGACGGCCAGGCGCCAGCGGGGCCGCATCCGGATCAAAACAATCACCACGAGAAGTGGCCAGACCAGGTAAAACTGCTCTTCGACTGCGAGGGACCAGAGGTTGCGGAACAGCTCGGGCGTGCTCGACGAGAAGTAGTCGGAGCCCTGCGCGATGAAGATCCAGTTGCTGCTGAACGTCAGTGCGCCGACCACCTGTGCGGCAAGGCGAACGAGCACGTCGCCGCCCACCAGAAAGGCAGCACTGCTGCACACCAGCAACAGCACGATGAGGGCCGGCAGCAGACGGCGCGCGCGACGAGCCCAGAATGCCGAGAGCGCGATGCGGCCCGTATCGGCATGCTCGCGGACCAGAAGCGAGGTGATCAAGAAGCCGCTGATGACGAAGAAGATGTCGACGCCGAGGTAGCCACCGACCACCGCGCCCGGGGTCAAATGAAAGAGCATCACAACGATGACGGCCAGTGCGCGAAGCCCATCGAGCCCGGGCACCCGGAATCTCGGGGTGACGCTGCGGGTTTTTGCTTCCATCGGGGACTCCACGAACCAGCCTAGACGGCGCACGCCGGGCCACCGAGGGCTCTCCTAGAATCGGCAGGTGGACAGCAGCGAGACCGGCACGCGCCGTATTCGGCTAGATCTGTCCTATGACGGCACCCGCTTCTCCGGCTGGGCCCGGCAGCCCGGCCTGCGGACAGTCCAGGGCGAGTTGGAGGCGGCGCTCGCCGTCGTCTTCCGCCGCAAAGGCGATCCGCCCCGGCTCACCGTCGCAGGCCGCACCGATGTGGGCGTGCACGCCACAGGCCAGGTGGCCCACGTTGACCTCACGCCCGCGCAGCTCGCCCTGCTCGACCGCCCGGATCGCGGGGGAGCCCCTGCGCCGCGCGGGCCCGCCGCCCTGGCACGTCGACTGAACGGGATTGCCGGCCTCGAATCCGATGTTCGGGTGTCGCGCAGCGAGTTCGCGCCCGAGGGATTCGACGCACGCTTCTCGGCGTTGTGGCGGCGCTACGAATATCGCATCGCCGACCGCGCGGCAGCTCAGGACCCGCTGCGCCGCTTCTCGACCCTCTGGCATCCGGGCGATCTCGACGTCGAGGCGATGGATGACGCCGCCCGCTCGCTGCTCGGCCTTCACGACTTCGCTACCTTCTGCAAACCGCGGGAGGGGGCGACGACGATCCGCACCCTGCAGGCGTTCTCGTGGTCGCGCGACGACGCGGGCGTGCTGATTGCCCGTCTGCAGGCCGACGCCTTCTGTCGGAGCATGGTGCGCGCGATCGTCGGCGCATGTGTCGCCGTCGGGGCGGGCAAGCTGACCGCCGCTCGCGCCGTCGAACTGCGGGAGGCGGCCGTGCGCACCTCAGAGTTCGTCGTCATGCCGGCCAAAGGGCTCACCCTGACCGAGGTGAGGTACCCGCCGGATGCCGAGCTGGGCATCCGGGCAGAGCAGACGCGCGCAAAACGCGGTTTGCCAGAAGCCGACGAGATCGACTAATCTAACGAGGTTGCCTTCATTCTGAGGGCACGTCTGAGCCCTCCACCGTCGGGTTCCCATTCTCACTGAAGGTGAGTCGATCGGGAACGCACATCGGAGCGGGATTCACGAACACCTCGACAAGAAAGCAGTAGTCCTGTGACACGCACGTTCAGCCCCAAGCCGGCGGACATCCAGCGGGAGTGGATCGTCATCGACGCCACTGACGTTGTGCTCGGTCGTCTGGCCAGCCACGCCGCCGCCATTCTCCGTGGCAAGCACAAGCCCACCTTCGCTCCGCATATGGACATGGGCGATTTCGTCATCATCGTCAACGCCGAGAAGATCGCCCTCACCGGCCAGAAGCTCGAGAAGAAGCTCGCCTACCGCCACTCGGGATACCCGGGTGGTCTGACGGCCGAGACCTACGTCGAAATGCTCGAGAAGCACCCGACGCGCGCTGTCGAAAAGGCAATCCGCGGCATGCTGCCGAAGAACTCGCTGGGTCGTGCCCAGATCAAGAAGCTGAAGGTCTACGCGGGCGGAGAGCACCCGCACGCCGCTCAGCAGCCGAAGACCTACACCCTGACCCAGGTCGCGCAGTAGCGCCCGCACAGACTTCAAGGACTCATTACTCATGGCCAAGATCGAAGACACCATCTCTGCGGAGATCACCGAAACGCTCGTCGCTGACGACGCTCCCACCAGCTTCTCGACCGAGACCCCGGCAGACGAGGCGCCCCGCGCCCCGCGTGCCGTGCTCAACGTCGGCGGCTCGGCCGTCGGCCGACGCAAAGAGGCGATTGCTCGTGCACGCCTCACGCCCGGCAGCGGAACCTTCCTGGTGAACGGCCGTTCACTCGAGGACTACTTCCCCAACAAGCTGCACCAGCAGCTGATCAACGACCCGTTCAAGGTCCTCGATCTGCTCGGCAGCTACGACGTCACCGCCAAGATCACGGGCGGCGGCCCCTCCGGTCAGGCGGGTGCACTGCGCCTGGCGATCGCGCGGACGCTCAACGAGATCGACCGCGAGAACAACCGTCCCGCGCTCAAGAAGGCGGGCTTCCTGAGCCGTGACGCGCGCGTCATCGAGCGTAAGAAGGCCGGTCTCAAGAAGGCCCGCAAGGCGTCTCAGTTCTCGAAGCGCTAGGTCTCGCGCTTTAGCGGGCTATTCGATGCCTCGTCTTTTTGGTACTGACGGAGTTCGAGGGCTGGCCAACGGTGATGTCATCACCGCTGACCTAGCCCTCGGGCTGGCTCAGGCAGCCGCTCGCGTTCTGACGCGTGGTCGCCACGCCGATGAACTTCGCGAGGCGGGCCGACGGCCCCGCGCCGTCTTGGCCCGCGACCCTCGGGTCTCGGGCGAGTTCATCTCGGCGGCGGTGGCGGCCGGTCTCGCCAGCTCGGGTGTCGACGTGCTCGACGCGGGCGTCATCCCCACCCCTGCTGCGGCGTTCCTCGTGGCCGACGAGCACGCCGACTTCGGCGTCATGGTGTCGGCATCGCACAACCCAGCTGCCGACAACGGCATCAAGTTCTTCGCCCTCGGCGGCACCAAACTTCCGGATGACGTCGAAGACCGCATTGAACAGGCACTGGGTGAGCCCAAGCTCACTCCCACCGGCGGCGGTGTCGGTCGCATCACCCGCTTCGCCGACGCCGAAGACCGCTACGTGCTCCATCTGCTCGGCACACTTGATGTCCGTCTTGAGGGCCTCCATGTGGTGATCGATGCCGCGCACGGTGCCGCGGCCGCGGTATCCCCGCAGGTCTTCTCTGACGCGGGGGCACGGGTCACTCTCATTGGTGCCGATCCCGATGGTCTCAACATCAACGACGGTGTGGGGTCCACGCATTTGGGGCCACTGCGCGACGCCGTTCTCGCTCATGGCGCCGACCTCGGCATTGCGCACGACGGCGATGCCGACCGCTGCCTGGCGATCGATGCCAGCGGTGAGATCGTCGACGGTGACCGGATGATGGCAATCCTGGCCCTGTCTCTCAAGGCGCGGGGGCATCTCGCCGACAACGCCCTTGTCGCGACGGTGATGAGCAATCTCGGTCTGCGGGTCGCGATGGCCGACCACGGCATCCGGATTGTCGAGACCAAGGTCGGCGACAGGTACGTTCTCGAGGCGCTCGGCGAGCAGAGCCTCAGCCTCGGCGGCGAGCAGTCGGGTCACATCATTTTTAGCGAGCACGCGACTACCGGCGACGGAATTCTCACCGGCCTGCAGATCATGGCCGAAATGGCGCGCACCGGGCGCACTCTCGCCGATCTCGCATCGGTGATGACGGTCTACCCGCAGGTGCTCGTGAACGTACCGGATGTCGACCATCACGGGCTCGATTCGGATGACACGATCGCCGCTGCGGTGACGGAGGCGACCCAGCGATTGGGCAACACCGGTCGCGTGCTGCTGCGCCCATCCGGAACCGAGCCGCTCGTGCGGGTCATGGTCGAGGCGCAAGACCAGTCGCTCGCCGACTCGATTGCCAAGGAGCTCGCCGCCGTCGTCCGCGCGCAGCTCGGCGCGTAGCCTTCCTCAGCTCGCTACCTCACTGGTCTCGCGCCGGGCGAGTCGTGACGTTCTGTCTCATGTGCTGTGGCTCATCCGGGCAAATCGGACCCCACGTCCACGGCTCGTGGATGAAAGTCCGGATTTGCGGATTAGCTACACCCGTACTGGAATGTGCGTCGATCCGGCAAAAAGCGCGCGAAGTTCGAGGTTTTTCAGCACTTTTTGACGGATTGACGCGCTTTCGGATGCGGCGGACTGCCGCGCAGACCATCCGCCGCGCGTCAGACCTTGCGGAGGAGAACCGTCTGCACGACGTGGTCGGCACCCTTGCGCAGCACGAGATCGGCCCGCGCACGGGTCGGCAGAATGTTTTGTTCGAGGTTGGGTCCGTTGATCTCGGCCCAGATGCCGCGCGCCGTGGCGATGGCTTCGGGTTCGCTGAGATCGGCATAGCGATGGAAATACGAGGCGGGGTTGGCGAAGGCTCCGCGTTGCAGACGCAGGAAGCGGGTGACGTACCAGTCCTCGATATCGGTGCTGCGCGCATCCACATAGATCGTGAAATCGAACAGGTCGCTCACCGCAAGGCGGGCGCTTGACGACGGCGGCTGCAAAACGTTGAGGCCCTCAACGATGAGGACGTCCGGACGCCGCACGACGACATCCGCGTCCGGGATCGTGTCATAGATGAGGTGCGAATACACCGGCGCGCGCACCTCGGCGACACCGCTTTTGACGTTGCTGACGAAGCGCAGCAGCGAGCGGCGGTCGTAGCTCTCGGGGAAGCCTTTGCGTTGCAACAGCCCGCGTCGCTCGAGTTCGGCATTCGGCCACAGGAACCCGTCGGTCGTCACGAGCTCGACGCGAGGCGTGTCGGGCCATTGGCTCAGGAGCTCACGAAGCACCCGGGCGATCGTTGACTTGCCGACAGCGACCGAGCCGGCGATCCCGATCACGAACGGGGTGGGCTGCGGTTCACGGCCAAGGAAGGCGTTGGTGGCCTCCCGTGTGGCTCGGGTGCCTGCGACATAAAGGTTGAGCAGCCGACTGAGGGGAACGTACACCTCCACCATCTCGGTGAGGTCGAGCGCGTCGCCAAGGCCGCGCAGTCGATTCAGGTCGATATCGCTCAGATGCAGGCCGGTTCCGGATGCGAGCGCCGCCCAATCGCGCCTGTCGATTTCCCGGAAAGGGGTTCCGCCGCCGTTCGCAGCGCCGGGGTCACTCACCCGGCAACTCTAGCCGTGCCACGGGTGACCTCGCCGAGCTGACGGCCGCCACCCGCCCAGCCGCCTAAACTGGCGGGTATGTGTGGAATCGTGGGGTACGTCGGCCCGAATAGCACGATCGACGTGCTGATGGGCGGGTTGAAGCGCCTCGAATACCGAGGCTATGACTCGGCGGGTGTCGCCGTTCTCGGCGACTCGGGTTCGATGAGCACGCGCAAACGCGCCGGCAAGCTGGCTGTTCTTGCCGACGATCTGGCGGCGTCCCCGATCATCGACGGTCACACCGGGATCGCACACACGCGCTGGGCGACGCACGGCGGCCCGACCGACAGCAACGCGCATCCGCACCTGGGCGACGGGGGCAAGCTGGCGCTCATCCACAACGGCATCATCGAAAACTTCTCTGAGCTGCGCGCCGAACTGGATGCGGCGGGTGAGACCTTCACGAGCGAGACCGATTCCGAGGTGGCCGCCCTGCTCGTCGGGCGCCTGTTTCGCGAAACCGGCGATCTGACACTCGCGCTGCGCCGCGCTGTCGCCCGCCTCGATGGGGCGTTCACCCTTCTGGTCATGCACGAGGACGTACCGGGCGTCGTGGTCGGCGCTCGCCGCAACTCGCCCCTGGTGATCGGACTAGGCGATGGCGAGAACTTCCTCGGCTCGGACGTTGCCGCGTTCGTCGAGCACACTCGTCGCGCCATGGAGATCGGCCAGGATCAGGTTGTGACGATCCGCCCCGACTCGGTCGAGGTCACCGACTTCGCCGGCAACACCGTCCAGGCGCAGGAGTTCGAGGTCTCGTGGAATGCCGCCGCCGCCGAGAAGGGCGGCTGGCCGTCGTTCATGAAGAAGGAGATCAGCGAAGAGCCGCAGGCCGTCGCCAACACACTCCTCGGCCGTGTGCATGACGGCGCTGTGCATCTCGAGGACCTCGACGGCATGGAGGACGTTCTTGCGCAGGTGAACCGCGTTGTCATCCTCGGCTGCGGTACTGCCGCCTATGCGGGAATGCTCGGCAAGTACGCGATCGAGACCTGGGCGCGCATCCCCGTGGATGTCGAGTTGTCGCATGAGTTCCGGTATAGGGACCCGGTGCTCGACGCCCGCACTCTCGTGGTGTCGGTCAGTCAGTCGGGCGAGACGATGGACACGCTTATGGCCGTCAAATACGCCCGTGAGGCGGGAGCTCGCACCCTGTCGATCTGCAATACCCAGGGGTCGACGATCCCGCGCGAGTCGGATGCCGTGCTGTACACGCACGCGGGCCCCGAGGTCGCTGTCGCGTCGACGAAGGCGTTCGTGGCGCAGGTCACGGCGCTCTACCTGCTGGGCCTTGATCTGGCCCGTCGTCGGGGAACCCTCGATGCGCCCGCGATTGCCAAACAGGTGGAGGAGCTGCAGAACATCCCCGCCAAGCTCGACCAGGTTGTCGAGTCGGCCTCCACCCGCATCGCCGAGCTGACAAGGTTCATGGGCGACACGACGTCCGTGCTGTTCCTCGGCCGTCACGTGGGGTATCCGGTCGCGATGGAAGGCGCGCTCAAACTCAAAGAGCTCACCTACATCCACGCCGAGGGCTTTGCGGCGGGCGAACTCAAGCACGGCCCTATCGCCCTCATCGAGCCGGGGCAGATCGTCTTCGTGCTGGTGCCGAGCCCGCGTCACGACAACTCGCTGCACCCTAAGGTCGTTTCGAACATCCAAGAGATCCGGGCCCGCGGCGCCCGCGTTATCGCAATTGCCGAGATCGGCGATGTGGCAGTCGTGCCCTTTGCTGACGAGGTGATCCGGATCCCGTTCGCCGGCCCGCTGTTCGAGCCGCTTCTCGGTGTGGTCCCCCTGCACATCTTCGGTATGGAACTCGCTATCGCGAAGGGCTTGGACGTCGACCAGCCACGCAACCTCGCCAAATCGGTCACGGTCGAGTAGCGCGTCTCATGGCTATCGCGGGGATCGGCATCGACATTGTCGATCTGGCGCGTTTCGAGCGCGCTGTGGGTCGCACCCCCCGACTGCGCGAACGCCTGTTCGCTGAGAGCGAACAGGCCCTCCCGCTGCGGAGTCTTGCCGCGCGTTTCGCGGCAAAGGAGGCACTCATCAAGGCGCTCGGCGATTCGACGGGTGTCAAGTGGCACGACATGGTCGTTGTCACCAACGCCCTCGGCAATCCGTCGTTCTCGCTCAGCGGGGGAGTGGCGGCGATTGTGGCGGCTCATGGCATCACGGCCGTGCACGTGTCCATGTCCCACGATGCCGGCCTTGCTATCGCCCAGGTGATCACCGAACGTGAGGATAGTGTGGCGTGACGCGCTCGAACTCCGCCCCTGCGGGCGACCACCTCTGGCGCGAGGCGCGGATCGATCTGGCGTCCATCCGGTCGAATGTCGAGTTGCTGCGCGACATTGTGGCGCCCGCGCAGCTCATGGCTGTGGTCAAGGCCGACGCCTACGGTCACGGCATGGTGCCTGCCGCGATTGCCGCTCTCGATGGCGGCGCCGATTGGCTGGGCGTGGCCGACATCGACGAGGCTCTCGCCTTGCGGTCTGCGGAAATTACTGCCCCGATTCTCGCCTGGCTGCATGCACCGACCACGGATTTTGCGCCCGCCGTCGAGGCCGGCATCGATCTCGGGGTCAGCTCCCTCGATCAGCTCGAACAGGTTGCGGCGGCCGGCCCTGCGCGCGTGCACCTCAAGCTTGAGACCGGTTTGAGCCGTAATGGGGCGAGCCCGGAGGAGGCGCCTGCTGTTTTCGCCCGCGCCGTCGAGCTCCAGCGGGTCGGACGCCTGCGCGTTATTGGTCTGTTCTCGCATCTGTCGAACACATCCCTTGCCGATGACGACGCCCAACAGAAGTTGTTCGATGCCCTTGTCGCCGAGGCGTGGGCCGCGGGCCTCGAACCCGAATTGCGCCACCTCGCGGCGACCGAAGCGGCCATTCGGCGCCCGCAGAGCCGCTATGAACTCGTGCGCTCGGGCATCGGCATCTATGGCCTCGACCCCTCACCCGGTGTCGCGCTCTCTGACCTCGGTCTTCGTCCCGCCATGGAGCTGTCGAGTGCGGTGGCCGCGGTACGACAGGTTCCCGCCGGGGCGGGCGTCAGCTATGGCTACACGCACCGCACCGATCGACCGACAACCCTCGTGCTTGTGCCCCTCGGCTATGCCGACGGGGTGCCGCGCGCAGCGTCTGGCCGGGTGTCGGTGCAGATCGACGGATCCCTGTTTCCCGTGGTGGGGCGCATCGCGATGGATCAGTTCGTCGTCGAGGTCGGCGACGCGCCCGTGAATGTGGGCGACCGGGTCGTGCTGTGGGGGGACCCCGCGTCGGGCGCGCCATCTGCCGATGACTGGGCGGATGCGGCGGGCACCATCAACTATGAGATCGTCACGCGGGTGGGTCCGCGCGTTCCTCGGGTGCCGCGGGCGTGATCCACCTCACTGTCGTCGACGGCGCCGCCATGGAGGAGCTGGGTGCTCGGCTGGCCCCGCTGCTGCGTGCCGGTGATCTGGTGCTACTCGATGGCGAGCTGGGGGCCGGTAAGACGACTCTCACCCGCGGACTCGGAGCGGCGCTCGGCGCTCGCGGGGCGATCACCAGCCCGACATTTGTGCTGGCACGCGAGCACCCGACGGCGTCGGGGGTGCCGCTGGTTCATGTTGACGCGTATCGCCTGTCGACGGCGCGTGAGGTGGAAGACCTCGACCTCGACTGGCAGGGGGCGATCGTCGTTGTCGAGTGGGGCAGCGGCAAGCTGGATGAAACGGGCACCCCCTTCGTGCGCGTTGCGATTGAGCGACCCTTCGGCGGCGATCCGCTGGCCGAGGACTCCCCGCGCCAGGTCACGATCGAGGGTGTCGGCTCGCGCTGGGCCGAGCTCGACGCCGCATTGGGCGAGTAGCAGGCGCGGAGGTTGCGAACCGATGCCCGAGACGGCGCGCGCGTAAACTCACACCCGTGCTCTTGGCCATTGATACCTCCGCCGGCACGAGCGTTGCGCTTGTCGACAGCGCGATGGGCCTCAGCATCGAAGAGGCCGAGGCGGGGACTCGCGGACACGCGGAGGCGATCGGTCGTCTAATCGCCGATGTCCTCGCGCGTGCCAATGTGCGCCCCGTCGAAATTGGAGGCGTTGTTGCTGGGGTGGGTCCGGGGCCATTCACCGGCCTGCGGGTCGGTATTGCGGCCGCCCGCGCTTTCGCCTTCGGCATCGGGGTGCCGGTGCTCCCAGTCGCCTCGCATGACGCCGTGGCTTGGGGGCGCTCCGACCCGACCCTCGTCGTGACGGACGCACGTCGTCGCGAGGTGGCGTGGTCGGTGTACGGCGCCCCCGATGCCGCCGGTCTGCCGGTGCGGGTCGAGGGGCCCGAACTCGCGCATCCGGAGGATCTCGAAACCGTGCTGGCTGGTTACGCCTCCGTGCAGGCCTTCACAACCCTGGATCGGGTCGATGCCGCCGAGATCAGCGCCGCATCCCTCGGTCGTGTGGCGGAGGGCCTTCTCGCCGCCAGTAGGCCCCTGGGTCCGCCCGAGCCGCTGTATCTGCGCGCGCCCGATGTGACCCTGTCGGCGCCCAAAACGGTGACTCCGCCGGTGACAGCATGACCCAGCTACGCCGAGCCGTGACCGCCGACCTCGACGCGATCATGGCGATCGAGACGGCGACTTTCGTTGAGGACGCGTGGGCACCCGAAACGATGGCGGCCGAGCTCGAGAGCGAGCACACTCTGTACCTGGTGGCCGAGCAGGTACCGGGGGTCGACGGGATTGCGGGATACGCCGGTCTGATGGCGCCGCGCGGTGCGGGTCAGGGCGACATCCAGACGATCGCTGTCGTGCCGGCGGCGCGCCGCAGTGGCCTCGGTCGCGCGCTCATGCTGGAACTTCTCACCGAGGCGCGCGCGCGTGCCGCCGACGAGGTGTTCCTCGAGGTCCGCGCCGATAACGCGGCCGCGCAGTCCCTCTACCTCGACCTCGGATTCGAGCAGATCGCGGTCCGGCCCGGTTACTACCCCGGCGGGATCGACGCCCTCATCATGCGGCGGTCACAATGACGGCTCCCCTCGTGCTCGGAATCGAGACCAGCTGCGACGAGACCGGCATCGGCATTGTGCGCGGCACTGAATTGCTGGCCAATGTCATCGCGTCATCGATGGATGAGCACGCGCGCTACGGCGGAGTTGTCCCCGAGATTGCGGCGCGCGCCCACCTGGAAGCCCTGCAGCCGACCCTTCAGGCGGCGCTCGCCGAGGCCGGGGTCACTCTCGCCGAGCTGGATGCGATAGCCGTCACGAGCGGTCCCGGTCTCGCTGGCGCGCTCATGGTCGGTGTCGGCGCGGCGAAGGCCCTGGCCCTCTCGCTCGATCTGCCGCTCTACGCCGTGAACCATCTCGTCGGACACGTCGGGGCCGACCTGTTGCACGAACTAGGCGCAGAGTCCGCCCCCCTCGAGCTGCCCACGGTTGCCCTCCTCGTCTCCGGCGGGCACACCAGCCTGCTGCTCGTGCGCGATCTGACGGGCGATGTCGAGCTGCTGGGCGAGACCATCGACGATGCCGCGGGCGAGGCGTTCGACAAAGTGGCGCGACTGCTCGGCCTGCCGTATCCCGGGGGACCGCAGATCGACCGGGCGGCCGCCGACGGCGACCCCACCGCGATCCGATTCCCGCGCGGGCTCACCGCCGCAAAAGACCAGGAGAAGCACCGCTACGACTTCTCGTTCTCGGGCCTCAAAACGTCCGTTGCGCGCTGGGTTGAGGCAGAACGCGCGGCAGGCCGCGAGGTGCCTGTCGCCGATGTCGCGGCGAGCTTCCGCGACGCGGTTGTCGACGTCCTCACCGCGAAAGCCATTGCCGCGTGTCGCGAGCTCGGCATCCCGCGTCTGCTGCTGGGAGGCGGAGTCGTTGCCAATTCGCAGCTGCGCAAAGTAGCGACCGATCGAGCAGCGGAGGCCGGGGTTGAATTGCGCATCCCGCCGCTCGCGCTCTGCACCGACAACGGGGCGATGATCGCCGCTCTGGGGGCGCGGCTGATCGTCGATGGGCATGCCCCGTCAGACCTCGGATTCGGCGCCGACTCCACGCTTCCGGTCGGCACAATCCAGGCCTGACCTCGCCATCGGCAGGGAGGATCGCTAAGCTCGCCTCATGACCGAGCCCACGCCTCCGGCAGAACCCCAGCCTCCTGTACCACCGACTCCTCCTGTGCCGCCGACCGCTCCGGCGCAGCAGCCCTATGTGCAGCCGCAGCAGGCCTACGGCTACGCGCCGCCCCGCACGAACCCTCTTGCGATCGTCTCGCTCGTCCTGAGCCTGGTCGGCCTCTTCACCTGGGTCACCGCGATCGGTGGAATCGTCACCGGCCACATCGCCCTCAAGCAGATTAAGCAGACGGGTGAGCAGGGCCACGGCCTCGCTCTCGGCGGCCTGATTGCCGGCTATGTGATCGCCGGTCTGGGACTGCTGCTTATCGCGTTCTACATCATCTTCTTCATCGTCATCCTGGGGGCAGCAGCCACCTCGGGAAACATGTACTACTAGGCCACACGGTCCGCCAGTAACGCCACCTTCGCACCCGCAATACGGGTGAGAACGAGGGTGGCGTTCTGCGTTCCCTTGAGGCCGAGCCGGGTGCGGAATGTGGCGGGGTCGATGTCGACTCCGCGCTTCTTGATCTCCAGCTCGCCGATGTCGAGTTTGGCGAGTTCGCGCGAGATGGTTTTTGCGTCGAGCGGCCACCTCTCGCGTACCCGGAAGGCCTGCCCGAACGGGGTTTCGGGCTCCGTGTCCGTGGTGATCCAGGCGATTGTCGGGTCGAGCATCCGGCCGGAGAGGCTGCGGGCGAGGTCGCCGATCAGGCGTGCACGGATCACGGCCCCGTCCGGTTCGAGAAGGTACTCTCCCAGCGCCCCGGCCTCCGCATCGTCACTGTCGCCGTCGGACGTCAGCTCGGCGGGCGCGCCGCCGCTCAGCACAAGGGCGGCGCGGGTAATGCCGGGGCGGGCTAGTGCACCGAACCACAGAACGAGTTCGACAAGCTGACGGTCGACCGACACCCACTGCGCTTCGACCCCGTCGGGGATCAGCTCACGATCCAGTCCGGGGCCGAGTTTGATGCCGGTGGGGCGTTCGCGGGCCACGTCAAACGCCCAATCGAGCGACGGCGACCAGTCGGCGGGATCGGAGAGTCGCCGTCCGCCGGAGCGCCGCGCGGGATCGAGCCACACTCCGCCGACAGCGGCCAGGTCGGCGTCCTCTGCGCTGCCCAGGTCGACGCGCGCGGACTGCCACGGGGCGAGGTTGTAGGCGGCGATCGCTGCTGTCGGTTCGTCGCGCTCGACGGCGACGACTCCGAGCCCGAGGGCGGCGAAGGCGAGCGCGTCGGCACCGATTCCGCAGCCCAGGTCGGCCACCACATCCACGCCGGCATTCGCGAAGCGGCCCGCATGCAGCGAGGCGACGCGCAGGCGGGTGGCTTGCTCGAGTCCGTCGGGAGTGAACAGCATGCGGGAGGCGAATTCCCCGAACTTGGGCACCGCTTTGGCCCGAAGGCGGGCCTGCCCGAGCACCGCGGACACCAGTTCGCCCGAGTGGCCTTCGGCACGAAGGCGGGAGACGATGCGCACGATGTCGGCGGAGGAGCCGAGAGGCCCGACCTCATCCAGCAGCCGGAGAGCCTCCGGCGTCAGCACCTGGCGCACTTCGGCAATGTCCACGCGCCCAGTCTGTACGCAATTCAGGCCGAGCGGTGCCCGTCTGGCCCTTGTAGATGAGGGATGAGGTGCGAGCCTGAGTTACGCACGACTGGCACTCGCATTGAACGACTGCTAATCAGGCCCTATAGTTGGGTTGGCACTCTCAGAGGGAGTGTGCCAACTCCAGCTTCAGAAAGAGGTCATCCGTGTCGGTCTCCATCAAGCCGCTCGAAGATCGCATCGTCATCCGTCAGGTCGAGGCCGAACAGGTCACTGCCTCGGGTCTCGTCATTCCCGACACCGCCAAGGAAAAGCCCCAGGAGGGCGAAGTCGTGGCGATTGGTCCGGGTCGTATTGACGACAACGGCAACCGCGTTCCGATCGACGTTGCCGTGGGCGACAAGGTCATTTACTCCAAGTACGGTGGCACCGAGGTCAAGGTCGGTGGCGAAGATCTGCTCGTGCTCTCGTCGCGCGACGTTCTCGCGATCGTCACCGCGTAGTTTCACCCGCAGTGCCGGAAGGCCCCCACGGTTCGCCGTCGGGGGCCTTCCGCGTGCCGGGGCCTTTCCGCGTGCCGGAAGCGCTGCGCCGGTGCACCGCCCCTACAGTGTCGCTGTGAAGCGCACGGTAGCTGGATTGGCGGCAGTCCTGGTGATCGGCGCCCTTCTGGCGGGATGCGGCGGAGCCCCAACCCCGGCGCCCAGCCCCTCGCCGTCGGTGACACCGAGCGGCGACGGCGTGCTGCGCATCGGGACCCTGTTCCCCTCGAGCGGTGGTGTTGCCTTCATCGGGCCGAGTCAGGTAGCGGGGGTGAATGCCGCCGTGCGTGCGATCAACGCAGCCGGGGGAGTCGGTGGGCATCCGGTCGAGGTCATCAGTCGCGATTCGGGTGATGCCTCCTCTCAGCAGGCCGAGGCGGCGTTTGCTGAACTGGTCGCCGCGGGGGTCGATGTCGTGATCGGGCCGTCTTCGTCGGTGCTTGCCCAACGACTGCTGCCGGCCGCGGAGGAGGCGCGGGTTCCGCTCGTGTCGCCGGCGGCGGCATCCCCGGTTGTGAGCTCGGCAGACACGAGCGGGTGGTTTTTCCGCACGATCGCGAGCTACGACCACCAGGCGGGGCCGCTTGCGGAGCTGCTGTCCGCCAAGGTGTCGTCGATTGCGCTCGTGAGCGGAGGCGACCCCGTCACAGATTCGCTCCGGACGCCTCTGACCGCGCAGCTGAAAAAGGCGAAGATCGCCATTACCGCGCGGGACGACCTTGGCACCCCGGTCGCCGATATCGTCGCGAAAGTTGTGGCCGCGAAACCGGGTGGCGTCGTTCTGGCTACCCCCGACAACGGTGCGACGACGCTCGCCCTTATTTCGGCACTCTCGGCCGCCGGATACGGGGGCGGCAAGCTGTGGTTCACGAGCCTCGACACCGCGGACTATTCGCAAGCGCTTCCGGCGGGGCTCCTCTCCGGCGCGACGGGATTGCTGTCGGGAGCGACACCCGCCGCCGGATTCGCCGCCGTCGTCCGCCAAGAGGATCCCGGTGTTCACGATCTGAGCTACGCGGCTGAGGCCTTTGACGCGGTCACCCTGGCGGCGCTCGCCGCGGAGGCAGCCGGCGACGACGGCGGCGCGACCATTGCTGCGGGACTGGGTGCGGCATCCACCTCGGGAGTTCTCTGCACCAGTTATGGAGAGTGCCGCGCCGCTCTCGAGGCGGGGCAGGACATTGCCTATGACGGAGTCTCCGGGCCGGTCGACCTCGACGCGGCAGGCGATCCGACCCGCGGTTCCTTCTCGGTGCAGCGCTACGACGGCGCGAATCGCCTGAGCTTCGTGAAATCCTTGAGTGGGTGACGGAATGCCACGGCGCGAAAAGCGCTTAAGCTGTATCACCGGCTTCACCGCTGCAGCCAGGTTCTCATCCGCTTCTTCGCGCACCTTCGAGGGATTCCATGGACCAGCCTGACCCTTTCGGCTTCATCGGCCTCACATATGACGACGTCATGCTGCTCCCGGGGCACACTGACGTGATCCCGAGCGAGGCCGACACCTCCTCGCGCCTCACCCGCCGCATCAGCGTCTCCGCGCCACTGGTGTCGAGCGCGATGGACACCGTGACCGAATCCCGCATGGCCGTCGCCATGGCACGCCAGGGCGGCATTGGCGTGCTGCACCGCAATCTGTCGATCGTCGACCAGGCCACCCACGTCGACAAGGTCAAGCGCTCCGAATCGGGCATGATCTCCAACCCGGTCACCACGACCCCGGATGCGACCGTCGCCGAAGTCGACGCCCTGTGCGGGCAGTTCCGCGTCTCCGGCCTTCCCGTCGTCGAAGGCGATGGCCGACTCGTCGGCATCATCACCAATCGCGATATGCGCTTCGTGTCGTCGTTCGAGAAGACAACCACCCTCGTGCGCGATGTCATGACGAAGATGCCACTCATCACGGCGCGTGTCGGCATCGATCCGGATGACGCTGTCGCCATCCTCGCCCAGCACAAGATCGAGAAGCTCCCGCTCGTCGACGCGAACGGGCGCTTGGGCGGCCTGATCACCGTCAAAGACTTCGAGAAGACCGAGCGCTACCCGAACGCCACAAAAGACGACGCCGGCCGCCTGCGGGTCGGTGCCGCAATCGGCTTCTTCGGCGACGCCTGGGAGCGAGCCGGCGCGCTGCTCGACGCGGGCGTCGACCTCATCGTCGTCGACACCGCCAATGGTGACTCGGCTGGTGTGCTCGACATCATCCGCCGCCTCAAGGCAGACCCCGCATTCGCCGCAATCGACATTATTGGCGGCAATGTCGCCACCCGCTCCGGCGCTCAGGCACTTGTGGATGCGGGGGCCGACGCGATCAAGGTCGGTGTCGGTCCCGGCTCCATCTGCACGACACGCGTCGTGGCCGGTGTCGGCGTTCCGCAGGTCACTGCCGTCTATGAGGCGTCGCTCGCGGCGCGTGAGACCGGGGTTCCGGTTATTGCCGATGGCGGGCTCCAGTACTCGGGCGACATCGCCAAAGCTCTTGTGGCAGGCGCGGACACCGTCATGCTTGGGTCCCTGCTCGCGGGCACCGACGAGGCGCCCGGCGACCTCGTCTATGCCAACGGCAAGCAGTTCAAGAACTATCGCGGCATGGGGTCGCTCGGCGCCCTGAGTGACCGCGGCAAGAAGACCTCGTATTCGCGCGACCGCTACTTCCAGGCCGATGTGCCGTCAGATGCGCAGCTGATTCCCGAAGGCATCGAAGGTCGCGTGCCCTATCGCGGCAACCTCGCCACCACGGTGTACCAGCTGGTCGGCGGTCTGCGGCAGTCGATGTTCTATGTCGGCGCGCGTACGATCCCCGAGCTCAAACAGCTGGGCAAATTCGTGCGGATTACGCCGGCGGGTCTCAAAGAGTCGCACCCGCACGACATTCAGATGACTGTCGAAGCGCCCAACTACTCCCGTTAGGCGTCCCGTCGTCAGACTCTCGGCGCGGGCGCAGCTCGGGCCACGCTAAATTGAGCGCATGACTGATGCGACAGATTTCGTGCTTCCCGGTAGTCGCGTGTCGATTCGGGACCTGCCGAAAGTGTCGCTGCACGACCACCTCGACGGCGGGCTGCGCCCGCAAACCATCATTGATTTGGCAGAGCCCCTGGGCATCGAACTGCCCACGACAGATGCCGAGGAGCTCGGCGCGTGGTTTGCCACCCAGTCCGATAGCGGATCGCTCGTCGAATACCTGAAGACCTTCGACGTCACGACGGCTGTTATGCAGACGCGCGAGGGTCTGACCCGGGTCGCCCACGATTTCGTCACCGATCTGGCCGCCGACGGCGTCATCTATGGCGAGATCCGCTGGGCTCCTGAACAGCATCTGCAGCGGGGACTCAGCCTCGACGAGACTGTCGAGGCCGTGCAGGAGGGCATCAACGCAGGCATAGCCGAGGTAGAAGCGGCTGGCGGCTGGATCCGCGTCGGCCAGCTAGTGAGTGCGATGCGCCACCTCGACCGCGGCACCGAAATCGCCGAACTCGCGTTGCGCCACCGCACCCGCGGCGTCGTCGGGTTCGACATCGCCGGCCCCGAGGCTGGCTTTCCGCCCTCGCGGCAGCGGGAGGCGTTCGAGCTGCTGGCGAGCGAATGGTTCCCCACCACGGTGCATGCGGGTGAGGCGGACGGGCTGGACAGCATCCGGGGTGCCCTGCTCGACGGCCGCGCCCAGCGCCTGGGCCACGGAGTCCGGATCGCAGAAGACATCACCTTCGAAGGCGAAGATGATGAAGGCCGATTCGTCGCCCTCGGACAGCTCGCCCAGTGGGTCAAGGATCGCGGAATCGCCTTGGAATGCAGCCCCAGCTCCAACCTTCAGACGGGCGCATTCGCGGCGTGGGGCAGCGAGATGAGCGACCACCCCTTCGACCTGCTGTACCAACTCGGATTCCGGGTCACGGTCAATACGGACAACCGGCTGATGAGCGCCACGACCCTCACGCGCGAGCTGTCGGTGCTTGTTGACACCTTCGGCTACGACCTCGATGACCTGCAGGCGTTTCAGCTGAATGCGGCGGAAGTGGCCTTCCTTCCGCTGGAAGACCGCCAGGAGCTGATCGAGCGGATCCTCAGCGGATTCGCCCGTGTCGACGACCGAGGGGCCGCACAATGAGCCTGCCTCCTGTGCCGGATGACGCGGTGCAGCTCGGCGCAGTGGCCACCGGATGGCGCGACGCTGTCGCCCTCGCGGGGGAAAGTCTGGCGCGCACGGGTGCCGCCGATGTCGGGTACGCCGTCGAGATGATCCGCATGATTGAGGAACACGGGCCGTACATCGTCATCGCACCCGGTCTGGCGCTTGCGCACGCACGTCCCGGCCCCGATGTGCATGCCGACGGTCTCTCGGTCGTGACGCTCGCGACACCTGTCGACTTCGGGCATCCCTACAACGATCCGGTGCGGGTTGTTCTGGGGCTGTCCGTGGTGTCAGGCGAGCACCTGTCGATCGTCGCGTCCATCGCAAATGTGTTCAACGATTCGGATGCCGTCGCGGAGCTCGTGGCTGCGACGACCCCGGATGCCGTCCGCGAGATCCTCGGCGCAACTGCGGAATAAACTCGTTCCGGCCGGGCCGCTATCGGCCGAGGATTTCGCGCATGCCCGCATCGAGCACGGCGACAATGCGCTTCGCCTCGGCCAGACGTGCGGCGGCCGACCCGTCGAGCGACGAGGCATCGAGGTAGCACTTCAGTTTCGGCTCCGTGCCCGACGGGCGCACGATCACTCGGCCGGAAACCCCAGCACTCGGCTCGATCCGGAATCGCAGAATATCCGTCGGCGCGAAATCGTCGATTCCGTCGAGAAAGTCGTCGAAGGCCGTCACGCGAAGGCCACCAATTTCGCTCGGGGGCTCAGCCCGCAGCCGACTCATTGCGCGGGGAATCTCGGCGAGTTCGGCGACCCGAATCGAAATCTGCGCGGACGCGAACCCCCCGAACAGTTCGGCAAAGGCAGCACGATGTTCGTCGAGGGTGACGCCCGTTTCGCGCAGCTCGGAGAACAGCGAGAGCACCGCGACGGCCGCCGAAATGCCGTCCTTATCGCGCACCTTGTCGGGGTCGACGAGGTAGCCGAGCGCTTCTTCGTAGCCGAACGCCAGCTCGGGCGCGCGCGAGATCCATTTGAAGCCGGTGAGCGTCTCCACGAAGTCGAGACCGGATGCGGCCGCCACCGCTGCGAGAGCCGGCGACGACACCAGGGAACAGGCCAGCGTGCCGCGCTCACCCCGTGCGGCGAGCTGCCGCGCCGTGCGCCAGCCGAGCAGCCACCCCACTTCATTTCCGCTCAGGGCCTGCCACCCCGCCCCGCCGGTCGAGCCTGTCGAGACCACCGGCACCGCTACCGCGACCCGGTCGGCATCCGGATCGTTGGCAATCACCAGATCCGCGTCGATCGACGCGGCCAAGGCGAGTGCCAGATCCATCGCCCCCGGTTCTTCGGGGTTGGGGAAAGCGACGGTCGGGAAGGCGGAGTCAGGCTCCGCCTGCTCGGGTACGACAATGGGGTCGGCGTACCCGGCGGCGCGGAATACCCGCGTTGCCGTCTCGAGTCCGACGCCGTGCAGGGGCGTGTACACATACCGCAGCGGCGAGACAGACGTGGCCGCGGCGGCGGTCTGTGCGACATATCCGTCGATCAGGGATTCGTCCGCCAGCCGGTATTCTGTCGACCGAGGCAGGCTCGCAATTGTCCCCTCGGCGACGCGCACAATCTCAGCGCGGATGGCGGCGTCGGCGGGCGCGACGATCTGCGATCCGCCGTCTTCGCCACCCAAGTACACCTTGTAGCCGTTGTCCCGCGCCGGATTATGTGATGCAGTCACCATGACGCCGCCGGAGGCGTTCAGCGTGCGCACGGCGTAGGCGAGAACGGGCGTCGGCAGCAGGCGCGGCAGCAGGATGGCGGCAATGCCAGCGCCCTGCATGATCTCGGCGGTGTCGCGCGCGAAAACCTCGGAATTGCGGCGCCCGTCGTAGCCGATGACGACAGACGGATGCGCGTCGCGCCCCCGCAGAAACTCCGCCAGCCCCGCGGCGGCCTGCGCCACCAGCACGCGGTTCATCCGCAGCGGCCCCGGCCCTAGTTCGCCGCGCAGCCCGGCCGTGCCGAAGTCCAGTCGACCGGCGAAAAGTGCGGTGAGGGCCGACTCGGCCGCGGTGTCGCCGGATTCTGCCGAGCTGAGGAGCGCATCCAATTCTCCCCGCGTCTGTGGGTCGGGGTCTTGGTCGCGCCAGGCGCGGGCGGCGGTGTGCACCTCGGTGCTCATAGTTCCGCCACGATCCGGGCGAGCAGCGCGCTGATCACGGGCTCGGCAGCCCGACCCGAGGCCAACACTTCTGCGTGGCTGAGCGGTTTGGGCGAAATACCGGCAGCCATATTGGTGATGAGTGACATGCCCAGCACCTCCATGCCCGCCTCGCGCGCGGCTATCGCCTCAAGAGCCGTCGACATGCCCACAATGTGGCCGCCGAGCGTCTTCGCCATCTGCACTTCGGCTGGCGTCTCGTACTGCGGCCCGCGGAACTGCACATACACGCCCTCGTCGAGAGTCTGGTCGATGGACCGGGCGATCGCACGCAGCCGACTCGCATAGAGGTCGGTGAGGTCGACGAATGTTGCGCCTTCGAGGGGCGAATTGGCGGTCAGATTCAGGTGATCGCTGATGAGCACCGCAGTGCCGGGCAGCCAGTGATCTTTGATGCCACCGGCACCATTGGTCAGAATCATGATCGTGGCGCCCGTCGCGGCGGCCGTTCGCACCGAATGCACAACGCGCCGCACGCCGTGGCCCTCGTAGAAGTGGGTGCGTGCGCCGATCACGAGAGCGCGGCGGCCGGATGGCAGCAAAATGCTGCGCAGAGTTCCCGAGTGACCGACGACAGCCGGGGCGCTGAACCCTGTGATTTCGGCGGCGGGAATCGTATGCGTGGTCTCACCGATGAGGTCGGCGGCGGCAGCCCAGCCGCTGCCCAAAGTCAAGGCAATGTCGTGGTGGTCGACCCCGGTCGCCGCCGCGATTTGCTCCGCGGCTTCGGCGGCGATGGCGAACGGATCGGCGGCAGGATCGTCAAGCGGGTGTGCGGGCTCCATCGTCGGCATGCGTTCACTCTATGCGCGCTAACTGAGTCCCTCAGAGTCGGCCACAATAGAGGCATGTCGTATGAGTTCGAACGCATCCAGCGCCTCGCCATTCTGGGTGGCGGACCCGGCGGCTACGAAGCGGCGCTCACGGGCGCACAGCTCGGCGCCGAGGTCACGCTTATCGAGCGCACAGGAGTCGGTGGCTCGGCCGTGCTGACCGATGTCGTGCCGTCGAAGACCCTCATTGCGACCTCGGAGGCGGCAATGGCCGTCGGCGAGGCTGGCGAGCTGGGGGTGCAGTTCTTCGCTCGTGGCGAGAACGGTCGCGCCGTGAAGCCGGAAATCGCGGTGAACCTGACGGCGGTCAACCGCCGACTGCGCCTGCTGGCACGGCAGCAGTCCGAAGACATGAAGGCCCAGCTCGTGGCCGCCGGAGTGCGAATTCTGGCCGGCGATGGTCGTCTGGACGGTCCGAATCGTCTCGTCGTGTCGACCGGCACAGGCAAGGCCCGCAAAGATTTCGATGAGGTCGAGGCGGACACCCTCGTCGTGTCGACCGGCTCGAGCCCCCGCATCCTGCCCGCGGCGCAGCCGGATGGCAAACGCATCTTCACGTGGACTCAGCTCTACACGCTCGCCGAGGTTCCCGAGCACATGATCGTCGTCGGGTCGGGTGTGACAGGTGCGGAGTTCGCCTCTGCCTACCTGGCGCTCGGCGCCAAGGTGACTCTGGTGTCCAGCCGCGACCAGGTGCTGCCGGGCGAAGATGCGGATGCGGCGGCCGTCATCGAGAACGTGTTCACCCGCGCCGGCATGACAGTTCTGTCGAAGAGCCGGATGCAGTCGGTCGAACGCGATGGCGACGGAGTTGTCGTCACGCTCGCCGATGGGCGGACGGTCACCGGATCCCATTGCCTGCTCGCGGTCGGCTCGATTCCCAACACGGCTGGTATCGGTCTCGAAGAGGCGGGGGTGCAGCTCACGGAGTCGGGCCACATTCGCGTCAACCGCGTCGCCCGCACCTCGATGCCGTCGATCTATGCGGCGGGGGACTGCAGCGAGTTCTTGCCCCTGGCGTCCGTCGCGTCGATGCAGGGGCGCACCGCGGTGTTCCACGCCATGGGAGATGCGGTGTCGCCGATCGAGCGACGCAACGTGACCTCGAACATTTTCACGCATCCCGAAGTTGCGACGGTCGGCTGGTCGCAGAAGCAGATCGAAGATGGGATCGCGCAGGGCGAGATCTATAAGCTGCCGCTCGCGTCGAACCCGCGGGCGAAGATGATGGGCATCACCGACGGTTTTGTGAAGATCTTCGCGCGCACGGGGTCGGGAACCGTCATCGGGGGAGTCGTCGTGGCACCGAAAGCCAGCGATCTGATTCTGCCGATCGCGCTCGCGGTGGAGCACCGGCTCACGGTCGACCAGCTGGCCCGCGCGTTCAGCGTCTACCCGTCGCTGTCGGGCTCGATCACCGATGCGGCCCGCGCCATGCACATCGTCGGCTAGCCCTCTCCCGCCGGTCGAGTGCAAACTTGCACAGCGTGCAACAATAGGGATATGACCGCCGCTGAGCCCACCCTCGGCCTCCGCGAGCGCAAGCGTCTGGCCACGCGCCGCGCGATCCTGCTCGCCTCGATCGAAGTCGTCCGTGATCGTGGATTCGAGGCTGCCACTGTCGACGAGATCAGCCGCGTCGCCGACGTGTCGCCCCGCACCTTCTTCAACTACTTTGCGTCGAAAGACGAAGCCATCCTCGGCACCGGCCCGATGCTCCCGGATGAGGCGGGCCTGCAAGAGTTCGTCGACGCTCGCGGCTCGTTGTTCGCCGACCTGTTTGAGGTGCTCAAACCGGGCGTCGAGAAGTCGGTCGGCGACCATGACCTCGTTCTGTTGCGGAGAACCGTCATGAAGAGTGAGCCCACGGTGGCCGCCCGACGCATGGCGACGCTGCACAAATTCGAGTTCGACGTCATAGCGCTCGTTGCTCGCCGCTTGGCCGCAGAAACCGGCCAGGATGTGGATGCCCCCGCTGTGCGCGACCGCGCCCGATTCGTGGGCCTGGTTGCCGTCGCGGCGATGCGGCATGCGTGGCTCTGCTGGATGGACGCGGGGGAACCGGATGCCGCCGAGCTTCTGGAGCGCCTCAGGTGGTCCCTGTCCCAGCTGGAGCAGCTCGGGGCCGCATCGGTGGCCCGCTGAGTCGGTTATGATTTCTCCGGTGCCGCGCAGTGCGCGACCCGGCCGCCTTAGCTCAGTTGGTAGAGCGATTCACTCGTAATGAATAGGTCGTCAGTTCGATTCTGACAGGTGGCTCCGTTACGGTCCGCTTCCGCACCCCCAGTACGAGGGGAAACCGCCCCGTCGGGGGACGTTTCCGATTGCCGCGGGAAGGGCATCCCGATACTTTGACGATGCGTCGTTCACGGGGGCGGTGCAGCGCATGGGGGCCCAGAGCGTGAATCGCGAGATGGTTATCGGCACGGGTGTCGCTACCGTGCTGCTTCTCGCGCTGCCATTTGTAGGGGGAGCCGGACCCTCTCTTCTTGCGCCGGCTCACGCTGCGGAAGAGTCGGTTTCCGCGCCGCCGGCGGCGTCTGTGGTGACGCGGGTCTCGGCGAGCTCGACCGGCGGGGTGCGGGTCTCGACCGGCTCGACCGGCTTGGTGTCGACCGGCGCGGTGACAGTTGACACCGAGCATCTCGCGCAGAAGCCGGTTCCCGTCCCCATTCCGGTCAGTCCCGCAGCGAAGGCCAGTGGCACGGGCGCGCGCCAGGCGACCCTTGCCGCCCAAGGCCTCTCCTGCCCCGCGAATGTCGGAGGCTCGGTCGGCTCGGCCCCCGGCATCACCTCGGCGGGCGGCGTGGCCGGAACGACCAGCGCCGATCTCGCGAGTTTCGCGCTCGCATACAACAGCATCCGTACTGCCAACTGCCTGCCCGCCGTTCCTCTCGCCAACTTCCGCTACGACGCCTGCATGGAACAGCGCCTGTTCTGGATGGCCGAAGACCCGAGCACCGACCCGTCAAGCGCCTGGGGGCACATCGGCTCTGTTCGCAGTGACGGGGTGCCGTCGGTGGGCTGCGACGGCAACCTCGCAGGGGGCACCAACAACTCGGGGGCGACTGTCGCCAACAAATGGTGGGTATCGATCCCGCACCGCACCTCCTTGTACAAACCGACCCAGACGGGCAGCACTGCCGGTGTGTGCATCTACTTCGCCATGACACACGGTGGCGTGCCGGACGAGCCGTATGCCTTCGCCCGTGCGGCGGCACGCTGGGGTGGCTGCTAAGCCGACGTAGGCTGGCGCAATGGCTGACACATTGCGATGGGGCATTCTCGGCACGGGCATGATTGCCGAACTGATGACCGCCGACCTGCAACGATCCGGGCGTGCGGTGACGGCGGTGGGGTCGCGCAGCGCGGATGCGGCTACCGCCTTCGCAGGCCGGCTCGGCATCCCGGTGGCTCACGGTTCCTACGCGGCGCTGGTCTCCGATCCGACAGTCGATGTCGTCTATGTGGCGACCCCGCATCCGTTCCATGAGAGTCACGCCCTGCTCGCGATCGATGCGGGCAAACATGTGCTGGTCGAGAAGCCGTTCACGATCAATGCTGTCGAAGCGCAGACGGTCGTCGATGCGGCGAAAGCGGCCGGGGTCGTCGTGCTCGAGGCCATGTGGACGCGCTGGCTGCCGCATATGGTGCGCATTCGCGAAATCGTTGCTTCGGGGGTGCTGGGCCAGCTGCGTACCCTGCACGCTGACCACACTCAAAAGCTGTCGCTCGAGGCGACTCACCGCCTGCAGGACCCGATGCTGGGTGGGGGAGCGCTCCTCGACCTCGGCATCTACCCGATCTCGTTCGCGTGGGATCTGTTCGGGGCACCGACCACCGTCCAGGCGCACTCCTTGCCCACCGCCACGGGTGTTGATCGGCAGACCTCTGTCGTGTTCGGGTATGCCGATTCTGAGCGGAATCCGGGCGGCGCGCAGGCCGTGCTGCACGCCGAATCCGACGCCGCGGGCCCCACCCGCGCCACGGTGATCGGCACGGACGCCCGCATCGAGATCGACGGCATGTGGTACACCCCCACCTCGTTCCGGGTCGTCAATCCGGCGGGCGAGGTCATCGAGTTCTGGCAGAAGCGGGTGGAGGGTCGGGGCATGCACTTCCAGGCCGACGAGCTCGAGGCGCTCGCCGCAGCCGGAGCCCTGAGCGGCACCGTGCTTCCCCTCACCGAAACCGTGGCAATCATGGCCAGCATGGATGAGGTGCGCGCCCAGATCGGGCTGAGCTATCCCTTCGAGGGGTCGCCTATCATTACCAGGTGACCGACGACGCGCCGATCTCGCGCCGCACCGCACTTGTTGCGCGTGCGCGATCTGTGGGCGGTGGAATTCTTCGGCGCATTCGGGAGCATCGCACCGCAGCGCTCATCTCTGCCTTCTGCGTCGTTTTCGTTCTGCTCGGAACCGGCGCGGTGCTCGCGGGGGTTGCTGTCGGGTCAGCCTCGAAGACTGCGGCTCGGCAGCACGGGACGACGAACGTGCCGCGCTCGGTCCCCGACGGCGAGCTTGCCGCCACCCGGCTGCGCACCTGTTCCGTTGCCGACCTCGCCGCGGATCCGCGACTCAAGACGCTGTCGGGGTCAGTTCTGCGGGCGGACACGGGAGAGGTGCTGTACGACCATGACGGGGCGACCGGGGTTCCCGCAGGAAACGGCTTGAAGGTTCTGACGGCCGCCGCGGCCATTGCGACGCTGGGCCCCGACTACAAGATTTCGACCCGCGTCATGGAAGGTTCTGCGGCGGGCACGATCGTGCTGGTGGGGCACGGTGACGCCACACTGAGCGCAATGCCTCCGGGAACCGAGAGCTATTACACCGGCGCCCCGAAACTTTCGTCTCTTGCACAAGAGGTGATCACCTCGTGGAAGTCCGTGCATCCCGGTGTTCCGATCACGAGTCTCGTTCTCGACGCCTCGTATTGGAACCCGGCCGACAAATGGGATCCCAGCTGGAGCCGCACCGCGCAGACGACCGGATCGCATTCGGAGGTGACGGCCCTCGAGGTGGACGGCGACCGAGCCGATCCGACGAAAGCAATCAGCCCTCGAGGTACCGATCCCATCGCACGCGCTGGTGACGCATTCCTCGCGGCGCTTCGCACGGCCGACACAGAAGGCATAGTGGCCGACGACGTTGCGATCTCGAGCGGCACCTCGACGGGCGGAACAATGCTGGGCGAGGTCACCTCACAGCCGCTGCGGGTGCTGCTTGGCCAGATGCTGTCGAACGGCGACGATACCCTCGCCGAAATGCTGGCCCGAATCCTCTCGAAAGAGTCGGGAATGAATGGGTCGGCGGCATCCCTGCAGAAGGCGATCCCGAGTGCTCTCGTCGAACTGGATCCGTCCCTCAATTTCGCCACGCAGCTCGCGATCGTCGATGGCAGCGGCCTGAGTACGAGTGACCTGGTGCCTCCTGTCGTTATGGCGGCGGTAATGAGCTCCGTGCAGAAGGGCGAGTTCGGACTCGGTCCCGTCGGAGACGCACTCCCCGTGGCGGGCACCTCTGGGTCACTCTCCGACCGCTTCGGGGGCGCCAATGTCGCCGTGCGGGGCAAGCTCACGGGGGTCACGACCGACTCCGGGCCCGCCTACTCGCTGTCGGGATACGTCACGGCTGCCGACGGCACCGCCCTCGCTTTTTCTTTCACCGCACAGGGTGACGGCATTGCAGCCGACGCCACCGAAGCTCTCGACTCGCTCACCGCCGGTGTGTACGCCTGTGGTGACAACCTGTCGAACTTCTGACCGACAGCCGCAGAAAGGCTCATATGTTCTCGCGTATCCTCCTCATCGTCGTCGTGCTGGGCGCGATCGCTCTTGCGGTCACCCTCGGCATCACCCTTTTCGCCTAACGATGCCGGTCGCCTCGATCGGCGACCTCGGTGATCCGCGTCTCGACGACTTCACGCGGCGGACCGATGTCGATCTGCGCGCCGGAGGGAAGACCCGCGGATCCAGCCTGTATGTCGCCGAATCGCTCATTGTGCTCGAGCGGGCGCTGCGGGCCGGGCATCAGCCGCGGGCCGCTCTAGCCGTCGATTCGTCGGTGGATGCTGTCGTAGCCCTGCTGCTGGAACACGGCGCCGTCGATATCCCGGTCTTCACCGGCCCCGAGGATGTCCTGGCTGGCCTGACCGGATACGCCCTGCACCGTGGCGTTGTCGCCTCGCTGCACCGCCCGGAGCAGCCGACGCTCTCCGCCGTGCTGGCCGGCGACACCGTGCTTGCCGGAACCGCCCACTCGGCGCGCCGGCTTGTCATCATCGAGAACGTGGCTGATCCCACCAATGTCGGTGCCATCTTCCGCTCGGTGGCCGGCATCGGCGCAGATGCGGTCCTGGTCACCGAGAGCTGCGCCGATCCGTTCTATCGGCGTGCGATCCGAGTGAGCATGGGTACCGTGCTGCAGGTGTCGTGGACTCGGGCGCCGGGCTGGGATGCGCTGGGCCCGGCTCTGCACGCAGCCGGCTTCGCCACGGTGGCGCTCGCACTCACGCCCGAGGCCGTATCTCTGCGCAGCTATGCCGCAACCGCACCGGATCGCGTGGCACTCGTGCTCGGCAATGAGGCCGCCGGTCTCAGCGCTGAGGCCCTCGCGGCTGCCGACGTTCATGTGCAGGTGCCGATGCGTCACGGCGTCGACTCGCTGAATGTCGCGGCCGCGGCCGCCGTGGCGATCTACGCCCTCACGGACTAGTGGTCACACGAGCAGCTGGTGCTTCGCGAGCTCTTTGTAGAGCGGTGTGGAGGCCACGAGCTCCGAGTGGGTGCCGACCCCGATGACGCGCCCGTGGTCGAGCACGACGATCTGATCCGAGTCCACAACCGTCGAGAGTCGGTGGGCGATGATGAGCAGGGTGCGGTTCTCGGCGACCTGGTCGATCGCATCTCGCAGCAATTGTTCGTTGAGCCCGTCGAGTGAGGCTGTCGCCTCATCCAGCAGCAGGATCGGCGGGGCCGTCAGCAGTGCACGCGCGATTGCGAGACGCTGACGCTCGCCTCCCGACAGCATGACGCCCTCTTCGCCCACTGCCGCATCGAGGCCGAGGGGATTCCGGTCGAGTACCTCGCCGAGGTTCACGGCACGCAGGACCGCGATACACGACTCGTCGTCGGCATCCGGAGCGGCGAGGGTGAGGTTTTGACGCAGGCTGCCCGCGAGCACGGGTGCGTCCTGCTCGACGTATCCGATTTGCTTGCGTAGGGCCTCGCGATCGAGGGCCCGGACGTCGACCCCGCCCAGGCGCACGACGCCGGAGGTGGGGTCGTAGAACCTCTCGATGAGGGCGAGGATCGTGCTCTTGCCCGCCCCCGACGGCCCCACGAGCGCCACGCGGGTGCCGCGCGCCACCTCGAAGCTCACCCCGTGCAGCACCTCGCGCTCCGCGGACTCAGAACCGGGGTAGGTGAAGGTGACGTTGTCGAAGCTCAGGGCGGCATCCGTCGTGACGGACGCTGCGGGCTCGAGCGCCGCATCCGTGTCGGACTCGCTCGGAAGCGCCGTGATCTCTTCTATGCGACCGAGAGCGCCGAGCGCCTGGTTGACCGAGTTGAGGGCGCCGAACGCCGACGCGAGCGGCATGATCATCATGAACAGGAACAGGATGAACGCCACCAGGTTCGCGATCGTGATCGCGCCACTGGCCACCCGGTAGCCGCCCACGCCGAGCACGACCAGGAACGACACCTGCAGCGCGATTCCGGCGATGGGTACGACGAGGGCTGAGACCTTCGCGACGGTCAGGCCAGCGCGCCAGGCTCCGCGTGCGTCACCGGTCACCGCCTCGATTTCGCGGTCTGTCGCATTCGCTGCCCGCACCGTGCGGATCGCACCGATCGCCCGCTCGACGGATGCGGCCAGATCGCCCACGCGATCCTGCTGTTCGCGGCTGGCAGCCCGCACACGCAGCGAGAGCAGCACGACGGCGACGACAGACACAGCGATAACGAGGACGGTCAAACCCAGAAGCACCGGATCGATGATCAGCATCGCGATCAGCGCACCAACAAACACCACGGCCCCGCCGACCGCATCGACCAGGCCCTGTGTGAGCACGGCATATAGCAGCGTCGTGTCCGACCCCACACGTGAGACCAGGTCGCCGGTGCGGCGCTGGTCGAATTCCGAAATGGGCAGGCGGAACATACGCGCCACGAGACGGCGTCGCGCCGAATAGACCACCGAGGTGCCGGCGCGCTGCAGGAGGTAATGCTGCGCCCCGCTGAGCAGTCCCGATGCGACGACGAGGGCCACGAGAATCCAGACCAGCGAACCGAGCGTGTGGCCGCTTTGTACGCGCGCGATGACCTGGCTGACGAGCAGCGGCTGGGCAAGGGATGCGGCGGCGGCGGCGAGGCTCAGGATGACCACGGCGACCAGGGCCGGGCGGTGTTCGGCGAGGTAGGGCAGCAGGTGGCGGAACGAGGCACGAGGCCCGTCGTCGGCGGTGCGTCGGCCGAAAGGCGACCGAGATCGGGGGGCAGAACTCATGCTGTGAGCCTACGTTGCGCGGGAGCGGTCCCGTGCCCGGGCCGCCCCCACCCCAGGGGTGTTCTCAGTCAGTAGCCGGGGGTACTGCCCACGGAGCAGGCACCGTTTGTTCCTTTGACCGCCCAGCCATTGTGCCCTCCACCCAGAGAGGTGCCCAGCTCGGTCAGCGTGCCCTCGCAGCCGCCGAACTCGACCCGCACATCTTCGGCGTCGATTGTCGAAAAACCGTAGCTGTTATACGCCCAGAACTGGCCGGCGGGGATTTCGGAGCTGTGATTGGGATCGACGGCGAGCGCGTAATAGACGGTGCCCGCTGTGGCAGGTGAGAGCGAGACATTCTGCAGGCAGTGCGGCACATAATCCCCGGGTTCCGTACTGACCGCCGCGGCCTGCGCAACTCCTCCGCCCGGAGCTGCCGCGGCTAGGCCGTAGCTCGGGTACGGGAACACCGCCACCGGAAGGTCATCCGGCCAGTCACCGCTGACGGCAGTCGAGCTGTAGTCGACCTGCACGAGTTCGTACGGCTGCGACGCGAGGACCGAGGCGTCGACCTCACCCGAACATACGGTCGTCAGAGTCGACACAGCAGTGGATGCCGCAGCCGCATCGGCGGCGAGAGGTGCGTGCACGACGGCCCGGAAATCCCTCACGGCACCGTTGTCAGCAGTCCCGCGGACCGTCACCAGCAGAACCGCGTCGTCGGGGAGCGGGTCGGCAGCCGCGTGCGAAGAGGAGGGACTCGAGCTCGGGTGGGATGTCGGTGCGGCGGTGGACGAACCGCATCCGGCAATCAGGAGGAGAACCGCCGGAATTGCCGAGACAATCAGAGCTTTCGAAACGTGCACAGCAGCCTCCTGGGGAACGGTGGCCCCAGTGTAGGGCCGCGCCTCAGGAACCGCGGATATCGCGCAGCAACAGCGCGGCGGCCAACGCCGCTTCCGCGGCCTCTGCGCCTTTGTCTTCGATCGAGCCGGGAAGCCCCGCGCGGTCGAGTCCCTGTTGCTCGTTCTCAAGGGTGAGAAGGCCGAATCCGACCGGCTTGCCGGTGTCGAGCGCGACCCGGTTCAGTCCGTCGGTAGCGGCAGAGCTCACGAATTCGAAATGCGGGGTGCCGCCGCGGATGATCACGCCGAGGGCGACAACCGCATCCGCGCCATTGGTTAATGCCGCCTGCGAGACGACCGCGAGCTCGAAGGCGCCGGGCACCCGGACTTCGGTCACGCGGGCCCCGGAGGCGTCGAGTACGTGGTGCGCGCCCGCGAGGAGGCCGTCAGCGATCACCTGATGCCACAGTCCGCTGACGATCGTGATGTTCAGCCCGCTGCCGTCGAGGTGCAGTTCGGGGCGGCCCTCGCCGCTCACGAGCGACTCGCTTCGGCGGTTGCAGCCTCATCGGCGTGAATGCCGGCCTCGAGCGCCGCGTGCGTGGGGAGGGAGTGGCCCATGCGATCCCGTTTCACACCGAGGTAGGCCTCGTTGAATTCCCCGACCCCCACCACGAGCGGGACGAGCTCGGTGACTATCACGCCGCGCTCGACGAGCTGCCGGCGCTTCTCGGGGTTGTTGGTCAGCAGACGCACTTCAGAGATTCCGAGATCCTTGAGGATGCCCACGGCAGCCCCATAATCGCGCGCGTCAGCGGGAAGACCCAGAGCCAGATTGGCGTCAAGGGTGTCGAGTCCCTTGTCTTGCAGGGCGTAGGCCTTCAACTTGTTGATCAGGCCAATTCCCCGCCCCTCGTGGCCGCGCAGGTAGATGACGATGCCGCCTTCGGCCTGGATGGTGTCGAGCGCGCTGTCGAGCTGAGGCCCGCACTCGCATTTGAGGGAACCGAACGCTTCACCGGTGAGGCACTCCGAGTGCACGCGAATCAACGTGCCGTTGGCGGGAGCGGCTCCTGTGGGGCCGGGGGCGATGAGCGCAACGTGATCGGCACCCGTCGAACGGTCGCGGTATGCCCGCACCCGCAGCAGACCGTGGGTGGTGGGCACATTGGTCTCGACCTCGAAGTCGACGCGCACCAGCTCAGTGACCTCGATCTCGGCGCTCGGGTCGGCCTCGCACTTCTTCTCTTCCATGAACCGGATGAGCGCCTCGATTGTGATGACGGGCACGCCTTCTGCGTCACCGAACGCGATGAGGCCGGGCAGGCGCATCATCTCGCCGCTGTCCTCGACGATTTCGCCGATCACGGCGACCGGTTGCAGGCCGGCAAGCTTGCAGAGGTCCACGCCCGCTTCGGTGTGGCCGTCGCGCTCGCGCACGCCGCCATCTACCGCCCGTAGCGGCAAAATATGCCCCGGACGGATGAGGTGGGCCGCTGTCGATTCCGGGTCGGCCAGCACACGCAGGGTGTGAGCCCGGTCAGACGCACTGATGCCGGTGCTCATGCGGTCTGCGGCATCCACGCTGACTGTGTACGCCGTGCCGCGCCAGTCTTGGCTGTCTTCGACCATAAGGGGCAGTTCGAGGCGGTCGGCGATCTCGTTGGTCATAGGGGCGCACAGATAGCCGGAGGTGTGGCGCACCATCCAGGCGACCCATTCCTGGCTGGCCAGCTCAGCGGCCATGATGACGTCGCCCTCGTTCTCACGCCCTTCGTCGTCGGCCACGATGACGGGTTTGCCGTCACGGAGGGCCTTCAGGGCTGTCGGGATGTCAGAGAGGCTCATCGGATGCTCGTCTCGGTCAGGGCAGTATCGAGTGGTGCCGGGGTGTTCGGTGTTGCGTCGTTCGGGTGGAAAGCGTTCATGCGCAGGATCTGTCGGGCCAAAATGTCGGTTTCGATGTTGACGCGCTCGCCGGGCTGGCGGCTGCCGAGAGTCGTGGCGACGAGGGTTTCGGGGATCAGGGACACCTCGAACCACTGCTCGCCCTCACCGGGTTCCGATACGGCACTGACCGTGAGCGAAACGCCGTCCACAGTTATCGACCCTTTGCGGGTGACGAGAGGGGCGTGCTCGGTGTCGAGCGAGAAACGCAATACGTTCCAGCCGTCGCCCGGTGTCACGCTGAGCAATGTGGCGGTTCCGTCGATGTGACCCTGCACGATGTGGCCGCCGAGGCGGTCCCCGAGGGCCGCGGCGCGCTCGAGGTTGACGCGATCGCCGACCTTGAGGCCACCCAGGGTGCTCATATCGATCGAAACGCCCATGACATCCGCAGAGAACCAGTCCGGTCCCTGGTCGACGACGGTTAGGCACACACCGCTGACCGAAATGGAGTCGCCGTGCTTCGCGTCGGACACCGCGAGGGGGGCGCGCACCGTGATACGGGCCGAGTCACCCTGCGGCTGCCAGGCCAGAACCTCACCGCGCTCTTCGATGATTCCCGTGAACATGTCAGTTCTCCTTCGGAGTGGCCAGCAGCAGCAGATCGTCGCCGAGCTGTTCAACAGAGGTCAAAGTCAGGCGCCGCGCGGCGCTCAGGGTCGGGATGCCGAGGTTGCCGATTGCGAGCCCGTCACCGTTGGCCTGCCCGTCACCGTTGCCCCCGAGGAGGGCGGGTGCCAGGTACACGGCGAATTCGTCGGCGAAGTCGGCTGCGATGAGGGCGCTGATCAAGGTGGGGCCTGCCTCGACAAAGACACGGCGCAGACCGCGCGCGCCAAGCTCGGTCATCACCGCGTTGAGGTCACGGGTGCCGGTCTCGATGACACCCGCCGGATGGCGCCGCAGGGCGGCTTCGGCCGGGATCGCCCGCTCACCCACCACAACAGGCACCGGCTGGTGGAACAACAGTTCGCCGCCGTCCCCCCGCGCCGTGAGGCTCGGGTTATCGGCGAAAACTGTTCCCGTCGAGGTGAGGATCGCGTCGCTGGCCGCGCGCTGTTCGTGGACCCGCTGACGGGCGGCGGTGCCGGTGATCCACTGGCTGGTGCCGTCCGCGGCGGCTACGCGGCCATCCAAAGTTTGTGCCCATTTGACGGTCACCCAGGGGCGGCCACGGCGTTCGGTGGTGAGCCACACGTGCAGGAAGGCTTCGGCCTCTGCCCCCAGGACGCCGCCGATCACCTCGATGCCGGCCCCTCGCAGACGGCTCGTGCCACCGGATGACGCGTCGCCGGGATCGGCGACGGCGAACACGACGCGGGAAATATTCGCGGCGATGAGGGCTTCTGAGCACGGTCCGGTGCGTCCGGTGTGGTTGCAGGGTTCGAGGGTGACAATCGCGGTCAAGCCGGACGCGTCAGGCGCGCCAGCGGCGTCGGTGCGCCCCGTGGCGGCGAGCTGTGCCAGAGCGTTGACCTCTGCGTGAGGGGTGCCGGCGCCGTGATGCCAGCCTTCGGCGACGACCGTGCCGGTCTCGTCAATGAGGACACACCCGACCTGCGGGTTGCCGCCGGTCACAGGACCCTGCGCGGCGAGTTCGAGGGCACGGCGCATGACAGCGACATAGCGCTCGCTGCCTGCTTCGGTTGTGGTGCCCATCCGGTCCTCAAGTCGTGAGACGGTCCGGGGGCGCAGGTTCGGCGCTCGATGTCGGGGCGCTCGCTCGGAACGCCCTGTCGTCGTGTGCTACCTCCCATCCGGACTCAGGGTTCTTGCGAACCCATTACCGTCGGTCCCGGAATTTCACCGGATCAAGCCGTCGCGATGCTGCTGCGACGGATTCGCGGACTGTAACCGCCGGTTCGGAATTTCACCGACCCCGGAGCACGTACTTCAGTACCAGCTTACAACTCGGCACGGATGCTCAGTATTCCCGCGTCTCTGGAGGACATTCACGGCGTCTGCCGCGGTCGTGCGCGCGGTCGCGGTCGCGTAGGCGTGCGTCTGTGTTCTGCAGGAGATAGGTCGTGCGCTAACACTGTTACGGGCCGCGGAGGCCTGCAGAACGCAGAACTCCTGCACAACGAGTCACCCGTAGTGCGCCTGCGGTGTGATGACGGATACGGGTACCCGAACTACCGACGGGGGAGGAACCCGATGCGGTCGTAGACGCGGGCGAGAGTCTGCTGGGCGATGGCTTCGGCGCGGTCGGCGTTGCCGGCCAAGAGTCGATCGAGCTCCGCGGGGTCGGCGAGCAACTCGAGCGCCCGCTCGCGCACGGGAGAGAATGCGGCGACGACGGCATCCGCTGTCGCCGTTTTCAGGTCGCCATACCCGCGGCCAGCAAACTCGGCCTCGAGGGCAGAAATGCTGGATCCGCCCAGCACCGACAGCAGCGTCAACAGATTCGAAACACCAGGCTTCGCCGCCGGATCGAAACGTACTTCGCCGTCGGTATCGGTTACGGCCGATTTGATCTTCTTGGCCGTGACTGACGGTTCGTCGAGAAGCCAGATGATGCCCTTGGGTGTCTCGCCCGACTTCGACATCTTCGACGTCGGGTTCTGCAGGTCGAAGATCTTCGCCGTCTCTTTCAGAATTGACACCTCGGGCACCACCAAGGTGTCGCCGAACCGAGAGTTGAAGCGCTGGGCAAGGTCTCGCGTCAATTCGATGTGCTGTCGCTGATCCTCGCCCACGGGCACGATCGCCGTGTCGTACAGCAGGATGTCGGCCGCCTGCAGAACCGGATAGGTAAACAACCCGACACTGGCAGCATCCGCCCCCTGCCGCGCCGCCTTGTCTTTGAACTGGGTCATGCGGGCGGCCTCGCCGTACCCGGTGATCGTATTGAGAACCCAGGCCAGCTCTGCATGAGCCGGCACATGCGACTGGACGAACAGGGTCGACGCCGAGGGGTCGATGCCTGCGGCGATGTACTGCGCGGCGGTGCGGCGGGTCTGCTCGCGCAGGGCGGCCGGATCTTGCGGAACCGTGATGGCGTGCAGATCGACCACACAGAAGATCGCGTCGTGGCTCGCCTGCATGTCTTTCCACTGCAGCAACGCACCGATGTAATTGCCTGCGTGCAGCGAATCGGCCGAGGGTTGCATGCCCGAGAACAGTCGGGGCTGGGTCATGGGGAGTCCTAAATTCAGATGTTGTAGTCGACGACGACGGGGGCGTGGTCCGACCATCGTTCGGCGTATGACGGGGCCCGGTCGATCTCGTAAGAGACGACTTTCTCTGCGAGCGCGGGCGTCGCCAGGTGGTAGTCGATGCGCCATCCGGTGTCAGTGTCGAAAGCCTGGCCCCTGTTGGACCACCAGGTGTACGGCCCAGGAACTTCGCCGGCGAAACGGCGCCCGACGTCGACCCAGCCCAGGCCGGCACCGGCGTTGTAGTCGGATGCGTCTTCGGCTCCGAGGAAGCTGTCGAAATAGGCCCGCTCTTCGGGCAGGAAGCCAGCGCGCTTCACATTGCCCTTCCAGTTCTTGATGTCGAGGGTGCGGTGGCCGACATTGAGGTCGCCAACGATGAGCGAGAGGGGATTGTGGGCGGCGAGGAGCGGCAGCCGCTCGGTCATCGCATCCAAGAACTTGTATTTCTCGACCTGCTTCGGGGTGTCGGCGACGCCCGAATGAACGTACGTCGAGACGACGGTGACGAGCGTGCCGTCGATGTCGTAGTCGGCTTCGAGCCAGCGGCCCGCGCTGTCGAAATCATCGGCTCCGAGAGAAACCCGGTGGATGTCGGCCCGCCGCCGACTGGCAATCGCCACCCCGGCGCGCCCTTTCGCCGTCGCGGCATCATGCAGCACGTCCCATTCGTCGCCGAGCAGTCCGGTGACGTCGTCGGTCTCGGCCCGCACCTCTTGGATCGCGAGGATGTCGACATTGCGCCCGGCGAGCCATTCGCCCATTCCTTTGCGGTAAGCGGCGCGGATGCCATTGACGTTGACAGAAGCGATGCGAAGGGGGCGAGCCATGCCCAAAAGTGTAGTTGCGGGCTCGGACACTGCACTGCCGCGCCCCGGCTCTCAGTTCTGCCGCGACCCCAGCCGGCGGCGGCTGCGGGTGGCAAACCAGCGGATCGCGCGCGGCAGCTGTGCCTCGAGCTCGGCCCGCACCTGTTCTTCGATCTCAAGTCGCAGTCGCGCCTCTGCCTCGCGGCGCCGTCGCTCACCCACCGGATCGAGCGGCACCCCCCGATCGACAGCCGTAACGACAACCCACGATGCCCCGAGCAGAATCACCTGGCAGACGAAGTTGAACCAGATGAGCAGCCCGATGATCACCGCGAAGGAGGCGAGCAGCGGGTTGCTCACGGCTCCGCCGAGCAGGGTCGCGCCGAGCGCTTTCAGAATGCCCAGGGCAAGCGCCCCCAGCAGAGAGCCTTGAAAAAGCGGTGCGCGCGGGATGGGAACCCCCGCCAGCACACGGTAGAGCGCCGCCAACACGGCGGCGTCGAGGGCGAAGGTCAGGAGCAGTCCAAGGGTGCGGACCACAATCGTGGCGAGCACCGAATCCTCGTCGACGGCAAACCAGCCGAGCACCACCCCGGCCGCCTGTGTGCTGAAGAACGACAGGGCCGCTGAGGCGACGAGCGCGACGGCGAAGGCGAGGGCGAGGCCGAGATCCTTCGCCTTGAGCAGCAGGAAGTTCGTCGGTGGGGCCGCAAGGTCGGCGATGTCGCGCACAGCGTCACGTGCCGCGCCCAGCCAGCTGACCGCGGTGAACAGGGTGCCCGCGAGCGCCAGCGCGCCCGTCCAGCCCAGAATCCCTGCGGACAGCAGTTCATCGGGATCGAGTGCCCCGCCATTTCCGCTGTCGATCAGGCCCGGCACCGACGTTCCGATCAGCTCGAAGAGCGCGGTTCGCAGCTCGGGGGTCGCCGCGAGAACAAGTCCGGCGATGGAGAAACCCACCCAGATGGCGGCGAACACCGAGAAGATCGCTTGGAACGACAGACCGGCCGCGAGAATCGGCCCCCGGTGTTGCCCGTAATGCGTGAACACCCGCACGGCCTTGATCCGCTGCACACGGGAAATCAGTTCCGCCACCCGGTTGCGCATCTCCCAACCCTAACCACCGCGGGTAGTCTGGCCGGGCAGACGGGCGGAGGCGTCCACAGGAAGGCACGTATGCAGGTGCGAGGGTTCGGAGTCGGTCGCGGGTCGGCGGTCGGATACGTACGTACGATGACCGGCGAGCTTCCGGATCCGACGGTCGCGCCTCCTGTGCAGGATGCAGCCACCGAGGTTGTCGCCTTCCGCTCCGCCGTCGAAACCGTCGCCGCCGACCTGAACCGGATCGCCGAAACCGCTCACGGTGCCAGTCGCGCAGTCATCGAGGCGACAGTGCAAATGGTGCTCGATCCGGAGTTCGCCGCCGATGTGGAACGGCACATTGCGGCGGGTGCGGCCGCCGATCAGGCAGTCGGCGACGCTACTGCCGTGTTCCGCGCACAGCTTGTTGCCCTGGGTGGGCGATTCGCCGAGCGGGCGGCCGACGTCGACGACGTCACCCGTCGCGTGCATGCCGTGTTGCGCGGGGTCCCGATTCCGGGGCTGCCGGTCTCAGAAACCCCCTATGTGCTGGTCGCGCACGACGTTCCGCCTGTCGATGCCGCACTACTCGACCCCGCACTCGTTTTGGCGGTTGTCACGCGGCAGGGAGGGCCGACCGGCCACACCGCGATTCTCGCCCGCGCGAAGGGAATTCCGGCGGTGGTGGGGGTCGGATCCGGCACCCCGCTCCCCGAGGGCGCGCACGTTCTCGTCGAGGCCGCATCCGGTGTCGTCACGGTTAACCCGACGGACGAGGTGGTCGCCGCCGCGACGGCGACCCGCGCGGCACGGCAGCGCAGGTCCGCGGCTGCCGGGGACCCATCCCACGCTCATGGAGCGCTGGCTGATGGCACTCCGGTGCCGCTCTTCGCCAACCTTACGAGTCCGGATGCGGCAGCCGCGGCTCTCGCACTGGGGGCCGAGGGACTCGGCCTGCTGAGGACGGAATTCCTCTTCGCCGGGGCGACCGCGCCGACCGTCGACCAGCAACTAGAGCAGTACCTCGGCCTTCTGCGGGAGTGCGCGGGCCGACCCGTTGTGGTGCGTGTGCTCGACGCGGGCGGCGACAAACCGCTCCCGTATCTGTCGCTGCCGAACGAGCCGAATCCTGCACTCGGAATGCGGGGGCTGAGGGCGCTGCGGCAGGCGCCGCAGATTCTGCGCGATCAGCTGACCGCGCTTGCGCGGGCAGGAGCCGAGTCGGGTGCCGACCTGCGCGTTATGGCCCCGATGGTGGCGGATGCAGAAGAGGCCGAATTCTTTGTCACCGCGGCGCGGGATGCGGGCCTCGCGACGGTGGGGATCATGGCCGAAGTGCCGTCGGCTGCCGTGCTCGCCGAGCAGCTGTTCGAGGTGGCCGACTTCATCAGCATCGGCACCAACGACCTGACGCAGTACACATTGGCTGCCGACCGCACAGCCAGCGCGCTGGCGGGGTATCAGAACCCCTGGCATCCGGCTGTGCTGCGACTCGTTCAGCTCATCGGGACGGCCGGGGCAGAGGCCGGCAAAGAGGTGGGCATCTGCGGCGAGGCGGCGGCCGATCCGGACCTGTCAATTGTGCTTGTGGGATTGGGCGCAACATCCCTGTCGATGGCTGCCCCCGCACTCGCCGACGTGCGTGAGGCGCTCGCCGGAGTCACGCTCGAGCAGGCGCGCGAGGTTGCGCGGGCAGCGCTTGCCGAGTCGTCAGCAGCCAGCGCCCGAGCGGCGGCGGCCACGGCAGTCGACCGCACTCGGGCTTCGGCTTAGCACCGAGCCCCCCGAAAGGGGGGTGAGAGATCCCCATAAATCGGCGTCATAGTTGAGTGCGGCAGCCGTCTCTCCATACGTGAGGACGTCACGAGCAACAAGGTTGCTGTTCCGATTCCGATGGGACGTATGAGGCCCAGGAATGGATCACGGGGATGAGTGGACAGGGTCTGGAGTTTGGCACTTCAGACGCGGAGTTGATCGAAAGCGCTCGGTCGGGGGATTCGAGCGCTTTTGCGGAACTGTGGCGTCGCCACTGCCGCCCTGCCACTCGCGTCGCCCGCCAGTTCACGTCGATTGATGCTGACGACCTCGTTTCCGAGGCCTATGTGCGCATCTATCAACGGATTCTGGCGGGCGGCGGGCCCTCTGGAGCGTTTCGCCCCTATCTCTATACGACGATCCGTAACCTCGCGAGCACCTGGGGTGCCGCACGCACAGAGGTCCAGGTCGATGCCATTGATGATTTTGAAGACGAGCGAATTCCGGATGACCCCGCGGCCTGGGCGCTCGACCGCACTCTGACTGCGCAGGCGTTCCGCGCTCTGCCTGACCGCTGGCAGACCGTGCTCTGGTACACCGAGGTCGAGGGGATGGACCCGCACGAGGTCGCCCCGCTCATGGGTATGACGCCTAACGGGGTCGCCGCGCTGTCGTATCGCGCGAGGGAAGGCCTGCGCAAGGCGTGGCTCCAGGCGCATATCGGGGATGCCACGGCATCCGGCGAGTGCGAGTGGGCCCTATCCAAGATGGGAGAGGACGCGCGCAAGGCTCTGGGTGCGCGCGACGAGGCGCGCCTTGGCCGGCACCTGGCCGAATGCGCGTCGTGTTCGATCATCAGCGAAGAGGTGAACGAGGTGGGATCCCGCCTCGCCCTGGTCATGATCCCTCTCCTTCTGGGCGGGGTTGCCGGCGGCACATTGCTTTCGTCTTTGGCGGCACCGGCGGCGGCATCGGCCGCCGAGTATGTCGTGCCGGCCCTGCCGCACGCCGTTGAGGCGATTGGTGCGGGCGGCACCGCCGCAGCATCAGGGGTGGCGGGAGCGCTGTCGTTCGGCGTCGCATCCACCACCGGAGCGATGGTGAGCTCTGTGGCCGTCGCCGTCGCTCTTGCAGGGGGCATTGTGCTCGGTGTGGCTCCGCAGTCTCAGCCGGCGGAGCCCACCGTTGAGAAGGCGGTCGCGGTCTCTGCGGGGTCGACCTCGGCGCCCGCCGCGGGTGATGACACCGCAGGAGGCGCGACGGCATCGACAGCGTCGGAAGCGGGGGTAGACGCGCTGTCGCCGAACTCCTCGGATGCGCTGGCCTCCGGCGGTCCCGTCGCGCAGCTCACAGGTGCCGTGGGCGGTGTCGTCGCTGACGTCGGATCCACCGTGAATCAACTGGTGGCAGACCCCGTCACTCTGAATATCAGCCTCGGCGGCACCGGTACGCCGGGCGGAGTGGTCTCGCTCAAAGTTGGCGGTGTGGTCTACGCGACCACGACTGTCGACAGTTCGGGGCACTTCGCAATCGCGGCTACCGGGGTGCCGCAGGGGAGTTCTCTTCAGCTGGTGCAGACGGTGAACTCGAGCCTGCTCGGCGGGCTATTGGGCGGTCTGTTGACGCCGCTGGGTCTGACCGCGAACAGCTCCGGGTTATCCGTCTCTCTTAGCGGCTGAGTTCGATATCGGAGCATGGCCCCCATACGTGGGCAGAATCACTCATATAGTCGCGTCATAGCAGGGGATGAATCGCGTCTCTTCGTATGAGGCCATCCGGTCTCACCATCCCCGTTCGCGCACGTCCCACCGACGGGGATCGGCCCGGCTCCGCAGAGTTCCCAGCTTCTGCGGGCCGGGCCTTCCGTCGTCCGTCGGAGATGATGGTCACGCGCTGCCGTCACGACGGGGATACTGCAGTCACAATTCAGCCGCTATGCGGTGGCAACTCGTTCATTTACTGGGGTCGTGACCTGACCTGGGGTCAGAGCGGCTGAATTAGTGCACGGTCCCTGACAAGCGGTGCCTGAGGTCAGTGTCGCCGAAACGGCGCAGCACAGACCGCATCCGGATGACGGGCTGCGTTCTGCAGGAGTCGCACGTTCTGAAGGACGCGGCGCCCAACAATTGTGTTATTGCAGGACGGAGTTCCTGCAGAACGCGATGGTGCAGAACACGCGGAGCGGCTTCCGCGCGTTCTGCGGGAGCTACGCGCCGACGCCGGCGGGAAGCTTCACGCGACCGTTGAGAACAGCCTGCTTGACCTCGGCGATGGCCTTGGTCACCTGGATGCCACGCGGGCACGCCTCCGAACAGTTGAAGGTGGTGCGGCAGCGCCACACGCCCTCTTTGTCGTTGAGGATGTCGAGACGCACCTGAGCGTTCTCGTCGCGGCTGTCGAAGATGAAGCGGTGTGCGTTGACGATCGCGGCAGGGCCGAAGTACTGGCCATCGGTCCAGAAGACGGGGCACGACGAGGTGCACGCGGCACACAGAATGCACTTGGTGGTGTCGTCGAAAATCTCGCGCTGGGCGACCGACTGGATCCGCTCTTTGCCCTCTTTGGGCTTCGTGTTCGACACGAGGAAGGGCTGGATCTCGCGGTACGACGCGAAGAACGGCTCCATGTCGACGATGAGGTCCTTCTCGAGCGGCAGACCCTTAATGGCCTCGACGTAGATCGGCTGCGAGATGTCGAGGTCTTTGATCAGGGTCTTGCAGGCGAGGCGGTTGCGGCCGTTGATGCGCATCGCATCCGACCCGCAGATGCCGTGCGCGCACGAGCGGCGGAACGAGAGCGAGCCGTCCTGCTCCCATTTGATCTTGTGGAGTGCGTCGAGCACGCGGTCCGTCGCGTAGAGCTCGACGTCGAAGTCTTGCCAGATCGGCTCGTCCATCGTCTCCGGGTCGAAGCGCCGGATGATGAGGGTGACGGTGAACGACTGGATCGGCGCCTCGGGTGCGGCAGCTACAGCGGTCGACATCAGTACTTCCGTTCCATCGGCTGGTAATTGGTCACGACGACAGGTTTCCAGTCGAGGGTGATGTGGTCGGCGGCATTGGCCGAATGTGGGTCACCGCTGAGGTAGGCCATCGTGTGCTTCATGTACTTCTCGTCGTCGCGCTTCGGGTAGTCGTCGCGCATATGGCCGCCACGGCTTTCCTGACGGTTACGGGCCGAGAAAACGACAACCTCGGCCAGGTCGAGCAGGAATCCGAGCTCGATCGCCTCGAGCAGGTCGGTGTTGAACCGGCGGCCCTTGTCGTTGATCGACACGTTCTTGTAGCGATTGCGCAGTCCGTGGATCGTGTGAGTCACCTTTTCGAGCGACTCATCGGTGCGGAACACCTGCGCGTTCTTATCCATCTCGTCCTGCAACTCTTTGCGCAGCGCTGCGATCCGCTCGGTTCCATCCGAGTCGCGCAGCTGCTCGACGAGCTCCCGCACGAATTTGGCGGGATCCTGCGGAAGCGGCACAAAGTCGGCTGATGCCGCGTACTCCACGGCGTTGTTGCCCGCACGCTTGCCGAACACGTTGATGTCGAGAAGCGAGTTGGTGCCGAGACGGTTGGAGCCGTGAACAGAAACGCACGCGCATTCGCCGGCGGCGTAGAGGCCCGGCACGACGGTGTCGTTGTCGCTCAGCACCTCGGCCTTGATGTTGGTCGGGATGCCACCCATCGCGTAGTGCGCCGTCGGCATGACGGGCACGGGCTCGAACACGGGGTCGACACCGAGGTAGGTGCGAGCGAACTCGGTGATGTCGGGCAGCTTGGTCTCGAGCACCTCCGCCCCGAGGTGCGTGCAGTCGAGCAGCACGTAGTCCTTGTGTGGTCCGGCGCCGCGGCCTTCGGCCACCTCTTGCACCATGCAGCGCGAGACGATGTCGCGGGGGGCGAGGTCTTTGATCGTGGGGGCGTAGCGCTCCATGAAGCGCTCGTCGCTGGCGTTTCGCAGGATCGCGCCCTCACCGCGGGCACCCTCGGTCAACAGGATGCCGAGGCCGGCCAATCCGGTCGGGTGGAACTGGAAGAACTCCATGTCCTCGAGCGGGAGGCCTTTGCGCCAGATGATGCCGACTCCGTCACCCGTGAGGGTGTGGGCGTTCGAGGTGGTCTTGTAGATCTTGCCGAAGCCGCCCGTCGCGAAGATGATCGACTTCGCCTGGAAGATGTGTAGCTCACCGGAGGCGAGGTCGTAGGCGACGATGCCGGACGGCTTGTCCACGCCATCCACCTTGGTCATGATCAGGTCGAG
>DATMIW010000023.1:0-13999 GCA_035554115.1 Pseudolysinimonas sp. | reverse complement strand
GAAGGCATCAAAGCCAACTCGGAGCACCTCTCCGCACAGGTCGCCTCGTCCATCAGCCTCATCACCGCACTCACACCACGCATCGGCTACACGGCGGCCGCACGCATCGCGCATGCTGCCCTTGCTCGTGGGGCGAACATTCGCTCGGCCGTGATCGAGCTGGGCTTGCTCACCGCAGAAGAGTTCGACGACATCACCGATGCGCGTCTACTCACTCACCCCAAGTGAGGACGGCGACACCGTGGGGGTGCGCCTGCGCGGCTAGCACGGCGCTCGAAGGCTACGTCGGTGGCCGCGTTTAGGCTGGCGACATGGCCCGCCCCGCATCCCCCGGTTTCGCATGTTCGGAGTGCGGCTGGACCGGCGGCAAGTGGTACGGCCAGTGTCCCGAATGCCAGGCGTGGGGTTCGATCATCGAGAAGGGTGTCACCGCCGCATCCGTGAAGCCGGCGCGGGTCAGCGCCGCGCGGGCAGCCCGGCCGATCACGGATCTCGGCGCCGACACCGTTGCACACTGGCCGAGCGGCATCCCCGAATTCGATCGCGTGCTGGGCGGGGGCATTGTGCCCGGCGCCGCCATCCTGCTCAGTGGTGAACCTGGCGTAGGCAAGTCGACCCTGCTGCTCGAGGTCGCCGCCCGCATCGCCCGCGCGGGGGCTCGCGTGCTTTACGTCAGCGCCGAAGAGTCGGTCAACCAGGTGCGCCTGCGCGCCTCCCGCACCAACGCCCTCGACGACAATCTCTACCTCGCCGCCGAAACCGATCTCGCGACGATCCTTGGCCAGATCGAAGCCGTTTCCCCCGCCCTGCTTATCGTCGACTCGGTGCAGACCGTCTCCTCGGCGGCATCGGACGGCGCGGCCGGCCAACCCGCGCAGGTGCGAGAAGTCGCGGGCACCCTCATCCGGGTCGCCAAAGAGCGCGAGCTGCCCCTGCTGCTCGTCGGACACGTCACAAAAGACGGCTCCATCGCCGGGCCCCGGCTGCTCGAACATCTCGTGGATGTCGTGTGCAGCTTCGAGGGAGACCGCCAGACCGCGCTCCGCTTCGTCCGCGCCCTCAAGAACCGCTTCGGCCCCACCGACGAGGTCGGCTGCTTCGAAATGACGGGCGACGGCATCGCCGAAGTGCCCGACCCCTCGGGTCTGTTCCTCTCGCGCACCGCCGCCCCCGTCAGCGGCACCTGCGTCACCATCGCCATGGAAGGCCGCCGCGCCCTGCCGGTCGAAGTGCAGGCGCTGATCGTGAAGACCCAGGCCCCGCAACCCCGTCGCGTCGTCAACGGAGTCGACGCCTCACGCGTCGCCATGCTGCTCGCGGTGCTCGAACGGCGGTGCGGTCTGCCGCTCTCCGGCTCGGATGTCTACGTGTCGACAGTGGGCGGCATCCGACTCTCAGAACCCGGCGCCGATCTTGCGATCGCCCTCGCCATCGCGAGCGCGGTCCGCGACACCGCCCTCCCCCACGACCTCGCGGCCATCGGAGAAATCAGCCTCGCCGGCGAAATCCGTCCCGTCACCGGGGCCAAAGTGCGTGGGGCGGAAGCGCGGCGACTGGGCTACGCGAACGTGCTCGACGGAGACGCCGCCTCAGTGCGTGACGTGATCGCGGCTGCCTTCACGGCATCCGCCCCAATCGCAGTCCCAACTTTCTAGCTCGCCGAACCCGACAACCGCTCGCGGAACGTCGCACCCTCAGGCACACTGTCCCCTCGCAGCACCCCGGCCGCACGAAGCGCCGGCACCAGCCGCTCCGTAATCGCATCCAGATCGGCCGCCGTGAACTGCATCGTCGCGCTCAGCATCATCGCGTCGCCGCCCACAACATCCATGAACGAAATCATCTGCTGCGCAACCTGCTCGGGCGTACCAAAGAAGTTGGTGCTGCCGGTGCCGCCATAGCGGGTCTTCACAATCGCCTGCCGCAGCGGCATGCCCTCCTCAGCGAGCGCCCGGAACGCCGAAAACATGCTCCGGATGCCCGACGGCGGCACATCCAGCGGGAACGGCTCATCCATCGGGTAACGCAGCAAGTCGATATCCAAGGACTGCGACAACCAGGATGCGGCCGCCTCCACCTGAAAATCGGTGGCCGGAATCCCCTCCGCCGGGTCCCACTCCCGATCGAGGAACACCACATTGACCGGGAACACGGCCTTCACCGAATCGGGATCCCGCCCGAACTCCGCCGCTCGCGTGCGCAGCTGGGTGCGCGCCTCGATCGCGCCGTCCAAAGAATCGCCATCGCCCCCGAGAACAAAAGCCAATTCGGCGTTCTTCGCCGCAAAAGCCAGCCCGCGCTCGGACGCCCCCGCCTGCGCGATAACCGGGAAGCGCTGCGGCGACGGAAGCACATTGAGCGGACCCTGCACGCGAAAGTACTGCCCCTCGTGGTCAACGCTGTGCACGCGAGACGCGTCCACGTAGGTGTTGGTGGCCTCATTCTGCACGAGCGCGTCGTCATCCCACGCGGCCCACAGCTTTCGGGCGAGCTCGACGTACTCCTCGGCCCGCTCGTAACGATCCCCGTGATCAATCAAGTCATCGAAGCCGAAATTCTTCGCCTCGGAACGCTCGAAAGAGTTGACGACGTTCCAACCGATGCGTCCGCCCGACATGCTGTCCAGCGTGCTGAGCACGCGAGCGAGCGTATACGGCGGGTAGAACGAGGTCGACGCCGTGCCGATCAGGCCGATCTTCTTCGTCGCTGCGGCAATAGCGGCCAACAGGGGAAGCGGATCATGGGATGGCGCGGCGACGGTCGAAGCGAGCGCTGCTGCATCGATGTCGCCGTCCGCATCCCGACGAACAGCGAGAGTGTCGAGGAAAAAGAGGAAGTCGACGCCCGCCGCCTCAAGGCGCTGCGCGAGCGTGATGAAGTATTCGCCCGTCCACCAGTCGCCGCCATGCAAACGGCCAGTAGCAGCCTGCCACGCGGGCGGTCCGAAGTTGGCGAGGACTCCCAGGGAAAACTGCTGGTGCGTCACGAGTAGCTCTTCCTCTCTGAAGCGGGGGCCGCACACAAGGCGCGACCCCCACAATCTACAGACGGCCTACTTGCGGTAGCTGTCGCGCGCGTAGCTGCCGAACGGTGCCGGTGCAACGGTCGCGCGCACCGGGACCTGACGGTGCGGCTCGGCATCCGCGCGCGGCAGCTTCAGGCTGTCGCCCCAGAGCACGGTGACCTCGGTGCCGGGCTCGGCGAACTCGGCGTCCACAACAGCCAGCGAGATGAAGCGACGGTCGGGGGCCATGTAGGCCGACTGCGTGAGGAAGCCGACAGTCGCGCCGGCGACCTGCACGGCGTCGAACTGGTTCAGCCCGTAGCTGGCGTCGAACAGGGTGATCGGCTGCGGCGGCAAACCGTCTTCCGGGCGGATCAGGCCCGAGAAGACGGCCCCGAAGTCCGCGTCATCCCAAATCAGAGTGACCTTCTGGCGGTGGTTACCCTTGTCGGCGAGAGCCTTGAGCGCGTCCTTGCCGATGAAGTCGTGCTCGAAGTCGATGAACTTGCCGTAGCCGAGTTCGTATGGCGTCGTGTAGTAGTCCTCGATGTTCTCCGAGTCGAAGCTTCCGGCCATCGAACCGAAGAAGTCAGCTGGCGACCACTCGCGGTATGCCTTGGTCGACTCACCGGAGAAGAACGCAGGAAGCTCGATCGCGATCCAGCCCCCCTGCAGGTTCGCGCTGAAGTAGGCGAGGTGACCGATTTCGCTGATGCCGAGGTCCTTGCCGGCTTCGAGAATCGCCTGACGCACGGCAGTGTGCTCGGCCCAAGGGCCGGACAGCTCGTATCCGGGCTGACCCGCCATGCCGTGGCGCAGCGCGAGCACATCGTGCCCGGCAATCTTCACCGTGGTGGTGTGGAAGAACTTGAGCTTCGGAGCCTCGGCACCCGTCACGGCCTCGATGACCGCGAGTGCGTTCGGGCCCTGGATCTGGTAACGGAACTGCTTCGGGGTGGCGTCCATGAAGTGCGATCCATCGATCTCGAACTTCAGGTCCTTTCCACTCGTCTCGAGCTGGAACTTGACCCACGAGCTATAACCGGTGTCGCCGATGAGCTGGAACTTCTCTTCGCCCAAGCGAAGGAGGATGCCGTCACCGATCATGTAGCCCTCGCCATTGACCATGATGGCCTGCTTGGCAACACCGACGGGGAAGTTGGCGAAGGAGTTGACGGTGAGTCCGCTGAGGAAATCGAGGGCGCCGGGCCCTTCGATGATCGTGTCGGTCATGTGGAACGACAGGTCCATCAGGGCGGCAGCGTCAACCCACGACTTCTGCTCTTCGCGCCAGTTGGTGTACTCAATGACGGATTCGCCGACCGATGCCGGCTCGAAGAACGGAATCGAACGGAGTGCATGAACGGGAGTCTCGAATCCGTCGAGCCATTCCTGCAGAGTCTGGGTGGCGTGCTGGGCCATGTGGCCTCTCCTTTGAGTAAGTTCTAATGATTGCGCCAGTTATGGTCAACTGACCATAACGCGTCGGTTCGGGGAAGTAAAGGGGCGGGAACCGCCGCTGCGCTAGATACGGTTCGCGCCAACGATGTCCAGAAGCTGCGAGGCCGCGCGCTTCCCGGCGTTGATCGCGCCCTCCATATAGTCGGTAGCGCCACGATCGGCACCTGCCCATGCGATGCGGCCGAACGGCTGGGTGACCGCGTCGCCTGCTGCAGTGAGCGCTCCCGGCGGCAGCGCATTTCCCGGCCCCGCAGACCAGCGATCGACGGCCCAATGCTCAATTTCCACATACTCGGGCGTGGCCGCACCCGATCCATACATATGGATGAGCTCCTCAACGATCCGGCGCTTCCATTCCTGATGCGAGATGGTCGGGTCTGCGGCATCGGGCGCGAAGAGCATCCCGCACAGAATCGCGTCGCCCTCATTCATCGAAATGTCGATAGCGGGGTGAAGCAGATCGCTGCCGAGGGCAACGCCATTCAGGCCCGCCTCAACCCAGAACGGGTGGTCGTATTTGGCGAACCATTTGGATCCCTTCAGCGGAATCCACGATTCGGCGAGCGCGCGGTGCGCATCCGGAAGTTCGGGCTCGAAGCGGATGCCTGTGGCGTTCCCCGACGTCGCGACGATGACCGCGTCCGCGTCGATCGGCCCGTGGTCAGTTTGGACGGTGACGCCCGCGTCGGTCTGAGTGATGCCCGTCACAATTGTCGACAGCCGGATGCGGTCGCCCACGAGTTCGGCCAACCGCAGCGGGATCTGCGCCGAACCTCCCACGAAATGGCCCGCGGCCATCGTCTCGAGCCCTTCCCACCCGCCGTGACGCGCAACCAACCACACGAACGAGAGCATCGAGATCTGGTCAGCCGACCCATCCGGTGCTGATTCCTTCTCGAGCCACACCCGCGCGCGTTCGCTGGTGAGATTTCGTTCCGCCCATTGCCGGACCGTCAACGCATCCAGCTCGCGCCCTTCCTCGGTCGAAGCCGGGTTCGCGACATTGAGGCGCCGCGCATAGCCGTCAATCAGTTCGGCTGCCTTCGCAACGTCGGCGCCCGTCTCTTCATCGGTGGCGAAGGGGTAGTCCTCGACGCGGCGGTCGCCACCGTACAGCGTGACCATGGCACCCGGATTCTCTTTCAGAGGCACCCACTCGATCCCCAGTTCTGCGGCGAGGGCGTGCAGCTCACGCTGCGCGGGCGAGCTGAACTCGCCGCCGGCATCAAGAGGCAGGTGGTTTTCGAGAGGCTTCAGCCGGCCGCCAACACGATCCCGCGCCTCGACAACTGTGACCTCAACTCCCTGGTCGATCAGGGTGCGAGCCACGACGAGACCCGAGAGTCCGGCCCCGATGACGACGACATGGCGCTGGGCCGTGGTCGCTTCCGACGATGCGCTAGGTGCTTCAGCCGACATATGTGTCCTCCTTGACATGGCCGCGAAACGGTTATGGACTTCCGACCATAGCCGAATCTAGCCGATTACGCGCTGAAGTGCCTCACGTACTTCGTCGTCCCGAAACTCGCGCCCAAACATGACGAACTGAACCAGCATCCCCTCGAACACATCGGTCAGAATGCGCGCTGTCGTCGGATTCGTGTATGCCAAGATCGCGCTGTACTCGATGCTCGGCCACCGCGCGGCGAGGTGGCTCAACTGCGGCCGCCGGCGCACAGCGACGAACATTTCGTAGCTCATCAGCAGGTACTCGGCGTTCTGAGTTACCAGACCTCGCATCGTCTCGGTCAAGGCTCCGACGAGATCGGAGCCCGCATCGAGCTCCTCCAGCTGGGTTGTCAGCTGGGTCACGCCCCGAACAACCGACGATTCGAGCACCGCCGAGAGGAGGTCCTCTTTGCTCGCGAAGTAATAGGACAACGAGCCGATCTGCACGTCCGCTTCTGCGGCGACCGCGCGATGGGTGAACATTGCGAGACCGTCGCGCTCGAGGACTGTCTGGGCCGCGGCAATGATCCGCTCGCGCCGACCCGGGTCGTATCGACGCGAACGACGCGCGGGTGCTTCAGGCATAATCGCCCATGCTAGCGAAGGCTCGCCACCCCGATCATCCGAAGAGCTGGAACGGCTGGAGCTTGGACTCGGCCTTTCCGAATGAAACCTGCAGCTTGTATGTCGGGCCGCTCGCGTTCGCAACGGCGGCAGTGCGCTCGCCGTCACAGGTGCCGGCGGATGACCGGGTGCGGTCCCATGCAAAAGGTTCCGTCGTCTGCGGAGTGTTCGGCTTCAGCTCGAGTTCGGTCGACTCCGCAGCCGTCTGGCAGTCCTTCGAACTCCAGATGCGATCCTTACCGCTCGTGATCACATACTCCTGAGCGGCGGTGCCGACATCGAAGGTGCACGCTTTGGATCCCGTGTTGGTGATCGTCGCCGAGAGCATCGGGTTCACACCCGCCTTATACGTCGCCGCATCGGTCTTGGCCACAACCTCGATGACCGAGGGATCGCATAGCTTCGTGTCCGAGCCGGCAGAGCTCGGCGGCGTGGCGGCCGATGTCGTCGGGCCCGGGGTCGGTGACTTGTCCGCGGCGGGGGTGCTCCCCGGCCGCACGATGATCAAGATGATGATCACGATCACCGCGACCACGCCGAGTGCGACCAACAGGCGACGGCGCCAATAGACGGTGGGGGCCTGCGGGCCGACAGGAGTGCGGAACGTCGACATGCCGCAAGGGTAAGCCAGGAGTTGGCTAGAGCCGCTTCAACATGCGGGTGTTACCGAGGGTGTTCGGTTTTACCCGGGCAAGGTCCAGGAACTCGGCGACCCCCTCATCGTGCGAGCGCTCCAGCTCGGCGTAGACGTCGGGCGACACAACTCCCTCGCCGATCTCGGTGAACCCATGGCTCGCAAAGAACTCGGTCTCGAAGGTCAGGCAGAAGAGACGGGTCAGGCCGAGCTGGCGCGCGTCGTCTTCGAGCCGGGACAGGATCGCGTGGCCGACGCCCGCTCCTCGCCACGCTTCTGCGGCGGCCAGGGTGCGCACCTCGCCCAGGTCATCCCAGATCACATGCAGCGCGCCGCATCCGATGATCTCGCCTGCGTCGGAACCGGGCGTCGCCGCCACGGCGACCCGGAACTCTTGAACGGCCTCGTAATAGACCACCCGCTGCTTGTTCAGCAGGATGTTCTGCTCAACAAATGGGGCGATCAACGCCTGGATGCCGGGGACATCCGCCGTACGCGCCGCCCGCACCGTGAAGGGCTGGGCGGCACTGTCGGAAGTCACGTCACAACTGTACCGAGGCTCACTGGTTCAGCGGATCCGGGCACCAGCGGTGTCATATCCACGAGCCATGGATGAAGGCCCGTTTGTGCCCGGATCCCTCCGCCGACCGGATGCGGACGTGCGAAAGGCCGGGCACGGGGCCCGGCCTTTCGTGTGGGGTGGTCTCGACCGACGGTTACTCGACCGACGGTTACTCGACGGGGGCGGCGGCTTCGGTGGGGGCTGCTGCCTCGACGGCTCCGACCTTCTCGGGAAGGGCGTCGCGACCAGCCTGGCGGCCGGTCTCGAAGACGAACTCGTCGTTCTTGTAGTCGACCTGCACGTGGTCGCCTGCAACGAGCTTGCCGTGCAAGATCTCCTCCGACAGGCGGTCTTCGATCTCGTGCTGTACCGCGCGGCGCAGCGGACGCGCACCCATTGCCGGGTCCCAACCGATCTCGATCAGCTTGGCCTTCGCCGCATCCGACACCACAATCGTCATGTCGCGGTCCAGCAGACGCTCGGACAGACGGTTGAGGAAGAGGCCGACCACCTGCAGCAGCTCGGGCTTGCTGAGCTGCGGGAAGACGATCGTCTCGTCGACGCGGTTGAGGAACTCCGGCTTGAAGTGCTTCTTCAGCTCTTCCACGACCTTGGCGCGCATGGCGCGGTAGCTCGTCTCGGTGTTGCCCTCGATCGTGAAGCCGACCGGGCCTCCGGTGATGTCCTTCGTGCCGAGGTTGGTCGTCATGATGATGACCGTGTTCTTGAAGTCGATGACGCGACCCTGACCGTCGGTCAGGCGTCCCTCCTCCAGAATCTGCAGCAGCGAGTTGAAGATGTCCGGGTGGGCCTTCTCGATCTCGTCGAACAGCACAACCGAGAACGGCTTGCGCCGCACCTTCTCGGTCAGCTGGCCGCCCTCTTCGAAGCCGACGAATCCGGGAGGGGCACCGAACAGTCGTGAGACCGTGTGCTTCTCGCCATACTCCGACATGTCGAGAGAGATCAGCGCGTCTTCGTCGTCGAACAGGAACTCGGCGAGCGCTTTGGCCAGCTCCGTCTTACCGACACCGGTGGGGCCGGCGAAGATGAAGGAGCCGGACGGGCGCTTCGGGTCTTTCAGACCCGCGCGGGTGCGACGGATCGTCTTGGCCAGCACCGAAATTGCCTCTTCTTGGCCGATGACGCGTTCGTGCAGCGCCTTCTCCATGAAGATGAGGCGGCTCGATTCCTCTTCGGTCAGCTTGAAGACCGGGATGCCGGTGGCGTTCGCCAGCACCTCGGCGATGACGCCCTCATCCACTGTTCCGGATGCGGCGACGTCACCCGCCTTCCACTGCTTCTCGAGCTTCAGCCGCTCACCGAGCAGCTTCTTCTCCTCGTCTCGCAGTGACGCGGCCTTCTCGAAGTCCTGGTCTTCGATCGCGCCTTCTTTCGTCGCGCGAACGGCGGCGATCTTCTCGTCGAATTCACGCAGCTCGGGCGGCGCCGACAGGATCGACAGACGCAGGCGGGCGCCGGCCTCGTCGATCAGGTCGATGGCCTTATCGGGCAGGAAGCGGTCGGCCACGTAGCGGTCGGCCAGGTTCGCCGCAGCGACAATGGCGCCATCCGTAATCGACACCTTGTGGAAGGCCTCGTACTTGTCGCGCAGCCCCTTCAAGATGTTGATCGTGTGGGGCAGCGTGGGCTCGTGCACCTGCACCGGCTGGAAGCGACGCTCGAGCGCGGCGTCCTTCTCGAAGTGCTTGCGGTACTCGTCGAGAGTCGTCGCACCGATCGTCTGCAGCTCACCGCGGGCGAGGAGCGGCTTCAGAATGCTGGCCGCATCGATCGCACCTTCGGCAGCACCGGCTCCGACGAGCGTGTGGATCTCGTCGATGAAGGTGATGATGTCGCCGCGGGTGCGGATCTCTTTGGTGACCTTCTTGAGGCGCTCTTCGAAGTCACCGCGGTAGCGGCTGCCGGCGATGAGCGAGCCGAGGTCGAGCGTGTAGAGCTGCTTGTCTTTCAGCGTCTCGGGCACGTCGCCGCGCACGATCGCCTGGGCCAGGCCCTCGACAACGGCAGTCTTACCGACGCCGGGCTCACCGATCAGAACAGGGTTGTTCTTCGAGCGACGGGAGAGGATCTGCATGACCCGCTCCATCTCTTTCTCACGCCCGATGACCGGGTCGAGTTTGCCTTCGCGCGCAGCCTGCGTGAGGTTGCGCCCGAACTGGTCGAGAATCTGGCTGCCCTTATCGGGCGTCGCGTCCTGACCGCCGACGGCGACCTGCTCTTTGCCCTGGTATCCAGAGAGCAACTGGATGACCTGCTGGCGCACGCGGTTGAGGTCGGCTCCCAGCTTGACGAGCACCTGCGCGGCAACACCCTCACCCTCGCGGATGAGCCCGAGCAGAATGTGCTCGGTGCCGATGTAGGAGTGACCCAGCTGCAGGGCCTCGCGCAGGCTGAGCTCGAGAACCTTCTTGGCGCGCGGCGTGAACGGGATGTGCCCGGTCGGCTGCTGCTGGCCCTGGCCGATGATGTCTTGCACCTGCTCGCGCACGGCGTCGAGCGAAATGTTCAGCGACTCGAGGGCCTTAGCGGCAACACCCTCACCCTCGTGGATGAGCCCGAGCAAAATGTGCTCGGTGCCGATGTAGTTGTGGTTGAGCATCTTCGCCTCTTCTTGGGCGAGGACAACTACTCGACGGGCGCGGTCTGTGAAGCGTTCGAACATCTCGATCTCCTGGGGATCTGATCGTGTGCCGCACGCGGGAGGCGGCTCCGATATACCGAGAGTAACGACGGGACCGCGCTAATAGTCCCGTGTTCGCTCACGGCAAGACGCGGTTGCGGAGGCGTAGCATCCGAATGTCGCAACCGCCCGTTTCAGGAGCTCGTCACGCCATCCATTCCCGTCTTTCTCGCCACATGGCGCCTGGACCCGGTCGCACTGACCGCGATCCTGCTCGCCGCTGCGCTCTACATAACCGGCGTTCGTCGAGCAGCACGGCGCGGAACGCGTTGGCCGCTGCGATTCACACTCGCCTTCTTCGGGCCGGGGCTCGGCTCGTTCGCGGTGGTCGAATTCGGTTTCCTGGGGGCATACAGCCACGAGCTCCGGTGGGCGTTCACGACGCGGATCGCGCTTCTACTGTTTGTGGTGCCCGCCTGCATCGCTGTCGGGCGACCGATCGGACTGCTGCGAGGGTCGCTGGGCGAGGCGGGAGCCATCCGCTTGGAGCGGGTGCTCACCACTCGCATACTCAGGCTTTTTGGGAACGCGATCTTTGCGACGCTGTTCGCGGCCGCGGTGTTCTGCCTGTTTCTGACACCGGCCGCCTGGGTGCTGCGAGGCACGCCGTCGCTCAACGCGGTCTTGACCATCGCGGTGCCTCTCGTCGGGCTCGTCATGGTTTTGCCGATCGTCGAAAATGCAGCCGGACGCACCAGCTTGTTCATCACGGTCGAGTTCTTGCTCGCCTTTGTCGAGCTGATAATCGACGCGATTCCGGGGATCGTTCTACGGCTCAACGATGCGATCCTCGACCACGCGCCTCTTATCGGGCCCGCGGTGGCAAACGCCGCGAGCTGGTGGCCGAATCCCGTTCACGATCAGCACCTTGCGGGAGACGCGCTCTGGTTCATCGCCGAGATCGCCGATGTACCGATCCTGGTGCTTCTCTTCGTGCGCTGGACGCGATCGGAGAAACGGGAAGAGAAGAGCTTCGACAGCCTCAGTGATGAGCAACTTGACGAGCTCACCCGGCAGCATCTGGCCAACCCGCGCGGGTAGACCGCTCGACGCCATCCGCTCGCACTAATTCAGCCGTTGTGGCCGAAACTGCGACCGGGCATCCAGCAAAATGCTGAGCGGGGATGCCGTAGCGGCTGAATTAGTGCAGGCACGGGACGGGGGTCTCGACAAGCTCGACCGGCGGGGTGAGTGGGGTCTCGATACGCCGCTTCGCGGCTACTCGACCGGCGATCTAGAAGCCTGCCACGACACGGGCGGCGCGCTGGCCCGCCGTCACGGCGCCCTCCATGTATTCCATGGTCCCGCGATCGGATCCGGCGAAAACGACCCGGCCGACATCGGTCGACACCGCATCACCGGCAGCCGTCAGCACGCCGGGCGGCAGTGAATGCGAGCATCCGGCCGACCATTCGTCGCCCTCCCAGTTGGAGAGATACGCCGCTGTGGGCGATGCGATCTCCTCGCCGAAGAAGGTGACGAGATCGGCCAGCATCGCGGTCTGCAGATCATCGTCGTTGGGGAACTGTGCGATCCGCGAGCCCTGGAAGCAGAATCCGATGAGCGTCGCAGGCCCGCTGGCAGGAGTGGAGTCGATGGCGAGCCCCACGAGACCGTCCCCGGATGCCAGACCCGCCAGTCCCTTGTCCGTCCAGAACGCCCGGTCATACTCGAGCACGAGCTTGGCGCCGTGCTGCGGCTTCCACCCGGCAATGAGTGCGGCGTGCGCGGGAGGCAGGGCGGGGGCAAACTCGATCCCGGCAGCCATTGCGCCGCCCACCGCGACGATGACGGCATCGGCGTCGTACCGGGTGCCGCCCGCGTGGACGACCACGCCATCCGTGCCGTGTTCGATCGACGTCACAACCTGCGACAGGTGGATGTGATCGGCCAGCGACTCGGCGAGCTTGCGCGGGAGCTGAGCTGCGCCTCCAACGAAATGCCCCTCGGAGATGGCCTCGTGCTCCTCCCACCCGCCGAACTTCGCGATGTACCAGACGTAGTAGAGGAGGGACAGCTCGTACACGTCCCCGATGGTTGTCGCGTTGCCCACGATCGCGCTGCGAGCGGCTGCATTGTCGACATGCTCGTCAATCCACGCTCCCAAAGTGATCGAGTCGAGCTCGGCGGCGCCCGGCGTCAGGCTCGGGTTGTCGACGACCACGGTCTCGACGATGGCGCTGATCGCCTCGACGAACGCAAGGTTTGCGGCCTCGGCGTCTGGATCCGTCGACAGCGGGTATGGCTCGACGAGTCGATTGCCGGCGTAGACCCGGACCGACTCTCCGCCGCGCTCGAAGTTCGCGCCCATCGGCGCCTCTTCCCACTCCACCCCCAGCTCGGTCGCCAACGCCATGAGACTGACGAGGTGTGAGCTGACGAGCTCTCCCCCGAGGTCGATGAGAGGCGCGCCCTCGCGATCGAGGCCTTTGAGGCGGCCGCCGATGCGGTCGCGGGCCTCCAAGACCACGACATTCGGGATGCCGGAGCGGACGCAATCCTGCGCTGCGACAAGCCCCGAAAGACCTGCACCGATGATGACGACTGACGAAACGGACATTGTTTCTCCGATCAGGGCAAAAATAGGGTGTCGATATTAGAACAGACTATGCGATTATAGAACTTGGCTCGCAGCCGAAGCCGCCTGAGAATAGAGGTCCTCGTGCAATTCCATCATCATGGCTACGTCTCCGGAGATCCCCGCGTCCAACCGCCAGCTGGCACCGGAATCGACCGTCCCGAGGAACTGCCCGAGTACGTTGACGTGCTCATCGTGGGGACGGGACCCGCGGGCATGATCACGGCGGCCCAGCTCTCGCAGTTCCCCAACATCACCACGCGAATCGTCGAACGGCGCACCGAACGGCTCGCGATCGGGCATGCCGATGGCATCCAGGCCCGCAGTGTGGAAACTTTCCAGGCGTTCGGCTTTGCCGAAGAGATTACATCTGAGGCATACCGGATCACGGAGATGGCCTTCTGGAAGCCAGACCCCGCCGATCCCTCGCGCATCATCCGCACCGCGCGAGCCGAAGACGACCCCGCCGGCATCAGCGAGTTCCCGCACCTCATCGTGAACCAGGCGCGCGTTCTCGACCATTTCGCCGAGGTCATGGCCCAGTCGCCGACGCGCATGAAGCCCGATTTCGGGTGGGAGTTCCGTGACCTCACCGTCGCCTCCGAGTCAACGGCCGACACCCACCCCGTCACCGTCACCCTCGCCAGCACTCGCCCCGGCGATGGCTTCGGCGAAGAGCGCATCGTGCACGCCAAGTACGTGCTCGGCGCGGATGGCGCCCGCAGTGCTGTCCGCAGTTCCATCGGCTGCACCCTCGCCGGCGACCAGGCCTTCCACGCGTGGGGGGTCATGGATGTGCTGGCCGTCACCGACTTCCCGGACATCCGCACAAAATGCGCCATCCAATCCGGATCCGGCGGCAATATCCTGCTGATCCCTCGCGAAGGCGGCTACCTGTTCCGCATGTACGTCGACCTGGGTGAGCTCGCCCCCGACAATCAGGGCGCGATCCGCAGCACCACTATCGACGAGATCATCGCGAC
>DATMIW010000022.1:0-17479 GCA_035554115.1 Pseudolysinimonas sp. | reverse complement strand
CAAGCTCAGCTTCTCGGCCCCGAGTGCCGACGCGCAGGGCGAGGTCGAGGTGCGCAACCAGCGCGGTCAGCTCGAGCAGGCTGCCACGGCCGTGGCGCAGCGTCAGCAGGCCGAGCAGGCGGCGGCGTTGTCTCGAGACGGCGGATCCCCGGCACCTGCCGCAGCTCCGGCATCCGGATCCGGTGGCCGCGGCGCGTTCGGCCAGCGCACCGAAGACGGCGGGCAGGCGCCCCAGAACCGAGCCCAGCGCCGAGCACAGGGCAAGCGCTAGCCCGCCAGGCGCCGCGGCTTAGAGGACGTTGATGGCCGTCGCACGCCAGCGGCGATCGAGGCCCTCGAGGCGGAGCGCGACAGCTCGGGTGCGCGCGCGGCCCTGCACGATAACGACAGCTTCGATCACGCCGTCGCGTGGTTCGCATATGCGTGTTGTGCCGATTGTGAATGTGGGGCGAGTCGGCGGGCGCCCGGTGACCTGTCGTGCGCGGGAACCGATGACGACCCGCTTCAGCAGGTGGCGGTAGACATCGTCGTCAACCCACCTCGCGATCTGCTCAAGCTCGCGAGCTCCGGCGAGGATCTCGATGACGCACCTCGTGAGGTTCTCCAGGAGGGGAGCGGGGTCCGGCAGCTCGGACGTGGCCGTGGGCTGGTGCCCAAAGAATTCAGTCGAGTCGAATTTGGTGCGGATGGCGAGGTTTGCCACACCCTGTGCTTGTCGTCCGGCGGTGCTCATCCGGTCCCCTCGGTCGCCCGTCGTCTGTGATCCTCTAGCCCCTCGGGGCAGGACCACCTAACCATGCGTCACCCATGCATGTCGAGAAAAGATTGCATCTGTGGATAACCTCCACAGACCGTTCTGACTGGGGGCTAGCCTCGCGGCTATGCGCTGGGAGAACCTCTTCGACGATCTCGAAAGCCAACTCGCCCAAGAACTGGGGGCGGATGAGGTCGAAATTCTCGCAGAAGAGGAGCGGCTCCGGGTCGGCCGGCTTGCACTCCGCGATCGCATCCGCTCGATGATGCAATGTGACGACACCCTGATGCTCGACCTGATCGACGGTCAGCGGATTCCACTTCACGTTCGTACCGTCGCGCGGGACTGGATAGCCGGCGAAATTTCGCCCGCGGGCAGCCGCCGTGGGTCCTGCGTTGTTCCCATTGCGTCGATCGCGGCGGTCACGCCGGGTTCCGAGCAGTTGATGATGGGGCTTGCGGCGCCGCCCACGGGTGAACCGACAGATTTGTCGCTGCGTCTCGGGCTCAGTTTTGTGCTGCGCGACCTCTGTCGAAGGCGGGCAACAATCGAAGTGAGGACCCGTTCCGGTCATTTCTTCGGCACGATTGATCGCGTCGGGCGAGACCACTTCGATCTTGCCGAACACGACCCGGCGAGTCCCCGGCACAACCGCGAGGTCACGGCGATCCGCATCCTGTCGACCTCGGAATTGGCTCTCATCCGTTTCTGAGACGGCCCTTCTCTGCCTCTCAAACGGCGTCTCGTCGCCTTCTACGCGGCACCTCAGCGACTGTCGTGCTGAAACAGCTCAGGCAGCTCAGCGAACTCCGATTCATTCCACATTCCCCTGCGGCGGTTCTCTTCATATTTCCCGGAGATGTATCCCTCCAACACCGTGCGCTCGACGCGCCAGTGCCCGCTGCCCCCCACTTTGATAGCGGGGAGTTCGCCAGATCTCACGAGCGCATACGCCTGGCTGGCCGAGACGTTGAGAATTTCGGCCACATCGGCCACCGTCAGAAAGCGCCCCAGGCCCGCGGAAGCAGAATCCGAAGCCGTCATGACCACGATTATGCGCGCGCGGGCGTACGTCGAACCGGCATGTGGATAACTTTCCGCCGCGATTGGGCGGCCAGACCAGCATGGGGGAAGCGCCTCGCGCCGACCCCAGCTCCTGGAATCGAAGGACTCACTATGCCGTCTGCTGATGCTCGCCGTCGTCGTGTCATCGACATCCGTCTCGTGATCGGGCTTGCTCTGGTCGCGGTGTCGGTCGCTGGTGTGGTCGGACTCGTGGGTGCTGTCGATCGTCGGATTGCTGTCTATGCGGCGGCGGAGGGGCTGGAACCGGGTGACCGCGTCCGCGTTTCTGATCTCGTGGTGCGCCGCGTCGCCCTCGACGGGGCCGAGAAAATGTATCTCGCAGAGGGTGCGGTGCCATCGTCCGGGCTTGTGCTCACGGCTGTTGTGCGCAAAGGCGAGCTTGTTCCGCGTGCGGCGCTCAGCACCGAGACGGGCCAGGTCACGACAGCGATCGTGCTGACGGTGAGCACCCCGCCGAGCGAAGCAGCGGTGCCTGGATCCCTGGTGGATGTGTGGGCGGCCCCGAGCTCCACCTCGGGGAGTCCTGACCCCGCAACGGAGGACAGCGACGACTTCGCCTCCCCGGTGATTCTGGTCTCGGATGCGGTGGTGGTGCGGGTTCTCGATGAGGCGGGCCTCGTGTCGTCGGGTACCGCCTCGCAGATCGAGGTGCGGGTACCGCGCTCGCGAGTGGCCCGGGTGCTTGAGGCGATAGCCGCCGACGATGCGCTCGCCGTTGTGCCCGCGGGCCTGACGATCGGCGAGCTGTGACGGACGTCGCTTTGGTTGTGCCGCTTGACGATGAGAGGCGTCTCGACGGCAGCGCCACCCGCTACGGGCATCGAATTGTGGCGCACTGTTCGGGGGCGGACGAGTTGGCGACCCGGATTCCCGCCGTGAAACCACAGCTTGTGCTCGCTGTCGCGACACCGCAGTACCTGACCGCGCGGCTTATTGCCGCCTGTGACTCCGCGGGTGCGCGCCTGATAGTGAGCACCAGCAGTCCGGCGGAGGTGCGCTACGCTCTCTCTCTCGGCATCGTCGACTCTGTTGACGGGCCACTCAGTTGGGAGGGTCTGCGTGGAGGTGGTGCCGGTGGCACCAGCAACACTGGCGCCGCCGGTCGCGAGGACTCCGGGATCAGTGGAGGTCTCCCGCCCCGTGGAGCGGGCGCCGAACCCGCCGATGTGATCCTGCCCGCACAGCCGAGGCGCGGACAGGTCGTGACGGTGTGGGGACCGCACGGCGCTCCCGGCCGCACAACTCTCGCCATCGCGATCGCTGCCGAACTCGCAGAAGCGGGTCTGCGGGTGGCGCTCGCCGATGCCGACACGCACGCCGCCTCGGTTGCTCCGTCGCTGGGGATGCTTGACGAAGCTCCCGGTTTCGCCGCCGCATGCCGACTCGCGGGCACAGGAGCGTTGAACTCCGAGGAGTTCGAGCGGGTGGGATCCTGGCACCGATCCGGCCACAGCGGATTCTGGGTACTCACCGGTCTCGGCCGACCCAGCCGCTGGCCCGAACTGACGGCGGATCGGGTCTCCGGCGTGATCGCGGCGGCACGCGACTGGGTCGATGTGCTCGTGGTCGACACCGCAGCCGCCATAGAACAAGACGAAGAGCTCTCAAGCGATGCCGCCACGCCTCGACGAAATGCGGCCACTCTTGCCGGCCTCGCAGCCGCGGATCAGGTGCTCGCCGTGGGTGCGGCGGACGCGATAGGTCTGGCCCGCTACCTTCACGCCCGCGCGGAGCTGCTTGACCTCGTCGCACCCGAGCGCGTGACGACGGTCATTACCAAAGTGCGGTCGCGTGCGGTCGGTCTCGCCCCGCAGGCTCAAATCACGCAAACCCTGAGCCGATTCGGGGGCATCGACGACCCCGTGCTCATTCCGTGGGATGGCGCGGCATTTGATGCGGCGCTGGTGAGTGCACGGGCATTGCTGGATGCCGCATCCCGGTCTCCTGCGCGCCTCGCGATCCGCAGCCTCGTGGCCGAGCGTCTGGCGATCCCGGGCGCAGAGTTTCCGCCCGCGGTGCACCGCGCGAAACGCGGGACCCGCAGAACGGCCTAGCCTAGACGGGTGTCCACGCTCTCGGAACTGATGGAAGCCCAGGGGCTCTCGGCCGACGCCGATGTTGAATGGCTTCACCTGCTCGTCGCCGATGGCCAGCTCATCGCCGACCTCGCCTTCGCCGACATCGTGCTGTGGGTGCCGACCGGCACGGGCTCCTTCGTCGCCGTCGCCCACTCGCGCCCATCCTCGGCGGCGACCCTGTTCTACCGCGACTTCGTTGGGCTGGAGATCAAGCCCGAGTGGCGTCGGCAGGTGACCGAAGCGTACGAGACGAAACAGATCGTCGACACAGCCGCTCCCGACTGGTACGAAGAGACACCCACCCGGGTGCGCGCGGTTCCGGTCTTGCGTCGCCTATCGCCGAGCGGCTCCACCACCACCGAGAAGCCCGTGGCCGTCATGACGCGGCACAGCAATCTCAGCGAAGCGCGCACCCCCAGCCGGCAGGAGCTCACCTTCAACCAATGCGCCAACGATCTGTTTGTCATGATCGCGTCCGGCGACTTTCCGGACCTGGGTGCCCCATCGGGTCCGCGCCGTGGCGCCCCCCGTGCATCTGACGGTCTGATCCGCCTCGATGTGGATGGCACCGTCACCTTCGCGAGCCCCAACGGCCTGAGCGCTTTCAACCGCATGGGATTCGAAGGCGAGCTCGAGGGCGAGTCGCTTGCCGAGGTCACGGCTTCGCTGCTGCAGGGCAAGCTCATCATCGACGAGTCCCTGCCGCTTGTGGTCACCGGTCGTGCGCCGTGGCGCACCGACATCGATGCGCAGGGCGTCACGGTCACGCTGCGCACCATCCCGATTCGTCACCACGGGGATCGCGTGGGCGCCATGGTGTTGGTGCGGGACGTGACCGAGGTGCGACACCAGGAGCAAGAGCTCATCACGAAAGATGCGACGATCCGCGAGATCCACCACCGGGTGAAAAACAATCTCCAGACCGTTGCATCTCTCCTGCGCATCCAGGCGCGTCGGGCCCACAGTGAGGCGTCGCGCGAGGCCCTGAGCCAGGCGATGCGGCGGGTGACAGCTATCGCCGTTGTGCACGACACTCTCAGTGAAGGGCTCAGCCAGAACGTCGACTTCGACGACGTGTTCGATCGGGTGCTGATGCTCATCGCCGAGGTGGCGTCGACACAGACGACGACGGTGACGCCGAAGAAGACCGGCGAGTTCGGCACGCTACCGAGCGCCTATGCAACGCCTCTGGCTCTCGCCCTGACCGAGCTCGTCACGAACGCTGTCGAGCATGGACTGGCTGGTCGTGATGATGGCGAAGTGGAAATCTCGGCAACCCGGCACGACGAAACTCTCACGGTAAAGGTGCGCGATAACGGCGTCGGACTCGCCGAAGGCAAAGTCGGGTCAGGGCTGGGAACGCAGATCGTGCGCACCCTGATTCAGGGTGAGCTGGGCGGCACCATCGATTGGCACACGGCTCAGGGTGAAGGAACCGAGGTCACCATCGATATGCCGCTGCTCTGGCTCACGCGCGACTAACACGCCGGTCGAGTAGCGGCGAAGCCGCGAGCTACACGCCGGTCGAGCTCGTCGAGACCCAGCCGGAGCTGAGCTAGGAGGCGCGGCGGGCGCGAGCAGCGCGACGCTTGAGTGCACGACGCTCGTCTTCGCTCAAGCCGCCCCAGACACCGGAATCCTGATTGGTGTCGAGCGCGTACTGCAGGCAGAGCTCAGTGACCGAGCAGCGAGCGCAGACCGACTTGGCCTTCTCGATCTGGTCGACGGCAGGTCCAGTGTTCCCGACCGGGAAGAAAAGTTCGGGGTCGGCTGTCAGACAGGCGGAGTTGTCGCGCCAATCCATAGTGGAGCTCCTTATTGAATGTTGCACACTGGACGCAATCGTGAAGCGGGGGCATTCACGCGCAGCCGAAGAGAGACCGAATCAAAGGGGGGAGTGTTTCGGACCAACCTGCCGCGCCGCAGGTGTCACATCAACCACCAAAAGAGTTTCATACTTGTTTCCACGAATCAATAGGCACGATTGGGATAACTCTGTGAAAATGCGACAAAAATCTCCGATCGTGTGGGCCGTCATCGTTCTTCTGGCCGCGGAATTGGTGCTCGTAGCGGCAATTACCGTCGTTTTGATAGTGGATCTGCTCACAGCGCGCGCCGCGTCTCTTCCGAGCGCGGTGGCCCTGACGGTGCTGGCCGTCATCGCGACCGCGTGGCTTGCAGCGATCCTTATCGGGGTGTTTCGTGGGCAGGCATGGGTGCGCGGCGCGGCCATCGTGTGGCAGGTCCTGCAATTCGCGGTCGGGATCGGTGCGCTGCAGGGTGCGCTCGCTCAGCCGGTGTGGGGCTGGCCGCTGATTGCCGCATCCACTCTGACTTTTGTGCTGTTGCTCACCCGGCCGGTCGTTGCCCAGCTTTCGGACCGAGAGCCACGCCAGCGCGACTAGCTCGTGCGACCAACCGCACCCATGCCGCGGACTACGCCGTGAGGCCGAGCCTTTTGCGCAACATGGCGACGTGTCCGGTTGCCTTGATATTGCGCAGGGCCATCGTGATGACGCCATTCTCATCGAGCACATAGGTCGACCGGATGACCCCGGTGACGGTCCTGCCGTACATCTGCTTCTGCCCGAAAGCCGCATACAGGTCGTGGACGACGTGATCGGGATCGCTGAGCACGGGGAACGTGAGCTGCTCGTCCGTGGCGAACTTCGCCAACTTCGGCTGCGGGTCGCGGGAGATGCCGATCACTCGGTATCCGGCGTCTTCGAGCGTGCCGAGATTGTCGCGGAAGTCGCACGCCTGTTTCGTGCATGCGGGTGTGTTGGCCTCGGCGTAGAAGTACACGATCACCTTCGAACCGCGGAGGGCCGAGAGCGTCACCTCGGTTCCGCTCTGGTCGAGAAGGGTGAAATCGGGGGCGGTCTGGCCGACCTCGGGAGCGTCTGATGTGGTCACATTTTGCATGCTATCGTTGACCCTCGGTCCGGTTTTCCGGCCGCGCACCTCTAGCTCAATTGGCAGAGCAACTGACTCTTAATCAGTGGGTTCCGGGTTCAAGTCCCGGGGGGTGTACAAGATGAGCAGCCTGTTTTGCTAGTCGCTACCGTGGCTCTTGCGGCGTGCGCGTCGCGTGTCTCCGTCGGCACCGCCTAGTCCGATGTCAGAGCTGCGTATCCGGATGCGCAGTTCGTCGCGGCCGACTATATAGATCTCAATGTCATTGACGGATCCGGTGGATGCATGGGTCCATTGTCGCAAGACGCGATCGGCACTGTGCGTGTGATCCATGTCCAGGCTAAGACGGAGAACGTCATGTCGCCTGAACGTTATCAACGGTTTTGTCGGCGTGACTTATGCTCGCAAGGTGAGATCGATTGCGTGGGCCGCCGTTGCGGCAGGGGTTGCAATTCTCGCTGGGTGCTCTGCCGGCGAGGCAGGAACTCCCCAAACGGACTCGGAAGCCCCGCGGCAGTCCGCGACGTCCGTCCCATCGACTCCCGCCGTGACGCCGACCTCGCCAACGTTGTCGACTGCGGTTCCCGTACCCTCGGAGACCGCGGTGCCGGTGGTATTCAGCTACAGATGCCGTGACCTCGACCAGCCCTATGATGCGACGAAGTCGGCAGAGCCTTTCCCCTCTCTTGAGAAGGTGTGGGCCGACCCGCGGAATCTGTTTTGCCTGACCACCCAGACGGGCGACACCTTCAGTCAAGTCGAAATTAACGCCGCCGAACTGTCGTTCACAGGCGGCTCCTTTCCCGGCTTCGTGTCTGATATCCCGACCGGTGTAGGCGATTTGTATTCCCAGTGCTCGCGGAGGGACGCCGTGAAGCTCTACAACCTTCGGCCTGAAAATCGGGCTGGCGATCGCATCACCATCAAGGCGTTCCTGATGCTCTGCCCAAACCACCCACAGGCGGATCAGCTGCGGGCTTTGTAACGGCTGTTCCGACAGGCTCTGCGCGTCATCGGTGCAGTGGGCCTCGCTTCCGGCCCGGTAGCATCTGATGGCACTCCCGCGACGAAAGGGACCCCTTGCGGTAAGACCGCACGCGCTACAGCAGGCGCGTACCCCTGAGTGGGCGTGGCAGGGACATGTATATTCCCGACAGCCAGATGTACGTTTGCCCCATGTCTACAGTGCGCGTTACCGACGCCCGCGGACGCTTACCGGAATTGAGAGCTCAGCCTTGCGGCGGCAGAGGCCCTTCGGCTGTTGGCGCGCAGGATCGTGGGCGCACCAAGGGGGCCTAGCGCTCTTGGGTCAGAACCCGCGCCCTTCCGGCGCTATGGCCCTGCGGGGGCGCGATGCCTTTCGGGTGCGCGTGGGTTTGGCAGAGCAACTGGCTCTTAATCAGTGGGTTCCGGTTCAAGTTCCGGGGGTGTACCAAAAGGCCAGTAGGTCACGATTGCCCCACAGCTAGCGCAGCTCGTAAATGCGAACGGCGCCGGTGTCGTACACCTCGCGGAACTGAGAATCGCCGCGAATGGCTTCCTCGGCCTTGGCAAGCACGCCATCTTTCAGCATCTTGTGCTCGCTTGCGTACGTGGTTTGGCTGTCGGAAAAGATGACATAGCTGTGCGGGGCCGTCGCCAGACTCCTCACATACCTTTCGATACTCGGGCCGCTAATGGTTGTCGAACCGTCCTCCAAGAAGGTGACGAGGGACGCCGTCTTGGATGCGGAATCGAACAGCGAGTAGTGCGACCCAATAAAGAGGGGAAAATCCGCGACCGCCTCGACGGCGAGGTCATCTCGCTCGACCCTCGCATCCAGCCACTCAGCCGCGCGTGTGTCCTGACGCGACACGAGGTGGTCGGCCTCCGGCTGGAAGTAGGTAATTGTGAACAACACGGCCATCGCAACGAGCGCGGCCGAAAACCCTGCGATCAGACGGCGCGTGCGCACTCGCCCCGACCAGAACAGCCACGCAACTCCGATCGCGTACCACGGCAAGCCGAAAAGGAACACGCGCAGACGGCCTTCGCCTCCGTAGCTCTGCCCAAGAAGCGCCAGGGAGGGTGCCGCGGCCAACCAGCCGACGACTATGGTCGTTCCCACGTTCCCCCTCAAGAAGTTGCGCAGCCAGCCACCCACCGCGAGGACAACAGTCAACGCCGACAAGATGGTCGCCGCCCGCGAGCCGAATTGAGCCGCATCCGTTGCCTGGGCTGCATTTGGGGGCGTATAGCTTGCGTTAGCGAATAGATCGAAACCGCTGAAAATGCCGTAGACCGACTGGATGTATCCGAGATTCGGAAGCAGGTAGAGGAGGGCTATTCCCAACAGTGCTGGCCCCAACCACCGTGGTCGGATATAGCCGACGATGGTCAAAGGCAGCAGTCCGAGGATGGCGAGGTAGGGCGTCAGCTGATGGCTGGCCACGATGATCGCCTGAAGGATGAGGACAGCCACGATGGTGGCGATTCTGAGCTGTCGTTGTGGTCCTTTCTCGCCCTCGTGGGTGCTTTTCGGGTCTAGCGCATCCGGCCTAATGATTCTTTTCTCGACTGCCGCTACCCACCGTATTGGGGTGCTTCTCAGCACAGCCATGACACCGAAGCACATCGCGAGGTAGAGGGTGAAGGCAAAGGCCTGGGGCGAGTAGTAATTCTGGTTGACCCAGTTGCACAGCGAGAACACAAGCGCGGCCGTCCACGCTATTCGCGCATTCTTCGAAATCACTCGACCGATTCCGAACACGAGCGCTGCATCGATCAGGGGGAAGAGCAACTCTGCCCAGGTGGCGTAGGCGATGGGCGCGCGGTCGTTCGCGATTCGCCCGATGAAAGCACTGACTGAGAAGAATCCCGGCCAGCGGTTGTAGATGTCGATCGACGGGTCGACCTGACCAAATGCGTCAATGTAGCTCGTGACCGCAATGTGCTTGTAGGTCCATGGCAGGCGTGGTGCCGCCTCGATGATGTTGGCTGACGAGTAGAGCATCGCAATGAGCACCGCCAGAACGCCCGCCATGACGGGGGCCGGAAATATCCGTCGCGCGGCCACGCCCCACACACACAATCCGAGCACGGTTGCCACCGCCAGATACCAGATGGGTGGAAACGCGGGAAGCAAGCCCCACGGACCGATATCGCTGACGTTGGTGAACTTGAGCCCAACAACCCAAAGGATCACGGCAACGCCGCAGACCGACAGGGGCAGCAACGTGACAATACGACGGTCTCGCGAGAAATCTGGAGGTGCACGTCGACCCGCGGCCCCAGCGGCGGTCGTGGTGGGGGTGATCAGCAGAAACGCGGATGCGGCAAGAAGCACCACGATTGCCGCCGCCTGGGGGTACCAGAACCTCGTCCAGACCATGACGAGGCTGAGCAGAGCCGTGATTGCCGTGCTGGCCAAGACGGCAATCAGTATCCGTGCCGCCACAGGGACCGCGCGTAGCCACCGTGTGCACGCCCAGCCCGGCAAGACGAGCCATACAGCTGCAACAAAGATGGTGAAGACAGGTCCACCGGGATTCACGATCACCAGAGCGGCTGCTGGCAGTCCACAGCGGGCGAGCATCTTCTCGACGGCGCGCGCGGTGGGCGTCATGCGCCGGTTTTGTGCGATAGGCGGGACTCTCACTGTGAAGCACCCTCTTCGGCAGCGTTTCCGGGAGGCGCTCCTTGTGCGTCATACTTCGATCCCGCAGGAGGAGTGTCGTCTGACCAGCGTCGTGCTCGGTTGAATGTCCAGAAGAACCACAGCAGACAAGCGACGGCGAGGGCGACGCGAACCAGGTTCCAGATGAGGGTCTGGGGAGGCAGGATCGAGATGGCGGCCGCGGCCGAGGTCACTCCGATCGCCACGATGAGTCGCGACGACGGCCGCTGCAGGGGCATATCGGATCCGAGGGCTCGCAATTGCAGGAACGCCAATGCCCCGAAGGCGACGACTGTGGCAATCGCAGCGCCCGCGATCCCGATGAGTGGCACAAGAACGATGTTGAGGCCGATGTTGACAGCGGCGGCGACTGCGGTCAGGATTCCGACGGCCTGCCCGCGTCTTTGTACGATCAGAATCTGGGCGCTCGCCAATTCCGCCGCGACGGGATAGGCCGACATGGCGACCAGAAATACCACGAGAGTCAACTGGCCCGGTCGAAAGCTTTCCGGAGCGACGACCCGCAAGATAATCGGTGCCGCCAGGGTGATCCCAAGAATCGTCGGCAGCAGGAGACGGTAGAGCTGGTCTCGAGATCGCGAGGCGAGTTTCGTGCGCTCGGCATCCGTTCGGAGGGCGGCAAAGCGTGGTGACCACGCGCTGTGGACGAAGATCAGCAGGGTGATGACGACCGAACCCACGATGTAGCCCACTTGGTATCGAGCTACAGCTTCCGGACCCTTGATCACCTGGATGATGACCCGATCGGCGGCGCTGAGCAGTATCCAGGCCAGACTCGCAAAGGCGAGAGGAATACCCAAGCTGATGGCTCGCTTGATGACAGGCTGGTTGAGTAAGCCCCGCAGGGTGGGACGCACAGCGACGATTCCCACGATCATCGCGGCGAACTGGGCTCCTACTCCGCCCCACGCGTAGATGGTGGCGCCCTGGTGAACGGTGAAGAGCAGCACGAGGCCAACGACCTGCCCACCGACCGCCGATATCGTGCCGATGACAGCAAAGGGGCGGAACCGGTCTTCTGTCAGAAGCAGCGCCTGGATCACCTGCACTGCTGCGGTCGGGGCCGTCCACAGGAGCACGGCGAGCAGCAGGCTGGGGAATGCTCCGAAGCCGAGGGCTTCACGCCAGAGCGGGGTGGTAAGAACGACCGTGAGCGTAACGACAAAAGACGTGACGATCCCCAGGGTCACCAATCCGCGAGCCGCTTGTCCGTCATTGTCGTCCGACCGCTGGAGGACAACTGCCTTGTCGATTCCGAGCAGCGCGAGAACGCTGATGACCTGATGGACAGCGATCGCGGTGGCCAGCGCCCCAAACGCTGCGGGAGAGACCACATGCGTGAGCACGGGTGAGACGAGGGTGGCCGTGACGAGTTGGAGCGACCACACGAGTGCATAGAGCAGGCGTCGACCAAAGAGCGGGGAGCCCTTCGGTGCCGGTACGGCGTCCGACAGCCCAGCCATGGTTATGCCGTCGACTCAGCGGGCATGCCGCGGATTCGTCGCGCTGGGACTCCTGCGTACACACCGTGAGACGCGCAGCGACCCGTGACAACAGCTCCTGCCGCGATGATGACGTCCGACTCGATGACGGCTCCGGGAAGGATGGTGGCCCGCGCCCCGACCCAGACCCTGTCGCCGATAATGACGGGGCGGCCGGTCACCTTGTGCTGCCATGTGCCGTCTCGATCGAGCCGATGATGGCTAGTGATAATCATCGTTTGCATACCGAATGCGCATTCGTCGCCGATCGTCACGGGAGCTCTCGCTTCGACGAACACTTGACGATTGAAATACACCGACTGGCCGACCGTGAAGTTCTTCGCACGGCCGACGAAGCTGAATTCGGATCCGGGAGCCGATCGGAGCGATGCTCCGAACAGGTTGTAGATCGCGCGCCGAAGCGCGCGAGGTGAGAACGCCGATCCGCCGACGATGTCGAAAACGAAGTGGTGGGCGGCGAGCTGGATGTCTTCTCGAAACCCCCGAAGCGCGCTGTTAATCATTACCTTGCGCCTTCCCCGACCGGCGCTGAAGCAGGTAGCTGAGTGGCCCACGGGCGACGGAAAGAAGTTCAACCCATCCAATTCGCGCGATCTCACGCTCCCAGTCATCCGCCAGTCGAGCCCCGGCGACCGGGGCAGGCCTGCGCCACGCGAGCGAGACGAGCCGGGTCAGAGCGCGGGGACCGCGGACCAGTGCAAGACGAGCGGTGCGGGGGTGCGTAAACAGCTTGGCGAGCCAGGCGCCGAGGCCGGTTCCGTATCCTCTTGCCTGAAGGCGAAGCGCGGCAATATCGTCGCGATTTCGATGCCAGACGATGGCCGAGGGCTGCGTCACCAAAGTGCGCCCGTCGAGAATGACACGCGTGAACATGTCGATGTCTTCGCCGCCTCCTGTGCGGGTGCCGACTCCTAGTGCGGTATCGAACCCCCCGAGCTCAAGGGCAGCAGAACGCCGGAGCGCGAAGTTCGCGCCCGTGCCGAACTCCCCGATCGAGAACGGGAACATCGGAAGATCGGAGGGCGGATCCGCGAGGGAAAAGGTGCGGGGCACGAGGTTCTTCGACCAACTCACGCGGCCATCGAAATAGCTTTGGGCGGGCGTACGCAACTCCCCGCTTGGCACGAGCCCCGTGACACAGTCGACGTTCGGGCCGCGAGAAAACCCCGCGGAGAGCTCCGTCAGCCAGGCCGCGTCGACGATCACGTCGTCATCGGTGTAGGCGACGATCTCTCCCGTCGCGGCGCGGAGTCCGGTGTTTCGGGCGACGCCGAGTCCCGGGGTCGGCTCCCGCACCAGACTCACGGTCGACGCAGCGAATTCGTTCTGAACGAGATCCCGCGTTTCCGAGGTGCGTGATGCGTTGTCGACCACGAGGACGTCGAAGTTGGGATAGTCGAGAGCAAAGATCGCCGTCAATGCGCCGCGGAGCTGGGACGGGCGATCTCTCGTGCAGACGATGACGGTGATGGTGGGGAATTGCACGGCATCGACGTGGCCTTGAGAACGGGGGAGCACGGCGATTGCGTCATCGAGTTCGGCGCGAGCGATCAGTCCGTTGGGCGCGTCGAGTTCGATAAAGCCCCTGACGGCCGGCCCCTCGCAGACGAGTAGACGTGCCTTGGTGTACCCATCGGATTTCCGCAGATGGACCTGTTCGAAGCCTGCAATGGTGTGCACGTCGAGGGCGCCCACCCACAATGCTCCGGGCCAGTCCGGAGGATGGGGGCTGGTCATGGCGGGGTGGAGTTCAAGCGTTCGCATGGCGAGCCCCCTCCCCTGCTGCGCGGGCCCTGGTGTCAGTTCACGGCCCTGTGCTTTGTTGAGACTAACTAATCGGCATGTGTGCGTGTGTGATCCCGTAGAGAAATCCGAACCCGGCCGAGGCGAGGGACAGGATGATTGCGAACGCCGCAGCGAGGCGTCCATGTGAAAACTCGCGCCACACACCGCTGGGAAGGATCCGTCTGGCATAGCTGCGCTCGCTTGATAACGCGTTCTCGGGTCCGAGGTCCCTGGCGAGGGCGGCCTTGGAGACACCTTCAAAGAAGCTACGTCGGCGAAGGTAGCGCCACGTGACCCTGTCCGGCGTGACGCGGTGGTAAACGACACTGCGAGGTTCGAAAATCACCCGACTGTTCGGGTACAGCCGGCGCAGCTTGATGCACACCTCGGTCTCCTCCCCGCCCAGGGGAACCTGGCCGACACGACCGGTGTTCACGTTGAACCCTCCGATCATCAGGAGCACCGCGCGTCGGAAGATCATTGAGCAACCGATGACATTGCGCACCTCAGAGCGTTCAATTGGTTGGCCGCGATAGGTGCAGCCGACGACCCAGCGCAACTCGAGAGGCAAGGTCGACGGCGGTCGGCCCGAGGGCCAAACGGGCACTGCGCTGCCGCCAGCCGCCACGATGTCATCGCTAACAAAACAGTCGACGAGCTTGTGAATCCAGCCATCCGCCGCCACGGCATCATCATCAAGAAAGGCAACAAGGTTGCCCCAGGCTGCCTCAAGGCCGGTATTGCGAGCCCCGGACAGTCCCTGCTTGTGGCGGTTCGGCATGACTCTGACACCGGTTTCTGACCACCGCTCCTCGACGCGGCGAAGGAGCTCGCTCTCATGGTCGATGACGACAATGACCTCTGACACTTCCGGCTGAGCGCGAGCGGAATCTATTGCCAACGCGAGCTCGCTCCATCGTCGCTGCGTATACGCGCAGACGACAACGCTCACGGACGCGCGGTGGTTCATGAGGACCTTCTCGCAGATAGTTGAGCGAGCCCGACGATTGAGGGGGCAGGACGCACCGCAGTTGCGTTCGCGAGGGAGTGCACGTGGGGGCGTTCCATGAGAATGGTCTCGAGGACTCGGAATCCGTCGTGGAAAGCGTGGAGGTTGCTCTTGCCGAATATTCTTCGCCGTTCGATGCTAGGAACCTCCGTGACCTTGAGTTTCGCCGACGCGACACGACAATCGAGCATCGTCTCGATCTCGAATCCGTCACCCCAGTAGAAGTGCCCGTCCTTCCGCTTGCCTAGTGCGCTATCTGGCAGGCCGAAGACAGGGACCACGCTTGTCCAGAATGCGTTGTAGCCGTAACAGAGGTCGGTGTAGTGCGTCCTGAACAGCAGGTTCGCGAGCGCGTTGAAGGCGAAGTTGCCCAAAAAACGGAAGGGTGTGATGTCACTGCTTCGGCCGCCGGCACCGAAACGGGTTCCCTTGGCGTAATCGGCGCCAGCCAGAAGTGCGTCGACGAATGCAGGAATTTCGGCAGGATCGGCGGAACCATCGGCGTCGAACATGACGATGACGTCCCCTGTGACAGCGGCGAAGCCGCATGCGAGAGCATTGCCTTTGCCCGAACGTGTCTGCTCGATGATTTCGATTCCGGGCATTACGCGGCGGGCAGTGGCGACGCTGTCGTCCACCGAATGTCCATCAACGAGGATCACTTGGTGGACGGGCGGGAGTTGTGGAAGAACGACCTCCAGGTTTCTTGCCTCGTCCTTCGCGGGAATGACGATTGAAACGCGGGGTGCAGTTGTCCGTGGCGGGTAAGCGATTTGAGACATGATTCAGCTCGATTCGGGTCGAGCAATACGCAATAAACCGACTGGCAGGTCGGCCGATTCTCGTCCGGCCTGGGGCAGCGATCTTCGGGTTGACGCAATGTCAGTGGTCGAATGCCGCGAAGTGATGTATCGAGACCGCTTCGCGGCACCCGAGCTCGATCTGGGGGTCGAGCGTGTCGAGAGATACGCGCTGATCAGCTGGCGGTCCCAGGCGTGGAGCTCGGTGCGCTCTTCCTGGATGTCGTCGGTCCAGCCGATACTGTTCCACGACCGGAACTGGGAAAGGCCCTGCGGGTCGCGGAACCAGCCTACGTGTGAAGGGGATGAAGTCGGGTGACAGTCATTTTAGGGGCTCCTGTGGGGGATGTACTTACGGGGGTGAGTGTCGTCACAGGACGGGGATCCTTCGGGTGTGGCGACAGAACCAACTGTATGTCCGCTTTTTGGGGGACACTGCCCCCCGTCTGGGGGATTTGTCGGGCTAAATAAATCCTTAACCCTCCCCAGCAATGCGCAGGGTTTGCGGAGAATCCAGTCTCGACGCGGGGTGTTTGTCGGGTCAACGAGGGGACTGCGTGTGTACCCCATTGCTCGTGGTGGCGGCGCTCGCCGCGGTAAGGGCCGGGCACCGAGTCCGTGCTCTGCCAGGATGAGCGCGCGGGGGTCAGCGGCCGAAGTTAGCATCGGAGCGTGAAACTTCTCATCGTCACTGACGGTATCCCGACACGGGACCCGGTACTTGGCGATGGGAGTTCGATGATCTCGTTCGAGATCATCAGGTCGTTGCCGGCCGACACCGAGATCACGCTGGTGACGCTCGGCGCGACAGGCGAGCTCCCCGAAGAGATATCCGCCAGGTGCGTGCGCGTTGCGACCTTCGGCACGAGGCGGCATGCTGTCGCGCTATTCCGCTCCCTTTTCTCGAGATTGCAGGTTGGCGCAGAAGAGCGTTCGGTGGCTGGAGTTCGAGCCCGCGTCCGAGAATTGTCCGCCGAGAGCGAGGTGACGCTTCTCCACGGACCGCACATACCCTTCGTGGCAAGCTACGTTCGCGGACCAATGGTTGTGCAGGTGGTCGACCCGTGGTCGATGCGGATGGAGATGGAAGCACGGCACAGCGCCGGACTAGTAGGCGCATACAAACGGTACAAGGCCCGCCGCGTCTTTGCGCTCGAACAGTCGACTCCACCCTGGGCTCGACTGCTTACTGTCGGGCGCGAGGATGCGTCCCGCTGGTCACAGCGACTCAATCGCGGGGTTCGAGCTATAGCGAACGGTGTCGACCATGCGGAGCACGTGCCTCGCCCGGCCGGGCCGCCTGTGGTGTGCTTTGTCGGCAGCCTCAACTACGCGCCCAATATCGAAAGCGCCACGATTCTCGTGGAAGAGATTGCCCCTCTGGTGTGGCGGGATCTTCCCGAGACGCGTTTCACGATCGCGGGAAGGCAACCGGGCAAGGCCGTCACGGACCTGCGTCGACCAGGGGTGGAGATCCTGCCCAATGTGCCGAGCATCATGAACGTCTTCACCTCCGCGGATGTTGCCGTATTCCCGGACAAGGATGGGCTGGGCATCCGCAACTCCGTTCGCGAGGCGCTCGCGGCGGGGATCCCCGTCGTCGCGACCGCGGCGGCCGCCCGCGAGGTGGAAAGCAACGAGTCGTTGACGACGGCAGAGGATCCTGAGGCGATCGCGGCGGCGATCGTCCGACTTCTGCGCGCTGCCATCACGACGGCGGGTAAGCGAGTGGGTGCTCCCGTGCCAACACGGTCGTGGAAGGAAGCAACGACCGAATACCTCGATGAACTCGAACTGGCGCGCGCCGGTTTGTTGTGATCGCGGGCGCCCCTCGCCACTAGTCTGTGTCGCTGGTTCCGGCCGGTGGGGCAAT
>DATMIW010000021.1:0-25445 GCA_035554115.1 Pseudolysinimonas sp. | reverse complement strand
CGAGATCCCCGTCGAGTTCGCCGGGCGCCGCATCGAGATCCGAGGGGTCAACGAGCGAGTCACCGACGGCGGCCAGCGACCGGTTCTCGACCCAGGCGTGGAACAGCGTGCCCAAGCGCGTGGCGCGATACGGCTTTTCGGGCATGGGTCGCAGAGATCGAGCCGCTACGTCATCCGGGCTCATCACATATTCGAAGAAGCGCGAGGCCGGAATACGGGCCGGCGGCGGCGATGCAGCAGGCTCGGTCGCCGCGCGGCGGTGCTCTTCGAGAAGCAGCTCAACCTCACGGGCCCACTTGCCCGCCGCCTGAACATCGGGACGAGCCTGCTCAACGCGCTGCGCCGCGGCGAGAACGCGCTCCCGTCGCCCACCGAGTGGATCGCGGGGCCAAGCCACAACATCGGGTTCCGTCAGCGTGGGGTTCACCTCCGCATCCGGCGCCTCGGGCAGCGCGGGGATGATCCCTGCCTGTGCCAGTTCGGCGAGATAGCTGCTCGGAACCCGCGGCGCGAGCTGCGACGACCAGAACGACCCGCTGAGCAGCAGTCGACGTTTCGCCCGCGTCATCGCGACGTATGCGAGCCGCCGATCCTCGAGGAGTTGGTCGGAATACACCGCCGCTTTGAAGTCCGCATGTCGCGCGAGAAGGTCTTTGCGGGTCTCCGCTCCGCGCCAGGCGAAAACCGGAAGTGAGTCGGCGTCTCCCCGGAATTCGTAGGGAAGCTGACCGAAAGCAACCCATCCCTGCGCATCGCGATTGGATCGCGGTAGTTCGTCGGTGACCAGTCGCGGCACCGCCACCAGATCCCATTCGAGGCCTTTGGCGCCGTGAATGGTGATGATCTGCACACAACCGTTTTCGGGCGGATCGGATCGCGGAGTCAGTCGGTCGCGTGTCTCTGCCTCGCGCAGCCAGCCAAGGAATGCACGCAGCGAGGCACCGCTGCCAAGGGCCTCGAATCCGGCCAACGCGTCGAAGAAGGCCTCGAATGCACGCTCTCCTGTGACTCGGGATTCATTTGCTTCAACCTCAATGTCCAGGTCGAGTGCCTGGATGACGACAGTCACAAGGTCGGCGAGGTCGAGGCGCATCCGTCGCCGTAGATCCGCAAAGAGATGCGCCGCATCTCGCAGACGGGGCAGACCTTCGACACTGAACCCGGCAAGAGCCGTATGCCCGTCTCGTGCCGTCGCTAGGAAATCGAGCGCGTCGACGATCGAGGCGGACTCCTCGTCAACGACCGAAGCCCGGAAAGCTTGGCGCACCTCGTCTCGGTGCTCCTGCTGGGCGAGGTCACGCCTCTCGAGCCATCGGGCAAGCTCCCGGAGCTCCACAATGTCGGCTGTGCCGATACGCCATCGGGATCCGGTCAGCAGTCGGATCAGCTCCGAACCTCCCGCAGGGTCATCAATGACCGTGAGCGCCGCGACGAGGTCGGCAATGGCGGGTTCTGCGAGCAGCCCTCCGACGCCGAGCACGTGATAGGGAACACCGGCCGCCTGGAACGCCTTGATGAAATGCTCCAGGGTGGATCGCGCCCGTAGGAGCAGGGCAGCGCTCGGGGGTGTTGCGGTCTCCCCCTCCCCACGCGGCGGATTCCATTCGGCATGATCGGCCAGGCGGCCACGGAACCACTCTGCGACCTGCCGCGCCTCATCGGCGACGGTCTGCGGATATCGCAGTTCCACCGGCTCAGCGCCCGCGCCCGGTCGCGCCGACAGACGCTCGACCGTGACAGGACTGTCAGCGACCAGCGGCTGGATGACGGTGTTCGCCGCATCGAGGATGCGCTCCCCGTTCCGCCAGCTGGTCGACAGGCTGAAGGTCCGTTTGGAGTCAAACCAGCTCGGGAATTGCGCCAGGTTGGCGGCACTCGCACCCCGCCACCCGTAGATCGCCTGATGAGGGTCTCCTACGGCCATCACCGGCTGACCCCGGAAGAGCTGCGACAACACCCGTGTTTGCACAACGCTGGTGTCTTGATATTCGTCAAGGATCACGACGCGATACCTGTCGCGGATCGTGTCCGCAACAGCCGGATGACGTTCGATCACGCGCAGCGCCGTCACCAGCTGGTCACTGAACTGCTGGTAGCCCCGCTCTCGCTTGCTCGCGTCGAATCGCTCCGCGAGATCGAGAAGCACTGGCAGATCGCGGACCTTGCTCAGGATGGGCTCGAGCGAATACGCACCGGTTCCGCCGGGTTCGAGGGCCGATCGCTGCTCAAGCTCGTCGATCAGCTGGGCGACCTGACCCGCATCCGCCACATTTTCTGCGAGAGCCGCGGAAACCCGCACAATTGCTGTCGCCACGTCATCGAGGGATTTGCCCGCGGCACTGAGACGAGCATCGTCACTTGTGCGCGCAATCTCGCGGGCCAACAACCAGGATGAGGCCTCACCCAATAGCACCGCATCACCGTCCTGCCCCAGAAGCGGAGCGTTCTCGCGAAAAATGGATCCGGCGAACGCGTTGTAGGTGGACACCGTTGGTGCGTCGAGCAGAGCCGCCGCCGGATCCGCGGGTGCGTCACCCGACCCGCCATCACCGGACCCGTCTATGGGCGATCCGTCCACAGGAAGCGCCGGCACGAGCCCCACGTCTCGCAGTGCGGCGATCCGTTCGCGAATGCGTTCGGCGAGCTCGCCTGCGGCCTTACGGGTGAAGGTCAGCCCCAGGATGTGTTCGGGGCGCACATGGCCGTTGGCGATCAGCCACAGCACGCGAAACGCCATCGTCTCGGTCTTTCCGCTGCCCGCCCCGGCAACAACGAGCGCCGGCTCAAGGGGGGCCTCGATGACCAGCCGCTGCTGGTCTGTCGGTCGATGAATGCCCAGACGATCCGCGATGTCGAACGCGCTAATGACCTGAACTACCTCAGGCACCTGAGATACCTCAGTCACCCGAAACCTCCCCCGGCAGATGGACCCGGCGGATTTCGCCGCCATATGCCCACGGATCGTCGATCACCGCTGCCTCGAGCACGGGACCGACCATTCGCTGCGCCGCGGCCCTCACACGAGAACGGAACTGCTCAAGTCGTTCCGCGTCAAACGCTTCCTGATGGAGGACGGTGTACGGGACCTTTGCCGCTCCTCGACCACTGCCCTTCTTCGTAAACAACAGCGCCGCGCCCCCCGGTTGATGACCGTCCGGGAGATTGTCGATGGCCCCGTCGGCGTAGGCCACCTGATAGGCGCCCAGCTGGGGGTGGTCAACCGCGTCCTGCGCCGACTTCACGCTGCCCGTCTTGAGGTCCACAATCACGATGCCGCTGTCGCGGCTCTCGACTCGGTCGATCTTGCCGGTCAAGACGGCGGGAGCGAGGTCGAGGCGGAACTCGCCTTCAGCCGAAACGAGTACGGCACCGTCTCGCACGAAATGGGTCAAATATGCGGCGAGCGCTTCGATTGCCCGTCGGGCCGCCACGCGCTGGATCTCGGCCTGCCATTCCGACTCGAAGGCCAGTTCACCCCACCGCGATTCCAGGGCCGCCCAGAGCTCGTCCGCGTCAGAAGATTCGGCGTGTTCGAGAACGTCATGCACCAGGGTGCCGACATTGGCCGACAAACCCGACCCCCCGCCCGCCATTGCCGAAACAAACCACTCCATGGGCGAGCGCTCGACTTCGTCAAGTTTCGAGGGCGACACAGGAACTCGGACCTCCGGGTCGTCGAGGTCCCACAGCGGCGCCTCCGTCGACACCGGGATCATTCCGCGCCAGGTCCGGGGCGCGGCACCCGCAACGTCGGCGTCGGCAAATGCCGCGAGGGCAGCGGCAGCGGAGTCGAGTTCCCTCTCAGCACGCGCGGAGGTCAGCACTCGGCGGAGTCGTCCCGTGAGCCCGCGCAGTGTGAGCTGCGGCGCATCTGACACCGCAGGAGTCGCTGTCCGCCCGAGGAGTGAGAAGAAGGAGCTCGGGGTCTCGTCGTCACTGTCTATTGCGGCAATGATGAGTCTCGAGCGGGGACGTGAGACGGCGAGAGCCAGGGTCCGTAGTTCGTCTGCGAGAACCTCTCGCCGAGAGTCGATCGATGCATCGAGACGTCCCGCGGTCGCAGCCACCAGGTCCGGTGCCCCCAAGAGCGAACCACGGGGGCGCACATTCGGCCACTGCCCCTCCTGAAGACCTGTCACCACTACCGTGTCGAATTCTCGACCGGACGCACCCGACGGAGTGACGACGAGCACCGAATCGGCGTCTGCTTGCGGGGCGAGGGTGTCTTCCGGGACCTCAGCGTCGAGCACTTCGGAGAGGAAGGCGTCTGCCGTCCCCGTCGGCATGCGCTCGACATAGCGTCGTGCGGCCGTGAACAGGGCGACGATTCCGTCCAGGGCGCGATTGGCCTCATCGGCCGCGATGCCACCCCCCAGAGCCTGCCGCCGCCACGCCTCAGCGACACCTGCGCCTTCCCATGCCGCCCACAGCACCTCTTCTGCGGACCCACCGGCGGCATGAGATTCGCGCACCGCCGCCAACAAGGTCGCCAACTTCCGAGCCGCGCGTCCGACGGCGTGGTCGATCGTGGCGAATCGTGCCGGATCACCGAGGGCTTCGACAAGAAGAGCATCCGCGGTGCGCGTGCCGCCACCGTCCAGTTCTTCGGCTCGCAACTCGCGGCGGAGCCGGCGCAGCCCGACCGAGTCAAGCGCACCGAATGGACCCACCAGAAGCTCCCCGGCAGAAGCACCGTCAAGCTCGACACGGGCGATGGCGACCTCAACGATCCGGAGCAGCGCCGCAGCGGCCGCCTGATCACGAACAGCTTGACCCCCCATCAGGGTGCGGGTCGGAACTTGGGCTGCAGCCATCGAGCGGACGATGTCGGGGATGGCACTGCTCGAGTGGACGATGATGGCCAGCTGAGACCAGGGCACGCCTTCCAGCAGATGTCGTTCGCGCAATTGGCGCGCTATCGCCCGATTCACCGCCGATGCGCTTGCACCCGAGATCGACCGGATCGGCTCGGCGACACCACTCGCGGTCGCAGCGGACTCAGACCCATCGCCAACCACATCGGCTCGCGAAAGATGCGCTGACGCCGCACGCTGCATTCCCTGGCCCGCCGTGCCGATATGCCCTGTGACGGTCTGCGTGACAGCTCGCAGTTCCGGCCCGTGCCGATGCACGGTTTCGAGCACCACCCGCTGAGCGGAGACCCCGAGCCGCGCCCCCAACCGCCCGAAAATGTCGGCCTCGCCACCCCGAAATCCGTTGGTCGCAACGTCCGGGTCGCCGAATGCAACAACCGCCGCACCGGAGCGAACGAACGCCGCGAGCAGCCGAACGGTGCCCTCGGTAATTTGCTGGAGGTCGTCGACCAGGATGAGGCGAACGCCGCGCAGCCTCTCCCCCTGAAGTCCGTCGTCAACGGCCGCCTCGGCGAAGGCGAGCAGCTCTGCCGGGTCGAGACGATCGGAGCGGACCGACGCGATCACCTGGCGATACTGCTCAATGAAGGTCGCCGCAGCATGCCACTCGGGTCGCCGGGCGGGGCCCGCGAGCCGACGCAGATCGTCAGCTTCGAGTCCGTGCTCAGTGGCGCGCATCATGAGTTCACGCAATTCAGTGCGGAACACGCGCAGTGATCGCACCGGCCAATCGAGGTGCTCGGGCCAGGCGAGACGATCACCCCGCTCGTGATCGCCAATAAGCAGTTCGCGAATGATCGTGTCGTGATCGGCGCCCGACAGAAGAGCCGGAGCCGGCACCATCTCGGCGAGAGCTCGCGCTGTAACCGCCTCAAAGGCAACCGCCGCCGCCGTTCGGGCGAGCGGGCCGGATGTGACTACCCCCAGGCGCACCGCCACCCTGTCTCGAAGCACCGTCGCCGAGTGCCGATCGGCAGCAATGATCAGAAGCTCATCAGGTGCGAGCCCGTGGTGCTCGACCCGATCGGCGGCGAATTCGACCAGGGTCGTTGTTTTGCCCGATCCTGGCGCTCCCACGACGACGGCCGTCTGCCCCACAGGCAGGCCGAGCACGGCTCGCTGGGAAGCGTCAAGAAGGAGGGGGTCGGTCACGCGTTCCAGGGTAGTGACGGGCACCGACGTTCTGCCCAGGGCGAAACGCGCGCGATCGCTACGAGGCCATCCCGTACTCTGACGTCGTGGACATTCGCATCGGCATCGCCAACAGCCCCCGTGAAATCGCGTTCGAGACCTCGCAGTCGTCGGCCGAAATCGAGAAGATCGTGTCGACAGCTCTTGACGCAGACGCCAAGTTCTTCACCTTGAGCGACGACAAAGGCAAGCGCTACATCGTCCCGACTGCCTCGTTCTCCTATCTCGAGGTGGGCAGCGAAGAATCGCGCCGCGTCGGGTTCGTCGCGTAGCTCAACGCCTTCCTAATAGGATCGCGGCCATGGAGCTCGTCTACGTCACCGTGATCGGCGCCTGCATCGGAGCCCTGCTGCGCTACCTCTTGCCGGGCCACGGGCTCTATGGGCTCGCGCTACTTCCCGCCGTCGGCGCGGTCGTAACAGCCACGGTGTGGGTGGGGCTCCTCTGGCTCGGCTGGAGATTCGACGGCGGCTGGATCTGGGTCGTCTCCCTCGGTGCCGCCACTATCGCGGCTGTGCTCTCGGCAACTCTGCTCGTGCGCTGGCGGCGTACCAGCGATTCCCGGATGCTGCATCACCTCTCCGGAGGCCGCGCCTAGGTCTCTTCTGGGACTCGACTTGTGGCTAGGCGGTGAGGCCGAGCGCATCCATGCGCCGAGTGTGCGCCGCGATCAGCTCGGTGAACACCGGCTCGATGCGCTCTTCTCCGGGAGCCTCACGGCCGATCGCAAGAGACCGTCGCGCAACGAGCATCGTGTCGCCCACGAGTCGCCGCCCCCACATTGCGAGTCGGGAGGCCAGGCGCGGGGACGCGTCAATCGCCGCACGCAGCTCTTCGACCAGCACTGCTTCTCCCGCATCCACGTCGAGCAGATCCGACACGCGTGACGAGACCTGAGCCGGGAGCCCCGCGGCCAGTCCCGAGAAGAAGTCACTGAGGAAACCTGCAGTGAGGTAACACGTGACGAGAATCTCGTGCCAGTCCGTGCCCATGGTGCGGCGCTGGAAGTCGTCAAGTTCAGCCCGGAACGGATCCATTGCGGCGACAGGGTCGATGCCCAGACGGCGCATTTCGGTTACGAGACCCTCGTGCGCATCCAGCACTTCCGCCGCCGCGACGCTCAACCGCGTCTTCGCCGCCGTTGTCGGGGCCGAGGTAACGGCGCGGCTGAGGTTCTCGAACAGGACGAGGGTGAGATAGCCGAGGCGACCGAGATATACATCGTTCTCGGGCGCAAGTTCCGCGAGCTCGACACGCGCAACCGCTACCGTGTCGGAACGAGACACGATTACCGGCGCTGTGCCACGCGGCCGCTTGCGTCTCTTGAAAATCCCCAGCACGCCCTCAGCCTAGCCGGAGGGGCTCCTCGCACCCGCCTCCCGGTACACTGAGGCCTTCACCTTTCTAGACAGGTTCTCCGTGACTTTCAGCGATCTCAATATCGACCAAGACATGGTCGAGGCCCTCGCATCTCAAGGGATTATCGATCCCTTCCCGATTCAGGCTCAGACCATCCCCCTCGCGCTTTCGCGTCAGGACATTATCGGGCAGGCAAAGACCGGCACCGGCAAGACGTTCGGCTTCGGCCTGCCTCTTATCCAGTCCCTCGGTCTGAACCCCGGACCGGGCGTCCAGGCGCTCGTCGTCGTCCCCACGCGTGAGCTCTGCGTGCAGGTCGCCGAAGACCTCGAGCTCGCGGCGGGCAACCGTGAGACGAAGGTCGTGGCGATCTATGGCGGCAAGGCCTATGAGGGTCAGGTCGAACAGCTCAAGGCCGGCGCTCAGATCGTCGTTGGCACGCCTGGTCGTCTGCTCGACCTCGCGGGTCAGCGGCTCCTGAGCTTGAAAGATGTCACCGTGATGGTGCTCGATGAGGCCGACAAGATGCTCGACCTGGGCTTCCTGCCCGATGTCGAGAAGCTTTTCGCGCAAACGCAGCCGACCCGTCACACGATGCTCTTCTCGGCGACGATGCCAGGCCCGGTCGTCGCCCTCGCCCGACGCTTCATGAACAAGCCCATCCATATCCGCGCCACAGATCCGGATGAGGGCCTCACCCAGGCGAACATCAAGCACGTCATCTACCGGGCCCACTCGCTCGACAAGGACGAAGTCGTCGCCCGCATCCTGCAGGCGGAGGGACGCGGCAAGACCGTGATCTTCACCCGCACCAAGCGCGCCGCTGCGAAACTGGTCGAAGAGCTCGGCGATCGCGGGTTCAATGCCGCAGCCGTGCACGGCGACCTCAACCAGGAACAGCGCGAACGCGCAATGGTCGCGTTCAAGGCCGGGAAGAAAGACATTCTCATCGCGACCGATGTCGCGGCGCGCGGTATCGACGTGAACGACGTCACCCATGTCATCAATCACACGGTTCCCGATGACCCCGACACCTATCTGCACCGCGCCGGCCGCACGGGCCGGGCCGGCAAGACGGGGATCGCCGTCACCTTCGTTGACTGGGCCGACATGCACAAATGGGCTCTCATCAACAAGGGTCTCGAGTTCGGGCAGCCGGAGCCCGTGGAAACCTATTCCTCGTCCCCCCACCTCTTCGAAGACCTCGATATTCCGGTCGGAGCGAAGGGTCGGCTCAAGCCCTCGCCCGCGGCTCCTCACACCGAGAAGGCCCCCGCTCAGCACCGCCCTCCGCGGGAGAAACGTGACGAGACCCCTCGCGCCGAAGGCGAAGGCGGCGGAACGCATGACGGCAGCACGCCGGCCCGTCGCAAGCGCACCCGGCGTCGCCGCGGCGGTGCGGTCGGGGGCGCCGCGACAGGGCCCGTCGTCTAGCCGGGCTCGGTAAACGGCACGGCGCCGGTGGCAGCCGCAACTATTGCGGCATATGCCTCTGGCGTCGTGGTGTTTTCGGCCAGCACGTTGGGCTTGCCGAGCCCGTGGAAGTCGCTCGACCCGGTTTCAACCAGGCCGAACCGGCGGGCGACCTCCGCCCACTTCACCTGGTCGGCGGGTGAGTTGTCGCGGTGCCGCACTTCGAGGCCGAATAGGCCGGCATCCACGAGCTTCTCGAACACCCCGTTGTGCAGAATCCGGTCCGGGCCGCGACCGCCGGGGTGGGCGATGACCGGCACTCCCCCGGCGCCCACGATGAGTTCGACGCCCTCGAGCGGTGTCGGCGCGGGGTGCGAACGGTAGTAGCCGCCCTTCCAATGCAGGATGCCGCTGAACGCCTCCATGCGATCCGCCACATGCCCGCGCGCCACCAGCGCGTCGGCAATATGGGGCCGACCGACCGTGGCACCGGGAGTCGTCTGCGCGAGCACGTCATCCCAAGTCAGGTGGTAATCGCGCCCAATCCGCCCGACCATCGACTCCGCCCGGGACAGCCGTTCGGCGCGGATGAGGGCGGTGCCCTCAACGAGTCCCGGCTCGGCCGGATCGACCAGATATCCCAGAATATGGACGCTTGTGCCGGCGATCTGGGTGCTCAATTCGAGGCCGGGGACGACCGTGATCGGCGTGCCGCGCGCGGCCTCGAAGGCTTCGTCCCAGCCCGCCGTGGAATCGTGATCCGTGAGCGCGACCACATCGATGCCAGCGGCGACCGCGGCAGCGATCAGCTCTGCCGGGGTCTGGGTTCCGTCCGAGACGCTGCTGTGCGTGTGCAGGTCGATGACGGACATCACTCCACTGTATTCCTGCCCAAGCCAATATTCCTGGCCACCCCATTCCCATGGCGGGACTGCCCAGGATCGCTGGGTAGGCTCAGTGAGCCATGTTCCGTCGCATCCTCGCCGCCGCAGTCCTGGTCGCGACCGCGGGTGTGCTGACTCTCGCTGTGTGGCCGCAGTTGTTCGGCCTCGAACGCACACCGCTTGTCGCCCAGGTGGTCTCCTTGCGCGGTCTCGCGATCGTTGTCGCCGCTGTCCTTGTGGTGGTGCTGATCGTCATCGCGCTGGCGACTCGGGCAGCTCGACGTTTTAGTGCCTCCTTGGCTGTGATGCTCATTGTCTTCGGCGCCCTCACCCTGGCGCTGCTCGGCACACGGGGAGCGGGCGGCCCGGGCTTCGAAACCGCCGGAGACAGCGACATCACCGTGCTCAGTTGGAACACTCTCGGCGATGCGCCGGGAGCCGGGGGCATCGCCGCCCTCGCACTCGCTGAACACGCGGATATCGTCGTTTTGCCCGAGACCTCGGCAGCCGCCGCTGAAGCAGCCGCGAATGTGATGATGCAGCGCGGCCAGAAGATGCAGGTGCTGCACCTCAGCCTCGACAAGATTTCCAAGGCACGTACGACCTCGCTCCTTATTTCGGCGCGGCTTGGCAGCTACAAGCTGGATGACTCCGTCGGAACCACCCACCCGCTGCCCAGCCTGTTGGCCCGGCCCACAGACGGCACCGGTCCGGTGATCGTGGCGGCGCATCCGGTGGCCCCCGTCCCCGGAGAGATGGCTCACTGGCGCGCCGGGCTGACGTGGCTCGCCGACCGCTGCGAGCTGCCGAACGTGATCGTGGCCGGCGACCTCAACTCGACTCTTGACCACTACTCGGGCCTCCGCGCCGGATCGACGGGCGACCTCGGCGACTGCCGTGACGCAGCACTCGCAACCGGGAACGCGGCGGTCGGTACCTGGCCGACAGCCCTACCCTCCCTTATCGGCGCGCCTATCGATCACGTGCTTGCCAGCGACGGCTGGAAGGTCACCGGGTTCCGCGTTATCGCTTCGAATGATGGCTCCGGCAGCGACCACCGCCCCGTCGTCGCGCAACTCCATCCCCTGCGCTAAGCGCCGCGCACGCCGCCGCCGCGTTCCGCGGTGCCAAGATGGATCACATGGCCGACACCTCAAGCAACCGTTCGACCATCCCGTCATCGCCCACATTCGCGGACTTCATCGCCGGCGGTTGGGCGGAGCACGACGACACAGCTCCCGCACCCCGCAGTGCCGCCGAGCACGCGAATCGGCGCCGAATGGACCTCGCCTCGCGGCACCCGGATTCGGTGCTCATCATTCCGGCCGGCCCCTTGCGTGTAAGGTCCAACGACACGGATTACCCCTATCGTCCGCATTCTGCGTTCGCGCACCTCACGGGCTGGGGCTCGGACGCGGTGCCCAATTCCGTGCTCGTCATCGACACCAGAAACATGGACACCAGAAGCATCGACACCAGCGGCGCGGACGAGGTTTCCACCCTCTTCTTCCGTCCCACCGCCGGACGCGACTCGGACGAGTTCTACGCCAACTCGGCAATCGGCGAATTCTGGACCGGCCCGCGCCCGTCCCTTGCCAACGTTGCCGCCGATCTCGGCCTGCCCACGCGTCCCCTGAGCGAACTTGCCCCCACCCTCGAAACACTCGTCGAGAGCGCCCCGCTGGTCATCGTGCGCTCGGCCGACTCAGAGCTTGCGGCCCAGGTGGACCGCCTCCGGGACGGCGACGACACCGACCCGGACACCGCCCTCGAGCGCGCGGTCAGTGAGCTCCGACTCGTGAAAGATCCCTGGGAGGTCGAGCAGCTGCGGCAGGCGGTGGACGCCACCCGGCAGGGGTTCGAAGACGTCATCCGGGATCTGCCGCAGATCGTCGCCCACGCTCGCGGCGAGCGGCTCGTAGAAGGCACTTTCAACCGACGGGCGCGAGCGGAAGGGAACCACGTCGGCTACGACACGATTGCCGCGAGCGGAGCCCACGCCTGCATCTTGCACTGGACCCGCAACGACGGTGCAGTGCGCGCAGGAGACCTGATTCTGGTGGATGCGGGAGTCGAGATCGACAGCCTCTACACCGCCGACATCACCCGCACTCTGCCGGTGTCGGGCACCTTCTCTCCTGTGCAGCGTCGGGTGTACGAGACGGTGCGGGAGGCGGCCGACGCGGCATTCGCAATCGTGCGTCCCGGCATCCGGTTCCGCGAGGTGCATGCGGCGGCCATGGCCGTGATTGCGACGCGCACCGCCGAATGGGGCTTCTTGCCAGTGAGCGCGCTGGAGTCCCTCGAACCGGACGCGCAATACCACCGCCGCTATATGGTGCACGGCACCAGCCACCACCTCGGGCTCGACGTTCACGACTGCGCTCAGGCCCGCCGCGATCTGTACCTGGACGGGGTTCTCGAGGCCGGCATGGTCTTCACGATCGAGCCCGGACTGTATTTTCAGCCGGACGACCTAACGGTGCCGGCCGAATATCGCGGAATCGGCATCCGCATCGAGGACGACATTGTCGTCACAGACTCCGGCGCAGAAAGCCTGTCGTCAGGAATCCCCCGCACGGCTGACGAGGTCGAGGCGTGGATCGCAGAGCTCAGTGCTTAGAGCGGGCCCGGTAGGGCGCACCCGCCAGAGCTGAACGGCGTGCGACGGTTTCCCGTCGCACGCCGTCGCGTCACTCGCCCGTTACGATGCGGGTCACGCTGCGCGTGTCGCCCGATCCGGTCTTCGAGGTTGTCGAACCCACCGCCAGGATGCCGTCGAGCATGTCCAGGGAGTCGTCGTCAACGTCGGCCTCGTCTTCGAGCATGTCGCGGAGTGCCTGCACATCGAGGTACAGCGCCGCCGACGATGATCGAAGGTCGGGAAGTGCTCGACGAAACTGCTCCTTATCGCCGAGCTTTCCGTCCGCGGCGAGAAGGTCGTCCACATAGTCTCCACGGCCGACCGCGACCCGCCCATCATCCGACTCGACGGTAAACGAGGCGTCAGTTTCGGAGCTGATTCCATCCGTGACCTTGCCGATCGCGTCCTCTGTGGCGTCGGTGTCGTCCGAGTAGACCAACAGGCCTGCCTGAGGGTCGGAGCACTCGTCCTCTCCCGCGGTCAGTTCGCTGACATCACAGTTGAGGTCGCTGTCTACAGCCAGAACCGTGTTCGTGCCGAAAAGGTCGGCCAGGTCATCCGGGAATTTCAGCTCGAAATTCTCGTCGAACCAGTCGGACGCTTCCTCGCGGGCGTTCTCGATGTTGTCCGGGAAGGCCTCGCCTTCCAGGGTGCGAGCACCGGGGTAGCCGCCGCTCGCCATGCCGGACAGCGCCGCCAAGGGCGAGACTCCCTGAGCCATGAAACTCGCGGACATTCCTACTGCGGCATACTCCGGACTGAAGGCCGTGTCGATGATCGAACCCAGCTGCGACGCGCTCGCTCCGAACATTGTGTTCTCGGGCAGTTGAGCCAGAGCCGTCGAGTTCTTCGGGTCGGCGAACTCGGTCAGTTTGAGGTCGTGAGTTCGGCTGACGATCTCAATCGAGTCATCGGCCACCCGCACAATGCTCGCTACGGAGCCGGTGGGGCTCAGCGCGTCAACAACCGCCCGAGCGCTCTCAGCCTGCGCCCTGTGTCGGTCCTTGGCCGCATCCAGAAGCTCGTCGATCTGGTCGTCGGCCTCCTCAGGGTAGTAGCCGTAGTCCTCAAAGAACGTGTCACGTGTGGGTTCTTCGTCGTAGTAACAGAAGCTGAACTCGTCGTCAGTTGTGCCGAGCCCCAGGCACTCGGTCTGGTACTCCTCGACGTCCTCTTCCCACGAATCGACTTCAGACCGCACCTGGTCTTCCCAGTAGTCGCGCGCGAGCTCGGGAGAATCGGAGCTGTCGTCGGCCCACGCGAGACCGGCCTTCGCGTTGGCATAGGGAGAAGACCAGTACGACGCCAGGCCCCAGGAGCCGAGGTCTTTGGTGCCCTCGGTGAACGCCTCGGTTGACGACAGGGTGCCCCGGGAGTAGGCCTTCTTCAGATCGAGGTCTTCGTGACTGATGATGACGTAGCCCTCATGAGAGCCAACCTCCACATTGTCGATGTCGAGGTCGTCGACGAGTTCTTTGACAGCCTCGACACCTCGGTCGACGTTTCGTGCCTCAATTGCGACGAGCGCCGCCTCCTCCATCGAATCCGCTGAACCGACGAGCCCGAAGGCGACACGGCTGCCGAGCCACGGCGCAATGTCGTCGTCATAGTCCAGGTTGGTGTCGATGTCCGAATCGGAATCCTCGACAATCCACTCCCACAGGCTGCGCTTGATGTCGGGGTCGTCAGGATCGATATCCGGTCCGTTGTCGCCGATGAAGTCATTGACCTCGCTGAGGTTCTGGAGCACTCGCCCAGCAGCAGCTTTCTGCTGAAGGGACGGATCGATCGCCACCTCCACCCAAGTGGTCGTCGATGACGGAAATGCGACAGCAGATGCGGTCGGCGAGCCACCACTTCCGAGAAGCAGGATTGCGGCAAACGCGCCACCCGCGATGACGAGCAGCAGCACAGCGGCACCGGCAATGACCGCAATCAGTGTGCGCTGACTGGGCTTGCGGACCGGCGCCTCTGCGGGCGGTGCGGCATGTGATTCGGGAGCAGGGAGACTGCTGTCGTTCTCGGTGGGCGGGTCGATGTCGGCCACGGATCCTCGATCTGTGTAGGTCGATCTCGTGTGGCGCGCGGAGCCTCTGCCGCGCCGAGAGCGAGTCGGTCTAGATCCAGACTAATGAAGTTCTCATCTTTTCCGAACAGACCGCGATCGAGGATCCAGCTGGGCCGGAGCTCCGCGTTATTCGGCGGGAGTCCTCGCGAGCGCGTCCTGCGCCTTGGCGGTGAGTGTTGGGTCGACGATGATCTGGTAATTCGAGGCCAGAACCTGACTCGTTGATTCGAAATCACGCGTACGGCGGTTGACGGCATAGCTGACCAGACGGAAGAACAGGCCGAACGCGGCGCCGATGAGCACCGCTGCACCAAAGATTTTCCACGGGAACGGCGTCGTAAAGAAGCTGAACAGCAAGCCGATGAAGAGACCGAACCACGCCCCGCTGAGCGCACCCTCGAGGGCGGCACGGTTGAACGACAGTTTGCGAGTCACCCGTTCGACAGTTTTCAGATCGTTGCCCACGATCGACACCCGGCTCACCTCGAAGTCGGCCTTGGCGAGGCGGTCGACAACCGATTGCGCTTCCGGGTAGGTGTCGTATGTGCCCAGCACGTCGCCCTTGGGCGCATGGAGAAAGTCTCGATTGCGGCCGAAAGCGCCCTGAGAAGATCCGGATGTACTCACCGCGCCATCATCCCATGCCGTCCCTGAGAACGTCGGACTCCGCAGGTAAGGTTTGAGCGTGAGCGCCGCGCGAGTCTTCGTCGCCCGATTGGCCGGGTGTTCCGTTTTCGACCCCGCGGGCGACCGCGTGGGCAAAGTCCGCGACGTCCTCGTTGTCTATCGCAACGCCGATGCGCCGACTGTCGTCGGTCTCGTTGTCGAGGTGCCCGGCAAGCGTCGTGTGTTCTTGTCGATCGGCCGTGTGACGAGCATTGGCTCCGGTCAGATCATCACCACCGGCCTTATCAACCTGCGTCGTTTCGAACAGCGTGGCGGTGAAGTGCGGGTGATCGCCGAGCTGCTGGGCCGAAAGGTCGTGCTGCGCGACGGATCCGGCGATGCCACGATTGAAGACGTTGCCATCGAAGAGACTGCCCCCGGCGAATGGTCAGTAGGCGAGCTGTTCCTCCGCCGTCCGCGCGCAGGTGCTGCCAGGCTCGGCAAAGGCGCAACCCTGTTCGCTACCTGGGATCAGACGCACGAGAAGAACACCCCGGGTGAGGCGCAGTCGGCCGAGCAGCTCATTGCCACCTACTCCGATCTGCGACCTGCTGACCTCGCCTCGACCCTTCTCGATCTGCCGGAAGAGCGCCGCATCGAGGTCGCAGAAGAGCTTCCCGACAGTCGCCTCGCCGACGCTCTCGAAGAGATGACGGAAGAAGACCAGGTCCAGCTAATCAGTCAGCTCGACGATGACCACGCTGCTGATGTCCTCGACCATATGCAGCCGGATGACGCGGCCGACCTGATCGCCCAGCTTCCGGAGGGTCGAGGCGAAGCCCTCTTGGGTCTTATGGACCCCGAAGAAGCCGACGACGTGCGATTCCTGTTGTCGTATGCGCCCGAGACTGCGGGCGGCCTCATGACGACAGAACCGATAATCGTGTCGGCCGACGCGACGGTCGCAGAAGGGCTTGCGCTCATCCGTCGTCACGAACTCGCTCCGGCGCTCGGCGCCGCCATCTGCGTCACGCTTCCGCCGTATGAACCGCCGACCGGGCGCTACCTGGGAATGGTGCATTTCCAGCGGATGCTGCGCTATCCACCCAATGAACGGCTCGGCACCCTGCTCGACACGAATCTCGAGCCCGTCACGGCGCATACAAGCGCGGCGGAGGTTTCTCGGATCCTTGCGAGCTACAACCTCGTGTCGTTGCCGGTCATTGACGAAAATCACCGACTTGTCGGGGTGGTGACCATTGACGATGTTCTCGACTACCTATTGCCCGACGACTGGCGAAGTACTCCCGCAGGCGACGACCCCGAGCCCGTCGGCGCCCCGCGTGTGAGCTCAGCCCCCTCGACAGCTTTGACCCGCGGACGGAGGACGCCCCGTGGCACGCGCCGACCGTGACGACTCCCGACTCGACAATCCCAAGGGCCTGCGCACCTCTCTTGTGCCGTTCAGATCGGGCAGTCGCGACCGATTCGGGCGGTTCACCGAGGCGATCGCGCGCGGCATGGGGACGCCCTGGTTCCTCTTCGCCCTGAGCCTGTTCGTCATTGCGTGGATGGTCTACAACTCCTTTGGTCCCACAGGCCTGCGGTTCGACTCACAAGCCCTCGGGTTCACGGTCCTCACCCTTATCTTGTCGCTGCAGGCCTCCTATGCGGCACCGCTCATCCTGCTGGCACAGAACCGGCAAGACGACCGCGACCGTGTGCAGATCGAGCAGGACCGCCAGCGGGCCGAACGAAACCTCGCGGATACCGAGTACCTCGCTCGTGAAGTCGTGGCATTGCGCCTCGCGATGACCGATATGGCCACCAAGGACTTCATCCGCGCCGAGTTGCGGGCCCTGCTCGACGAGTTGGACGACAGTGATCGCCGCGCCGATTTCGAGGGCGACGAGCGACGTGACCGCTGACGGGACGAGCGCAGACGGAACTCGCACAGACGCGAGCGCGACGCAGCGCGACGCGCTCGCGACGGCAGTCCAGACTGCCCTGTCGCGGGTGATCGACCCCGAAATCCGGCGCCCCATCACCGAACTCGACATGGTGCGGTCGGTGTCGGTCACCGACGACAGCGCCGCCCAGATCGATCTCCGCCTGACGATTGTCGGATGCCCCGCCGCCGCGACAATCGAGGCCGACGTCCGCGAGGCAGCGGCCTCCGTGCCGGGCATCGGCCGCGTCGACCTCGAGGTCGGCGTCATGACGCCTGCTGAGCGCGAGGCACTGGTCACACGACTGCGCGGCACCCGCACGAATCAGTTCGGTGCCGATTCCCTCACCAAGATCTATGCGATTTCGAGCGGCAAAGGCGGGGTCGGCAAGTCCACAATGACGGCCAACCTCGCTGTTGCTCTCGCTCAGCGCGGATTACGGGTGGGGCTGGTCGACGCCGATGTTTTCGGTTTCTCGATCCCGGGCATCCTGGGCATTGCGGGCGCGAAGCCCACCCAGGTGGGCGACATGATCCTGCCCCCTATCGCGCACGGGGTGAAGGTCGTCTCGATCGGCATGTTCGTGCCGACGACGGCTGCCGACGGCTCGGGGAACACCGCTGTGTCGTGGCGTGGGCCGCTGCTGCACCGCACCATCCAACAATTTGTGACCGACGTGTGGTTCGGCGATCTGGACGTACTGCTCATCGATCTGCCGCCGGGGACCGGGGATGTTGCGATCTCGATCGGGCAGCTGCTTCCCCAAGCCGAGGTCCTGGTTGTGACCACACCGCAGCCGGCCGCCGCTGAGGTGGCGGAACGCAGCGGTATCGTCGCGCGGCAAACCGGGCAGAAGGTCATCGGGGTCATCGAAAACATGGCCGGGTTAGTTCAACCCGATGGTTCAGTTCTCGAGCTTTTCGGTTCCGGCGGTGGCGCAGAGTTGGCGCGCCGATTGAGCTCAGATGAACATTCGGTGCCGGTGCTGGCTTCGATCCCGCTGAGCGTGCAGTTACGCGCCGGCGGAGACACCGGAACTCCCGTTGTTTTACAGCACCCAGACGACCCTGCAGCGGTCGCCATCATCGACCTGGCGGCCAAGCTCGCCACGCGAACGCGGGGTCTGGCAGGTCGGTCACTTCCGGTTACCCTGTCTTCGTGAGCACCAATCACGCGGTGATCGACAGCCTCGAAGCCACCTACGACGCACGTTTCCGCGATGCAGCGCGCCTGATTGCCGAAGGGCGCGAAGCCGTCGGCGTCCTCCTTTCTCGTGAGACAAGTGACCGTCGCTACCGCGGGATGCAATTGGTGGTCGCCGAGTTCGAGATCGTGGACGGTGACGAACCGGCCCGCACAGTCACCTACGAGCACATCTTTGGCCCGGCAACAGCCCGCCACTGGCGCCCCGGCGGCCGCGTCACGGTCTGGATCGACCCGGCCAACCCCGACAACATCTACGTCGGCCGCTAACCACTTAGCGGGGTGCGCCCGCGGCACGGGGCACCGGGGCACCCGTCCGCCTACACTGACGCCATGGGGAGCCCGCTCGAACGACGCGTCGCCGAGGAGCTTGTCGGCGATCTGACCGCCACCTCGGGCGAGACCGCAGCCGTCATCGCACCGTTCACCGGTGAGCTCCTGCACGAGCTCCCGCTCAGCAGCATCGGCGACGTACAGACCGCCGTGGGCGCCGCACGGGTCGCCCAGGCCGCATGGTGGAAGCAGGGGTTCGCCCACCGCCGCCGTGTGCTCCTGCGCGCGCACGACCTGCTGCTCGAGCGCCGCGAACTCCTCCTCGACGCCGTGCAGACGGAGACCGGCAAAACCCGCGGCCAGGCGTTCGAGGAGGTCTTCAATTCGGCGGCAGCCACCCGCTACAACGCGCTTGCTGCCCGTCGAGTCCTGCGTGACCGGAGGCGCCGCGCCGGCATCCCCTTGGTCATCCAGACCCGCGTCGACCTGCAGCCCAAGGGTGTGGTTGGCGTCATCACTCCCTGGAATTACCCCCTCAGCCTCGGGGTCATGGACGTTATTTCCGCCCTCGCTGCCGGCAACGGAGTGGTGCAGAAAGCCGACAACCAGGGTGTACTCACCATTCTTCTGGCACGCCGCGCCTTCGTTGACGCGGGTGTCCCCGCCGAGCTATGGGGCGTCGTGGCGGGTGACGGCGCGAGTGTGGGCGGGGCGGTCATCGACGGTGCGGACTATGTGTGCTTCACCGGATCCACTGCCACCGGCCGCACGGTTGCCCAGCAGGCGGCTGGTCGGCTGATCGGTGCGTCGATGGAGCTCGGCGGCAAGAATCCCCTCATCGTGCTCGATGACGTCGACCCCGAGAAGGCGGCCGCCGACGCCGCCTACGCCTGCTTCGCCGCCGCCGGGCAGCTCTGCGTCTCGATGGAGCGCGTCTATGTGCAACAGGGCATCGCCGAGAAGTTCGTGCCGGCCTTTGCACAGCGCGTCTCGTCGCTCACCCTGGGATCGGCATTCGACTACTCGACGGATGTCGGCTCGCTGGCCACCGCCTCCCAATTCGCGAAAGTCACCGAGCACATCGATGACGCCACTGCCAAGGGCGCGACGATTCTCGCCGGCGGTCGCACCCGACCCGAGCTCGGTCCCTATTTCATCGAACCGACGGTGCTCACCGGCGTCACCGATGACATGGCGTGCGCGCGCGACGAAACTTTCGGTCCGGTCGTCGAGTTGCAGATCATCGACACCGTGGATGCGGCCCTCATCGCCGCGAACGCCTCCGACTACGGTCTCAACGCCTCGATCCTCAGTGGAAACCGTAATCGAGCTCGCGCGGTCGCCCGCGGCCTCCATGTCGGCAGCGTCAACATCAACGAGGGGTACCGCGCCACCTTCTCGAGCGTCGACGCGCCCATGGGTGGCGTGAAGTTGTCGGGTATCGGTCGGCGGAACGGACGGGACGGCCTGCTGCGCTTCGTCGAGAGCCGCACGATCGCCGAAGCCACCGGCCTGCTGCAGCTGCCCCGCACCGGCGCCGAGTTCGCCGCCCGCACCCCCGCGATGCTCACGCTCCTGCGCCTGCTGAAGACCCTCCGCCGCCGCTGAGCTGCCGCCCCTAGTTCGCCTCGCCGCCGCCCGCGCCGAGTCGCCTAAGCCCTTCCGTTCTGCAGGAGTTCTGCGTTCTCCGGCGGCCCGCAGCCAGTCGCCGTGGGAATACAGGTCCGGACTCCTGCAGAACAGAGAGCGAGCCGAACAATAGGAGGGGGTGATCCGGTCTGTCCGTCAACTCGCCTCCGAAGCTGAGGCCAGCCCGATGTTGTTGAGCGCACCTACCGCGCGATGATCGCGTCGTTCATTGACCTAGAACTCGGCGCGCACGCTGCTCACAAAGGAATGACACCCACGCGCGGTTCTGCAGGAGTTCCGCGTCGAACGGGAGGCCGTGGCCAGTAACCGTGGGACTGCAGGAGCAATCTCCTGCAGAACGGAAGGCAACCGCCGACGCTAGGTCGCTTCGCCGTCGAAGGGGGCCGGTTTGCCCTTGCCGAGCTTGCGCTGCCGCTGTTCGTAGGCCGATTCGACGTAGCGCCGTTGCGACGACGGTCCGCCGGGGCTTACCGGCTTGACCGTCGTCGTGGTGTCATCGATCAGTGCCTCACGAATGATGCGCCGCGGGTCGTACTGGCGAGGGTCGAGTTTCTTCCAGTCGACCTCGTCGAACTCGGGGCCCATCTCTTCGCGCATCCGGTCTTTGGCCCCATTGGCGAATCCGCGCAGGGTCTTCACCAGCCGCGCGAGCTGAGCCGCGTATCCGGGCAGACGTTCGGGACCGATGAGGAATACGGCAATGATGCCGATGATCACCAGTTTGTCGAAGGTCAGCCCGAAGGACACCCCCCGAGGATACCGCCGACATGCCGGTGTCACCCGTACGCTGGGGCACGTGACGAACAAGGAACTCGACTGGAAATTCGCGGAGGAGTTCGTCGTCGAGCCGCCGGCCCTCGCGACCGCACGCGCCCACTCCCTCGAACTCGGTGTGGAGGCGGTGACGCCCGCTATGGGAGCTCAGCTCGCGGTTCTCGCTGCGGCCAGCGGCGCCCAGTCCATCCTCGAAATCGGCACGGGCCTCGGGGTGAGTGGACTCTGGTTGCTGTCCGGCGCTCCGAACGCGATCCTCACCTCGATCGACAGCGAATACGACCACCAGCAGGCCGCGCGTACCGCATTCACCGAGGCCCAGATCCCCGCCAACCGGGTCCGACTGATCACCGGCAGCGCACGAGACGTTCTGCCCCGTATGAACGACGGCGCATACGACCTCGTACTTGTGGATGCGGATGCCGGCTCGGTTCTCGACTACGTAGAACACGGTCTGCGGATCGCACGGCGCGGTGGCCTCGTGATCGTTGCGCACGCGCTGTGGAAAGGCCGCGTCGCGGATCCCGCCCAGCGCGACGAAACCGTCGCCGACTACCGAGCGCTTCTGACGACAATCGCCGAATCATCGGCGGTCATTTCCGCGCTGAGCACGTCGGGCGACGGTCTCATCCAGCTGGTGAAGGTGTCCGAATAGCTCGGAGCTCGCCTAGCTGGCGGCGACCACGCTCGCGAGAGCGTCGTGAAGTTCTTTTGCCTCAGCGTCATTGACAGAGACGACCAGACGGCCGCCGCCTTCCAACGGGACGCGCACGATAATGAGGCGACCTTCCTTCACAGCCTCCATCGGGCCGTCACCGGTCCTCGGTTTCATGGCTGCCATGATGGTCCCCTTTCGATGGATACCCCTCCATTATCCCGCATCAAGTGAACGAGGGAAAACCACGTCCACAGGAGGCGTCATATCTTGTCAGGGCACTGTCCAATCGACGCCGTTCACCCACCAGCTCACATCCATCCAGGCGATCTGCCCCACGACACCGAGAATCACCAGAGCCACGCGAAGCCCCCGCGACCGCGGCACGGCGAGTGCGATGAGCAATGGCGCAAGCGGCACCAGAAGGCGGAAGGTGCTGGTCTGTGGGAAGAACACCGCGAGGAGGTACAGCGCATAGGCCGCGACCCACAGCCGCAGATCGACGCCCATCCGCTTGGCCCACGGCGAGAAGAGAAACGCCCCGAACGCCAGCACGAGGGCGGTCACGAGTACCGCACCCAATACCCAGGCCGATACAGAATCGACGCCCGCAAAGCTCAGCCACCAGTGCGCACCCTGAAACCATGAGGTGAACGGCAGCAGATGTTGATCGCCGATATATGCGCGTCGCCAGACGAGTTCCGTATCGGTGTAGGCCGCAGAGTCACCGGTCACAGCCCACGCGACAAAGATCCATGAAACACCGGCCGCTGCTGTGAGGAGACCTGCCGCGACAATGCCGCCAACTTCCCGAGGCGCGAAGGGGTCACCCCTCCGAGTCGCAATTCGGTGGATGAGGTGGGCCAGCAGCAGCAGGGCAAACGCCAGTCCACTGGGCCGGGTCAGCGACATGACGATCGCCACCGGAATCAATACCAGGTACCGACGCTGGAGAAGCAGCAACAGGGCGGACAAGAGCAGGAGGAGGTGCATCGATTCGGCGTACGACGCCTGCAGAATCGGCGACAACGGCGCCACACAGAGGAGCACAACCGCGAACAGTGCGGACGCCGCGGGCAGCACCCTGCGCGCGATCTGGAAGAACACCAGGGCCGCCCCCGCGGCAAATACCGTCGACACAATCGGGGCGAGTGCCGGGAACGAGATCAGCCCGCCGAGCGTGAGCACGCGCATGAGAAGCGGGTACGCGGGCAAGAACGCCCAGGCGTTCTCACCGAGCTGTCCCGCCGCGTCATGCGGCAGATCTGTCGGATAGCCCTGCAGGGAGATGAGCCAGTACCACTGACCGTCCCAGAGTGTCGCAAAGGTGAAGTAGTCGGGGGACGCTCCGGTGCGCTCACTGGCAGGCTGCAGCGCGGCAAATACGCAAAAGATGATCGTTGTGACAATGCGCGACGCGAGGAAAACGAGGAGGACCTGCTGCCACCACTTCAGACCCCCGAGCCGAGCGCCGAGACCCGAGCCGACAGCTACGAGCCCGTCAGCCATGCCCGCAATCCACGTGCAACGCGCTCGATCTGCTCGACCGGGACGCGTTCGTCGTCGGTGTGGGCCAGCGAGGGATCACCGGGTCCGTAGTTGACAGCCGGGATGCCGAGGGCCGAAAACCGCGCAACATCCGTCCAGCCGTATTTGGGTCGCGCTTCCGCTCCGACCGCCGCCACAAATGCCTGCGCGAGGGGGGCATCGAGTCCGGGTCGGGCGCCTTCGCTTAGATCGGTAACGACGACCTCGAAGCCGTCGAATATCTCCCTCACTCGTGCTGTCGCCTCTTCGCCGGACTGATCGGGGGCAAAACGATAGTTGACCTCGACCGTGCACTCGTCGGGGATCACGTTCCCCGCCACTCCCCCGCGAATCGCCACGGCGTTCAGACCTTCGCGGTAGACGAGCCCCTCAACCTCGACCTCGCGCGGAGCGTAATCGGCGAGCCGGGCGAGAATCGGTGCCGCTGCATGGATGGCGTTCTCGCCCATCCAGGCACGCGCCGAATGCGCGCGGCGGCCATGAGTACGGACATCCACTCGAAGCGTGCCGTTGCAGCCACCCTCGATCTCTGCCGAGGTCGGCTCGCCCAGGATGGCGAAGTCAGCCTCGAGGAGCTCGGGATGCGCACGCGCAAGCCTGCCGAGTCCATTGAGCTCGGCGGCGACCTCTTCGTGGTCGTACCAGATCCAGGTCACGTCGACCACCGGATCCGCGAGCTGAACGGCGAGTGCCAGCATGATGGCGCAGCCGCCTTTCATGTCGACGGTGCCCCGCCCCCAGAGCACATCGCCGTCCGGGGAGCCTACGAGCCGCGATGGCAGGTTGTCATTGACCGGAACCGTGTCGAGGTGACCGGCAATAATGACGCGCCTGTCTCGCCCCAGCCGCGTCCGGGCGACGATTGCATCGCCATGCCGCGTGACCTCGAGATGCGGCGCGGACAGAACCGCCGCATGCACGGCATCGGCGATTGCCGTCTCATCGCCCGAGACAGAGCTGATGTCAACGAGCTGTCGGGTCAGGTCGAGAGGCGTCGCGGTGGAGTCGAGAGCGGGCACCCGATCAGCCTACGGCGCGCCGGTACGCTGGAGGCATGACTGCCGCTTGGGGTTCCGGACTCGCCACTATCGCCCAGGACGGCACCGTCCTCGACACCTGGTTCCCGTCGCCGACCCTTGGCGCGGCTCCTGCGGACGCGGCGTCCCGTTCCGTGCCGTCCGAATTTGCCGAGCTGGTGGGAGCTGATGCTCGCCGCGAGGTGACCGTCGAGTTCGTCACCGTCGAGATCGACACCGATGCCGCCCCGGCCTCCACCTCAGACGCATACCTCCGCCTGCATCTGCTCAGTCATCTGCTCGTTCAACCGAACACGATTAACCTCGACGGCATATTCGCTCACCTGCCGATCGTGGCGTGGACGACCGCCGGTCCCGTTCATCCCGACGCCTTGACGCGTCTGCGGCCAGCCCTCCAGCGTGCGGGAGTCTCGGTTCATGGCATCGACAAGTTCCCTCGCCTGCTCGACTATGTCACGCCCGAGCGCGTCCGTATCGCCGACGCCTCCCGAGTACGCCTGGGCGCCCACCTCGCGCCGGGCACCACGGTGATGCACGAGGGATTCGTGAACTTCAACGCCGGAACCCTCGGCACCTCCATGGTCGAGGGCCGCATTTCGCAGGGTGTCGTCATCGGCGACGGATCGGATGTCGGCGGCGGCGCCTCCATCATGGGCACCCTGTCCGGGGGCGGCACACAGCGGGTTGCCGTGGGCGCGCGGGCACTTTTGGGCGCCAATTCGGGCATCGGCATCTCGATCGGCGACGATTCTGTCGTCGAAGCGGGACTGTATGTGACGGCCGGCACCAAGGTCACCCTGCTGTCGGCGGATGCCGAACCGCGCCTCGTGAAGGCCGTCGAGCTGAGCGGTGTGCCAGGCTTGCTCTTCCGTCGCAACTCGGTGACAGGAGCCGTCGAGGTGCTGCAGCGCTCGGGCGGCACGGTCGAGCTGAACGCCGCCCTGCACGCCTAGGTTCGCCACATCCGTGCAACTGTTCGCAATCCGCTAGCTCGTTCGAACTGCTGCACGGATTGCAAACAGCTCACCTGTCGCGGCCCGGCTAGTGCGAGGCGCGCAGCTCCGCCAGATCGATCGCGATGAGAAGCCGCTTGCGGTCTTCGAGGCCCTCGAGGTAGTCCGGGTCCGACGCGGAGACCGCATCGCCGTAGAGGCGACCTTCGAGGGATACCGCCACCTCGTCCCACGCCTGTTCGCGGGCGCGCTCGACGAGACCGCGCACGAAGTCGGCGTCGCGACTGAGTTCGTCAAGCCGATCGGCCAGCGCACGGTACGTCTCGCCCCGAAGATCGAGTGCGTCGACGTCGGCATCGCGGTA
>DATMIW010000020.1:0-2821 GCA_035554115.1 Pseudolysinimonas sp. | reverse complement strand
GATGAGCGTCACGAGGAAGATCTGGCCGCAGATCGCCTCGAGGGTCGCGACCGCCCGGCCGATGTCCGTGGCGGCGGTGACGTCGCCGTATCCCAAGGTTGTGAGGGTGGTGAACGAGAAGTACTGCCGCAGCGGGATGCTCGGCTCGGCGACCTGCACGAACAGTTGCTGGTTCCCGAGGTCGGCCATTGCGCCGTACACCGCGCTGAACATCAGGCCGAGGAGGAGGTACGCGGAGAGGGCGCCGCAGATTGTCTCGAGCGTTACCTCCTGATGGATCAGCACGCGACGGAGCACGGCGATGAGAGTCAGCAGGAAGACGACAACGAACCACAGCTCGCTCAGCCCGCGGGCCGTGCTGTCGGCCACGGATTGGGTGATGACGACGACCGCGAGGAAGGCGGCGAGGAGCATCGCCGCCGCCCAGAGCCGCACCCGCGGACCCACCGCGGACGCATGTAGCGCCAGCCACAGGGCGACGACCGAAGACGATCCCTCGAGGATTCGCGGCGTCGAGCTGCCGCCGAGCGCAAAGACCAAGTAGCTCAGGACGAGCAGCCCGAGCACCAGCCCGAAGCGGTCGACCCCCGGCACGAGCGGGGCGAGCGCGCGGCGCACCGCTGGCCTCATCGCTCGAACGCGACCGGAAGCGTCGCCCCCTGCACGGCGCGCAGCTCGTCGAGCCGGACGTCGAAGAGGGCGCCGACGTGCAGCGCGTCTCCGCCCGTCGTGCCGATCGCGGTGTACGGAACCCCGGTGGCTTCGCAGAGCTCGCGCACCCGCAGCTCGGCGCGGGCCCGCACGGCCACCACCGCCCCCGCGGCCGAGTCGCTGAACAGCGCTTCGAACGGGTCGAGGTCGAAGGGCAGCGCGACCCGTGCGCCAGTGCCGTACCGCAGCACGCACTCCACGAGCGCCTGCGGGAGCCCGCCGTCGGACACATCCTGGGCCCCATCGAGCAGCCGTTCGGCGGCCGCGCCGACGAGGACGTCGGCCAGTTGCCGCTCGGCCTCGAGGTCGCCCACCTCCGGGAACCCGCCGAATTGGCCGTGCTCGACAGTCCGCCCATCGGCCGTTTCGAAGCCTGTGACAGTCATGGGGTGATTGTGACGTGCTTTGGGTCGGACGACGTGAATAAAGTTGAAAGCTTGCGGCCGTCAGCTCTGTCCCCGTACCGCAAGCCGTCGGCTCTCTGAGACTGACGGGTGTGCCGCAAGCGGACCCCCGGGTTCTCGGAATTCTGTGTGGGCCACGACTCTCTGGATCAGGTCAACCGCTCGACGTAGACCGCTGTCTGGCCTGAGGTACTTGCCAATTCACGCGACCTTGACGGGGTCCAGCCGCGCCCGCGTCAGGGAAGCCGCTTGGAAGCTCGACGGAAGACGAGGGACATAGCGTCACATTCGAGCGCGGGAAGGAGGTGACGCAGTGGTTGCGGAGCTGCTCGGGTGGTTCGGAGCCGGTCTTTCCTGTGTGATCAGCCTGCCGCAGGTTGTGCGGACGGTTCGCGCCAAGCAGCTCGAGGGCATCTCTTCGGCGACCTACTGGCTCGTTTTGGCCAACGCTGCGGCATGGACCGCCTGGTCGCTGCTGACAGGCGAATACGCCGCGGGATTCCCCGCCCTTGTCAACGGACCGGTTGCGGTCGTGATCTTGCATCGGCTCGCCGTCACCCGCCACGACACGCCGGATCCCGAAGTGCAGCAGTGCGTCCAACGTAGCGACGTTCCCCCGAACCCAGGAGTTGAGCACGTCGATCCCGGGCTACTCAGTTCGAGCGTGTGGAGATGGCTCTGCGCCAGACGTCCGTCGGGTGCAGATCCTTCAGGCAGCCACGTCGAAAGTGCGCCCTGGTCGCCCGGTCAACTTTGACTGTGCACGAGGTGATGGTGACCACAACGCCCTGCTGGACGGACGCGATGAGTCGCCGAACCCCGGATCCACCATCGCGCCGGACTCGAACAGCCAGCGCCGTCTCCGCCTCCCCTAAACCGACCCTCTAGGGGACATTGAGCGCGCTAGTCAGCACCGTCTCAGGGCGCGTCCGTGCGCCAGTCCAGATCATCGTAGAAGACGACCATGATGCCCTTCGGCAACGCCCCGGCCCTAATGATCGTTTCTGCTGACGAGCCGCCAGGTCTCCACGTCGCCCTTGCCTTTCACGTCGACGAGCCCCATCGGCTCGGTGACGAAGTCGTCGCGCAAGAGCTCCCAGGTTGGACGCGTGATCTGGATCTCGTTTGATGTCCCGTGCGACTCCATGCGGCTCGCCATGTTCACCGTGTCGCCCCACAGGTCGTAGAGGAAGCGGCGGCGTCCGATTACCCCCGCCACGACCGGGCCGGAGCTGATCCCAATCCGGAGCCGGAGGTCGCTCTCCGGCAAGCATGTGCGGGCGCAATCCTTCATCTCTAGCGCGAGGTCGGCAAGCGCGTGCGCGTGGTCGGACCGAGGCCGAGGAACCCCCGCCGCAGCCATGTAGCAGTCGCCGATCGTCTTGATCTTCTCGACCTGGTAGCGGTCGACGAGTTCGTCAAATGTCGTGAACAGACGATCGAGCATCCCGACGACCTCGCGCGCGTCGAGTCGGCTCGCAAGCGGAGTGAAGTCGACGACGTCCGCGAAGAGGATGCTGGCGTCGTCGAAGTGGTCCGCGATCGGGTGGTCGGGCTCGGCCTGCAGGCGCTGGGCGACCTCCTTGGGAAGGATGTTTAGCAGGAGCGCCTCGACGCGCGCTTGTGCGGTGTCCCGACCTCGCGCGAAGGTTATGAGCAACAACATCGCCACAAGCGACACCGCGACGATGTTGAGGACGTCGAAG
>DATMIW010000019.1:0-5867 GCA_035554115.1 Pseudolysinimonas sp. | reverse complement strand
CACAACCCGCCACGCGACGGCGGCTTCAAATACAACCCGCCCCATGGCGGACCCGCCGACAGCGACGCCACCGCGTGGATCGCCGAACGCGCAAACGCCCTCATCGCCAACCACCTGCACGAGGTGAAACGCGGCGAGCCGAGTGCCGTCGACAGTTACGACTTCCGCGGCGCGTATGTGGATGACCTCGCATCTGTCATCGACCTCGCCGCCATCAAGAACGCGGGCCTGCATATTGGGGCCGACCCGCTCGGGGGCGCAAGCGTGCACTATTGGCAGCTCATCGCATCCCAGTACGACCTCGACCTGACCGTCGTGAACCCCGAGGTCGACCCGACCTGGCGATTTATGACGTTGGACTGGGACGGCAAGATCCGCATGGACCCGTCGAGCCCCGACGCCATGGCCTCCGTTGTCGCGAAACGCGGCGACTATCAACTGCTGACCGGCAACGACGCCGACGCCGACCGCCACGGCATCGTCACTCCGGGCGCGGGGCTGATGAACCCGAACCACTTCCTGGCGGTCGCGATCCAGTATCTGTTCACTCATCGGGGTGGCTGGCCGCCCCATGCGGCAATCGGCAAGACCCTGGTGTCAAGCTCGATGATCGATCGGGTCGCGGCATCGCTCGGGCGCCCATTGCTCGAGGTGCCCGTCGGGTTCAAATGGTTCGTGCCCGGGCTGGTCGACGGGTCGGTCGGCTTCGGCGGAGAAGAGAGCGCGGGAGCCTCGTTCCTGCAACTCGACGGGCAGGCGTGGACCACCGACAAAGACGGCATTCTGCTCGCTCTGCTCGCGAGTGAAATCCTCGCCGTCACCGGGAGTTCGCCGTCAGAACTGTATGCCGAGCTGACTGCCGAGTTCGGTGCTCCCGCCTATGCGCGAGTTGATGCCGCGGCCACGCCCGAGCAGAAGGCGCGGCTGGGACGGTTGACCGGCTCCGACATCCGGGCCGATATTTTGGCGGGCGAGCGGATCACGGCACGGCTGTCGGAGGCTCCCGGCAACGGCGCCGCGATCGGCGGAGTGAAGGTCGTGACCGAGAACTCGTGGTTTGCGGCGCGGCCGTCGGGCACGGAGAACGTGTACAAGATCTATGCCGAGTCGTTCCTCGGGCCCGAGCATCTGGCCGAAGTGCAGGCCGAGGCCAAAGTCATCGTCGACGGTGCGCTTAGCGGCTGAACACCCGCAAATCGCGGAGCCCGAACCGGCCCTCCGGAAGCGCCGCGCGGATGCGCTCCTCGTCAAATGGATGTGACGGGCGAATGTCGACACTCAGCTCAGGGGCTGGTGGAGCAGCCTCATTTACCCCCTCGGCGAGCATTTTCGCCTGAGCCTTGGCGACAAGCGGGACCACCATCGCCCACTCGGTCAGCTGCGCGAGAATCCGGATGCTCCACACCGGAACCGGCACGTACAGGGGCCGCCTGCCGGCAACCTTCGCAATCCGGCGGACGGCCGCACCGAGGGTGAGCTCTTCGGCCCCCATCACGGCCACGGTGGGGTCAGCAATTCGTCCCTCGAGGGCGGCAATCACCACCTCGACCGCATCGTCAATCGGCACAGGACGAACCATCCGCTCGCGGTATCCGACGGTGGCGAAAATCGGCCAGGTGCGCACAGCTTTGGTCACGTGGTCGACCATGTGGTCGCCGGGCCCGTAGATCATCCCCGATTTGAGGATGGTGTGGTCGATACCCGAATGACGGATCAACTCCTCTGCGGCCCATTTGGTCTCGTGGTACGCCGACCCGCAGTCGGGCCGGGCGCGGAGGAAGCTCAGCATGACGAGCCGGCCAATACCGGCCCGACGCGCGGCCTCAACGACCGCCCGCGTTCCGTCAACATGGACCCGCTGGAACGTCTGCTCGCCGATTTCTCGGTTGATACCGGCGCAGTGCACGACCGCATCGCATCCGGCGAATGCGGCCGCGAGCGCGTCGACGTCGTCGATCGATGCACCCGTGCGACGGGACACGATGACGGTGTCGGCAGGGTCGAGACGCTCGGCCAGATGCCGGCCCACGAATCCGGTTCCCCCGGTGATGGCGACGCGCATGATTTGCTCCTTAGCTATTTGGCGATATAGCTACACCATAGTTAGCTTCGGTGCTATATTGCAAATATGGCAGATACAGACGTCTTCGCGGCCCTCGCCCACCCGACGCGGCGCCAGATCCTGCAGGACCTCAAAGAGGGCGAACTCGCGGCCGGCGAAATCGCATCGCGCTTCAACAGTTCCGGGCCGACGATCTCGCGGCATCTCAGCGTTCTGCGTCAGGCGGGCTTGGTGGCTGAGCGACGGGACTCCAACCGGATCCTGTACTCGCTTGTGACCGATCGACTCGCGCTGTCTGTCGGAGATTTTCTGTCCACGGTGTGTCCCGAACAGATCGTGCTTCGTGAAGTGCGCAAGCGGAAGGTCTCGACCACGAGGTGAGCTCGACCGCAGGAGGCGCGACTGACGGGAGCTCGGTCGACGGGTCGGGGTACGGCTACTCCATACAAATTTGGGGGGTTCGTCCACGAGTCGTGGACGAAGGTACGTATTTGCCCGGATTAGCCGCGGGGAGCAGCCGTGAGCATCGGCCAGCGGGTCTCGACAAGCTCGACCGGCGGGGGCTCCACCAGCGGGAACTAGCGGTTTCGATACGCGCCGTGGCGCTACTCAGCCGGCGTAGGCGGGCGCGGGCGGCAGGTCGAAGAACTGCTCGAGGGTAGGGATTCCGGTGTCGTGCATGACTGTTGCGAGTGGCACGCCGACATAGCGGTAGTGCCACGGCTCGAACTGGTAGCCCGTAATGTCCGTCAGGCCGTTCGGGTAGCGCAAGATGAAGCCCCATTTATAGGCGTTCGCCGCGAGCCACTGCCCTTGAGGGGTGTCAGCGAAGCAGGTGGCAAGCGAGCATTTTGCGGGTAGCGCGCTGATGTCTATGGCCAAACCGGTTTGGTGCTCGCTGTAGCCGGGGCGAGCCGTGAGAGTGTCGTTGCCGCCGTAGACGCTCTGCTGCGCTGCGTAACTGCGATACGCGCTCTGTGATTGCATCTTCAGACCGGTCTCTGATGTGTAAGCCGCAAACATGGCGACCACCGCCGCCGAGGCTTCGGCCCGCATCAGCGGTGCGTGCACATGCGGCACGGGAACGGACACCAGGTCCGGCGGGGCGAAGCTCGGCGGATTCATCGGTCGCAATTTGTCCACCACCACCCAGATGCTGGTCGGGTCGTCGATCGAGTACTGGGTGCGGTCGAACATCAGCTTCAGTTGCGCGGGAGTCGGCGGCGCCGTCGGAGTAGGAGTCGGCGTGGGGCTGGGCGTTGCGCTCGGGGTCGGGCTGCTCGGCTTCGGGGTCGGCACCGCGTTCCTCCCCGTTCCGCGAACAACGACGATCACGATCGTCACGATAAGTGCCGCAGCAACGACCGACGCGACAATCCACAGCACCTTGCGTTTCACCAGCACAGCTTAGAGCCGGTCCGTGTTGCGTCAGCTCGTGCCACGGGTGTAACTTTGCAGTCAACGCAAGTTTCTATATGGCCACCGTCGGACCGCGTCCCGGTGGCCTTCTGTGTCTTAACACCCTGTGTCTGTGCACCCCGTCGAACTGAGGTTTCATGTCAAGCACCACCCCCAGCCCGGCGGCGCCGAGCGCACCCCTGCTGTCACAGCGTCAGATCATGCTGATCATCGTCGGTCTGATGGCGGGTATGTTCCTGTCGGCCCTCGACCAGACAATCGTCGGCACTTCGATGCGCACGATCGCCGACGATCTGCACGGCATCAGCATCCAGGCCTGGGTCACGACCGCGTACCTCATCACCTCGACGATCGCGACGCCGATCTACGGCAAGCTGAGCGATCTCTTCGGGCGCCGACCGCTGTTCATCATCGCGATCACGATCTTCTTGATCGGCTCCGTTGCCGCCGGATTCTCGACCGATATGTACATGCTCGCCGCCTTCCGCGCGCTGCAAGGCATGGGAGCCGGTGGCCTGATGGCCCTGCCCCTCGCGATCATGGGCGACATCCTCGCCCCGCGGGAGCGCGCCAAGTACCAGGGCTTCTTCCTCGCGGTGTTCGCGACGTCGAGCGTGCTCGGCCCGCTCGCGGGCGGCCTGCTTGCCGGCACCCATGAAATCCTGTTCGTCGACGGCTGGCGATGGGTGTTCCTGCTCAACCTGCCGATCGGCGTCGTTGCGATGTTCCTGGTCGTGCGATTCCTGCATATTCCGCACACCCGCCACAGCGTGCGGGTGGACTGGTGGGGCGCCGCGACCGTCATCTTGGCTCTCGTGCCGCTGCTGATCGTTGCCGAGCAAGGCCGTGAATGGGGCTGGGGTTCACCGGGTGCGCTTGCCTGTTACATCGTCGGCGGCCTGGGCATCATCGCCTTCGTCATCACCGAGCGGCTCATGGGCGATGCGGCGCTGATCCCGTTCAAACTGTTCAAGAGTTCGACGTTCTCGATGGCGACCATCCTCGGCGTGCTCGTCGGATTCGGCATGTTCGGCGCGATGATGACGATCCCGCTCTACCTGCAGCTCGTCAACGGCGCCACGCCCACCGAAAGCGGCTTCCTCACCCTGCCGATGATCCTGGGCCTCATGATCTCGTCGATTGCGAGCGGTCAGATCATCGCGCGCACCGGCAAATACCGTGTCTTCCCCATCATTGGCACCGGGCTGATGGCGGCCGGCTTTGCCTGGCTCACCGGGGCATCGGCCGACAAGCCGGTCTGGTACATGATGATCGGGATGCTGCTCATCGGCCTCGGACTCGGCCAGATCATGCAGACCCTCACCCTCGCGAGCCAGAACTCGGTCGGCCCGCGAGACATCGGGGTGGCAACCAGCTCGTCAACGTTCTTCCGTCAGATCGGCGGAACCTTGGGGGTCGCGATCCTGTTCTCGGTGCTGTTTGCACAGATCCCCGACACGATCGCCGCCGCATTCAAGGACAAAGGGAATCTTGCGGACTTGCGGGCCGCGGCGAGCGACCCGGCGGTCCTCGCCGACCCGAAGAACAGCCACATTCTCGAACTGCTGAAAAACGGCCAAGCAGGAGGCAACGGTTCCCTGGGCACCGCACTCAACGGCGACACCTCGTTCCTCACGGGGGCAGACCCGCGACTGTCGGCACCGTTCCTCCAGGGCTTCGCCAACGCGACGACCACCGTGTACTGGATCGGCCTTGTCGTCGTGCTCGCGGCCTTCGTGCTGAGCTTCTTCTTCAAGACGCCGCCCCTGCGGCAGAAGTCCGCTATCGAAGAGGCGGCCTCTGACAAAGCAGACGCGGACAAGGCTGACGCCGAGCGGGATGAACGGGATGCCGTGATCGGAGCGCAGCGAGCCGCCGATCAGGCCGGGGCGCTTGTGGAGGCCGGGACCGGATCCATCGGTACCGTTGCGGAACCCTCGAAGTAGCGCGCTGGTTGAGTAGCTATTCCGGCGGCGGCGCAGCGTGCTTCGCCCGTCCGCGGATGCGTGAGGACCCGCTGCGGGTCATGTCGATACGCACATTGCCGGTGTAGATGTCCTGATCGCCATCTCCCGGTATCGGAGCCGGGGCGGGCAGGATGGTCTGGCGATCCATCTCCTGCTGTGCCTCGTAGCGCGTCGGATGAAACACCTCGTCACCGATACCCACGAGGCCCCCGCCTCCACCTCCACCGCGGTGGGCTTTGGCGTTCTTGTTGGACAGGTCGATCCAGCCGAGGCGATGCGCGACGAGCGTCGCGACAATCAGCACGGCGACCACGCCGGCGAAGATTAGCCAATCCACGCGTCCACATTAGGTCTGTGGACGGATTTACGCGATCATCCCTCGGGATGAGATTGGTCTCGACAGGCTCGACCGGCGGGTG
>DATMIW010000018.1:0-27641 GCA_035554115.1 Pseudolysinimonas sp. | reverse complement strand
GTACCTTCGACCGCGACTCGCGTCCGGCCCGCACCGAGCGCGACGACCGTCCGGCGCGCAGCTGGGATCGCGACGCCCGCCCGGCGCGCGACGACCGCAGTGACCGTCCGGCCCGCAGCTGGGACCGGGGCGACCGCGATGCTCGCCCCGCCACCCGTAGCTGGGATCGCGACGCGCGCCCCCGCACCGACCGTGACGACCGCGCCCCCCGCAGCTTCGGCAGCGACCGGAACGACCGCGACGCGAACCGCACCCCGCACACCCCGACCGACGACGTCGTGCTCGAGCGCCTTGAGGCGCAGGCCGTCACAGCTACAGAGGTAGACGGCATCGGCTTCGGCACCCTGGGCCTCGGAGACAACATCGTCCGTGCTCTGGCCGACCTCGGAGCTGCAAGCCCGTTCCCGATCCAGGCCGCCACGATTCCCGACGTTCTTGCGGGTCGTGACGTGCTCGGCCGCGGCCGCACCGGCTCCGGTAAGACCATCGCGTTTGGCGCCCCGCTCGTCGAGCGCCTGCTGCAGATGCAAAAGGATTCGCCTAGCACCCGTCGCGAGTTCGGTCGCGCCCCGCGCGCGCTGATCCTCGCGCCGACGCGCGAGCTAGCCCTGCAGATCGACCGCACCGTGCAGCCGATCGCCCGTAGCGTCGGACTCTTCACCACGCAGATCTACGGCGGCGTTCCGTATGCCCGTCAGCTGGGTGCTCTTGAGCGCGGCGTTGACATCATCGTCGGCACGCCCGGCCGTGTGCAGGACCTCATCAACAAGGGCAAGCTCGACCTCTCCAAGGTCGTCATCAGCGTGCTCGACGAGGCCGACCACATGTGCGAGCTCGGGTTCCTCGAGCCGGTGCAAGAGATCCTCGACGCCACCTCGCAGGGCGGGCAGAAGCTGCTCTTCTCGGCCACCCTCGACCGCGGTGTCGCCGACATCGTCGCGCAGTACCTGGTCGAGCCGGCTGTCTACGAGGTCGCCGGTGAAGACCAGGCCAGCTCGACGATCGACCACCGCGTGCTGCTCATGGACCAGCGCGACAAGCAGCAGGTGCTCATCGAGCTCGCGTCCGGTCCGGGCAAGAAGCTCGTCTTTGCTCGCACCCGTGCGTTCGCCGAGATGCTTGCCGATGTGCTCGACGAGGCCGGCATTCGGTCCGAGAGCATTCACGGTGACCTCAACCAGTCGCGTCGTACTCGTGCGCTCGAGAAGTTGACGAGCGGCCGCGTGGATGTGCTGGTCGCCACAGATGTCGCAGCCCGCGGCATCCACGTGGACGACATCACGCTCGTGATCCAGGCCGACGCGCCCGACGAGTACAAGTCGTACCTGCACCGCTCGGGCCGCACGGGCCGCGCCGGAAAGTCGGGAATCGTCGTAACTCTCGTTCCGCGCAGCCGTCGTCGCCGCACAGAAGAGCTGTTGCAGCGCGCCGAGATCACCGCCGAGTGGACCTCGGTCGTGCCCGGCGACGCGATCATCGGCGAGCTCGCCGGCAACTAGCGCGCTGGAGCATGAACGAAGGCCGCACTCCTTACGGGGTGCGGCCTTCGTCGTGTGCGGGCGGGTTTACCTCAGCGCGAGCAACGCCGCGGCGGTGAGAGCCAAGACGAGCCCGACCCACTGCACCGGCGCAATGCGCTCGCGCAGCACAATCGCGGCCAGCGCGATCGTGCCCGCGGGATAGAGGGCGGTCAACACGGCGACGACACTGAGGTCTCCTAGCCGGAACCCCGTGACCATCAAGATGTTCGCCGTCGAGTCGGCCAGACCGGCCGCCACAATTAACGGGATCACGCGGCGCCAGGCAGGCCGCTCCGAGGGTTGACGTGAACGGCTTGCAAGTGCCATCACGCCGACGATCGTCCACAGGATGACCGCGTGCGTCATCCGATTGACCGTCAGTGGCAGTAGCCCCGCATCGTCGGGTGCCGCGTCGAGCAGGATGAGGAGCGTGCCGATCAGGGTGCCCGACAGCACCGCAAGAAGCACCCCTCTCAGACGAGGCCGAACCGCACCCTTCTCGGGAACGAAACCGACCAGCACCACGGCGACCAGTGCGATCCCGAGCGCCGCGTAGCCGATCAGGCTGAGTCGTTCGCCGTTGATGAGTCCCCAGCTCAGGGGCACGATCGCCGACATCACCGCCGTCAACGGCGACAGGATGCTCATCGGGCCGATTGCGAGAGCCATATAGAGAGTGAGGATCCCCATGGAGCCAGCCATACCGCTCAGCACTCCCCACAGCAGCACCTCGTTCGACCAGGTGCCGCCCGTGAGGGCAGAGGCCGGGATGAGCACGAGAAGCCCAATGAGGCCCGATCCAGCGACGACTTTGACAGCCGGGATCCGCGTCGATGCGATGCCACCGAAAAAGTCCGCCGCCCCATAGACCAGTGCGCTGCTGAGGCCGAGGATGACGGTGATCATCTCCTCAGGCTAACGGCGCCTGTGGATACGGATCCCGCCGTCGGTGGCCGCGCATAAGGTGAACACATGCCCACCGCCCTGGCCGACTCGGCTGCGCCTCCGCGCCCGCTCGACGTGTTGCGACACGTCTTCGGGTACGACGCATTCCGCGGTGAGCAGGCGGCGATCGTCGACCAGGTCATCGGTGGCGGCGACGCGCTCGTGCTCATGCCGACGGGCGGCGGCAAGTCGCTCTGCTACCAAATCCCAGCACTCGTCCGGCCTGGCACCGGTGTCGTCATTTCGCCGCTCATTGCGCTTATGCACGACCAGGTCGATGCCCTTTCCGCAGTCGGGGTGCGGGCGGCGTTTCTCAACTCAACGCAGGATGCGCAGCAGCGTCGTGAGGTCGAGCAGGCTCTGCTGGCGGGCGACATCGATTTGCTCTACCTCGCACCCGAGCGACTCAAGATTTCGAGCACGCACGAACTGCTCGACAGCATCCCGCTCGCCCTGTTCGCGATCGACGAAGCGCACTGTGTGTCGCAATGGGGGCACGACTTCCGCCCCGACTATCTGCAGCTGTCGATCCTGCATGAGCGCTGGCCGACAGTTCCGCGTATCGCCCTCACCGCGACGGCAACAGATGTCACGCGGCGTGAGATCGCCACGCGTTTGGAGCTGACCGAGGCCCGGCATTTTGTCGCCAGTTTCGATCGCCCCAACATCCAGTACCGCATCGAGGGAAAGGCCCAGCCGATCTCGCAGCTGATCGCGTTGATCCGGCGTGAGCATCCGGGCGACGCGGGCATCGTCTATTGCCTGTCGCGTGCCTCGGTCGAAAAGACCGCCGACGCTCTCGTCGCCGAGGGGATCGAGGCACTGCCCTATCACGCGGGTTTGCCGGCGGCGATCCGTGCGCGCAACCAGTCCCGCTTCCTGCGCGAAGACGGTGTTGTCATGGTCGCGACAATCGCCTTCGGCATGGGCATCGACAAGCCCGATGTGCGATTCGTTGCGCACCTCGATCTGCCGAAAAGCGTCGAGGGCTACTACCAAGAGACGGGTCGCGCGGGGCGTGACGGGCAGCCGTCGACAGCTTGGCTGGCCTACGGCCTACAAGACGTGGTGCAGCAGCGTCGCATGATCGATGAGGGCGACGGCGATGCCGCCCATAAGCGTCGTCAGACCCAGCATCTCGACGCGATGCTCGCGCTCTGCGAAACCATCGAGTGCCGCCGAGTGCAGATCCTCGGCTATTTCGGTCAGCAGTCGGCACCGTGCGGCAATTGTGATACCTGCCTGGCTCCGCCCGAATCGTGGGATGGCACAGTTGCGGCCCAAAAGCTGCTGTCGACGGTTGTGCGGCTGGCCCGCGAACGCAACCAGCGTTTCGGTGCGGGGCACCTCATCGACATCCTTCTGGGACGCGACACCGAACGTGTGCGCAAAAACTCGCACGCCACCCTCTCGACCTACGGCATCGGGGCCGATCTGAGCGAGCAGGAGTGGCGGGGAGTGGTGCGGCAACTGTTGGCGCAGGGGCTGCTGGCTGTGTCGTCCGACGGATACGGCACCCTCACGATTACGGATTCGTCGTCGTCGGTTCTTGACGGATCGCGGACGGTGCGGCTGAGACGCGAGACGGCGAAACCGGCCCGGTCGGCATCCCGGTCGAAGGGTGCGGCTGAGCTGCCCTCTGAGGCGCAACCGCTGTTTGAGAAATTGCGGGCCTGGCGTGCCGGGGTGGCGCGCGAGCAGGGCGTGCCGGCATACATCGTGTTCGGTGACGCGACGCTGCGCGGCATTTCGTTGACGCAGCCCACGACTCTCGCCGAGCTGGGCACCGTCTCGGGCGTCGGAGACAAGAAGCTCGAGGCCTACGGAGCCGCTGTGCTCGCGGTTGTCGCGGGGGAGGACCCCACCCCGTCGGTCGAGCCCCCTGCGTCGGTCGAGCCTGTCGAGACCCACGCACCCGACGATCTCGACATTCTCGATCACCAGACTTCGCCAGACTTCTACGACCCCGAGTTCGAGCCCCCGCCCGACGAAGATTGGGCCTGACGATGACGGCGCCCGTTGACACCCGCCCCTTTGTCCGAATCCCACAGCCTTTGACCCGCGGAGCTCACCTTGCTGGTCGGAGGCCCACCACCCGATGGACGTGTGGTGACACCCGACGTACCGTTGCATCCTGACGACGCGGACTGAAACGGAGGGTGATCGTGACTGACCTGATCGGCCGTGCCACCGAGAACGACCGCAGCGCTTCGGCGCACATAGACGTGGAAGCCCTCGGTGAATTGCTCATGGGGCGCTGGGCTGAGGCACGGCGCCATTCGCGCGCCCTGGCCGCGCGACCCGAGTTCCAGCGCGATCCGCTGCTCGGGATGCGCGAGCACCGACTGCGCACCCGGCAACAGCTGCAACTACTCGTGGATGAGAAGAGCGTGCATCGCGCGTTCCCCACACACCTGGGCGGCGGCAACGACCATGGCGGCAATATCGCGGCGTTCGAAGAGTTCGTCACCGCCGATCCATCGCTCCAGATCAAGTCGGGGGTGCAGTGGGGCCTGTTCGGCGCCGCCATCCTGCATCTCGGCACCGAGCCGCATCATGAGGCGTTCCTGCCCGGCGCCATGAGTCTCGCGGTTCCCGGTGCGTTCGCAATGACCGAGTCGGGTCACGGCTCTGACGTCGCCAGCATTGCGACAACTGCCACCTACGACCCCGAGACCGACGAGTTCGTCATCGATACACCGTTCCGGGCCGCCTGGAAGGACTATCTCGGCAACGCCGCAATCGACGGCCAGGCCGCCGTCGTGTTTGCGCAACTGATCGTCGCCGGAACTAATCACGGGGTCCACGCTCTCTACGTGCCGATCCGCGACGGCAAGAACTTCCTGCCCGGCATCGGCGGCGATGACGACGGTCTCAAGGGCGGGCTGAACGGGATCGACAACGGTCGCCTCCATTTCACCGGCGTGCGGGTGCCGCGCACCAATCTGCTCAACCGCTACGGGAATGTCGACGAGGCCGGCGTCTATTCGTCACCCATTCCCAGCCCTGGTCGCCGCTTCTTCACCATGATCGGCACACTCGTGCAGGGCCGCGTTTCGCTTGACGGAGCGGCCACAATCGCGAGCAAGCTGGCCCTCACCATCGCGCTGCGCTACGCCTCAGAACGCCGCCAATTCGCGGATGCCGGGGGCGAAGAGGTCGTCCTTCTCGACTACCAGCGCCATCAGCGCCGCCTGCTGCCACGGCTCGCCACCACCTACGCCATGTCCTTTGCGCATGAACGCTTTCTTGAAAAGTTTGACGGCGTCTTCTCGGGCAGGCAGGCTACCGATGCCGATCGGCAAGAGCTTGAGACGATAGCCGCAGCGCTCAAGCCCTTCAGCACCTGGACGGCTCTCGACGTTCTGCAGGAGTGCCGCGAGGCGTGCGGGGGAGCGGGCTTCCTCGCCGAAAACCGTTTCACCCAGCTGCGGCAAGACCTCGACGTGTACGTCACCTTCGAGGGCGACAACAATGTGCTGCTCCAGCTGGTGGCCAAGCGTCTGCTGGCCGACTATGCCGCATCCCTCAAAGGCGCGGATGCGGCGGCCATCGCCGGTCTTGTCGCCCAGCAGGTGGGTGAGGTGGCCGTCAACCGCTCAGGGCTGCGCGCCTTCGCGCAAAATGTCGTCGACTTCGGGTCGACTGCCCGTTCGATCGGGTACGTGCGCGGCAGCGAGGCGCAACGGCAATTGCTGACGGATCGCGTGCAGACAATGGTCGCCGAGCTCGCCTCCCGGCTGCGCGGCATCGCGAAGCTCAGTGTCGCCGATGGTGCGGCGCTGTTCAATGCCAATCAGAACGAGCTCATCGAGGCCGCCTATGCGCACGCCGAACTCCTCGAATGGGAGGCATTCACCGATGCCGTGGAGGGCATCGAGCACCCGGAGACCAAGCAGGTGCTCACCTGGTTGCGCGACCTCTTCGGCTTCTCGTTGATCGAAAAGCACGCCGCCTGGTACCTCATCCACGGTCGACTGTCGCCGGCCCGCGCATCCGCGGTCACCGACTATATCGATGACCGCTTGCTGCCGCGGCTTCGGCCGCACGCTCTCGACCTGGTCGAGGCGTTCGGCTTTGAACCGGAACATCTCCGAGCCCCGATCGCGAGCGGTCAGGAACGCGAACGTCAGGATGAGGCGCGGGCTTACTACGCCGAGCGGGCGGCCCGCGGAGAGACCCCCGTGCCCGAAAAGCACACCCACTAGCTCATCTAGCGGTTCTTGACCTTCGTCACGGCGTCCGTGTTCTCGCTGCGCGCGTTGGCGGCCTTTTTGTCAGCTTTGGCGCTGCGCTTTTCTTTGAGAGATTTGGATGCCGCAGTCTTGCCGGTCTCTTTACGCGCGGACTTGTCGCCCATGATTTCGTGCTCCTCAAGGAGCCTCGGTGGCCCGTTGTCCACAGGCTACACGTCTGCGTTTGTGCGCCCTTCTCGAACTCAAACACAGGTCAGCTTGTGCATCCTTTATGACAGATGTAATGTTTAGAGAGATTTCCTGCCTCCCATTGTCGGGGGGCAGGCACGCATAGCAATGGAGATAGGTGTGGCCAAGCGCGAAGCAGTCCTTTCCGTTATCTACGACGTCTGGGGCGGTATGCATCCCGGCGCATGGCGAACGCCTGACGCACCTGCCGATCCGCTCGATTTCGAGCGCATCAAGCACATTGTGCAGACGGCCGAGCGTGGCAAGTTCCACACGCTCTTCCTCGCCGACACTCTCGGCCAGGTCATGGAGCGTGACCTCGACATTCTCGCCCTGACGGCGAACGCCGCCCGGTGGGAACCCCTCATGCTCTGTGCGGCGCTCGCGCAGTACACCGAGCACATCGGCCTCGCGATCACGGCGAGCACGACCTACTCCGAGCCCTTCAATGTTGCCCGCATGTTCGCCTCGCTCGACCATCTGTCGGGTGGTCGCGCCTCGTGGAACATTGTCGGTTCGACAGGAGAGGCCGCGGAAAACTTCAACGGCTACGAGCTCCAGCGCGATGAACGCTACGAGCGTGCCGAGGAGTTCTACAACGTCGTCACCAAGCTGTGGGACAGCTACGAAGACGATGCCTTCCTGCGCAACAAGGAGTCCGGCCAGTTCGTCGATCCGGCCAAACAGCACGCGATCGACCACGTCGGAAAGTTCTTCCAGGTCAAAGGCCCGCTCAACCATGTGCGGCCGATTCAGGGATACCCGGTGATCGCTCAAGCCGGAGCCTCGCCCGCCGGGCTTGCATTTGCCACCAAGGTTGCCGACCTCATGTTCGCGTACCGCATGCCGATCGAACCGGCCAAGCAGTTCTACGCCGAGGCGAAGGCGATGGCCTCGGATGCGGGCCGCAATCCCGATGACATGAAGATCATCCCGTCGTTGACGTTCGTCATGGGACACACCCGTGCCGAGGCCGACGACCGTATGGCCGAGATCGAGGGCCTTGCCGACCCGCGCATCGGCATCGAGCGTCTCAAGGGTCTGATCGACTTCGACCTGAACCCGTACCCGCTCGACGGCCCGGTGCCCTATGTGCCGCCAACCGAGCAGTTCTCGAAGACGATGCAGGACTACTACCTCGGCATGGCTCGCGACCAGAACATGACGGTGCGTGAACTCGCCACCTATGCGGTGCGATGGGAGGCCGAATCCCATACCCCGGAGTCGATGGCCGACCTGATTGAGGAGTACATCGTGGCCGACGCCGCCGATGGCTTCAACCTCAACCTCGCCGATGCTGCGGGTTCCCTCGAGATTTTTGTCGACGAGGTTGTGCCCGAGCTGCAGCGTCGGGGACTGTTCCACACGGAGTACCAAGGCACGACCCTTCGCGAAAGCCTCGGCATCCCCCGCCCGAAGAACCAGTTCGCGGCAAAGTAACCCACAATTCGACGCTTCACCCGATACACCGACCACTCATTCAGAGCAATGACGCCACAAGGAGTTCACATGTCTGCACGTCCACTTTCCCTCGCCTCAATTGCCGACGCGGTCTTCGAAGTGGTTCCCGAACTGCCGGATTACACGGTCATCCTGCCGGGAACATCCGAGCTCACCCTTTCGCCGATTGCGGGCGAAGAGGGGGAGGCCGGTTCGGTCTCAGCTGTGAAGTGGGAGGTCGGCGGCCTGCAGTTCATCAACATGCCTATGGCGACGAGCGCATATCTGGCCGCCGGATCCCTCGTTGTCACGAACGACGACGGATCGACCTTCGAAGTGAACACGGGCGAAGGTCTCTACACCGAGCCGGGCTGGAGCGGAAAGTTCACCGCTACTAGCCCGATCACCATGTTTTTGCACGTTTAAGTCCGCAAGCCCTCAACGCGCGACGCTCTCTTCCCGAAAGAAATAGGTACACCCATGTCCACATCCACCCCTGAGCGCGAGGTCGTCGCCGACGACGCGATCGCCGGCGACGAAATCACTGTCGACGAGACTCACCGTTTACACGGCAACCTCGGCACCCTCCAGCTGGTCATCACCGTTCTCGCGATGAACGCGCCACTGGGCATCACCGTCGCCGTGGCGCCGCTCGTCATCGCCTTCGGTTTCGGCCTCAACGCACCGCTTCTTTACCTTGTCCTGGCCGCGGTAATCGCATTGTTCGCTGTCGGATACGCCACGATGTCGCGCGTGATCCCACGCGCGGGTGCGTTCTACACTTTCATCACGGCGGGTCTCGGTCGCCCCGTCGGACTCGGCTCCGGGTTCCTGGCGATCATCGTCTACACAGCGGGCCTCGCCTACACCCTGCTGTTCGTGGGCATCACCGCCGAAACCATTTTCGCGACGACGCTCAACCTGACGGTGCCGTGGTGGGTTGGCTCGATCGTCATCGCCTTGGTGATCGCCGTTCTCGGGTATCTGCGCATTAGCTCGTCCGTCAAGGTGCTCGGGGTGCTCCTTGCCCTCGAGGTCATTGCCGTTCTTGTCTATGACGCTGTCGTCGTTTTCCAGGGTGGTTCAGGGGATGCCGTCCCCGGCATCTTCAGCTTCGATCCGCAGTTCCTTACCTTCGCTGGCATTGGCCTGGGTGCGGTGCTCGCGCTCACCTCGTTCTCAGGCATTGAGACGACGGCGATTTTCCGCGACGAGGTGCGCGACCCGCGCAAGACCGTGCCGCGTGCCACGTACATCGCGGTGGCTATCATTGGGGCGTTTTACGCCGTGCAGAGCTGGGTCATCATCCAGGGCTTTGGGGCGCAGAACGTGCTCGGAGCCATCTTCCAGAACCCCGCCGGCGCCGTCGTCGAGAACATCGGAACGTACCTCGGGGCAGCGGGGCGGGACGTCGTCGTCATCCTGATCGTCACCAGCACCTTCGCGTCGCTGACCAGCCTGCACAATGTGATCGCGCGATATGCGTTCAACCTCGCCCGCGACGGGGTACTCCCGAAGGCCTTCGCCCTTCCGCATCCGCGTTTCGGATCCCCTTACCGCGCGAGCGTGGTGCTGTCGATCGTTACCCTGCTGTTCCTTGTGGTCGTCGCTGTCGCGCGGCTCGACCCGAACACCCTTTTTGTGCAGCTTTCGGGATCCACCGGATTCGCGCTCATTGTGCTCTTCGTGCTCGCCGCCGCGGCAATCGTCGCCTACCTGGCACGCACCAAAGTCGCTGGCGCTAATGTGTGGCACCGATTTGTGGCACCGATTGTCTCTGCCGTCATATTGGCTGGTATCGCCGTGTTTGCCGCGGTGAACCTCGACACCGTCACGAGCTCGACTCTCTACACGGGAGGGCCGGCTCTCAACATTGCGGCAATCGCCGTCGTCGTGGTGAGCGTGCTCCTGGGCGTTATCGTTGCGCTCGTGGTGCGGACACGAAACCGAGCTGCCTATGAGCGCATTGGAACAGAACACGCCTAATCAGGCGTCCGATCGAGAGGGATGAGGCGTGGCTCAGATCACGGTTCTGGGGGGCACGGGCTACTCCGGCGAGGCCATTGTCCGCGAAGCGAACGCGCGCGGGCATCAGGTGACCTCGTGGAGCCGCGGGCCCGCCTCATCCCCGATCGCCGGTGTGCGGTACGAGACGGGCTCGCTGCTCGACCCGGACGTCCGCGTCCGGGCGGTCGACGGTGCGGATGCGGTAGTCGGCGCCCTGTCACCTCGCGGTGAGCTGGAGGCCGACTTCGCCTCCGTCTACGGCGACATTGCGCGGCTGGCCGCGGCCGCATCCAGCACCTGGGCTGTTGTCGGTGGCTACAGTTCCCGCCGGACGGTTCCCGGCGGGCCGCGCATCGCCGAGAGTTTCGAGGTGCCGGAGGAGTGGCGTCCCGAGATCGACGCCATGGTCGATGTTATTGACGCGCTCGAGCGTACGGCCCCTGCTGGCCTGGACTGGTTCTATCTCAGCCCGCCCCTCGAGTTCGGCGGCGACGACCCCGTTGAGGGCTCAGGCACTTACCACCTGGTGGCCGACGGCGAGGCCCCGGTGCACGCCTCCCCACGGCTATCGGCGGCGGATCTCGCTCGCGCGATTGTCGACGAGATCGAGTCGCCCCAGCACCGGGGTGGACTCTTCGGCATCTCCGCCGGCTGACCCTCAGCGGCCGGCGGCCTCAGCGCACCGACTTCCGCTCGTAGATGGCCATCGACCAGATGTAGCCGCCGACCGCGATCACGACGACCCATCCCAGTGCGAGCCAGCCGTTGTTCCCGAGCGGTGTGCCCAGCAGCAGGCTGCGGACCGTCTCGATGAACGTCGTAAACGGCTGATATTGCGCGAACGCCTGGAGCCATGCGGGCATCGAGCCCGTGGGGACGAAACCGCTTCCTAGCATCGGCAGAACGGTCAAAATGAGCGGCAGATTGCTCGCCGTCTCGACGGTCTTCGACTGCATCCCCATGGCGACGCCGAGCCAGCTGATCGCAAAGGCGAGAAGCACAACCAGGCCGACTGTGGCGATCCACTCGCCGAGGGATGCGGTGGGCCGGAACCCGACCAGCAGTGCCACACCGAGCACGAGGGTGACGGCGATGATGCCCTGGATCGTGTTGCCGAGCACATGCCCGGCGAGCACCGAGGCGCGCGAGATCGCCATGGTGCGGAACCGCGCCGTGATGCCCTCGGTCATATCCATCGCGACGGTGATCGCCGCGCCGCTTGCGGTACCCGCGATCGTGATGAGCAGGATGCCGGGAACGACGTACGCGAGGTACGCGTCGCGGCCGCCCGCGGGGTCCACACCGGGGAGGCCTGCACCGAGGGTGCCACCGAATACGAACACGAACAGCAGCAGAATCACCACCGGCCCGAGGATTGTGAACATCGACAGTCCGGGGTAGCGCACCATATGCAGCAGATTGCGGCGCATCATCGTGAGCGCATCGGCGACGACGTGGGAGCTGCGGGATGCGGTCGCGCGCGGTGGACGTGCGGCGGTCGGCCGCTGGGCAGTCAAGGTGGTCATGATTCGCTTCCTTTCGTCGCGCCCGTAAGGGCGAAGAACACGTCATCGAGGTCGGGGGTGTGGATGCTGAGGTCGTCGACCTCGAGGCCCGCCGCCCCGAGGCGGTCGAGCACTGTACGCAGCGTGCTCACCCCGCCGGCACTCGGCACCGTGAGGGTGAGCGTCGACTCGTCGCGGGCGGATTCGCTGAGCAGGCCCGAGGCGGAGTCGAGCGCCTCGCTATCGGCAAATCTGAGTCGGATGTGGCCGCCCGGCACGAGTCGCTTGAGCTCGTCGGGCGTTCCCTCGGCGACGATGCGGCCGCCGTCGAGCACCGCGATGCGGTCGGCGAGCTCGTCGGCCTCGTTGAGGTATTGGGTGGTGAGCAGCACGGTCGTGCCGTCGGCGACGAGGCTGCGCACGATATCCCACATGGTGTGACGGCTGCGCGGATCGAGGCCTGTTGTGGGTTCGTCAAGGAAGATGACGCTCGGCGCTGCGACGAGGGTCATCGCCAGGTCGAGGCGGCGCTTCATCCCGCCGGAGTAGGTGGCGAGAGGTTTGCGGGCGGCTTCGACGAGGTCGAATTGTTCGAGCAACTCGGCGGTGCGCGTCTTGGAGCGCTTCGCACCGAGGTGGCGCAGCCGGGCCATGAGCAGCAGGTTCTCTTCGCCGGTAAGCAGACCGTCGACCGCCGAGAACTGGCCGGTTAGCCCGATCGCGGCCCGCACGCCGCCCGGATCGCGCACGACGTTGCATCCGTTCACGGTCGCCGTGCCGCCGTCGGGCCGGACGAGTGTGCTGAGAATGTGCACGGTCGTGGTCTTGCCGGCGCCATTCGGGCCGAGCAAGGCGGTGACGGTACCGGCGCTGACCGAGAGGTCGATTCCGTCGAGCACGAGCTTGTCTTTGTAGGACTTCCGCAGACCGCGGATGTCGATAGCTGGGGTGGTCATGGTGTTCCCTTCTGGTCGTGGTCGTGGTCGTGCGGCTAGCGGGCGCGGCCGACGGTAATGTCGCCGAACTGGGTGCGGGCGCGGATCGCCACTGTCTGCTCCGATGCTGCGGGCGAGCTGTCGCCGTCGAGCTCGTTGCGCACGCGCCCGTTCTTCGACGACAGGTCGAGCCATGCGGGCACGCCGGGCTGCACACCCACGGTGATCTGGCCGTAGCCGCTTTCGAGCTGGATGGAGCCGCTGGAGACCTCGCCAATCTCGATGGTTCCGTAGGCGGTCTTCGCCGTCACCGCGTCGAGAGCTTTCGCAATGGTGAGGTCGCCGTACGAGAGTTTCGCCTCGAGCTCACCCCCGCATTCGGTCACGGTCACCGTGCCGTGTGATGCCTTCAGCAGGGCATCGCCCGACACCGTGCCCAGGCGGATCTGGCCGTGGTCGGCCGTAATCTCGACCCCGCCGTCGGCATTCTGGACTGTCACGTTGCCGTTCATGGCCCGCACCCAGAGGTCGCCGGTGCTGTCGAGGTCGACACCTGAACTCTTCACGCGGGTAGCGCCGAGGCGTCCGGAGGTGCGGACACCCCCGACGGAGGTTTCAGCGGTGAGACGCGAGCCGCTCGGCAGCTCGACCTTCACGTCGACCGACTCAAACGGGCCGACGATGCTGAACCGCGGCTTCGGGCCGGTGATCGTCAGCCGCTGGCCATCGAGAACGACCTTCGTCTCTTCTGCACCGCGCACGTCGACGGCCTTGGAGGGGTTGGTCGGCGACACCGTGACGACCGTGTCATCTCGGTCACTGGCAATGATGTCGATAGCGCCGACCGGAAGTTTGATCGCGAGATCGATGGGGGTAGGGGTGGAGTAAGTAGGCATGCTGGCGCCTCCCTTTCTGTGGGCGTGTTCGTCCGGCCCGCGGGACTGCGGGCTGGTGGTCTGGCGGATGTAGTGGCGGCTCGGTTGCTTAGCGCGCCCACCCCGCGAAGTTGTCGCCTGTGCGCAGAGTGCGCTGGGCGGATCGTCGTTGCTTCGGATGGAGGGCGGCCGCGACAGCGCGGACCAGCCAGGTGTTGACGGAGAGTCCCTCGGCGGCTGCCGCCTCATCCACGCGGGCTTTGAGCGCGTCGGGGAGGCGGAGGGTCGTGCGTGAGGTGCTCGCGTCGTCGAGATCGAGAGGCGCGGCGGGCAGGTCGTCGGAATCCGTGTCGGTGTTCGACTGCGTCACGACAAACTCGACTTCGCGCCCGCGCAGCCGCACGTCGACCGAGCCGGGCGCGAGGTCGCGGGTGATCTCTCCAGCCGCCGCCGACAGCGCGTCGAGCAGCACGAGCCGGGTTGCCGAATCCAGCCCGGCTGCGAGTCGTTCTGCTGTCGCGCGGGTGTCGTCCGCCCCGTTAGCGGATGCGTCGAGCAGCTGCCGCTGCAGCTCGCTCACGTACTGTCCAAGTTCCATGTACACCACTATGACACCACTGTGGTGTCATGTCAACCCAAAATGGTGTCACGTGGTGTCGCCGTCGGTTCGCAACTCAGGTTCAAACGGCAACCGAAGCTGTCTAGGCCCGAAAAGTGGCGCCTCACCCTGAATTACGAACGGGACGGGCCGAAAGGGCCGCGAGAGCTCGGCCTTGACGCCCGTCGCCAGCACCAATTCAGCCGCTCCGAGGCCGCGCCTCAATGGAAGAGGCGCTCCGCATCCACCGATATCCCCGCAGCGGGTGAATTAGCGCGCGTCAGCCGCCCCATTTGGCAATAGCAGATTAGACACTCAATCAAGTTGATCAACTTGCTTGTAGACTTTCCGAGTGAACCAGCGACAGACTTTGGCCGGGGATTTCCATGAGGCCCTCCGTCCGCTCATCCGGCAGCTGATCAGCGCGCGCACGCTTTCGCGCGGCAAGGCCGGCGTCCTCTGGCAGCTGTCTCGGCGTGGCCGCGCCACGGCATCCGAGTTGGCTGCGGCGGAGCGCGTTAGCGCGCAAGCCATCACCATTGCGGTGCGCGAGCTCGAGGAACTGAAGCTGGTGGGGCGGACCCCCGACGACGTCGACCGACGCAAAATCTGGGTGGAGTTGACGGATGCCGGTCGACGGCGCCTCGAGGACGAACTATTGGCAGGGCGCGGTTGGCTCGACGATGCGATCGTGTCGAAGCTGAGCGATGACGAGCGCGCAACCCTCGCCTCTGTCCTCCCCATCCTCCACAAACTCATGGGGGAGCCGATCGATGACTGAGCGCGTGCAGGGCACGCGCCTTCTGCCGGTGCTGGTGTATGCCGCGCTATCGACCGCCATCGTCAGCTCCCTGGGCATGCTGCTGGTTCCCACGATTGCCCGCGAGATGGATGTCTCCATCAGCACCGCGCAGTGGATGCTCACGGTCAACCTTCTCGTCGGCGCGATTGCGACTCCCGTTATGGGACGCCTCAGCGACGGCCCTCATAAGAAGCGCATCCTGGTGATCGCCCTCGTCGTGATCTTGATCGGCTCGGTCGTCGCGGCCCTGGCCCCCAACTTCACGATCTTTCTGATCGGCAGAGCCCTGCAGGGTTTGACCTACGGAATCGTGCCGGTCACGATTGCGCTCGCGCGCCGCTATCTGCCGGATGCGAAAGTGTCATTCGGCATCTCGAGCCTGTCGGTTACGGTCGCCACGGGGATCGGAATCGGCTACCCGTTGACCGGAATCATCGCGGGGGTCTTTCACTACCAATTCGCATTCTGGTTCGCAGTGCTCTTCGTGGTCACCGCGATCGTCGTGGTGGTGCGAGCGGTGCCGAACGGTCCCGACGCGCGTGCAGAACGTCGACCTTTCGACTTCGCCGGCGCGATCTTCCTCGGCCTGGGACTCGGCGGCCTGCTTATCGCGGTGAGCGAAGGGCCCACCTGGGGATGGGGTGCGCATGCGACCGTCGGCACCTTCGCCGCTGCGGCGCTCGCGGTCGCGGTCTGGGTGTTCGTCGAGCTGCGCTCAGAGCATCCGCTCATCAACCTGCACGTGCTCAAGAACGGCGAAGTGCTGCTGGCCAACGCCACGGCCGTCGGAATCGGTACCTCTATGTATATGGGCTTCTCAATCGGCAGCCTCATTGCGCAGGCGCCGGCAGAGACGGGCTATGGCATCGCTTTGCCGCTGTTCTGGGCTGGCTTCGTGATCATGCCGATGTCTGTCGGAAGCTTCAGCGCGAATCGGCTAGTGCGCCGGATCGCGACTCGCGTCCACCTGACCACGCTGCTTCCGATCGGGGCCGCGATTGTCACCGCCTCGACAGTGCTATTGGTCTTCGCGCATGACGAGCTGTGGGAGATCTTGCTTGGGATGCTCCTCTTCGGAGTCGGAATCGGCACCACCTACGCGGCGATGCCGGCCCTGATTGCGCGACGCGTCGCAATTGAGGAGCTCGGCAGCGCCGTGAGTTTCAACCAGGTGCTGCGCACGGTCGGTGGCTCGTTCGGGAGCGCGATCTCGGGCGCGGTACTCGCGGCGAATATGGCGCCCGATCTGCACCCGTCCGGGACGGGGATCACGGTCGCCCTGGCTGTGGGAGCCGTCGGTTCGGCGCTCGTGCTGATCGCGCTTGTGGTCAACCACATCCATGCCCGCTCGCGCGGTTGAGTTCCACGGGCCCCCGTGTCGTGCACTAATTCAGCCGCTGTGAAGGCGGCAGTCAATGGATGCGGGGCACCTCATCCGCCCGTGTGCCTGTAGCGGCTGAATTACTGCACGACAGCGACGCGAGCCGACGCAGATGGTTCGAAAAAGTCCGGTTCAACGACCATCTGCGTCGGATGACGCGCCTGGTACGACCAGACCCCAATAACGAACAAAGCCCCCGTCGTCACGGGGGCTTCGAGTGGCTCCGACGGGCGTCGATCCCGTGACCTCACGATTTTCAGTCGTGCGCTCTACCAACTGAGCTACAGAGCCGGATGGACGAAAAGCCCCTCCTTTCGGAAGGGCTCTCCACATCCGCGACCCTGACCGGACTTGAACCGGCGACCTCCGCCGTGACAGGGCGGCGCGCTAACCAACTGCGCTACAGGGCCATGCTTATTCAGTTGTAAGTAATGCGTTAAGAATACTGCGTGACCCCAACGGGATTCGAACCCGTGCTGCCGCCGTGAAAGGGCGGTGTCCTAGGCCACTAAACGATGGGGCCATAAAAGCGGAGTTTCATAGCAACCGAGGGTCAAGCATACGGGCGGCAGGGGCAAATTGCCAATCGGGTGGATGCGGCGAAACGGCGCAAATGACCGCGTCCGCCGCGCGACCCCGGGTTAGGTTCAACCTGCCATTGAGCCTTGCTTCATGCCGGAGGCAGGATTCTTTGGTCGGTCTCTCTGGGCGTGTTCAGGGAGCTGTTGCTACTGTGAATGATGTTGTCTCTGTGAATAGGCGTGACATCTTTCGCGCCGTCACAAAGATTCGGGGAATCATGACACGAGCTGTCGGGCGGGGGCCCACACGCGTCATCGCGATAATCGTCGCGCTGGCGTTCTTTCCTGTCGCCGGAATCGTCGGCACAGCCCCCGCAATCGCCGCCCAGAAAGTCGATTACCCGAGCTGGCAAGACGTGCAGAACGCGCAGGCCAGCGAGGCCGCGGCCGCCGCACAGATTGCGAAGATCAAGGGTCTGCTCGCAGCGCTCGCAGCCGAGGTCGCTAGCACCCAGGCCGACGCGACCGCAAAGGGCGAGGCGTACGCGAAAGCTCAGAGCGCCTACGACAACCAGGCGTTCATCACCCAGCAGTACAAGTCGCAGGCGGAGGCCGCCGAAGCCGAGGCCGCGAACTCCAAGAAAGCCGCGGGGCAGCTCCTCTCCGAATTGAGTCGCACCGGCGGCGGAGGCGACGTCACCGCGAGCCTCATCGCCGAATCCGGCAAAGCCGATCAGCTGCTGTATCGCCTCGGCGCCATGAGCAAGCTCAGCGAGCGCTCCGAAGACATTTACGCGCAGGCGCTCCGTCAGCAGAAGACCGCCCAGGCCCTCACCGACCAGGCCAAGGTTGCCGAACAGAAGCTGGAAGAGCTGAAGGCTGCAGCCGAGGCTGCATTCAAAGTTGCGCAGGCCGCCGCCGATGCGGCCCTCGCCAAGCAGGCCGAGCAGCAGGCGAACCAGGCGCAGATGGAAGCCCAGCTCGCGGTGCTCACTCAGAAACGGGTCGCCACGCAGGCTGACTACACCGCCGGCATCCAAGCGCAGTGGGGCGCGAATGCCGGAGGCGTGATCAGCGCCCAAGGTTGGGCCCGCCCCGCCGCCGGCTACATCACCAGCCCGTTCGGGATGCGCTACCACCCGATTTACCACGTGTGGACTCTGCACACCGGCACCGACCTCGGCGGCACCGGATGCGGCGGGCCGATCTACGCTGCGCACTCCGGCACCGTCAGTTACGCGGGCCCGAACGGCGACCTGGGCAACTTCATCGAGATCGAGCACGGCGATGGCACCACCAGCGGCTACGGCCACATCGCCAACGGCGGCATCCACGTGCGGATCGGCCAGCACGTCGATCCCGGCCAGCCCATCGCCTCCATCGGTGCGACAGGTGGCGCAACTGGTTGCCACCTGCACTTCATGATCCGCATCAATGGCAATCTGACCGACCCGGTGCCGTTCATGCGTGACCGCGGCGTGGGGCTGTGACCGAATCCGCTCGTAAGAAGAAGGCCGCGGCCACCGCAGCGGTCACGGCGGCATTTGTGTCGGCGCTGGTGTCACCCGAGGCCGCGCTCGCCACACCTATGCCCGACTATCCGACCTGGCAAGACGTGCAGAACGCACGCAAGAGTGAGGCGGCCACGGCGGCCGAGATCACCCACATCAACGGCCTGCTTGCGGCACTCGAGAACCAGTCCGCCGACCTCACCAAGCAGATCCAGCTGAAAGCCGAGCTCTATCTGCAGGCGAAAGATGCGCTGGATGCCGCAACCGCCAAGCTCGCCTCGCTCACGAAACAGGCTGACGCCGCCCAGGATCGCGCCACCGACTCCGAGAGGCGGGCAGCGCGGCTCATCATGCAATTGGCTCGGACCGGAGGCGGCGACCTCACGCTCGACCTGGTCCTGAGTTCGTCCGACGAAGCCGACGACCTGCTCTCGCGGCTCGGAGCGGTCAACAAGCTGAGCGAGTCGTCGGCGGCGATCCTCGAGCGGGCGACCTTCGACAAAAACCTTGCCGCGTCACTGGCTGCTGACGCATCCCGCGCCGAGGGGCAGCGCACCAAGCTCGCCGACGCGGCGAAGAAGGCCCTGGATGCGGCGCAGCAACTCGCCGACGCCGCGACCGCCAAGCTCGCCGCACAGGAGGCCGCTGCCACCCAGATGTATGCGCAGCTGGCCACGCTCAAGAATTCGACAGCGGAGACGGAGCGCGGCTACCAGGAGGGCCTCACGGCTGAGCGCGAGCAGGTGCAGGCTGCGCAGCCTCCCGTGCCGCCGCCGCTTCCGGCCACGCCGCCGCCCGGCGTGGACCCCGCACCGCCGCCTCCGACCGCCGACGCTGTAGCGCAGGCGATCGGGTTTGCGCGGGCACAAATCGGTGATGAATATCAGCTCAACGGTGAAGGCCCGGATGTGTGGGACTGCTCGGGGCTCACCAAGTTCAGCTATGCATCCGCCGGTGTGTATATCGGCACGCATTCGGCGACCAATCAGTACAACCGGATGAGCTCAGAGGGTCGACTGGTAGCGGTGTCGGCGATGCAGGCGGGCGATCTGCTGTACTACTCGGTCGGCGGATCGATTGCCGCCACGAAATATCACACCGCTATCTATGTGGGCGGCGGGCAGATGATCGAGGCGCCGCGTCCGGGTGTTCCCGTGCGGCAGGTGGCCGTGCGTTACGGCGACCTCGTGCCCTACGTGGGTCGCCCCACCGGCTGATCAACCCCGCCGGTCGAGCTACCCGTCGGTCGAGCTTGTCGAGACCGAGCGCCTCTAGTGCCCCGCCGCCGGAACGTATGCCGCGATCCCCGCCTGCACGATCGCCTCGGCCTCGGCGGCATTGCCCCAGCCTTCGGTCTTCACCCATTTGCCGGGCTCGAGGTCTTTGTAGTGCTCGAAGAAGTGCTCGATCTCTTTGCGCTGGAACTCGGGGATGTCGGTGACGTCTTGAATCCAGTCCCACCGCGGGTCCTTCGCCGGCACAGCGATGACCTTCGCGTCGCTGCCGCCGTCATCGGTCATGTTGAACACGCCGACCGGGCGCACCTTGAGGCCGATGCCGGGGTAGAGGTCATGGTCGAGCAGCACGAGCACGTCGACCGGGTCGCCGTCGAGGCCGAGGGTTTCGTCGAAGAAGCCGTAATTGGTGGGGTATCCGAAAGCCGTGTACAGGATGCGGTCGAGGAACACCTTGCCGGTCTCGTGATCCACCTCATACTTCACGCGGCTGCCCTTGGGGATCTCGATGATGGCGGGGTAGACGGCCATGAATTCACTCGCTTCTGCAGGTCGGAGGGATAACGGAATAACGTTAGCCGATGCCACAACGCCCTCGATTGACTCCCGCTGTTGCCGACGTGCGGCGAGCCGTGCGTGTGGCGCTCCCGCCGGAGGGTCTCGTGCTCGTCGCGCTGAGCGGAGGGCCCGACTCGCTCGCGCTTGCGGCGGCGACCGCGTTCGAGGCGCCCCGTACGGGACTGCAGGCGGGGGCTGTCGTGGTCGATCACGGCCTGCAAGACGGGTCGGATGCCGTGGCCGAGCGAGCCGCGAGCCAGGCGTGTGAACTGGGGCTGGATCCGGTGGAGGTCGTTCGGGTGGCGGTCTCGACGAGCTCGACCGACGGGTTAGAGGCTGCGGCGCGTGACGCGCGATACGCAGCTCTCGATGCGGCGGCGATCCACCACGGCGCAACGCATGTGCTGCTCGGACACACCCTCGACGATCAGGCCGAGACGGTGCTGCTCGGCCTCGGTCGGGGGAGCGGCCCCACGAGCTTGCAGGGTATGGCGCCCGAGAACGGACGGTACCTGCGGCCGCTGCTCGGCATCCGTCGGTCGACGACTGTGCAGGCATGCGTGGATGCCGGCCTCACCCCCTGGACCGATCCCCACAACAGCAACCCGGCTTTCACACGCGTGCGGGTGCGCACCACGGTGTTGCCGCTGCTCGAGCAGGAGCTCGGGCCCGGCGTGGCCGAGGCCCTCGCCCGCACCGCCGAGCAGCTGCGCGAGGATGCCGACGCACTCGACCATATGGCCGAAGAGGTCGCCGAAGAGCTCGTGGAGCTCGAAGAGGCCGGCCTCTCGCTCGGGGTGGCGGCGCTCGCCGCAAACCCGGCCGCGCTGCGACAGCGGCTGATCCGTCTAGTCGTCGCGAGCGAATTCCACGTGGCGATCTCTCGCACTCAGACCCTCGAGGTGGCGCGGCTCGTAACCGACTGGCACGGCCAGGGTTCGCTCGATCTGCCCGGCCTTAGGGTGGAGCGGCGGGGTGGGCGCATCCATTTCGTGTCGAGCGAGGTGGGCCCCCTCACCGGCAACAAACCCCCAGCCGAACACTGACCCGCCGCCGGTTGAGCCCGTCAGCCCGTCGAGACCCCAACGAGCACACCAGAGGACGCCCCATGGACACGAGCGACGTCGCAGCCGATCTCACCCGCGTGCTCGTCACGGAGCCCGAAATCCGCGCCCGCATCGCCGAGATGTGCCGGCAGATCGAAGCGGATTACGCGGGCAAAGACCTCCTGCTCGTCGGTGTGCTGCGCGGAGCCGTGATGGTCATGGCCGACCTCGCGCGCGAACTGCGGCGCGAAATCGAGATGGACTGGATGGCCACCTCCTCCTACGGCAACGGCGCTAAATCCTCGGGCGTTGTGCGCATCGTCAAGGACCTCGACACCAATCTCGCGGGTCGCAACGTCCTTATCGTTGAAGACATTGTGGATTCGGGGCTCACCCTCTCCTGGCTGCGCGACAATCTGCAGAGCCGCGGCCCCGCATCCGTCGAAATCTGCGCTCTTCTGCGCAAGCCCGAGGCGGCGAAGATCGAGGTCGACTGTCGCTATGTCGGCTTCGACATCCCGAACGAGTTCGTGGTCGGGTATGGGCTCGACTTCGCCGAGCGCTACCGCAACCTGCGCGATGTCGCGATCCTCGCGCCGCACGTGTACGCGTGAGGCGAACACCCATTCGACGTCCAGCGCGCTCACGATAGCCTGGTGCTCTTATTCTTCGAAGGAAGGCGCGGGCTCGCCCCGCACATCATGGACATCAAGCGCATCCTCCGCGGGCCGCTCATCTACATCGTCGTGGGCATTGGTGCCCTGGTTCTCGCATTCGTGCTGTTGAGCGGCAGCTCGTTCCGTGAGATCAGCACCCAGCAGGGGCTGAAGCTGCTCGAGGGCGACACCGTGAAGACGGTCAAGATCGTCGACGGCGAGCAGCGCGTGGACTTGACCCTGTCGAAGGCGTTCGGCGACTTCGGTCAGTCCGTGCAGTTCTACTACGTCGCTCCCCGCGGTGACGCTGTCGTGCAGGCCATCACTAAGAGCGACGCGAAATTCGACGACGAGGTTCCGCAGACCAGTTGGGTGACGAGCCTGGTCGGCATTCTGCTTCCGTTCCTGATCATCGGTCTGGTGTTCTGGTTCCTTATTTCGAGCATGCAGGGCGGCGGCAACCGCGTCATGCAGTTCGGCAAGTCGAAGGCCAAGCTCGTGAGCAAGGAGACCCCTCAGGTCACTTTCGCTGATGTTGCCGGGGCCGATGAGGCTGTCGAAGAGCTGCATGAGATCAAGGACTTCCTCAAGGAGCCGGCTCGCTTCCAGGCGGTCGGCGCCCGCATCCCGAAGGGCGTTCTGCTGTACGGCCCTCCCGGAACGGGTAAGACCCTGCTGGCGCGCGCTGTCGCCGGCGAGGCGGGCGTGCCGTTCTACTCGATCAGCGGGTCCGATTTTGTCGAGATGTTCGTCGGCGTCGGGGCGAGCCGTGTGCGCGATCTGTTCGAGCAGGCCAAGCAGAACTCTCCGGCGATCATCTTCGTCGATGAGATCGATGCGGTCGGTCGTCACCGTGGAGCCGGCCTCGGCGGCGGGCACGATGAACGCGAGCAGACCCTCAACCAGCTGCTGGTCGAGATGGACGGCTTCGACGTCAAGACGAACGTCATCCTGATCGCCGCGACCAACCGTCCCGACATTCTTGACCCGGCTCTGCTGCGCCCCGGCCGTTTCGACCGCCAGATCGGCGTCGACGCGCCCGATTCGAAGGGTCGCAAGAAGATCCTCGAGGTTCACGCCAAGGGCAAGCCGATGGCCAAGGGCGTCGACCTCGAAGTGCTGGCGCGCAAGACGCCGGGCTTCACGGGTGCCGACCTCGCGAATGTGCTCAACGAGGCTGCGCTTCTCACTGCCCGAAGCAACGCCCAGCTGATCGACAACCGGGCTCTGGATGAAGCTGTCGACCGCGTGATGGCCGGCCCACAGCGCCGGACCCGCATCATGAACGACAAAGAGAAGCTCATCACGGCGTATCACGAGGGCGGTCACGCGCTCGCGGCGGCCTCGATGCGGCACACCGATCCCGTCACCAAGGTGACGATCCTGCCGCGCGGTCGCGCCCTCGGCTACACGATGGTGCTGCCGCTCGAAGACAAGTACTCCGTCACGCGCAACGAGCTTCTCGACCAGCTCGCGTACGCGATGGGGGGCCGGGTTGCCGAAGAGATCGTGTTCCACGACCCGACGACCGGTGCATCCAATGACATTGAGAAGGCCACGGCCATCGCCCGCAAGATGGTGACCGAATACGGCATGAGTGCCAATATCGGTGCGGTGAAGCTGGGATCCTCCGGCGGCGAGGTCTTCTTGGGTCGCGATATGGGGCACCAGCGCGACTACTCCGAAGACATTGCCGAAAAGGTGGATGCCGAGGTGCGTCTGCTGATCGACCAGGCCCATGACGAAGCATGGGCCGTGCTCAACGAGAACCGCGAGGTTCTCGACAAGCTCGCGCAGGAGTTGATGGAGAAGGAGACGCTGGATCACATTCAGTTGGCTGAGCTCTTCACCACCGTTACGAAGCTCCCGGAGCGCCCCCTGTGGCTGTCAAGCGACAAGCGTCCGTTGAGCGACCAGCCGCCGATCACGATCGCGAGCAAAGCGCCCGTCGACGGGGACCTCGTGGATGGTGGCGTCGACTCCGACACCCCGACGAAGCCCAAGGCCAAGCGCGCCCCACGCCCCCGCAAGAACCCCGGCATAGCGACAGCCTGAGCCGTGACAATCGACGCTCCCCGCATCGAAGCGGCGGTCACCGAACTCTTGGCGGCCATCGGTGAAGATACTGCGCGCCCCGGCCTGGTCGACACCCCTCGGCGGGTTGCCGAGTCGTACGCCGACTTCTTCTCGGGCATCGGGCTCGACCCGGTCGAACCGCTGCGCAATGCGGGGGTTTTGGATGCGGGATCCGGCGAACTCGGCGAGCTGGTGCTCCTGAGGCACGTGGCTTTCAGGTCGATCTGCGAGCACCACATGCTGCCGTTCCTCGGCGTCGCCCATCTTGCATATGTGCCGCGCGAACAGATCGTGGGTCTCGGGCGGTTGCCGAAGGTTTTGACAATTCTCAGCGCGCGACCCCAACTTCAGGAACGTCTCGGCGAGCAGGTGGCCGATGCCTTCCAGGAGGGCCTCGACCCGCTCGGTGTGCTCGTTGTTCTTGAGGCTCGCCACGACTGCATTTCGGCGCGCGGTGCTCGCCAGACGGAGAGCAGCACTGTGACGATCGCAAGCCGCGGAACCCTCGCCGACCCGACGTTGCAGGCCGGGGTGTTGTCGCTGATTGGCGGCATCGCATGACATCGGGTGTCGCTCCTGCGAGCGGCACGCTGATCATGGGCATTCTCAACGTCACCCCCGACTCGTTCAGCGACGGGGGCCGCTGGAATAAGCCGGCGGAGGCCATCCGGCATGCGCATGAGCTTGTCGAAGCCGGCGCAACCCTTATCGATGTCGGCGGGGAGTCGACGCGCCCCGGTGCCGCGCATGTGTCGCCCAAGGCGGAGCGTCGCCGCGTGGTCCCCGTGATCACCGAACTCGTGGCCGCGGGCATTGAGGTCAGCGTCGACACCATGAACGCCTCCACTGCCCTTGCGGCAATCGACGCGGGCGCCCAGATCATCAACGATGTGTCGGGCGGGCTCGCTGACCCGCGCATGGCCGAGGTGGTCGCCGAGACCGGAGTTCACTACATCGCCTCGCACTGGGGAGGCGGCGCGGATGCCGCGATCGACACCCCCGATGTTGTTGCGACAGTGCGATCCGACCTCAAGACGCGCGTTGCCGAGCTGATCGTTGCCGGCGTGCGGCGCGACCAGATCGTTCTCGACCCGGGCCTCGGGTTCGCCAAACATGCCGCGCAGAACTGGCAGCTGCTCGGTCGCCTCGACGAGCTCGCGTCGCTGGGCCACGCGCTGCTGGTCGGGGCGTCGCGCAAGAGGTTCCTGGGCGAGCTGGTCCCGGAAGATGCTCCTGTGGAAGATCGGGATTTTCCGACGGCGATCATCAGCGCCCTCGCTGCTCGGTCCGGCGTGTGGGCCGTGCGCGTGCACGATGTCGCCTCGACGCGCCTTGCTCTCAGCGTGTGGGATCGCTGGCAGGCGGGGGCGTCAGCATGACGGCCGATCGCATCCGCATCACCGGTCTGCAGGTGAACGCTCACCATGGAGTTTTCGAATTCGAGCGCACCAACGGCCAGCTGTTCGTGATCGACGTGACGGCGCATCTCTCGCTTGCCCCGGCGGGTGCGAGCGACGAACTCGCCCAGACGGTTCACTACGGCGAACTGGCCGAAGCAGTCGTGCGGGCTGTTGAAGCCGACCCCGTCGACCTTATCGAAACCGTCGCAGAGCGGGTGGCGAGCGTTGTGCTGGGCTTCGACCTCGTGGATGTCGTCGATGTCGTTGTGCACAAACCGAACGCCCCGATCGCGGTGCCCTTCACCGATGTGACAGTTGAGATCACGCGGAGTCGGCGGTGACCGCCCCGGCACGTGAGGTTGAGGCGGTTGTCGCGTTCGGCTCCAATCTGGGCGACCGGGCTGCAACCCTGCTTGCGGCGGCGCGCGAGCTGGCCGACACAGCGGGCATTGAGCTGGTTGCCATGTCGAGCGTTCACGAAACGGCCGCCGTGCGGCCTGAGGGCATCGACGTCGACGCTCCCGCGTATCTCAACGCCGTTGCGCTCGTGCGCACAACTTTGGCGCCGGTCGAACTGCTGCGGGTGCTCAACGCAATCGAACACGCCCACGGGCGCGTGCGAGCCGAGCGTTGGGGCGACCGCACTCTCGACCTCGACCTGATCGATGTCAGCGGAACAGTATTGGTGACCGACGACCTCGTCCTGCCGCACCCCCGCGCCCATGAGCGCGATTTCGTGCTGGCACCCTGGCTCGAAATTGCACCGGACGCCACCCTCCCCGGTTACGGACGCATCGATGCGCTTCTGGCCGGCCTGCACACCGCCACCGGAGGCACCCCGTGAAGCGGTCGCGCCCCGGGCCGCTCATCGGCGTGGGGGTTTTCGGGGTCGTGGGCGGGATCCTGGTGCAGATGCTGCTCGCCGCCGCGAGTCTGGCCAAACTGCGCCCGGAGTACTCGCTCGCCATAACTCTCGTGTTCATCGCGGGATTCGTAATCGTGCTGGCGCTGCCGATTCGCCGCGCCGTGCGGGGGGCGGGTCCTGTCGACCCGTTCTATGCGACGCGCGTGGTTGTGCTCGCCAAGGCCAGCAGCCTGTGCGGGGCGCTGCTGAGCGGGGGCGCCGCGGGGTTCGTGCTTGAACTCGTGTGGCGATCCGGCTCGCCCGGGATCGACTCCTATCTGCGTGACTTCGCGATGCTCGGGGGAGCGGTGATACTTCTCGTCGCAGGGCTCGTCGCCGAGTTCTTCTGCGCCGTGCCTCCCCGCGACGACAGCGAAGCTGAGAGTGTTGACGCATGACCACTGACCCCGCCCGCCTCTCTCTCGAACCGGGCGAATGGATCCGCGTGTCACCCACCTATGTCTGGGTCGACTTGGTGGGCACCCTCGTCAGTGGCCTTGTCGTGACGGCTCTGTCGACCATTCCGTTTCTGGCCTCGCGGCAGCCGTGGCTGCTACTGATCCCCGCAGCCGTGTTGCTCGTGACGATCGTGGCGGCGGCACTCACGCCGCGCCGGGTGCGGTCGATCGGCTATCGACTGCGCGATGACGACCTGTTGTTCCGTCGCGGCATCATGTTCTTGCGCTCGGTCGCCGTGCCCTATGGGCGGATGCAGCTGGTCGATATCAACCGCGGCCCGCTCGCCCGCGTGCTCGGGCTCAGCGAGCTGAAGCTCGTGACGGCTGCTGCGGCAAGCAATCTGACGATCCCCGGTCTGCCGATCGCCGAGGCGGAGCGGTTGCGCGACCATCTGGTCGAGGTGGCCGAGAGCCGCCGGGCCGGCCTGTGACCTCGGAAGCCGCGTCCGCTGGTCGTCCCCCCGGTGGTCGAGCTCGTCGAGACTCAGGCGAGCTGATCGACGGGGAGTGGCATCGCCTGCACCCCGCCACCCCGCTCCTGCGGGGAGGGATCGCCCTTTTCGCGATCATCGGAATCCTGGTGGCGAATCTGCGCGAACAGCTGTTGGAGCTGCTCATTCCCGGCGACGACTGCCGGGGAGACGAATGCGACGGCGGTGACCCGGTCACCTATCTGATCGACAAGGGCTACCTGCTTCTCGCACTGGCAATCGTGCTCGGCATTGTGCTGATCTTCGTTGCCTTCTTTGCGCTCTCGTGGCGGATGCACACCTTCCGGATCACCGATGAGCTTGTCGAGGTGCGCAGCGGCATCCTGTTCCGGACTCACCGCAAGGGGCGGCTG
>DATMIW010000017.1:0-7635 GCA_035554115.1 Pseudolysinimonas sp. | reverse complement strand
CCGCAGACCGCCCTCGCGTGGCTTCTGCTGATCTTCTTCCAGCCCTATGTCGGCATCATCCTGTTCTTCCTTCTCGGCCGCGCGCGGCTGCCGCGCAACCGACGCCGCCGCCAGCGTGAGGTGAACGACTACATCCTCGAGACGACCGAAGGTTTCGACAAGGTGAAGCGCGATCCCCCATGGCCGCCGTGGCTCGAACCGATCGTCGAACTCAACCGCAAGCTCGGTGCGATGCCCCTCGTCGGTGGCAATACGGCGCGCATGTGGGCCGACAATCAGGCGTCCCTCGACGCGATGGTGGCCGATATCTACGCGGCCGAGTCGACGATCCATGCCGAGTTCTACATCCTCTCGCTGGATGCGACGACCAAGCCGTTCTTTGATGCACTGGAGGCGGCCCGCGCGCGCGGCGTGACCGTGCGGGTGCTGCTCGATCACCTGGGCAACTTCCCGTACCCCGGCTACCGGCGCACGGTGCGGCGCCTCAAGCGGATGGGGGTTGAGTGGCACCTGATGTTGCCGTTCCAGCCGTGGCGCCTTCTCATCCAGCGACCGGATCTGCGCAACCACCGCAAGCTTCTGGTGATCGATGGCCAGGTGGGGTTCACGGGGTCGCAGAACATTATCGAAACCCCGTACCAGAAGCGCAGTAACCGTCGTCGCGGGTTGCGCTGGAAGGACTATATGGCCCGCTTCGAGGGTCCCGTCGTGGCGGGCATCGATGCGCTGTTCGTCACCGACTGGTACTCCGAGACAGGTGAGCTGCTCACCCGCGAGGCCGCGCCCGTTCGACGTATGGGGGACGGGCACCTCGACTGCCAGGTCGTCCCGTCGGGGCCGGGCTTTCGCGGTGAGAACAATCTGCGGCTGTTCAACTCCCTCGTCTATGCCGCACAGGAGCGCATCATCTTGGTGAGCCCCTACTTCGTTCCCGACGATTCGATGCTTTACGCCATCACGACGGCGGCCCAGTCCGGACTCGATGTGCAACTGTTCGTGTCAGAGATCGGCGACCAGTTCTTCGTCTATCACGCGCAGCGCAGCTACTACGAGGAGCTGCTGCGGGCAGGGGTGCGCATCTTCCGCTACGCGAAGCCGACGATTCTGCACGCCAAGCACTTCACGATCGATGACCAGATCGCCGTTATCGGCTCCAGCAACCTCGACATGCGCTCGTTCACGCTCGACCTCGAGATCTCGGTCATGGTGCGCGGGGGCGAGTTCCTCAAAGAACTACGCGCCCTCGAAGACGACTACCGGGCGAACAGCACCGAACTGACCCTCGAGGCGTGGATGTCGCGGCCGCTTCCCCGCCGCATCCTGGACCACGTAGCCCGCCTCACCGCCGCCGTCCAGTAACCGTCGCCGGTCCGGGTGGTGCGCTAGGCGCGGCTGATCTGCACCATTTCGTCGCGCGGGACGACCTTGATGCGCACGCGGCCGTCGGCCTCGCCGAGGGCCAGCTCGTGCTGGTCGAGAGCATGCCACCCGGCCAGGTTGGTGTATTCGACGCCGCGCGAGGTGAGCAGGTCCACGACCGCCGACTCGTGTGGATGCGCGGGCGACCACCAATTGGCCTGGTCGCGCACGAGGTGCGAAATCGTCTCCATCGCGTCGGATTTCGTGTGCCCGATCAGCCCGATCGGTCCGCGCTTGATCCAGCCCGTGGCATAGACGCCAGAGAGGATCTCGTTGTCGTGCCCGAGCACGCGGCCCTCGTGGTTCGGGATCACGCCGTGTGTCTCGTCGAAGGGGATGCCCTCGAGTCGCGACCCGAAGTAGCCGACAGCGCGGTACACGGCCTGCACCTCGACCTCACGGAACTCGCCGGTGCCGCGCACGCCGCCCGCGCCGTCCGGCTCCGTGCGCTCGTAGCGGAAACCGGTCACGCCGGTTTCCGGCGAGCCGAGGACCTCGGTGGGCGACGCGAAGAAATGCAGGTGCAAGCGGCGGGACGCCTGACCGACCTCACGCTCCCGCCACTGGTTCAGCACCTTGTCGATCACGAAGACCTGCTTGTTCGACGAGATCGCGTCGCGCGAGGCCTCGTCGTAGTCGAAGTCTTCGTCGTAGACGATCATGTCCACATCGCGAAGCTCCCCCAGCTCGCGCAGTTCGAGCGGGGTGAACTTCACCTGCATGGGCCCGCGACGACCGAAGACATGAACGTCGGTGACGGGTGACGCCTTCAGACCCTCGTAGACATTGGCGGGGATCTCCGTGGGCAGCAGGTCGTCAGCGTGCTTCGCCAGCATCCGGGCCACATCCAGTGCCACATTGCCATTGCCGACAACGGCAACCGACTGCGCTTCGAGCGGCCATTCGCGGGGCACATCGGGGTGCCCGTCGAACCAGCTCACGAATTCGGCGGCCCCGTAGCTGCCGGGCAGATCGATCCCGGGGATGTTGAGCGGGGCATCCTTCACGGCACCGGTGGAGAAGATGACGGCGTGGTAATGCTCACGCAGGTCTTCGATCGTCAGATCGGTGCCGAAATGCACATTGCCGAAAATGCGGATATCGCCGCGGTCGAGAACTTCGCGCAGCGCCGTGATGATGCCCTTGATACGCGGGTGGTCGGGCGCAACGCCGTAGCGCACGAGGCCGTAGGGCGCGGGAAGGTGATCGAAGAGGTCGATGGAGACATCGAACTCCCGCGTGTGTTTGAGCAGAATGTCGGCGGCGTAGATCCCGGCGGGGCCGGCGCCCACGATGGCGAGGCGAAGCTTCACGAATGAGGTCCTTTGCTTATGTCAGTTGCTGCGTTCGACGACGGCAGCGGCGAATCGGGTCAGAGCTTTGGTGACTGGCCCATCGGGCAGGGGTGCGAGGGCATCGACGGCGTTATCCGCCCAGCGACGCGCCTCGACGAGGGTGGCTTCGGTGACGGGATGCGCGCGCAGATCGGCAACCGCGGCCACGAAATCCAACTCGGATGCGGCATCACCGCCGTCGACGACGTCACGTTCGATGCGCGCCAGCAGCGCCGCCGCATCCGGATCGCTCTCGGCCTGGGCCCGCAGATACAGCAGGGGCAGCGTCGGCACGCCCGCCCGCAGATCTGTACCCGCCTCTTTGCCCGTCTGCTCAATAGCGGCGGTGAGGTCAATCACGTCATCGACGAGCTGGAAGGCCACGCCGATTCGTTCGCCGAACAACTGCACGGGCTCGAGGTACTCCTCGGGCGCCTCGCCGAAGATCACGCCGACCGCGGCCGCGGTGGAGATAAGCGACCCCGTCTTATCGGCCAACACCTGGATGTAGTGGGCGATCGGATCCTCGCCCAGCCGGGGGCCGATCGTTTCGTGCAGCTGACCCAGGCACAGCCGCTCGAAGGTGTCGGCCTGCAGGGCGAGGGCCCGCTCGCCGAGCCCGGCGATGAGTTTGCTGGCCCGTGCGAACAGCAGGTCACCGGTGAGAATCGCCACCGAATTGCCCCACACCGTCTGCGCGCTCGGCACCCCTCGACGCACGGTTGCCTCATCCATCACATCGTCGTGATAAAGCGAGGCGAGGTGGGTGATCTCAATCGCCTGGGCGGCCCTGATCACCTTGGCGTTGCTGCCCGATCCAAGCTGCGCGGCTAGCAGGGTAAGGGTCGGCCGCACGCGTTTGCCGCCCGCGTCGAACAGATAACGCGTTGTCGCGTCGGCGATCTCGTCGGCGTAGGCCATCTGGCTAAGCAGCCCCGCCTCCACCTCGGCGAGACCGTCATCGAGCTCACGCAGGAAGTGCCGCTCTTCACTTGACGCGAAAAGCTTCTCACCGAGCCCGAGCGACGAACTCAGCGTATTGCGGCGTCGCGCGGGAGGGGGCGACGTCACGAGGTGCGCTTCTGTCGGCGTTCGGCGGCGGATGCTCGTACAGCCGGATCTTCCGGCTTGCGCCCACGGTGCAGCGCGACAACGCCGGCCGTGAGATTGCGGTAGGCGACGCGTGTGAATCCGACTCCGCGAATCCACTGGGTCAGGGTCTGCTGGTCGGGCCACTCCTCGATCGACTCGCGCAGATAGGTGTAGGCCTCGGCGTTCGAGCTTGTCAGCTTGGCCAACACGGGCATGGCGATCCGCGAATAGGCCGCGTACCCCGCGCGGAACAGCGCCCGTGGCGGCTTGGAGAATTCGCAGACCACGAGACGACCGCCCGGTTTGAGCACGCGGTACATTTCCGCGAGCGCCGCCTGCGGGTTCTCGATATTACGAAGGCCAAAGCTGATGGTGACCGCGTCGAACTCGTCGTCGCCGAACGGCAAGCGAGTGGCGTCCGCCTCGACGAACTCGACCTGGGGATTGCGTTTGCGACCCTCGGCGATCATGCCCGGCGAGAAGTCGACGGCGACAACCGAGGCGCCGTTGCGCATCAGAGCGACGGATGACGTGCCGGTGCCCGCGGCAATGTCCAGAATGCGTTCCCGCGGCTTCGGGTCGACGGCACGCACCGTAGCAATTCGCCACAGGGCGGCGTTTCCGACCGACATCACGGCATTGGTGCGGTCGTAGCCTGCGGCGACCCCATCGAACATGCCGGAAACACTGTCCGGCTCCTTGTCCATGCGGGCTCTACTCACGGGACAACATTCTAGGCTGGTGAGGTGACCCTTTCTGCGGCCGAGCTTCCCGCCTTCGATGTCGTCACAGAGCGGATCGACCCGATCGCCTCTGTGATCCCCTTGCTCGACCGATCGGCTCCCCTGCTGTTCATGCGGCGAGGCGAAGGGGTTGTGGGGCTGGGCGAGGCGTTGCGGCTCGAATTCTTCGGCCCGAATCGGGTCACCGACGCGGCCGCCGCATGGCGCATCATCGCCGCGCGCGCCACAGTGCGCGACGAGGTGAAGCTCGCCGGATCAGGCCTCATCGCCTTCGGAGCCTTCGCGTTCGACGACTCCTCGGCGTGCGCGAGCGTGCTGATCGTGCCGCGCGTAATCGTCGGGCGTCGCGACGGCGTCAGCTGGGTCACGCGCGTCGACGGGGCCGATCTGCCGCTGAGCGCCACCCCACTGGGGCCCGAGTTCCGCATCGCGCTGCACCAGGGATCGCAGACCACGGCGGGGTATCGTGACGCCGTCGCGACGGCGATTGAGCGCATCCAGAGCGGCCGCGTCGAGAAGGTTGTGCTGGCGCGCGACCTGGTCGGCCACCTGCCGGCAGGCGGGGACGTGCGCCGGGTCCTTGTGGATCTCGCACTCGGCTACCCCGATACCTGGACCTTCGCGGTCGACGGCCTGCTCGGATCGAGCCCGGAGACTCTCGTGAGCGTCACCGACAGGACGGTGACAGCGCGGGTTTTGGCCGGCAGCCACGCGCGGGGCGGGGACGCCGAATCGGATGCGGCGGCCGCCCTCGAGCTGGCAACGTCGACGAAAGACCTCGACGAGCACCGCTTCGCGGTGGCGAGCGTGCTGCAGTCGTTGGCGTCACATGCACACGGCACCGTGGCCAGCGAACTGCCCTTCGCACTCAAGTTGCCCAATCTGTGGCACCTGGCGAGCGATGTCGAGGGGACGCTGTCTGACGGTTCGTCGTCCCTCGACTTGGTCGCCGCCATGCACCCGACCGCCGCTGTTGCGGGCACTCCTACTGCGGCAGCCCTCGACATCATCCGCGAACTCGAGCCGATTGACAGGCACCGCTACGGCGGACCTGTCGGCTGGGTGGATGCCGCGGGCGACGGAACCTGGGCCGTCGCCCTGCGCTCGGCCGAGGTCTCCCCCGACGGCTCCATCACGGCCTATGCCGGCGCCGGAATCGTCGCCGACTCAGACCCCGACCGGGAGCTCGCGGAGACTCGGCTGAAGTTCCGCCCCATCGTCGAGGCTTTCGCCTAGCTGCGAGCGAGGCGCTCTCGCTCGGCGGCAATGTCGTAGTCGACGGCCGGCCACCTCAGGTCGAAGCTGCGCAGCGCATCCAGAAGCAGGTGTTGCACCGCCAGCCGGCCAAACCACTTGTGATTTCCCGGCACCACATACCAGGGAGCTTCAGCTGTAGAGGTGCGTTCGATAGCGATCTGGTACGCCTCCATATAGGCACCCCAGTAACAACGCTCATCAAGGTCGCCCGGGTTGTACTTCCAGCGTTTGGTGGCGCTGTCGAGCCGGGCGGCGAGGCGCTTCTTCTGCTGCTCGGGCGAAATATGCAGCATGACCTTCACGATCTCGGTGCCCGAGTCGCGCACGCGCTTTTCAAAGTCGACGATCTCGCCGTACCGCTTCTCGATCACGTCCGGAGGCGATAGCTCGCGAACCCGGTGGATGAGCACGTCTTCATAGTGCGAGCGATCGAACACCCCAATACGACCCGGAATCGGCAGTTGCTTGCCGATGCGCCACAAGAAGTCGTGGGCCTTCTCTTCGTCCGTCGGTGCCTTGAACGAAGAGATATCCACGCCTTGCGGATTCACCGACCCGACAACATGTTTCACGATGCCGCCCTTGCCCGCAGTATCCATTGCCTGGATCACCAGCAAGAGTGACCGCTGGCCGCCCTGGGCGCCGCTCGCGAAAAGTTTCTCTTGCAACTCGGCCAATTCGTCGGCACGTGATGCGAGCTCGGCGGAGCCGGCCTTTTTGTCTCCGTCGAATCCGGGGGTGGAGTCGGGGTCGACCTGCGAAAGATCAAAACCGGACGCGGCCCTCAGCGCTAGCTTCATCCCGCGAGGCTACGCGGTGGTCGAGCTTGCCGAGACCCGTTGACAAACGCGAATCTCGACAGGCTCGATCATCGGCAGGGCAGAAGGTCAGCGCTGCAGGGGTACCTCGATGAGCACACGGCCGTCCGTCGGGCTGAGCGCGGGTGTCAGCTCGCCTCGGGTGGCGACGCGGCGGTACTCCCAGCCGTAGGCCGTTGCGAGCGATTGGAGGTCGACGGTCTGCGGTGTGAGCATGACCCGGTCGCGCAGCGCCGCATCCGGGCTGTCCGCACGGGCGGATTCCCCACCTTCAAGGGTGTCGAAGATCGTGCCTCCGCCATCGTTGCCGACGATGAGCTGCAGACGCGGCCGCGGTTCACCGTTGCTCATAAGCAGAGAGCCCGCGTCGTGAAGGAGCGCGAGATCGCCGAGCAGCACACGTGTGATGCCGGGCTGTCCGCTGGTGGCCGCACCGGCCGCTCCAGTTCCGGTCCCGGTGCCGTCGGCATCCTGGGATGCAATTGCGATCCCGGTCGCCGTGGCGATCGTGCCGTCAATGCCCGCAAGACCCCGATTGGCGTACACAGGAATCCGTTTGCCCGGCGCAACCCGGTCGAGCTCGCGGATGAGGCGCGACGCTCCCAGCACAAGTCGGTCGTGCGGCCAACTCGCATTCCACACCGCCTCGACCAGCAGGCGGCGGGTGACAGGTGCACGCAGCTCGGCTAGCTGCTCGCGTGCGAATGCCGCCCGCTCGGCGAAATCATCCGTGAGCGCGGCACCGAGCGGATCATCCCCCTGAATGATTTCGCGGGATGCCGCCACCCAGGGGCCCACCCACGACCGCAGGCCGCGAAGAAGGCGCTCATTGCCGGGGTCGTCGGGCGCCTCCGTGACCCTCACCGCGTCAACGAATTCCGTGACCCGGTGGCCGGGGTTGTAGTCCTCGCGGCCAGGCCCACGCACGACGATCGTCTGCACGCCGGGACGCTGGATGAGCTCCGGCACTTC
>DATMIW010000016.1:0-3366 GCA_035554115.1 Pseudolysinimonas sp. | reverse complement strand
GATCCAAGATCTCTGTCGCGCGGGCGCGAGCCGCTGCAAACCAGGCTGCATCTCCGGTCTGCTCAACCGCCCGATCCCGTTCGCGAATTGCGAAGGCATCTTCGAGACGCTCAAGAGCGGCGTCGACATGTGCGGCCTGGTAGCCACCTTTGCGCATTGTGAACGCCTGGTCGCGGATCGATTCGGCCGACACGATCGTGATGTCGTTGCGCTCGGCCTGGTAGGCCCGTCGGGCGTCTTCGAGAAAGTCCTCGACCTCGTCGATGTCGTAACCGAGCTTCGAACGGCGGGTGCGGGGGAACGTAGTGCTCACGCCGACCATCGTAACCACCGGGGCGCAATGCGCACTGCAGACAAGCCCTGCCTAGAGCTCGCCAAACTCGAGTGATCTCCAATACTCTGTGCCCAGGTGAGCTGAAGGAGGCAATGTGGAGCGGTCACGCGCTGCTGAGCGAGCGGACTACAAGCTACCTCCGGAGATCACCCTGCACGTGCTCCACTTCCTGTGGACGCTTCCGCTCACGTGGGTCATCGGGAATGTTCTCTGGACTTACCAGGGCATACTGTGGTGCGGCTATGGCGGATGTCTGGACGGGTACAGTTTTTGGGACCGAACAGACTCCACATCTGGGGTTGCCATTTCGGTTACAGGCGGCCTATTGGTCGTCGCAGCTTTCGTCGTGCCGCCGTGGCTGTGGCCGTGGTGGGCGCGCCTGATCATCGCCCTGCCGTTCGCCGCGTTCCACATTTACTACTTCGGCTGGGGCAACTCGCCCGCACCGACTTTCATCCCGACCCTGCGGAACGGGTTCTTCTAAGCCGCTTCTATGTGACGCGCCCAGGGAACTACAGCTAGTGGGCGCGAGTCACTAGCGCCGCGACGACCGCGTAAACCACACCGATCGCCGCCGAGGTCACCAGGCGGGCTCGCACCTTGCGCAGCCAGGGAACCGGAGCGAGGGCCGCGAAGACGAGGATCCCCGCGATGAGACAGCAGACGACCGACTGCCAGGCGTACCGATCGTCGACGCCAAAGCCTCCGCCGCTGCAACCGCTGATGCCGCACCAACTGAGTCCGGCCCAGATCAAGAACGGGGCGCCGACGACGAGCGCCAGCGGGATGGTCCACAGCAGGTGCAGGCCTGCGGGGCGCTTCACACCTCCACCGATCGATGAGGTTCCGTTCACCGTGAGGGCCTGCCGCAATCTCTACGTAACGAGCAGGTAGATCGCGTAGGCGACGGCGGCGCTAGGCAGGATCGAGTCGAGGCGATCGAGGAAACCACCGTGGCCGGGCAGCCAGGTCGAAATGTCTTTCACACCCAGATCACGCTTGATGAGCGACTCGGTGAGATCGCCGGCCGTGCCGACGAGTCCGAGGAGCAGTCCCATCACCGCGCCGATCCAGGGACTGATACCCAGCATGAACACTGCCAGGAGCACGCCGGCGACAATCGCGACCACGAGCGAGCCCGCAAATCCCTCCCAGGTCTTCCCGGGGCTGATCTTCGGGGCCAGTTTGTGTCTGCCCCACGCCAGCCCAGCCGCGTAGGCGCCCACATCGGTGGCAACGACGATGATCAGGGAGGCGAGGGTCCAGAACTGGCCGTTCTCGGATCCGGTGAGGGCCAGGTAGAACCCCGCCATGAACGTGACATAGATCTGCACGAACGTCGCGGCGCCCAGGTCGCGCGCAAGCTCTCGGCTGCTGCGGCGCGACAGGGGGCGCAGTTGCGCGAGAAGACGGTAAATCGTGAGCACGATCACGGCACCGAGAGTGGCAAGCCACAAGCCTTCGACATGGAAGAAGAACGCGATCGGCACGACAGCCAAGCCGACAACTGTGGAGGCGACGCGCGGCACATTGCGTCCCGCGATCCGGAGGGCACCCGCGAGTTCAAAGACCGTGAAGCCGATAAGCGCGGCACCGAAGACGATGAACAGCCATTTGATGATGAGAAGGCTTGCGAGAAGGGCCGCGCCCAGAGACACTCCCACCGCAATTGCGGCGATCAGGTTGCGACCCGTACGTGCGCGGATCTTCTCGTTGGTCGCGTCGAATTGCGCGCGAGCCGCCTGCACTCCGGCCTCGAACTCGACCCTCGTGGCCCGCGCGCGCGCCTCGAGTTCCGCGCGCGACGGCGCATGGCGGCGACCCGGTTCGAGGGGCTCGGCGGGCTGGGCGGGTTCGGTAGGCCCACGATCGGCAGGCGAGCCCGGACTATCAGGCTGCGTCATCTAGACCTCGAGAAGTTCGGCTTCTTTACGCTTCAGTGCGTCGTCGATCGCGTCGACATGAGCCTTCGTGATGGAGTCGAGCTCTTTCTCGGCCCGCCCCAACTCGTCTTCTCCGACCTCTTTGTTCAGAGCGTCGAGCTCATCTTTGGCCTTGCGGCGCACATTGCGAATCGCGATTTTGGCGTCTTCGCCTTTCGCCCGCACGATTTTGACGTACTCCTTGCGACGGTCGGCCGTCAGCTCGGGCATCGTGATGCGCACGATGTTGCCGTCGTTCGTGGGGCTGGCGTCGAGGTTCGGGAAGTTGACGATCGCACGCTCGATCTCTTTGAGCGCGGACTTGTCGTAGGGCGTGACGATGAGGGTGCGCGCCTCGGGGTTCTGCAGGCTCGCGAGCTGCTCAAGCGGTGTCGGCGTGCCGTAGTAGTCGACCAGGATCTTCTGAAACAGCGCCGGGTTCGCACGACCGGTGCGCACCGTCGCGAAGTCGTCTTTTGCTACGTCAACAGCCCGGTTCATCTTGTCCGTGGCCTCGCTGAGCACGTCGCTGATCATTGCTAGCTCCTTCGATGATCCGTCGCTTCCAGCTTAGTTGGGCGCGGAGGTCACGAAGTCAATGAGCTCTTCCACACGGCCCAGCAGCTGCGGTTCAAGATCGGCGTAGCCACGCACGCTGGCCAGAATGCGCTGCCAGGCCGCCGCGACATCCGCCTGGGTCCCGTGCGGCCAGCCGAGGGCGTTGAGCACCCCGTGCTTCCAGTCGGTGCCGCGGGGGATGACGGGCCACGCTTCCAGCCCGAGTCGCGCCGACTTCACCCCTTGCCACACGTCGATGAAGGGATGCCCCACCACGAGCACATGCGGCCCCGCTTCGGCCATCACCTGACTTGCGATGCGGCTCTCTTTCGAGCCCGGCACGAGGTGGTCCACCAGCACGCCGATGCGGCGCTCGCGGCTGGGTGGCTCGGCGCGCAGGATGTCGGCCAGGTGATCCACGCCCTCGAGGTATTCGACAACAATTCCCTCGGCCCGAAGGTCGGCTCCCCAGATCTTTTCGACAAGCTCGGCGTCGTGGCGGCCCTCGACATAGATGCGGGATGCGCGCGCCACTCGCGCACGCTGCTGCGG
>DATMIW010000015.1:0-21505 GCA_035554115.1 Pseudolysinimonas sp. | reverse complement strand
GCTGGTGAGCAGCACGTCGGAGACGTCGCAGCCCACGAGCCCGGCCAGCTCGGCGGCGTACTTCTCCACGTTCGCGTTGGGCAGGTCGATCTTGTTGAGCACCGGGATGATGTGCAGGTCCGCGCCCATGGCGAGGTAGAGGTTCGCCAGGGTCTGCGCCTCGATGCCCTGGGCCGCGTCGACGAGCAGGATCGCGGCCTCGCACGCCTCCAGGGACCGGGAGACCTCGTAGGTGAAGTCCACGTGGCCCGGGGTGTCGATCATGTTGAGCACGTAGGTGCCGGCCTCGGCGCCCTGCTCGTTGTCCGGCGCGACCGTCCACGGCATCCGGACCGCCTGGCTCTTGATCGTGATGCCGCGCTCGCGCTCGATGTCCATGCGGTCGAGGTACTGCGCGCGCATATCGCGGTCGCTCACGACGCCGGTGATGCCGAGCATGCGGTCGGCGAGAGTCGACTTGCCGTGGTCGATGTGCGCGATGATGCAGAAATTGCGGATGCGCGAGGGGTCGGTGGCAGCGGGGGCGAGGGGCTGCAGGGCGCGCGGAGACATGACTGTCGATTGTCCCATGAACGCACGAGTGCGCTGCACAGTCGTAGCCGTGCAGCGCACTCGTGCGTCCGTGGGGCGATGACTCAGAAGGTCAGGCTGAATGCTCCCAGCCCGAAGGCAAATGGCAGGAAGGCGGCGAGACCGAGCAACCCAAGAATGAGCCCGCCAAAAGTGCCGACGAAACCGAGAACGATGCCCCAGTTCGCGGTCGTCACGGCCTGCGGTTCACGAGAACGGGCGACGAAACCCAGCACGATGGCCGCAACCGCGAGCAGCCCTTGGCCGAGAGCGATCCCGGTGATGCCGAGCACAAGGCTCAGGGTGCTGAAAGTTGTGGGCGCCGATCGGGAGGTGCCTGGGGTGCCTGGGGTGCCTGATGCTTCCGACGTGTCCGATGTGTCTGAGGACAGAGTCGCGGTGGGAAGGTCGGTGTCGGTGGTCATGGGTCCAGGCTAAAAACCGGGCGCCGAGTCCGGAATCTGGCTAACCCCCGGATGCGACGGCCGGTTTGCCCAAGATCTGACGCAGCGCGCCCTCAAGTTCGGGATATGCGAAAACGAAACCGTCGTCGAGGAGGCGGGTGGGCACGACCCAGCGGCTCTTGAGAATCAACTCGGTCTCGGTTCGGATGAGCGCTGAGCCCAGTTCGAGAGCTGGTCGCGGCAAGGGAATACCGATCGGCACGCGCAGCACGCGGCGCAGCGTGGCCATCACCTCGCGATTCGTTGAGGGGTTGGGCGAGGTGATGTTCACGGGACCGTCGAGTTCGGACGATTCCAGGTGTTCCATTGCACGGAAGACATCGTCGAGGTGCACCCAGCTGAACCGCTGCCGACCCCCGCCGCTCTTTCCGCCGAGCTGCGGGCCGCCAAGCCCTACTTTCGTCATGCGCACGAGGGGTTCGAGGGCGGAGCCGTCTCCGAGCGTGATCGCCGTCCGCATAGCTACCTGCCGCACGCCGTCGCGGGCTGCATCGAACAGGGTCTTCTCCCAGCTCGTTGCCACATTGACCGAAAAGCCGGTTCCGATGTCGCCGGTTGCCTCGTCCATGGGGCGGTCGTCGGCGTGCCGATAGATCGTGGCCGTGCTGGCGTTCAACCAGAGCGGCGGCGGCGCGTCGGCAGCCGCGACCGCGCGACCCAGCTCGGCCGTGGTTTCCAGGCGCGAACGGAAGATCTCGGCCTTATTGGCTTCGGTGTAGCGGCAGTTGACACTCTTGCCCGCCAGGTTTACCAGGATGTCCGCGCCCTCTATCAGCCGGGTTATCGCTGCAGTGTCGCCCCAGACCGCGTCGGGATGCTGCGCCGAAGCGACCCCCGCTCGACCGACAGTGACGACGCGGTCGCCGCGCGCTCGGTAGAGCTCAGCGAACCGTGTTCCCATGAATCCCCGTGCTCCTGCGATGACTATCGTGCGTGACGAGGTCGACATAATGTCAGCGTATCTCGGCGCATTGCCGCGAGAGTGCGGGGCCTGGTAATGTAAGCCCTTGGTTTTGCGTGTGATTCCCTCCACGCGATTCGCCGGGGCGTTCCTCTACCGCGTTGGCAGCATCCACACACTTCTCGAACGAAAGTAACTACCCCATGGCGAATATCAAATCGCAGATCAAGCGCATCGGAACCAACAAGAAGGCTCAGGAGCGCAACAAAGCCGTCAAGAGCGAGCTCAAGACCGCGATCCGCGCCGCTCGCACGGCCATCACGGCCGGCGACAAGGCTGCCGCGACGACCGCTGTCGCCGTCGCCTCGAAGAAGCTCGACAAGGCCACGAGCAAGGGCGTCATCCACGCCAACCAGGCCGCCAACAAGAAGTCGGCGATCGCGAAGGCCGTCGCCGCCCTCTAGGGCTCGCGTTTTTCGAGAACCCCGACGCTCATGGCGTCGGGGTTCTCTCATGTCCGGGGCATACCGGCGGCCACCGCGCGATCAGATCAACCGTTCGCAATTCATGCAGCTGTTCGTCGAGTTGCGCGGATTGCGAACGGCTACATGGTCACGAATCGCGAGCCCCCGAGACACATCACTACGCGTCACGGCCGACGCCACCGCGATCGCTCATGACCTCGACGAGGCGCTCCAGCGAGTAGACGGGATCACGCCCGCCGCCTTTGACCTGCGCGTCCGTTTCGGCGAGGGCCTCGATCGCACGGCCTAGCCCCTCATCGCTCCACCCCTGCAGATCGCGACGAGCCCGATCCACCTGCCAGGGCGCCAAACCGAATCGCTGGGCCAGCTCGTTGGAACTGCCACGCGCCCCAGACAGCTTGGCCATGGTCCGCACTTTGCTCGCGAACGCCGCCACCATGGGCACCGGGTCAGCACCGGATGCCAGAGCGTGTCGCAGGAGCCCCAACGCTTCGCCATGGCGGCCCGCAATCGCGGCATCGGCGACCGCGAAAGCCGTCGTTTCGACGCGCCCGCCGTAGTACTTGGCGACAGTTTCGTCGGTGATCTCGTCGTCGGTGTCGGCAAGAAGCTGGCGGCAGGCGGCGGCCAGCTCCGCCAAATCGTCGGTGAATGCGGAGACGAGGGCTCGGAGCGCAGGCCCGGTTATGCGGCGCCGGGCCGTGGCGAATTCAGCGACCGCGAAATCCATTTTGTCGCTGTCGCGCTTGAGCTCGGCGCAGACCACCTCAACGCCGCCACCCGCACCTGAGCGGATCGCGTCGAGCAGCTTCTTTCCGCGCACTCCCCCGTTGTGGCGCAGGACGAGATAGGTGTCGTCGGCAGGCGCCGTGAGATATGACAGCACCTCGTCGAGAAACGCATCTGTGCACTTCTCGACGTTGTCGACCCGCAGGAACCGGGGTTCGCCGAAGAGCGAGGGGCTCGCGACGGTCATCAGTTCGCCGGGTGCGTATGTTCCCGCGTCGATCTCGCTGACTTCGAGACTCGGGTCCTCGGCTCGAAGAACATCGCGCAGCAGCCGAATGGCGCGGTCGGCGAGCACGGATTCGGTGCCCGACACGAGTACGACAGGTGCGGGGCGGACCTGATCCCACGCCAGTTGGGGGATGGCAACTTTCGCGGACTTGGCAGCGGGACGCTTCGTGGGGGCTGCCATGCTCTCAGACTAACGTTCGGTCCAGACACGCACCTCGCCCGACGCAGAGCCCGGGGCCACGAGCACCAATCCGTCCTGATCGCTGCGATACGGCGTCGTCGCAGTCGCGGTGAGGATGTCGAGCAGTGCAGCCGTCGGATGCCCGTAGTCGTTGTCGGCCCCCACCCCGATCAGGCCCACCGTTGCGTGAAGCTGCTCGTACAGCTCCGCCGCCTGGTCTGCAGATCCGTGGTGGGCAACTTTGACGACATCGACCGGATGCAGGGACGCGGCACCCGCGAGCCGCTTCTGCGATTCGTTTCCGAGATCCCCGAGCAGCACCCCGCTCAGGCATGGACGGCAGCTCGCACCCGGATCGAACGCGAGCACCACGCTCGCGGGATTGCCCGGCTCCACTCCCCGCGCTGGTGGCCAGACCACCCGCCAGTCGAGGGCGCCCAGCGACCCGCGCTCGCCCGTCGAAACTTGATCCACCTGCGCGCCTGCGGCCGCCACTTCTGACGCCATCGCCAGGTCATCCGCGCCATCGGGCGGTCCGATCAGTGCACGGTCCACCCGCCCCACGACGGCATCGACGCCACCGACATGATCGAGGTCGTAGTGAGTGAGCACCAGAAGGTCGATGCGATCAACCCCGAGGGTGTCGAGGCAGGCGGCGAGTGGCTCGGGATCCGGTCCCGTGTCGACAAGAGCAACCGAGCCGCCGCTGCGAATCACCGTCGCGTCACCCTGACCGACGTCGCATAGTGCGTACTGCCAGTCGGGCGGTCGACCGATCTCGGTCGCAATACGGGTGCCCGCGAGGGTCGCCACGTACCCGACAACGGCCACCACGAGGATCGCGCGCGCCGCAAGCCGTACGCGATACGGTCCAAGGCCCAGCACCGCAACAATTGCAGCCGCGGTGAGGGCCATCAGCAAGACAACTCCGACCGGGCCGACGGGCCACGGGACCCGTGCTCCGGGTAGGGCAGCCGTGACCGTCGCGACTGCCGCAATCCAACTCGCCGGCACCCACGCAAGAGCTGCGATAACCGCTGCGAGGGGCGGCGCGACAGGAGCCAACAGGCACGCGATCAGCCCGAGAACCGTTGCGATGGGGGCGGCCGGCTCGGCCAGGATGTTGGCGACCACCCCGTAAACGGGCATCGCCGGGTCGAGCAGAAGCAGCACCGGCTGACAGGCCGCCTGCGCCGCGACAGGTACCGCGATGACAAGCGCGAGGGCGCGCGGCAGCACGAGAGACAACCTCGCAGCGAGAGGCGCTGCGAGAAGGAGCAAACCTCCCGTCGCCAGAACGGAGAGTGCGAAACCGTACGACCGCGCCATCCAGGGATCGGCGATGAGTAAGCCGATGACGGCGACGCAGAGCAGAGGTACGCCCCGCGCGGGTCGTCCAATCCCGACAGCGACCAACGCGACGGCCGCCATGACGGCGGCGCGGACGACGCTCGGCTGCGGGGTCACCAGCATGACAAATCCGAGCAGGGCGGCACCCGCGACCGCGACGCGGAGAGCCCGCCGCGCCCCTAATAGCGCGGCGAGCGCAAAAACCAACCCGACCACCACAGCACAGTTCGACCCCGACACCGCCGTGAGATGGCTGAGAGAGCTCTGCTTCATCGCGGTGTCGAGTTCGGGGGTCACCGCCGTGGTGTCTCCGATCGCCAGCCCCGGAAGCAGGTCCGCGCCGTCACCCGGCAGCTCGGCAACGAGTGCACGGAACCCCTCTCGAATCCCGTTGCTTGCCGCCAGCAACGGCGGGGCGTCAGACGTCATGACGGCGTTCCCGTGCGCAAACACGAGCGCGGCGATATCGTCACCGGGATCTGCTGGCTGCACCGTTCCGTCGAGCCGCAGGGTCTGGCCGATCTGGGCGTCGGCGACCACCTGATCCCCGTCGTCGGCGAAGACAAGCGCGGGTGCGCTCAACCCCCGGCCCCCTGTTGGCCCGTCAACCGCGAGCACCATCACGGGCAGCCGTCCCTCATCGGCGCGGCCGGTCACCGCGACCTCTAGCGTGACTCGACCCCGTGCCGACATAAGCGACGCCGGCTCCCGTGTGGCACGGTGTGCCTCCACCGAGGCTAGGACGGCGCAGCTCGCCGAACCCACCAGCGCCAACGCGACAGCTGTCACGGCGATCCGGCGTTGCCATCGACTACCGAGGCCAGCGCGTGAACCTGCCGCTGCCCAACGGCTCCTCCACACCTCCCCTGCGACCAGGATGGCCACCGACGCCCCCAGGATGGCCACAGTCACTCCAATGACGAGTCCCATATCCGAACCAGAGAGCCCCGTCGCAATTCCCGCGGCGAGCCACGCTCCGCCCGCCGCCGGAACCAGCCGCAGATCTGCCGCGCGCGATCCGGCGACCGGTGAAATCACACCCGCACCAGGTCTTTGAGCCCGTCGAAAGTCGCGTCGCCGATACCCGTCACATTGAGCAGATCTTCGACGGCGGTAAAACGGCCATTCGCCTCCCGCCAATCGAGAATGCGTTGCGCAAGGGCCGGGCCGATACGCGGCAGGGTTTCGAGCGCCGTCAGGTCGGCGGAGTTCAAGTCGACAATGCCGTCAGCCGAAACCGCGCCTGCCCCGCTCGCGGGCGCTTCGCCGAGCGCCGGCACGATGATCTGTTCCCCATCGACCAGCAGTCGCGCGAGATTGAGGGATGCGGGGTCGGCCGCGTCGGTGAACCCTCCGGCAGCGGCCACCGCATCCACCCCTCGGTCGCCACTCTTCAGCTGATAGAGCCCCGGCCGCGTGACCTGCCCCAGGATGTGCACAAAGATCCGGGACCCTGTCGCCGATGCCGGGTCTGATGGCATCCCCGTGCTCGTCCCCGGCCCCGGAGCGACGACTGAACTCGACCCGCGAGGAGTGACGGCCGTGAGAAACACCGCGATCGCCAGACCCGCCAGAACAAGAACGAGCGCGGCCCCGACACCGACCCGTACGCGGGCGCGACGGGGGTCGGGGTCGGGACGCGCGCTCACAGAAGGACGCTACGAAATCCCGTGGGCCGGCGAAGCAGCCGGCCCTCTAACTGTGAGCGATCAGCCCTTGGTCGCGATGTTGACGAGACGAGGCGCACGCACGATGACGTTGACGATCTCGCGATCCCCAATCGATCGCACAACCGCGGCCGAGGAGCGGGCGAGCTTCTCGAGCTCGTCCGAGGCAATGGTCGGCGAGACCTCCACCCGGTCACGCACTTTGCCGTCGACCTGAATGACGGCCGTCACCGATTCTGCGACGAGCAAGGTGACGTCAGCCTTGCGCAAGCCGGCATATGCCACTGTCGACGTATATCCCAGCCGTGCCCACATGTCTTCTGCGGTATATGGCGCAAACAGGCTCAGGATCACGGTGACCGTCTCGATCGCCTCGCGGACTGCCGGGTCCCCGGCCCCCGGTCCGACATCGATCGTCTTACGGATCGTGTTCACCAGCTCCATGAGCCGCGCGACGACAACGTTGAACTTGAAAGCTTCCAGCAGGGTCGGCGCATCCGACAGAAGTTGGTGAGTCTGGCGGCGCAGGGCCGCGTCGCCGCCCTTCCACTCCACCTCGGGCGCGGAGGTGACCTCACCCGAAATCCGCCACGCGCGCGCCAAGAACTTTGCGGATCCGGAGGGCGACACATCCGCCCAGTCGATGTCGTCCTCGGGCGGGCCCGCAAACGCCATGGTCAGCCGTACCGCGTCGACTCCGTGCTCGTCGAGCTGCTCCGAGAGGCTGACGATGTTGCCGCGACTCTTCGACATAGCCGTGCCATCCATGAGCACGAGGCCCTGGTTCATCAGCGCGGCGAACGGCTCCGTAAAGCCGACATAGCCGAGGTCGAACAGCACCTTCGTGATGAAGCGCGCGTACAACAGGTGCAGGATCGCGTGCGTGACGCCGCCGACATACTGGTCGACCGGCGCCCACTTGTCGGCCTCTTTCGGGTCGAAGGCGCGATCGGGATCGTTGGGGTTCAGGAACCGTAGGAAGTACCACGAGCTGTCGACGAAGGTGTCCATCGTGTCGGTATCGCGCCGTGCCGGGGTGCCGTCGGGCAGGGTCACATTCACCCAGTCATCCGCTGCGCCAAGCGGTGACTGCCCCTTCGGCTGCAGGTCGAGCCCCTCGCTCGACGGCAACAACACGGGCAGCTCGCTCTCGGGCACCAGGTGCTCGGAGCCGTCCTCGCCGTGCAGCACAGGAATCGGCGTGCCCCAGTAGCGCTGGCGGGAGATCAGCCAGTCGCGCAGGCGGTAGGTCTTCGCGGCGCGACCCGTGCCGGCCGACTCGAGCAGGTCAATGACCCGGCGAATCGCATTCTGCTTGCTGAGGCCGTCCAGCGGACCCGAGTTGATCATCCGACCATCGCCTGTGAGGGCGTTCCCGGATGCCAGCGGGTCCAGGTCTGGAATGTCCCCCGCCTCCATCATCTCGGGGGTGATCACGGGGATCGCACCGGTCACCGGGGCGTTCGTGTCGACGACGACACGCACCGGCAGGCCGAACTTCGTGGCGAAATCGAGGTCGCGCTGGTCGTGGGCCGGCACGGCCATCACAGCGCCGTGACCGTAGTCGGCGAGGACGTAATCCGAGGTCCACACCGGCATCTTCTCGCCGTTCACGGGGTTGATCGCCCAGCGACCGAGCGGGATGCCGGTCTTCTCGCGCGTCGCATCCGTACGTTCGATTTCGGTCGTCTTCTGCACCTGCGCGAGGTACTCGGCGAACTCCGCCTGCACCTCGGGCGTTGATCCGGCGGCAAGCGCCGCGGCGAGCTCGGAATCGGGGGCAACAACCATGAAGGTGGCACCGAAAAGGGTGTCGGGCCGAGTTGTGAAGACCGTCACGGTGTCGGGGTGGCCCTCGATGACAAAGTCGACATCGGCACCGACCGAGCGACCAATCCAGTTGCGCTGCATCGCGAGCACCTTCGACGGCCAGGCGCCCTCGAGCTGGTTGAGGTCGTCGAGCAGCCGGTCGGCGTAGTCGGTGATCTTGAAGTACCACTGCGTGAGCTTCTTCTTGGTGACGACGTTGTCGCAGCGTTCACAGCGGCCGTCGACGACCTGCTCATTAGCCAGCACGGTCTGGTCGAAGGGGCACCAGTTGACCCAGCTTGCCTTGCGATAGGCCAGGCCCTTTTCGTACAGCTTGCGGAACAGCCACTGGTTCCACTTGTAGTACTCGGGGTCGCTGGTGCGCAGCACGCGATCCCAGTCGAAGCTTGCGCCCAGACGGCGCATCGACTGCTTCTGCTGCTCGATGTTCGCGTAGGTCCACTCGCGCGGGTCGGTGCCGCGCTTGATCGCGGCGTTCTCGGCAGGCAGGCCGAAGGAGTCCCAGCCGATCGGGTGCAATACGTTGAAACCCTGCTGGCGCCAGTAACGCGCGATCACATCGCCGAGCGTGTACGCCTCTGCGTGGCCCATGTGCAGATCGCCCGAGGGGTACGGGAACATGTCGAGCACATATTTGCGCGGCCGCTTGTCGTTCGGGTCACTCGTCGCGAACGGCTTCGTCTCGTCCCAGACGGCCGACCACTTCTGCTGAATGGCGGCCGGGTCGTACGCCTGTGCGTCAGAGCTATGTGGGTCGATGGCGGCTGTCTCGTCGCGATCGTCGTGGTGCTGCGTCACAGAAATCTCATTCATGTCAGTCACATGGGTGTCAGGGGATGGATGCCGCGGCCGGGCCGTCAAATGGGCAATCCGCACCCAGCGTAGCTAACAGCGGTGCCGGGATGCGGAGTCGCGCCTATTCCACGCCCAGCGCGCGCAATAGCGCCGCCGCCTTCACGCGCACCTCGGCAACTTCTTCGAGCGGCACCGACAGCGCCGTAATGCCACCCCCGGCGCCCACAGTTGCGCCGCGATCGTCGAGCACAATGCTGCGAATCGTCATGGCCAGATCGACTCGACCATCGAATCCGAGATAGCCAAAGGCACCGGCGTAGAGGCCGCGCGCCCGGTTCTCAATGTCATCGAGCAGTTCGGTGGCGCGACGTTTCGGTGCGCCCGTCATCGACCCGGCGGGCAAACATGCCGCGATCGCATCGATCCCCGTAAGGCCCGGTCGCAGCCGACCTCGCACGGTGCTCACCAACTGGTGCACCTGCGCGTAGCTCTCGAGGTCGAGCAGATTCGGGACCGTCACGCTGCCCACCTCGCACACCCGCGCGAGGTCGTTGCGCATGAGATCGACGATCATGACGTTCTCGGCACGCTCTTTGTCGCTCGCAAGCAGCTCGTCACTGAGCCGGGCATCGAGTTCCGGATCGGAGCTGCGCGGGCGGGTGCCCTTGATCGGGCGCGTCAGCACCACGCCATCCGGTGCGACGTCGAGGAATCGCTCGGGCGACGAACTGATCAGCGTGACGCCGCCGATGCGCAGCAGGCCGCCGTGATGACTCGGGGATGCGGCGCGCAAGCGATCATGAACTGCCAGCGCGTCAAAGGGGCCGTCGAGCTCGGCCTCGGTCGTGAGGCAGAGCTGGTAGGCCTCCCCCTCGCGAATGGCGTTTTGGCACGCGGCGATATGGCTGAGGTATTCGGCCTCGGAATCCCGCCACCGCACTGCTCCGCTGGTCGAGCCCGTCGAGACCACGCCCGCCTTGGAGGTCTCGACAAGTTCGACCGGCGGAGGGGTCTCGAGCGTCGACAGTGTCGCGTCACGCCACTCCGCGAGCTCACCCGTCCACTCCTCGCCAAGCGCCAGCAGTTCGGCCGAGCCATCTGCGTGGATGGCGACCGCGCGATCCACGAACAGGAACGCGGAATCGGGATATCGCGACGCGTGCCGTACAGGCAGGCCCATCGTCTCGCCCCGAAGCTCGTAGCCCAGCCAGCCGACCAGACCCAGGCGGAACGCCGTGGGGATCTCGACAGGCTCGATCGCCGAAGGGGCGGGCTCAATCTCGGTACGGGCCAGTTCGGCGCGAAGGACCTCCAACACCGACCCGTGTCCGCCGGTGTGGAGGTCGATCCGGCGCCCCGTGCCCAGATAGCTAGTGCCCTGGTCACCGCTGTCGAGCCAGAACGCGTCGCCTTCGGCACCGTGCAGGGCGCGGAATGCTGCGGCCGCCGTGAATCCTCCTGCCGACCGATGGCGAAGCAGTCGGGTCGGCATAGCCTAAGTCTATGAGCGCTGCCACTACCTTCGTCTGGCGAGGCACCTCGTCCGAGAGTGGAGGCGGGGCTCTGGAACCCGAGCTCCGCGATCTAGACAGCTCTCGCATCCTGGCCGCCGACTCGTGGCTTGTCGATGCGGGACGCGTGCGGGCACTCGAGCTGCACCGCCGGCGCTTCCTCGACGCGGTGAGCAAGAGCACTGCGGGCCGCAGCTCGGTCGCGAGCGAACCAGCGGTCGACGCGGCCGAGCTCGCCCCCGAGGCGTTCTGGGATGCCGCAATCGCCGCCCTTCCCCGCACCGGTACGTGGTTCCCCCGCGTGGAACTCGTGGATGCGGGCCCCAGCGACGCCCCAGACCCCCAAATGCGCCTCCTGCTACGCCCCGCTCCGGACCGTGGCCGCTCCGTGACCGTCGCCACCCATTCCGGGCCCGACCCCCGCCGGTCACCGCGCATAAAAGGTCCCGACATCGTGGCCCTGAGCCACCTACGCGATGCGGCGAAGAAGCGCAGAGTCGATGAGCTTGTGATCCTCACGCCCGAGGGTCGAATCGCCGAGGGCACAACGACGTGTTTTGCCTGGTGGAATGGGGACGTTCTGGTTACCCCATCACCCGAGATCGAACGGATCGACAGCGTCACCCTGCGATCGCTGCAGGCGGTTGCGATCGCTCTTGGCACAGCTGTTGAGACCGACGGCGCGAGGCCCGACGACCTTGAGGGCCACGAAGTGTGGGCGCTCAATGCACTGCATGGAATTCGCATCGTTACGGCCTGGCTGGGCGGGCCCGTCGTAGCTGAAGAACCCGGGCGGCTGGCCAGGTGGCAGGCACGTCTCGACGGACTCCGGGCACCGCTGCCATGAACCTGTTCGACGACCTCCTGCACTGGGCACTCGATCTTGTGCAATCGGTCGATCCGGTTACGCGGTCGCTCCTCGCCGGGCTCGGCATCCTGCTCGAGACGAGCATTCTCGTGGGGCTTGTTATGCCCGGCGACACGATAGTCATCGTCGCGAGCACAGGGGTCGACAGCCCCGCGCAATACATCGGACTTCTCGTTTGCGTGATCGCGGGTGCGCTGACCGGCGAAAGCATCGGGTTCGCACTGGGCAGGCTTTTCGGCCACCGCATCCGGGATTCGCGCCTCGGGCATCGCATCGGTGAGCGGAACTGGCATCGAGCCGAGAACTATGTGGATCGCCGGGGCGGCCCTGCCGTGTTCGTCTCGCGATTCCTCCCTGTCTTGCATTCCCTCGTGCCTGTCACCGTGGGGATGAGCTCGATGAGCTACCGACGTTTCTTCGCCTGGACCGCACCCGCCTGCGTCATCTGGGCAGGTGCATATGTGACGTTCGGCGCTCTGGCTGCCGGCAGCTACCGTCAGCTGTCGACCCAGTTGCACGGAGCCGGATACATATTCGCGGGTGGGGTGGCCTTATGCGCCATTCTGGTGTTCCTGGGCAAGAAGTTCATCGAGCGCCGCGAAGCCCACCACTGGCAGCATCCCCACGACGGGGATGCGGACACTCGCGATTGACTCGACCCCACTGAGACTGCGCGCGCCGCACGCACGAGACCCCTGGTCGCGAGTGGAGAATCACCACCACGCCAGGGGCCGCCGCGCACTGAACTACTTGGTGAAGCCCTTGTCTTTCAGCCAGTCAGCCGCGACAGTTTTCGGGTCGGCCTTCTCGCTGCCGCCGGTGCGCTTGTTGAACTCCAGCAGATCCTTGGTCGTGAGCTGCGCCGACACCTTGTTCAGCACCGCAATGACGTCCTTGGTCAGCTTGCTCTTCGTGCCGATCGGCACCACCTGCTGCGACGCGAAAAGGTTCTTCGGGTCTTCGAGCGTGACGAGCTTGCTGTCAAGGATCGACGGAGTGGTGGAATAGATGTCGGCGACATCGGTTTCTCCGGCCAGGAGCTTCTTGAGTGTTCCCGGGCCACCGCTGTCGTTAACCGGCGAGAAATTGATGTTCGTCAGGCCGTAGACGCTCGCAAGACCGGGGATGCCGTCCGGGCGTGTTTGGAACTCGGGGTTGGCCGTCAGCGTCACAGTCGACAACTTCGCCAGGTCGGCGATTGATGAAATGTTGTTCTTCTTCGCGAACTCCGGAGTCACGTTAAGCGAATCGGAATCGGCTGCCTCGGCGAAGTCGGTGGCAACCAGGCCCTTCGGAAGGGCAGCGTCAAGTGCAGCCTTTACCTCAGAACTGGACTTCTGGTTCGCGTTCTTGTCGAGGAACGACAGGATGCTCCCCGCGTATTCGGGAATGAGGTCAATTTCACCCTGCTTGAGGGCGGGGATATACGCGGCCCGTGCGCCGATATTCACCTTGTACGAAACATCGACGCCTTCCGCGGCGAGCGCCTGCCCGTATACGTAGGCGAGCGTCTCGTTTTCGGGGAAGTTGGCGGAACCGACGGTAATTGTGCCGCCATCCCCTCCGCCTGAGCCGGTCAGGCTCTGGGAGCTGCAACCGGTCAGTGCAAGACCAACCGCCACCGCTGCGGCCGTCGCCACGAGCGCGCCTCTGTGGAACCTCTTCATGACTGCATACCTTCCTGGATGGGGTGTGAACCCCGTGTTGGTCGTCGGACACCCCGCGACCGATTCTTCGGCGTAGCCGAATCCGTCGCACCACGCGAACTACCACGCGGCGCGACGAGCCTTTGGACGATGGCGAGGACGCCGTCGACGAGGAGACAGAGAGCGGTGACAAGGATCGCACCTGCAACCAGCTGCACGTCGTCTCGCGATGCGATCCCGTTCGCCAGATACGCCCCAAGCCCGATCGGCAAGAAATATGCCGCCACTGTGCTGGTCGCAACAATTTGCAGCGCCGTGGACCTGAGCCCCCCCACGAGCAGACCCGCGGAGAGCGGAATTTCAATGCGGGTGATGATCTGCCATTCACGGAAGCCAGTTGCCCGGGCCGCATCGATCGTGTCGCGATTCACAGATTCGAACCCCGCGTAGACCCCCGCCAACATCGGAGGGATACCAAGGATGACGAGCACCACAACCACGGGGACAGCGTTCACGGCGATCAGCAAGATAAGGATCGAAAGTAGGCCGAGAGTCGGCAGCGCACGGGCCACATTCGACACAAGGATTGCGGCGGTGCGACCGCGACCGCTATGCCCAATGAGGATCCCAAGCGGGACGGCGATGACGCAGGCGATTAGCACGCTGACACCACACAGCTGCAGAGTCTCGATGAGCCGCTGAAAGATGGCCGGACTCGTGCTTCGACCAGGGTCGCCGAACCAATGTGATGCTGTGAAGATCCATGCAAGCGCGTCAACGAAGGTCATATGGCCACCGTCGGTCTCAGCACTCGGCTGGGGGATCGTCGATTCCATGGCATAAGAAGCCGGCCGATCAGAGAGAGAACGATATCGAACACGGCAGCAATAATGAGCACCGCCACAATCCCGGCGACCGCCTCAGGGAAGTTGTCGTTGCGAAACGCATCGGTGAAGAGCATCCCGAGGTTGTCGATGCCGGTGAGCGCCCCCACACTGACCAGACTCACCGTGCTCACGGAGACGACACGAACGCCAGCGAGGAGGACGGGACCGGCGAGAGGAAGATCAACGGCGAAAAAACGCTGAATGCCCGAGAATCCGACGGCCGTCGCGGAGCCCGTGACATCGTGCGGAACTGCCGCGAAGGCATCGGATGCCGCACGCACCATCAGTGCGATCGCATAGAGGGTGAGGGCCACAACCAGATTGCGCGGGTCGAGGACCGCCAGGCCCAAGGTCACCGGAACAAACACGATGAGTGCGATCGCCGGAATTGTATAGACGATGTTGCCGAGCACGAAGAGGATCGAACGGGCGGCGGTCGACCGGCTTGCCCAGTAGCCCAGGGGAACGGAGATCAGAAAGCCGATCACGATCGGGAGCGTGCTGAGAGCGGCATGCTCAAGCGCTTGACTCCACATCTGGTCCAGATTGCGCCCGATCCATCCCCAGTCCATCAGGCGTCGCCAGCCTGGTCGGACTTATTCGAAATGCTCCGCGTTTTCGGCGTCGCATCTGCCACCGCGAGCAGCCCGTCGGGCGCGGCGATTACGCCCACGGGATACCCGCCAGCGTCAATCACGAGGCGATCGTCACCCCGAGTTGCCGCCGATGCACTGACAGTGAGCCGACGCTTACCGCGGTCGGCACCAATGAAGCTGGCCACGAAATCGGTCGCCGGATTGGCGAGAATTTCGCTCGGCTCACCCTGCTGCACGATCTGGCCGCCGCGTTCGAGCACGACGACTTGGTCGCCGAGCCGGAATGCCTCGTCGATGTCATGTGAGACGAAGACGATGGTCTTGGCAAGTTCTGCTTGGATGCGCAAAACCTCTTGCTGAAGCTCGTCGCGCACAATTGGGTCGACGGCGCTGAAGGGCTCGTCCATCAGCAGGATGTTGGGGTCGGCCGCGAGGCCACGCGCCACACCGACACGCTGCTGCTGCCCGCCCGAAAGTTGACTCGGGTATCGCTCGGCGAGTGAGCGATCGAGACCGACGACATCCATCAGCTCGAGAGCCCGCGCGTGAGCCTCAGCCTTCGACGCCCCGGTGAGTCGGGGAACAGTCGCGATGTTGTCGACGACGCGTCGGTGCGGCAGCAGCCCCGAATTCTGCATGACGTACCCGATGCTGCGCCGCAGGGGCACCGGCTCGATTTCGGCAATGTCATTGCCGTCGATGAGGATGTGGCCGCTTGTGGGGTCGACCATGCGGTTGATCATGCGGAGAACCGTTGTCTTGCCCGAGCCGCTGGACCCCACAAGCACCGTGATCTTGCGGGCCGGAATGGTAAGCGTGAAATCGTCAACAGCCCGAGTGCCGTCGGCGAAGGTTTTGGAGACAGAGCGGAACTCGATCATGACGGCGGCTCCTCCGGTCTTGCGAAGTCCGCGTAGTTTCGCGGACCTCGTGACAAAAACCCTAATCGCCGCCGCCGACACGGCGCCGGAGTATGACGTTGTGTCTCAGCCAGCTCCCACGCACCGCATACGAAACGGGTTCGACCGCAAAGCGATCGAACCCGTTAATTCGTGTGGATTACGTCAGTTCCTTGGCTTAGAGGTCAGAGGGCTCGTGCGGCCCCCAGTATTCGCTCATAAGAGCGTCCGCGGCCTTGGCAGCCAAATACAAGATGGCGCTGAGCCCTTCGGGGTCGCGCGCAAATGCCCGTGCGACAAGGCTGTCGCCGAGTTCGAACGAGACCTGGAAAGCCAAGCGCGCATCATCACTGCCTGACACACCAAATCGCTTCACTATTGCGTCGAACATCAGATCGGCCACGATCTCGTTCGCGGGCGCGCCCTGGGACGGACGAAGGTCGAGAACGTCTCCGAAGCGGAGCGAGGCAAACCCCGGCTCATCACGGAATTCATAGGTGAAAGCACGCATGCTGCCAGCGAAGGCCGCATACCAGTCGACGTGACTCTCGTCTGCGATTGCATCCAAGACGATCTTCGTCGACCGCTCGAGATTGCGTGCTGCAAGGCTCTGCAGCACGGCGATGCGGTCGGGGAAGTACCGATAAACGGTACCGATCGATGCGCCAGCTCGCTCGGCGACCATGGCGGTGGTGAGCCGCTCGTAGCCGATTTCGGAGATGACCTCTGCTGCAGCGTCAAGAAGGGCGGCAAGCCGCGCCGTGCTTCGCGCCTGAACGGGTTCATTGCGGATAAGTCCGACGGTGTCGGTACGGGTGGTGGGAACGTGGGTGGTTGACATAACGATCTCCTCAGCCTGATCAGGATCACTGTACTCGTAGAAGGCCGGGAAACGATCAAAGCTCGGTGGAAGACACGCGTGACACACTGAACTCGATGACAACATCGAGCGCTCCCCTGCACTTCGCTGCCCGCCTCGAAGATCGCGCTCACGGTTTGCGTGAGAAATGGGGTCGTCGCAGAGGGCTCGTTCCCACGATCGTGCCGTTCACGAGCTATGGCGGATCCGGATGGGTGCGAGTCCTCAGTCGCGTCGTGTTGCGTCGGGCCTCGGTAGGGCATCCGGGCACATCTATGCCTGCCCTGCGCGGATGGCGCAGCTTCACGAGCGTCCCGGTGCGCGACGCGGCCGTCACTGTTGCTGCTGGGGGGCACCACCACGAAGTCATCTCCGATCGCGGCGGAGTCGTCGACGTGCGCATCGGCGTCGTTCTTCCCCCCGGCTGGCAGACAATTCGCTTGAGCATTGGTGCTCATGAAGTCGAAGCGCCGGTGTTCATCGTCGACGACGACATCCGGTTTGGCATCGTGTCAGATGTCGACGACACGGTCATGGTGACGGCCCTGCCCCGACCGCTCCTCGCCGCGTGGAACACCTTCGTCGTCAACGAACACGCTCGCACACCTGTCGCCGGCATGGCAGTGCTCTATGAGCGTCTCAGTCGCGCGCATCCCGGTTCCCCGGTCGTGTACCTGTCCACGGGCGCGTGGAATGTTGCCCCCACACTGACTCGCTTTCTCTCGCGAAATCTGTATCCGCCGGGCCCTCTGCTTCTTACCGATTGGGGGCCGACGCACGATGCCTGGTTCCGAAGCGGGCGTGAGCATAAACGAGCGAATCTGCGACGTTTAGCGGAGGAGTTTCCGCAGATGAAGTGGCTTCTAATTGGTGACGATGGCCAACATGATCCGGAAATCTACGCAGAGTTTGGCACCGAGCATCCCGGATGCGTCGCGGCCGTCGCCATCCGGAACCTGACGACGAGTGAGGCGGTGCTCGCCGGTGGCCGCAACGACACGGACCCTCTGCCCGATCCGGATTTTCCGTGGCTGAGCGCGTCGGACGGCGCCGGGCTGAGCGCTCAGCTGTCGGCCGCGCACCTTCTTCCCGAATGACGGATCTGGTTGGCTCTTCTCTGTCGGTGCCCTTCGCAATACTGAAACCATGCCCTCTCGCGCATTTACCGCTTCCCGCCGCCAGCTGACGGCCTTGCGGCTGAGCGCGCTCGGAATCGCTCAGCCGAATCCCGCGGCAGCGACTGGCGCAGCGGAGACAGTGCGCGCCCAACTGGCTCTCCAAGGTCAGGACTTCCCCGGGCTGCTCTGGTCGATCGGTCTGCGATCGATGGGCGAGACTCTTGCATCGATTACCGCGGCTCATGAGGCGGGACAATTCGTGCGCACCTGGCCGATGCGCGGCACACTGCACGCAATAACTCCTGCTGACCTCGCCTGGCTTCTGGCGCTGACGGGCGAGCGACAGATCCGCGCGGCCGCTGGGCGCCACCGCCAGCTCGAACTCACCCCGGCAGATTTCGTGCGCGCAGACGAGGTTGCGCGTGCCGTTCTGGCAAACGGCGCCATTGCCGACCGCGCCACACTCCTCGCCGCCTTCGCCGAAGCGGGCGTCGCACCCACGGGTCAGCGAGGTGTTCACCTTCTCGCGGTGCTCGCGCAATCGGGAACGATCGTCCTCACCGGGAAGACGACATATGCCCTATTCGAGACGGTGTTGCCTGCACCTCCCCCCGAAATCACGAGCGACGATGTTCTGCGCACCCTCGCACTGCGCTATGCGACAAGTCACGGCCCCGTCACCGCTCGGGATCTGGCGTGGTGGTCGGGCCTGACCCTCACCGACGCGCGTGCCGGCCTGGCCGCCGCCGCATTCGACCTTGAGGTTCTCGTCGTCGACGGCATCGAATACTTCCACGCCCCGGGACTCCAGCCGGCGGAATCCGGGGTGCACCTGCTACCGGGATTCGACGAGTATCTGCTCGGCTACACCGATCGGAGCGCCCAATTGAGCGCCGAGTATTCCGAGCGAATCGTGCCCGGCGGCAACGGCATGTTCCTGTCGACAATCGTGGTCGATGGCGAAGTCGTCGGCACCTGGCGTCGGAATCGCTCCCGTGACCGAGTCGAGGTGACCCTTGAGCCCTTCGATTCCCTGCGCGCGACGGTGCGGCGCAGGATGCGCCCCGCTGTTGCGCGCTACTCGGACTTTCTCGAGCTTCCGGTCACCCTCGCAGACTGAGGTCGCCGACTGAAGGGGCGCTCACTACGTCAGCGGGCGGGCAAGGTGTGGTCAAACCAGGTGAGGCTTGCGAACTCTTCAAGTGACAGCCCGTGCGCCTCGGGATCGACAGCAACAACACTGCGCAGTTCCGCTGTCTCATGCCCTTCGGGTACGAAAAGATCAACCCCGGCAGGCGTCACCAGCGACTTGTCGAAGCGGACGGTGACAATGTCCCGGTGGATGGCCGCCACGTGCCAATGACTGCGCACCAGCTTTTTGAGGCCCTCCCCACGCCAGGTGAAGCCGTTGCCATGCCACCTGTCAATGCCCCCGAGGGTCTTGAGGCGGCCCGCGGCATCCGTGTAGCTGATTTCAACTCGCAGCCGCAACGGCGACTCGCTGAACACGGAGTACTCGACGACCGGCTGTCGTTGCTGGCCCGTGACCCACAGCGGCATGTTGGTCGCGGCGACAATCCATCTGCCGGGAAGGGTGCTGCGCACCAGGGCGAGGTCGTCGACGTACTGCATTCCCCGTACTGTACTCCAGCCAGATGTCACGTGAATCCGAGCGAGACGCCTACTCTGACAGCGTGACCTCGCCGATCCGTACCGCTCGAGCACTCGCCGGAGCATCGCATCCGGGGCCGACCCTGGCTATCACGACAATCACCGTCCTGCTCGGTGTCGCGTCGGGCCTCGAGATCTGGCGCATCATCGTTCTCGGCCTCGCCATGGCCACTGGCCAAGTGTCGGTGGGCTTGTCGAACGACTGGATCGACGCCGACCGAGATCGCGCGGTTGGCCGCCGCGATAAACCCGTTGCGCGAGGAGACATCCCCGCCGCGATCGCGCGGAACGCCGCCTTCGTGTCGCTGACGCTCGCCATTGTTCTCACGATCCCGCTCGGTGGATGGGCGCTCGCCTGCCATGTGATCTTCATCTGCTGCGCCTGGGCCTACAACGCGGGGATCAAAGGCACGGCCCTCTCCGTCGCCCCCTACCTCCTCGCCTTCGGACTGTTGCCGGCGCTCGTCACCCTCGCGCGCCCCGAACCGCATCTGCCTCCGGGGTGGATCGTTGCCGCCGCGGCGCTACTCGGAGCCGGCGCACATTTCGCAAATGTTCTGCCCGACCTTGGGGACGATGCCGCCACAGGGGTGCGGGGGCTGCCCCACCGTTTCGGCGGCCGCGTCTCCCTTGTCGTGACGTGGATCGCTTTCGTCGGCGCAGGAGTCTGCCTCGCGCTCGCTATTGGCATCCCCACTCCGCTCGGGGCGGTCGCACTGATCCTGTCATTGGCGATCGGCGCGATCGGGATCGCCGTGGGGTCGCGCGGCGTCGGCCGGGCAACGTTTGCCCTCCTGATCGCGGGTGCTCTCGTCGATGTCGTCCTGCTGCTGGTCGCCGGGTCACGAATCCTGGGCTGAACGCCCGTGCCCCGGCGGGCCTGGAGAATCGTCTTCCGCAATGCGGGCAGCGTTCCGGATGCCGATAAGCGACACCACGCCGCCCACGATGAGCAGACCCGCACTCACAATCACTGCACGGTGGAACCCGACGAGGTTGATGGATCCGCCCACGATGATCGACACGAGAGCTGTTGCAACCAGGCCCGCGACACGCGCTACGGCGTTGTTGACCGCTGATGCAATCCCCGATCGACTCGTCTCGATGGCGCCAAGGATCGTCGATGTCAGCGGCGACACCGTGAGGGTCAGCCCAAATCCGAACAGCACGATGCCGGGCAGAATTTGCCACCAGTAGTTGAAATCCTGTGACACCGTGAGGAACAGCAGCGCTGACAGTCCCATGATGATCGGCCCGAATCCCATGAAAAGCCGGGGACCGAACGTGCCGGCGAGCGCACCGAAACGCGAACTGAACAGCACCATAATCACGGTGGACGGTAGAGCCGCCAACCCTGCGAGGGTCGCGCTGAGACCCGCACCCTGTTGCAGATAGACGCCAAGAACGAAGAAGTTCAGCGACAGAGCACCATAGATGAGGGCCGTCGCAATATTGCCGACCCAGAAGTTGCGTACGACGAACAGCGACAGGGGCATCATCGGATCCCGCGCGAGCCTCTGGCGAATGAGGAACCCGGCGAATGAGAGGAGCCCGACGATCATCGCACTGAGAATGGCGGGGTGCCCCCACCCAAAATTCGGTGCCTCAATAAGCGCAAAAACCGGGCCACCCAGACCGATAGTGCAGAGGGCAGCGCCGAAATAGTCGATCGAAGTCCCGGCGCGGTGCTCATCCTTTTGCCCCAGCAGAACGAGCAGTACGAGCACCACCGCGATCGGAACCACGTTGATCGCAAAGGCGTACCGCCACGACAGGGTGTCGACGAAAAGACCGCCGAGCAGGGGGCCGACGATCATGCCTCCGCTGGTCACGGCTGTCCAGAGGCCGATCGCGCGCGCTTGCGCTGGACCGCGGAAGTTCGAGGTGATAAGGGCGAGCGAGCTCGGCACCAGAAGCGCGCCGGCGACGCCCTGCGCAGCACGTACAACAATCAGAAACTCGGCTGTCGGCGACAGGGCGATGGCAAGTGAGGTGAGACCGAATAGCACCACTCCCACCCGAATCACCCGGATGCGACCGTAGACGTCGCTGATCGAGCCAGCAATCAGGATGAGGGCCCCGAGCGTGATCAGGTACGCGTCGACCACCCACTGCTGGGTCGCAATCCCGCCGCCCAGCTCGCGGACTATCGCGGGAAGGGCCACCGTGACAATCGTTCCGTCGAGAAAC
>DATMIW010000014.1:0-13120 GCA_035554115.1 Pseudolysinimonas sp. | reverse complement strand
ACCTCTTCCCACGCCGTCTCCGGGTTGGCGTGGATGGTCTCCGACAGCTCGACGAGCGTGGCCAGGTTTGCGTCGACTCCGGTGAGGATCTGGCTCTTGATCTCGGCGAAGCGATCACTCATCCCCCGGCACCCCATAACTCGGAGCCGCGGAAGGGTTGAGTGCACGGCGCACGTAGTTGTCGCGCTGCGGCAGCCAGGTCTCGCGCAGGATGGTCTCCAAGTCGCTGACGGGATTGTCCGACCAGTCAAGGCGGAGATCAGTGACCCGCCAGCCAGCGCTACGAACCACAGAAACCCCGGCAGACCGCACCGGTCCAGCCTCGCCACCGGCGTCCACCGCGGCAGTCAGTGCGGCGAGAAGGCGAGTCTCCATTTCTCCGTCGGAACTCTCGAACGCGTCGACCATGATCTGCGGGATCTCGGGCCGAGCGAGCATGTTGCCCGCGGCAACCGCATGGGCTGACCTGCCCTCCCCATGAATCCCGAGCACCTGGGCCCCAGAGAACACCGCGGAGAGCCCATCGGGGTCGATCGCAAGAAGCTGCCGATACTCGACATCTGGAGTCGTGGTCGTGATCGAGCGCATGACCTCGTCGACCGGGCGACCCTCCCGCAACCCGTCGAGCAGGCGCTGACCCAGCCGCGGATCCGTAATGTTCTGCGAGTTCGCTCCCCCCACCCCGTCCGCCAGATTGATGCAGCGCGCAGCGACAGCCGGCGATGAGGAGCAGATGGCGGAGCCAATCGCGCCGGTGCCGTCGACCGCGAGGATGGAGAACGTCATCGGGCTGGCTGCTCGCTGATCACGGCTGTGGCGTCGATCTCGACGAGCCACTCGGGACGCGCCAACGCTGACACCACGATTCCGGTGGACACGGGGAAGACGCCCTTCAGCCATCTGCCCATGACGCGGTAGACCGGCTCGCGGTAGCGGGGATCGATGATGTAGATGATCACTTTCACAATGTCGTCCAGGCTGCTTCCGGATTCCTCGAGCAGCATCGCGATGTTGGCCATGGCCTTCTCGGCTTGAGCTTCAACATCGCCGATTCCCACCGATTCACGAGTCTCAAGGTCCTGCCCGATCTGCCCCCGCAGGTAGACGACGCCGTTGGCAACGACGGCCTGGCAGAGGTCGTTGTCGAGAGCCTGCTCCGGGTAGGTGTCCTTCGTGTTGAAGGGCCGGATGCGCGTGTGGGTTGTCATCGGAGCGCTCCAGCCGTCGCAGTAGTGGCTTTCTCGTGCTGAGCGAGGTAGCCCTGTTGAATCTGGATCTGGTCGGCAACGTAGCTGGCGTCGTGCCAGACCCCCCAGATGAAGCTCGACCCCCGACGGGACTGCCACGGCAACCCGAGGAAGTACACGCCGGGCTCGGCAGAGACACCGCGCTGGTGCCGAGGACGGCCTTTTTCGTCGAAGGTGTCGAGCTGCAGCCAGCTGTAATCGACGGTGAATCCTGTCGCCCAGACGATCGACGTGATTCCGGCCGCGGCCAGATCGAGGTCGAGCGTGGGGGTGACGACGCTTTCGGGATCGGGGCCCAGATCCCGAGCCTCGGGCTCCTCGGGAAGATCGAGTCCGTTGCGAGCGATGAAGGCATCGGCTTCGTCGAGCACGGCGAGGTAGTTCGCATCGCCGTTCGCAATGTTGGCGCGAAGGTCGTCAGCGAAGTGCACAACCCCGTCGTCGAACGACGAGGTGCGCCCGAGCAGATGGATGCCCTCGTCGGCGAGCGCGCGGAAGTCGACCGTGTGGCCTCCGTCCGCACCGCTCACGGCGATCGTCACATGCTCGGCACCGCGAGGAGGCGTTGACGCATCCCATTTGCCCAGCACGCCGAGCCACCAGACGAAGTCGTGGCCACGGTACCGGCGCGGAGGCCGATCGTGCGGACCGACGGAGAGATAGACCTGGCGTCCGGATCGCTGAATCTCGGCGGCGATCTGCACCCCCGATGACCCGGCCCCGACAACGAGGACGGCCCCTTCTGGCAGCTGCTGCGGATTGCGATACGAACTGGAATGCAACTGCACAACATCCGCGGAATGAGGGACGAGCGCGGGAATCACGGGACGCTGGAACGGACCTGTCGCCGCGACGACATATCGAGCGAGAATCACCCCGTCTGAGGTTTCGACCCGGAACCCCGGAGCATCGGGGTTTCGCCGCACCGAGAGGACCTCCACACCGCACCGGATCGGTGACCCGATCTTCTCCGCGTACGCGACGAAGTAGTCGGCCACCTGCTCTTTGGACGCGAAGTCATCCGGGCCCAGGTCTGCGAACTCGAGGCTCGGAAAGCGGTCGTGCCAGGCCGGTCCGTTCGCAACCAGGGAATCCCAGCGCTCCGAGCGCCACCGTTCGGCGATTCGATGCCGCTCAACGACTAGGTGCTCGACGCCTCGCCGAATGAGATGCTCGCTCATCGCGACACCCGCCTGGCCGGCTCCTACGACAAGGACCTCAATCTCCTGGGTGGACATAGCCTTTTCTCCTCTGCGCCGGACGTTGTGTCACGAACGGCTGGTCTGTCATGTGATGAATACCGGTGAAATCCAGCGGGTCTAGTCGTACTGAATCCAGGTCGTCTTGAGTCCCACGTAGTTGTCCAGCGCGTGCGCGGAGAGGTCGCGACCGAACCCCGATTGCCGGAAGCCTCCGAACGGTGTTGTGAGTCCGAGTGCATCGACTGTGTTGATGGAAACGGTCCCAACCACGAGTCGGGCGGCTACTCGGTGCGCGCGTCCCAGATCCGATGTCCACACCGACGCGGCGAGACCATAGCTGGTGGCGTTGGCCTGTGCGATGGCTTCGTCCTCGTGGTCGAAGACGCCGACAACGGCGACGGGGCCGAAGACTTCGTCCTGATGCAGCGCATGATCGATCGGCAGTCCGCCGATGATCGTGGGCACGACGAAGGCACGCGAGTCCCCGACGGTGAGACGTCGACCTCCGGAGAGAATGTCTCCGGACCGCGCGCCGAGGGCGATAGCCGCCTCGACGGCGTCGGCATGCGTCTCGTTGATGAGCGAGCCGTTGCCGCTCTGCTGGTCGAGCGGGTCACCGGGTTTGAACGCGTTGGACGCGTCGATGAAGGCCTGCACGAATTCCTCGTAGACCCCGCGTTGCACAAGCACGCGGGAGTTGGCGGAGCAGACCTCACCCTGGTTGTAGAAGGCCCCGAATGCGGCCTTTGCGGCAGCATGCTCGATGTCCGAAACGTCATCGAAGATGATGTTCGAACTCTTCCCCCCGGCCTCCAAGCTCAGTCGTTTCATATTTGAGCGTCCGGAGTATTCCAGGAGCCGCTTTGCCACAGCCGTGGAGCCGGTGAAGGTCAGCGCGTCAATGTCGTGGTGAAGCCCCATGGCTTCTCCGGCGACGCTGCCACGCCCCGGAACAACATTGAGTACCCCGGCAGGGATGCCCGCCTGGATTGCGAGATCGCCGAGAATCAGCGCGGTCAGGCTCGATTCGGCGGCAGGTTTGAGCACGACGCTGTTGCCCGCCATAAGCGCGGGAGCGAGCTTCCACGCCGCAATCTCCAGCGGGTAGTTCCAGGGCACGATCGCTCCGACGACGCCCAAGGGCTCCCGCGAGACGAAGGCGGTGGAGCCGGGTGGCGTCGACGGCACCTCGTCAGTGAGCTTGTCGGCGAGCTCCGCATACCAGCGAAATGTTGCTGCGGCACCTGGCACATCCACTGTCGACGACTGTGAGACGGGCTTGCCCATGTCGAGCGATTCGATGAGCGCGAGCTCCGTCGCGTGGCTCTCGATCAGATTGGCTAAGTCGAGCAGACGCTCTTTGCGGAACTCTGCACCTGACCTGCTCCACGAACCCGAGTCGAAAGCACGCCGACCGCTTGCGACAGCCCGATCGACGTCTTCACGATCACTTTCGGCAATATCGGCGATCGGCCGAGCTGTCGCGGGATTGATGCTCGGAAACGTCTTCCCTGAGGCGCTGGAAACGCGCTCCCCCTCAATGACAGCTCGTCCGTCTAGGGTCAGCGATTCGCTGAGTGTGCGCCAGTCCATCGTGCTGTCGATAAGCGTCATGTGGCGGTCCTTCACGTGTGGTCGGCGCGGGGCACATCGCGATGCACGATTCGTGCGCCCAGGTGAAGAACGACGCTATGCGACGGGCCCGGCGGTGGCGAATGCCCATTGTCGCTGTGCTGCATCTCTCTGGCAGATGCAGCCTGAACTGCCGCGACAACGGCGGGTTGCATCTTGTGAATTGATGGTCGCCGCCTGATCTCCCTGTTTTACTGAACAGGCGTGACGGCTGAAACTGGCTCCCCCAGCACTGCTACTAGGAGACATCACATGAGCGACACCTTTTCTTCGCCCGCACCAGCCGGTTTTCGTCGCGAAGAGGACTCGCTCGGCGCAATCGACGTTCCTGGGGACGCGTATTGGGGCGCTCACACACAGCGAGCGCTCGACAACTTTCCGATTTCTGCCCGCCCGATAAGCATCTATCCGGACCTGATCCGGGCTCTCGCGCTCACCAAGCAGGCGGCCGCTCGCGCGAATGTGTCGGTCGGCGTCCTTGACGCCGACACCGCCGCAGCGATCGACCAGGCATGCAGCGATATCGCTGCTGGCCAGCTTCATGAGAATTTCGTGGTCGACGTGATCCAGGGCGGAGCCGGCACCTCGACGAATATGAACGCCAACGAAGTCATCGCCAACCGGGCTCTCGAGATCATGGGCCTCGCGCGAGGTCGCTATGACGTGGTGAACCCCATCGACCACGTCAATCGGAGTCAGAGCACCAACGACGTGTACCCGACGGCCGTGAAGCTCGCCCTCATCTTCTCGCTACGCAGCCTGCTTGAGGCGCACAGGCTGCTCGCGGAGGCGTTCCGCGCGAAGGGAGTCGAGTTCGCCGAGGTTGTCAAAATCGGTCGCACCCAGTTACAGGACGCGGTCCCCATGACACTCGGCCAGGAGTTCACGGCCTTCGCTGTGACACTTGATGAGGATGCACAGCGACTGGAGGAGTCGATCCCGCTTCTCAGTGAGATCAATCTCGGTGCGACGGCAATCGGCACGGGTATTACAGCTCCCTCCGGATATGCTGCGGCGGTTCTTCACGAGCTGGTGACAGCGACAGGACTTCCTTTGTCGACGGCGACCGACCTGATCGAAGCCACATCCGATACCGGCGTCTTCATGCTCGTGTCCGGGGTGCTGAAGCGCGCAGCGGTCAAGCTCTCGAAAATTGCCTCGGACCTGCGGCTGCTCTCAAGCGGACCCCAATCCGGATTCCAGGAAATCATGCTGCCCCCACGACAGGCCGGGTCGTCCATCATGCCGGGCAAAGTCAATCCGGTGATCCCCGAGGTTGTGAACCAGGTGGCGTTCGCGATTTCCGGTGCCGACGTCACCATCACAATGGCCGCCGACAACGGCCAACTCCAGCTCAACGCATTCGAACCGGTGATCGCCCACAGCCTGCTGCAGGGGATGAGCTGGCTGACGAATGCCTGCACGACGTTTCGGGTCAATTGCGTCGAAGGCATCAAAGCCAACTCGGAGCACCTCTCCGCACAGGTCGCCTCGTCCATCAGCCTCATCACCGCACTCACACCCCGCATCGGCTACACGGCGGCGGCACGAATCGCGCACGCTGCCCTCGCCCGCGGGGCGAACATTCGCTCGGCCGTGATCGAGCTGGGTTTGCTCACCGCAGAAGAGTTCGACGAGATCACCGACACCCGTCTGCTCACGCACCCCAGCTGACGATCAGCTGAGAAGAGAGAACGAGTCCCAGAGGCCGACCAGCACGCCTTGCGGGTCACGAATGATCGCATAGCGGCCGGTGGGGCTGGCGGTAGCGGGCCCGACAACTCGCGCACCCAGCGCGGTAGCCCGAGCTATTGCCGCATCGACATCCGCAAACGACAGGTACGGCAGCCACTGGTCCGGGCTCTCGTCGTCCAGGAAGGATGTGACATCGAGCACGCCCAAAACATGGCGATCCTGCGCGAGGAACTGCATGTAATCCACCGGATCATCGGGCAGGACCTTGAGCTCCAGATCGAGAGCCTCGGCATAGAACCCCACCGCCCATTCCACATCCCGGGTGTAGAGATCAGCGATGTACACCGAGCCGGGGTGGATCGACGGATCTGCCGCTCGAGCAGGCTCCGTCAGAGCAAAACGCACACCTCGAGGATCCACCAGCGCCACGGTGGTCGGGCTTTCATCAACGACAGTTGCCCCGAGCGCCACGCAGCTATCGACAGCAGAGCCGACATTGCTCACGGTGAACTCGACAAGCCAGCTCGCCGGCTGCTCCGTGGCAAGGAACTCAAACTGAGCGAGCCGGTCACGAGACCTGTCGCGCTCGGACGTTCCGTCATCCGAAAGAGCCAGATAGAACGCGCGGGATGCCGCGACATCAGGAGTGGAGAGCTGAACGACTCCCACTCCGCCGAATTCAGCGCGACCGTTCCTAGTCATTTAGCGACCCAGGATTCGGGGTGCCGAGCGTCTCTGGGAATCCCAAGGATTGTGCTGCGATCCAGAAATGAAGTCGTCCTTCGAATGTGTCCATGGACCACCCCGTCAGATCCGCGATGGCCTTCAAACGATAGCGAAGCGTGTTGCGATGAATGAACAGGGCGTCCGATGCAGCAGACACCGAGCAGTCAGTTCGAAGATAAACCGCGAGCGTCTCGACGAGCGACCCACCTGTGCGCTCGTCATGGTCGAACAGCGGCTTCATCGCGCGCGAGCTCACCTCGCGAAGCGGCGACATCTCTCCGGCGCCCAGAAGCATGTAGCCCAGGTTGAGGGGGCGCGCCTGGCCGACCCCGAGCCCGGCGGCGGCGTCTTTGGCTTGGAAATAGCTCATGGCGAGAGAAAGTGGATCTGACGCCACGGGACCCACACCGACACCGGATTTCGTGTCGAAGCTGCGCAGGTGTTCGAGCAGCACCTGCGCGATTCCCGGGGCGCCCGAATCGGGCACGACGATCACGATGTCGTTTCCGATCGTCGCTCGAAGGTACGGATCGCCACTGCCATCCAGAAGGGAATGCAGGTTCCAGGGGCGCATCCGAAGCTGCGACGCCGACAGATCGCACCGACCCACGATCACCGAGTGACCATTCGAGTCCAGCAGAATTCCCAATGACGCAAGGCGATCCCGCGCGTCATTTCCTCGTGAGGTGCCCGTGAAGATGTCTTCCAGCACCTGCGAGGCGAGCTCACGCCGACCCGCGAGGGCCGCCTGCAATCGACCAATCTCGAGAGCCGCCAGATCGGCCGCGAAAGTCTGTGCAGCGTCGAACTCCCCGCCTCCCTGCGCCAGCAGGAGCGCCTCGACGTCTTGCATAACCGTCACGGGGACGACTTTGGTCGGGGGTGTGCCCACGCTCGTCACGCCGAGCTTCCAGCTCTGCAGCTCGCTCAGCGGCCACTGACTGCGGGACGGCGAAGACGCAAGGAGGCTTCCCCGAAGATCGACGAAAGCAGCTGGGGCTCCGGATATTCGTCGCAGCACCGCGGCCAAGCCGGCGAGCCCCGCACCGTCGCGCAAAGAAGCCGACAGGGCAAGGAACGAGCTCGTCACATCCATGACCCTCGGTCCCATGCACAAAGGATTGGCACAAATCAGTGCTCTTGACCGACTCTAGCTCGAAAAATTAGTGCACGCGCACAATGCGCGGGCCTTTACGCGAGAGGAAGAGTTGACCAACCGGATGGGCAACGACGCCGTCCAGACGGGTAATGAGTACGAGAACAGGACCCCATTCATGTCCGTCGAGCACATCCTCGTCGTCTTCTGTCATCCCAGAGATGACTCGCTGGGAGCCGAGCTGCTTGCCAACTACACGGCCGGACTTGAAGCGAGCGGACGCACCTTCGAAGTCGCCGATCTCTACCGCGAGCAGTTCGACCCCGTTTTCGCAGAAGCCGACTACGCGCAGTTTGAGGGCGGCCAGCTATCGGAACGCCTTCTCGCCGAACAGGCCCGCATCGAACGCGCAGACGGAATCGTCATCATCAGTCCGCTGTGGTGGCTCGGCTTCCCCGCAATGCTCAAAGGGTGGTTCGACCGGGTCTGGAGCAACGGCTGGGCGTATGAGTTCGCGAACGACCCGGAAGGCAGCCTCCTCAGACCGCGACCGTACCTTCTCCTCCTCACCACAGGGGGTTCCGCGCGGAGCTTCACCAAGCGCGGGTACAGCGCCGCGCTCGGCTGCCTCATTCGCGTCGGCATTCTCGACTGGTGCGGTGTGAGCGAATCCTCCGTCATCTTGTTGCACGACACCGGATTCAACGCCGAGTCCACCCGGGATCACATCACCTTCGCCCGGAGTCTCGGCGAAGGAAAGCTCGTCGACCCCGACCTCACTGTCGACCCGGCGCGCGCGACAGTCATCGCATCGTGAACATCGAGAGGAGCGTCATGGACGCCAGACAGGTCATCAAGCAACTCTGTGCAGGCTGGATCAACAAAGACAACAACGCAATCGCTGAACTGTTCGGCGAATCCGGACGGTTCACCGATCCCCTGCATGAGCGAACCCTGGTCGGTGCCGACGATGTGCGAGCGACCAACCAGCCGGCAGTCGATGACCTCACCGACATCGGAATCGACCTGTTCTGGATCCTCGGCAACGAAGAACGAGCCGTTGCCGAAGGACGCATGGTCGCGACCTCTCTGACAAACGGCACCCGTCTGGACTTCGAGTTCGTCATGGTCGCGGAGACCCAGGACGGCCACCTCCTCAGAGTGACCGAATACTTCGACACCAATCCCCTCCTGCCCTAGCGCACGAGCACTACCAAGCCACCATCCAAGGAAGAGAAAAAATGACCGACATAGCCGTCCGCCAGAACCTGTTCTACACAACGCGCCGCTCGCCCTACTTCGACCGAACCGTCGAAGAAGGCGCACTCGAGTGGGCCGTGTACAACCACACCTACATGCCATTCGTGTATGGCAACGATCCCAAGACCGAGTACGACGCCATGACTGACGGCGTCACCCTCTGGGATGTCGGCGCCGAGCGGCAAGCGGAGTTTCGCGGCCCGGACGCCCTGAAGTTCGCCGACTACCTCGCACCTCGCAACCTTCTCGACCTGCCGGTCGGAGGGTGCAAGTACTCCCCCATCTGTGACCAGAACGGCAAGATCATGTCGGAGGTCATCATCCTGCGTCCCTTCGAGGACGTCGTCTGGTTCTCCCATTCCGATGTGGACCTCACCCTTTGGGCATATGGTCTCGCGCTGGCCGGCGGCTACGACGTCACCGTGAAAGAAGCGGACGTGGCACCATTTCAAGTCCAGGGCCCGAAGTCGCTCGAGACCCTCCAACCTCTCGTCGACACGGACCTCACGGCACTCAAGCGCTTCGCGTGCGTCGTGACGAAGCTCGCCGGCGTTGACGTCGTCATCTCGAACACGGGCTGGAGCAAAGAGGCCGGCTTCGAGGTCTACCCGCTCGGAACCGACCGGGCTCTGGTCGCCTGGGACGCCGTCCGCGAGGAGGGGCGCAAGCACGATCTTCTCGTCACCGGCCCCAACCTCAACCGCGCGGTCGAGCAGGGCATCCTCGACACGCAGTACGCCACCAACTCCGATATGGACCTTCTCGAAGCCGGTCTTCTCGGTTTCCTCGACCTTGACGGCAACGACTTCATCGGGCGCGACGCCCTCCTGAAGGTCCGCGAAGAGGGGCCAGCGCGCAAGACTGTCGGACTGGTGTCAGACACCGAAGAGTGGCCGAACTTCGAATGGTTCTGGGATGTCGAGGACGAAAGCGGAACCAAGGTCGGCATCGTGCGCTGGGCCGTGTGGTCGTTCGCCCTCGATCGCAATATCGCCGTTGCACTCCTGGACGCCTCCGTTGCTGAGAACGCGAAGCTCACCATCAAGAGCCCCACCGGCGATCACGTGGCCGAAACCTACAAGATCCCCTTCGTCTGAGCCGCACAGGCACCACCTGCATCACCGTTTTGAATCCAGATCGCCGGATAAATGTTCTGTTCACGACTGAGCATCTGCCGAAAGATTGGGCCACCCTTTATTCATCCGACCTAGACCTAGGGAGCCATCATGGCTACTGGAATACAAAGCTCGTCGCCGGCGATCGAAAATCGCACGGTCGAACACATCCCACTCACAGAACGTCATGGCAAGGCCCGTGACCTCTTCACCATCTGGTTCGGCACGGGCCTGACGCTCGCGGCAATCGCGACGGGATACATCGCGACAGCGCTGTACGGTCTCCCGTTTTGGGCCGCATCCGTCACCCTGCTGTTCGGCTGCCTCGTCGGCGGCGTCGTCATGGCGCTGCACGCCGCACAGGGGCCGCAGACCGGAGTGCCTCAGATGCTTCAGACACGCGCCCAGTTCGGCTCGTACGGAAGCCTTCTGGTGATCGTCCTCGTGATCTTCATGTACCTCGGCTTCTTCGCATCCAACCTGGTGCTGGGAGGTCAGTCGATCGCGGCGATCTTCAAGATCAGCGACACCCCCGCGATTTTGGTGATCGGGGTGATCGCGACCGTGGCCGCCGTCGTCGGCTACAAGTTCATCCACCGCTTCGCGCGGCTGATGAGCATCATCGCCGGCGCCGGGATTGTCTTGGCGTTCGTGTGGGCTGTTTCCGTGAACGGGGTTCCCGACGCCACGTGGACGTCCGGAGAGGTGACCGCATTCGGCGTCATGGGCTCGATTTCGCTTGCCGCGCTGTGGCTCATCGCCTGCGCCCCCTTCGTCTCGGACTACACGCGCTATATGCCGAAGGACACCGGCGTACGCCCCGCCTTCTGGTCCACCTACATGGGCGCAGTTCTCGGAGGAATCGTTCCGATGATTCTCGGGTCCCTGATCGGATCAGCCTTGCCGGGAATGGACGTCGTAACGGGACTCGCGACGGTAACCCAGGGAATCGCTGGGGTCATCATCGTGGTCTTCAGCATCGCCCTCGTCTCGCAGAGCGCTATGTATGTCTACTGCGGCTCTCTTTCGATCATCACAGTCGGACAGACGATATTTGCCCGCTGGGTTCCGCGCGTCGCCGCACGGGCGATCGCGGCGATAGCAATGTTCGTGGTCGCGCTTCTTTTGGCCATCGTGGGTGCCGGGAACTTCCTCACCAACTACACGAACTTCCTGCTCATCTTGCTCTGCGTCCTCGTTCCGTGGACGGCGATCAACCTGGTGGATTACTACCTAATCAAGCACGGAAAGTACGACATCGCCTCGATGTTCGAAAAGGATGGGGGAATCTACGGTCGATTCAACGCTCCGGCGATCATCGCCTACGTCGTAGGAATCGCGATCCAGATTCCGTTCCTCAGCACGACGCTCTACACCGGCCCCATCGCGACGCTCCTCGGGGGCATCGATATCTCGTGGATCGTGGGCCTTGCGGCGATTTGCCCGTTCTACTACGTCCTCATGAAGCGCTTCGGTCGAGTGGGCACGAGCGACCCCACACCCCGCGGCGAGCGCGCAGCCCTCGCAGAGCTCGCGATGGAGACCGAGTAAATGACACGGCCCTACGATCGGTCATGACCGCAGCGTTTCTTCGCGTGCTGGGGTCTCGCTAACGATCAAGGTTGATTTATGGCTGAGTACACCCTCACGCAGATCCGCTACTTCGTGGCCGCGGCCGGAACAGGCAGCATGACCGCGGCTGCGCTGGAACTGCACGTCGCCCAATCCGCAGTATCCAGCGCAGTGGCAGCCCTCGAGCGTGCCCTAGGAGTGCAACTCTTCATCCGACTCCACGCTCGAGGGCTGGCGCTCACCGCCGCCGGGCACAGGCTCAACATCGAAGCGCAGGGTCTGTTGGCGCATGCCTCAGAACTTGAGGAGTCGGCCCGAGGTATTGCCGAGAACGTGAGTGGCGAAGTGACGCTCGGTTGCTTTGTGACCCTGGCTCCGTTCGCGGTCCCGGTGATCACGGCGGCGTGCAGCAGGCGCTACCCACAGATCAAACTGAGCCTCCGCGAGCTCGACACCAAAGACCTGCTGGCGTCCCTCCAGGACGGATCCTCGGATATCGCGGTGATGTATGACCTTGAGCTCGGCGACACCTTCGAACGTCGGCGCTTGGGGGCCGCTGCGCCCTATGTGATCGTCGCAATGGACCACCCCCTCGCAGGGTCCAGCGGAATCCGGCTCAGCCAGTTAGAGAACGAGCCGATGATCCTTCTTGACATACCGCGAAGCGCCGAATACTTCGAGGGACTTCTCCGTGCCGCCGGCGTTGTCCCGCAGATCCACTACCGCAGTTCCAGCTATGAGACGGTGCGCGGTCTTGTGGCTGAAGGACAGGGGTACGCGGTCCTCAATCAACGACCGACATACGGGACCACATATGCCGGGCGATCAGTTGTTGCTCTCCCGATCCTCGACCCGGTGGAACCGCTGCCGATCGTGCTGGTGAAACTCGCGCAATCGAGGCCGACCGGCCGGGCGCACGCACTTGCGGAGATCTGTTCCGAGGTCATCCCGCAACTTATGCACCGCGTCGATCGCTAGCCACCGGACCCATCGACGGGGTGCGCGCCCTATTCACAACCACCCCGCGTCCGTGCGCACCAAACCACGGAGATCGCGACGACGCAAAGCCCCTGCGTGGCCTGCTTTGCCGGGTGAGGCATCCCGGATCTCCGTGATTTCGACCGGGCGGTTCGGCGCGGGTAGGTGACGCGGGGCTCGTGGCGGCCTACGCCGCGCGTCGGCCAATCCGGGCAAATCCGGGGTCACATCCACGAGTCGTGGACGAAGGGCCGGGTTTGCCCGGATTTGCCACGACCCAGCGGCAGCGGCCGCGCACGTCGGTGGCCGCGTTTAGGCTGGCGGCATGGCCCGCCCCGCATCCCCCGGTTTCGCATGTTCGGAGTGCGGGTGGGCCGGCGGCAAGTGGTACGGCCAGTGCCCCGAATGCCAGGCGTGGGGCTCGGTCGTCGAGAAGGGTGTCAGCGCCGCATCCGTGAAACCGGCGCGGGTCAGCGCCGCCCGCGCGGCACGGCCGATCACCGACCTGGGCGCCGACACCGTCGCACACTGGCCAAGCGGCATCCCCGAATTCGATCGCGTGCTGGGCGGCGGCATCGTGCCCGGCGCGGCCATCCT